>JBBAKO010000003.1:0-310495 GCA_040403475.1 Algoriphagus sp. | reverse complement strand
CAGCTATTTGCGTCTGTAACTGTTACTTGGTAGGTTCCTGCCACTAGGTTTTGTAGATCCTCAGTAGTGGAAGTGAAGCCATTAGGCCCTGTCCATGCATAGGTGTAGGGCGCTGTACCTCCTGATGCCGTGATCGAGATGCTTCCTGAATTACCTCCAAAGCAGATATTGTTTACTTGGCTGTTCGTAAGTGCAAGTTGTGTTGGCTGAGTGATCGTAATTTGAGGGCCAACTAAGGAAGCACAACTGTTGGCATCTGTAACTGTTACTTGGTATGTACCTGCCACTAGGTTCTGTAAGTCCTCATTAGTTGAAGTAAATCCATTTGGTCCAGTCCAAGCGTAGGTATAGGGCTCTGTGCCTCCAGATGGAGTGATTGAGATACTTCCACTACTGCCCCCAAAGCAAATATTGTTTACCTGACTTTGCGTGAGTGCAAGTTGTGTGGGTTGAGTGATCGTAATTTGAGGACCAACAGCTGTACAGGCATTTGCATCCCTCACCGTCACTTGGTAGGTACCTGATACCAATGCGGATAGATCTTCATTCGTGGAAGCAAAGCCATTAGGCCCTGTCCATGCATAGGTGTAGGGTGCTGTGCCTCCAGATGGGGTAATCGAGATGCTACCTGAATTACCTCCAAAGCAGACATTGTTTACCTGACTTTGCGTAAGTGCCAGCTGTGTTGGCTGAGTGATTGTAATTTGAGGTCCAACCAAAGCTGTACATAAATTCGCATCCCTCACCGTGACTTGGTAGGTGCCGTCGACCAATGCGGATAGATCCTCATTCGTGGAAGTAAATCCATTTGGTCCAGTCCATGCATAGGTGTAGGGTGCAGTACCCCCAGATGCATTGATTGAGATGCTTCCTGAATTACCTCCAAAGCAAACATTATTTACCTGACTTTGCGTGAGTGCAAGCTGTGTTGGCTGAGTGATTGTAATTTGAGGTCCGACCAAAGCAGCACAGCTATTTGCGTCGGTCATCGTCACTTGATAGGTTCCTACCACTAGGTTCTGTAGATCCTCATTCGTAGAAGTAAATCCATTTGGTCCAGTCCAAGCGTAGGTGTAAGGAGCTGTCCCTCCAGATGGGGTGATCGAGATACTTCCAGTATTCCCCCCAAAGCAGACATTGTTTACCTGACTTTGCGTAAGTGCAAGTTGTGTTGGCTGAGTGATTGTAATTTGAGGGCCGACTAAAGCTGCACAGCTATTTGCATCGGTCACTGTGACTTGGTAGGTTCCTGCCACCAAGTTCTGTAAGTCCTCAGTAGTGGAAGTGAAGCCATTTGGTCCTGTCCACGCATAGGTGTAGGGGGCTGTCCCTCCAGATGGGGTGATTGAGATGCTTCCAATACTGCCCCCAAAGCAGACGTTGTTTACCTGACTTTGCGTAAGTGCAAGTTGTATCGGCTGGGTGATTGTAATTTGAGGACCAACCAATGGAGTACAACTGTTGGCATCTGTTACAGTTACTTGGTATGTACCTGCCACTAGGTTCTGTAAGTCCTCATTAGTTGAAGTAAATCCATTTGGTCCAGTCCAAGCGTAGGTATAGGGCTCTGTGCCTCCAGATGGAGTGATTGAGATACTTCCACTACTGCCCCCAAAGCAAATATTGTTTACCTGACTTTGCGTGAGTGCAAGTTGTGTGGGTTGAGTGATCGTAATTTGAGGACCAACAGCTGTACAGGCATTTGCATCCCTCACCGTCACTTGGTAGGTACCTGATACCAATGCGGATAGATCTTCATTCGTGGAAGCAAAGCCATTAGGCCCTGTCCATGCATAGGTGTAGGGTGCTGTGCCTCCAGATGGGGTAATCGAGATGCTACCTGAATTACCTCCAAAGCAGACATTGTTTACCTGACTTTGCGTAAGTGCCAGCTGTGTTGGCTGAGTGATTGTAATTTGAGGTCCAACCAAAGCTGTACATAAATTCGCATCCCTCACCGTGACTTGGTAGGTGCCGTCGACCAATGCGGATAGATCCTCATTCGTGGAAGTAAATCCATTTGGTCCAGTCCATGCATAGGTGTAGGGTGCAGTACCCCCAGATGCATTGATCGAGATACTTCCAGTATTCCCCCCAAAGCAGACATTGTTTACCTGACTTTGCGTAAGTGCAAGCTGTGTTGGCTGAGTGATTGTAATTTGAGGCCCAACCAAGGGAGTACAACTGTTGGCATCTGTGACTGTCACTTGATAGGTTCCTGCCACTAGATTCTGTAGATCCTCATTCGTAGAAGTAAAGCCATTAGGTCCAGTCCAAGCATAGGTGTAGGGTGCTGTGCCTCCAGAAGCAGTGATCGAGATGCTTCCAGTACTGCCCCCAAAGCAAACATTGTTTACCTGACTTTGCGTAAGTGCAAGTTGAGTCGGCTGAGTGATCGTAATTTGAGGGCCAACCAATGGAGTACAACTGTTGGCATCTGTTACAGTTACTTGATAGGTTCCTGCTACTAAGTTCTGTAAGTCTTCATTCGTAGAAGTAAAGCTATTTGGTCCAGTCCAAGCATAGGTGTAGGGTACCGTACCCCCAGATGCAGTGATTGAGATGCTTCCAATATTCCCCCCAAAGCAGAAATTGTTTACTTGGCTATTCGTAAGTGCCAATTGTGCGGCCGGTTGTGTGAGAGTGATGACTGCGGTACTGTTCTGGCAACCGTTCACATCTGTTAGGGTAACGAAATATGTTCCTTTCTTTAGTGTATTGAATGAAAAAGAGGCGTCGTTTGTAGGCCCAGAAGTTAGGGATACAGCTGTTCCTGTATAGTCCGTTCCTGTAAGGTTAAAAGTATACTGCTTTGTTCCACCTGCTCCTTCGACAGAAATGGTGCCTGTGGCTTCACCGAAGCATAGAATATTTCTTCTGTTTGCGACAACTTCACTAATAGCCACTTGTGCCGGCTCGGTTATGGCATAGGTTTCAGATTTCTCGCAGCCGTTGGAATCAGTCACTTTAACGGTGTAGCTTCCTTTATTAATCCCTGTTAGGGTGGCGGTAGCCTGCATGCCTGAAGGGATGACGCCTCCGTTACTAGCTGTCCAAGCATAGCTGTAAGGACCAGTATTTCCCGAAGGAGTGATGGAGATGCTTCCATTAGTGCCTCCAGAACAGGTAACATTGGATAAAACCTTATTGATAATCAAAGGCTTAACTCTCACTGTTACCTTGAAAGTGCTTGTTCCTTGACAAGAATTTTGGGAATTACTATTAGTCGAAGTCGGCGTTACGTTGTAGGTAACTGTTTGTACGGTATTGGAGGTATTGGTAAGTGTTTGCGAGATTGAACTCTGTCCTGTATTCTGATCGCTTTCCCCTACTACGTCGGGATTTGGTACAACAGTCCAGGTATAGGTCGTATTGTAAGTAACACCATTGCTGGTGCCTGAAGGGATAATCTCTCCGACGGAGGCACTAGGAATTAATGTAAATGGAGATCCTGAGCAGATTTCACCAGCATCCTTATCGGTAATCTTTGGAGTAGGGTCTACCACTACGGTCAGTGTAAAAGGTTGCCCAGAACAAGTTCCGCTAACCGGTGTTACGCTGTATATTATTGTCTGTTGTGTGTTGCTATTATTAATTAAACCACCATTATTTGTCGTACCTGTGAAAACTTGTTGGGTACTAGCAGCCGATGAATTATTCTCATTTGTAATTAAATTATTATACTGAGTAACGCTCCATATATAGGATGTGCTGCTAGGAACGATATTATTATTTACACCATTAGGTGCATCCCAAGCAATCGGTACTCCGGAACAAGTATAAATCGTTTCTAGATCACTTACATACGGTTTAGGATTGACAGCAAGGTTGATAGTGAACTGTTGATCTGGGCAACCATTATTAAATCTAGCGACTACATTGTAGGTAATGAATTGGGTTGTATTGGTTGTATTGGTTAACGCATTTACTAAGGTTACGGAATTCTGCCAATTGGGTTGATCTTCTGCGCCAACTATGTTATTGTTATTAAGGGCCAAAGATCTATCAACAGTCCATTTGAAAGTTGTTCCTACAGGGTCTCCGTCTACAGTTATTGAATGGTTTGGTTTTCCAGAACAAACTTGCCTACCAATCGCACTTACGGTCGGACAACTTACATTGTTTACGAACGATTCGGTTGGTTCTACGTAAACCCGACCACTTTCGGAATAGGTGGGTGGCACTAGGGTTGTGCCTTGGAGGGGGAGTTTTGTGGGTTTGGTGGAAAAAAACGAAACATTTCCCGGGCCACTTTCTGGGCTTTCTGCAAAAGATAAATTAGCTGCTTTAGGATTAACTTGTCCATAAGGCATTGCCCCAAAACTGACTTCAATACGCGTATTTGAGGATATTTTTAAAAAATGACCTTGGTTCCTTGGGTGATCAGGAATAAGCGCCCCGAAAAAACTAAAGACAAAATAGCTTAACCCAAAAAACGTATTAATTCCCAGCCAATTTCTTCTCATAAACTAGGAAGTTCATCAGATTCCCTACACGCAAGGTAAATGCATCCACATCCCAAGAATTTTTCTTCTTTAGTATGGTGTACAAGCTCTTGGTGAAAATCCTTCATATCTAAAACCTTTCCCCCATTTTTTGGTGATTTGAACAGGGTGGATTTTTTTTTGTGATTATCCGCAAGTTAGACAGGAAATCAGGGAATTAAAATTGTCAACGGCCCACAGTCCACTGTCGACAGCTGTGACGTAGTACTATATAAGTTTGCATCCAAATATGGATTCCGTCTATTTATATGGGAAATGTATCGTCTGTGGACGGTGGTCCGTCAACTGTTGACTAAATTCTTGTCGACGTTCAACGGTCCACTGTTGACAGCCGAGTCGTTGTTCGACCGGATTTAGTATCCATACTTCGTACTTGCCTGCCCGCCGCGGTGGGTACATGGTACAATTTTGTCAACGGTCCACAGTTGACTGTCTACAGCCGTTCGGTTATGCCACATCGTTTAGCATCCATACTTCGTACTTGCCTGCCCGCCGCGTTGGGTACTTCGTACATGGTACCTGGTACAATTTACTGTGGACCGTGGACCGTCAGCCGTTGACAAAATACTTACCTACCCAAATAAAATACTGCGGACTGATCAATGACACGGCCATCAAGGGTGGTATGTCTTACTCGACATACATAATTCCCAATAGGCGACCTTTCCCCATTGTGTAAACCATCCCAGCCCAAGGCATCTAGATCCTTCGACTCATAGACTAATTCTCCCCACTTATTGATAATCGTGACATGGATATCTTTAATGAAGATGAATTTAGGGTAGAAGCGATCATTGACACTGTCGTCATTTGGCGTAAAGACATTTGGAAACTGAAGGTAATAATCAGTGATGACGATTTCTTTGGAATAGGTTACCACGCAGCCATCCAGGTCTTTCAATTTCAGTTGAACGATATAGGTGCCTGCTTTTGAATACTTCTTCTTGGGATCTTTATCTAAACTACTTCCACCATCTCCAAAATCCCAAGATGCCTCCTTGTATTTTCCGACGCTTAAATTCTTAAACTGCACCTCAAAGTTGACCAAGTTTTCAAAGGTCAAATCATAAGAAGCGGAGGTATAATCAAATTCCGGAATCAATGGATCGGTTTCAATGACCTCCATTCGCTTGGTTTGAATACATCCACGGGCGTCTTTTACCGTAACGATAAATACGCCCACCTCCTGGGTATCCATGACTAAACCTCCATTTGTCGCTGTTCCTCTATTCCAAGTGACCGTGTAAGGAGCAATTCCCCCTTTGACGGTTACTTTAAAGTTGGATTTCAATCCTCTTGGATTACAAACTCGCTCAGTAGTTTGGGCAACACTTACTTCAAGTGGGATAGGACGAATTACAGTGAATTGTTTAAGGATGCGGCAACCATTCTTATCCAGCAATTCCAAGCTGTAGGAGCCTGGGCTAATAGCAGAAAGATTTTGCGTTTTACTTCCATTGCTCCAATTGTAGGTGTAAGGAGGAGTGCCTCCAAAAGGAGTGATGTTTATCGAACCTGAATTCGGATCTACGCAATCCAAGGCATCCGTTACTGTAGCTGAAAGATCAAGAGGTTGCGGCTCGTTGATGACGAATTGCCGCTCAATTTTACAGCCTCCTGCATCGGTGATGACTACGCTGTACACCCCTTTATTTAGGTTGTTTAAGGTAGGCTCTTGAGGACCATGCGCCCATTCGATTTTTAGAGGGGCCTTTCCACCAATGATGTTGAGTTGGATTGAACCATCTTTTTTGCCGAAGCAGGAAATATTTTTGACAGTTTCCGTTAAGTCATAAATTGGGGCCTCTTTTATTTCTGTGCTGATAGCAATCGTACAGCCTTTGGCATCGGTTAGGGTGGCAGTATAGATACCTGGAGCTAAATTTTGTTGGGTGAATGCTTGAGAAAGATTACTCCATAGAATGGTGTAAGGTGCAGTACCTCCTGTTGGGGTGATGCGAATCGTTCCATTATTGGCCCGGTAACACAAATTGTCTGTTTTCAAGATCGTAAAGCCCAGAGCAGCGCTAGGTTGGGTGACCACCAGTCCACTGAGTTCACTCAAGGCACAACCATTGGCATCTGAGACGCGCAAGGTGTAGCTTCCTGCACGGAGACCCGTAAATGAGTAGCTTAGGTTATTGGAAAGAATCGATTCTAAAACCGGGAACCCTGTCACGCTAGTACCACTCAACTCGTAACGGTAAGGGCCCACAGAAGCCTTCTTGATGGTGACAGTGAGTGTTCCATCTCGTCCATCAAAGCAAGAGACGTCTGTAATTTTGACATCGTCTTTAGTAATTAAGAGTTCCTCAGGTGCATCGAGGGTATAGGTAGCCTTGGAAATACAATTTTTACTGTCCACTACAGTGACATCATAGGTGCCAGCAACCAAGCCTACGATTTTGGCGAGGTTGGAGCGGAATCCATTTGGACCTTCCCAGAAGATTTTATAACCCCCATTTCCGCCTGTAATCCCCAAGTCAATCACCCCATCACTTCCATTTTTACAGCTAATTTCAAATCCATTGAAATTAGAGATAGTCGGTGTGAGGACAATTGGTTCGGGATCTGTAATCTCGAAGGTTCGCGTGATTTTACATCCGATTCCATCTGTAATCACTAGATCGTAGTTTCCTGCAGCCAATTTGCTGAGATCTTTAGTAGTCGACTTGAATCCATTGGGCCCTGTCCAAGCATAGACATAAGGAGGAATTCCACCGCTTACAGTCATGGAAATAGCCCCATCCTTTCCATTCGGACAGCTCACCATGGTGAGGGTAGGAGTAACGATGATCTCCGTAGGCTGTGTGATGGTAACCGATAAGGTGCTGGTACAAAGTAGCGCATCTGTGACGGCTACTTCATAGGTGCCCGATAGGAGGCCTGTCAGATCCTTATTGGTAGAAGAATATCCTCCTGGACCAGTCCATGCATACCGGTATGGGGCAGTGCCTCCGGCAATATTGATTTGAATACTTCCTTTGGACTCTCCAAAGCACAAGTTATTCTCTTTTTTCACCAAGGTAGTGACCAATGCCACCGGCTCGGTGACATCAAATATCTGGATGTATTCGCAGAAGTTCTGATCTGTTATCAGGAGTATGTATCGTCCTGGACCAATATTTCTCAAGTCTTCCGGTACAATGGAACGTTTGATTTCACCAACTCCATCTTTCAGCCAGAGGAATTGATAGGTGCCAGTGCCGCCCGTTACATTTCGGATAAAGATATTGCCGCTCAATTCACCACCGCAGAGCACGTTTTGCTTGACCGCATCCACTGCAATCGGATCTGGACCACGCATTTCATACGTTTTCACTAGCTTACAGTTGACCGCATCGGTGATGGTCAGCGTATAGCTACCTGCAGCTAAGTTGCTTAGGTTAAGGCTTGTGGAAGAAAACCCATTCGGTCCAGTCCAGGCATAGCGGTAAGGTGCGGTTCCACCGCTTACTTGATGGGAGATGGAACCATTTGTATCCCCAAAACACGCGATGTTGAATCCATTGTAATTGGATAGTACTTCATTGGATATTTGTAAGGGAGCAAGAGGTTGAGTTAGGGTGATCGGTGCGACGCTCTTCTGGCAACCGTTCAAGTCTGTCAAGGTGAGCACGTAGGTACCTGCCTTTAGCGCAGAGAAGGAGAATAGGTTGAGGTTGGTAGGCCCTGAAGTAAGAGACACTGCTGTTCCTGTATAGTCCGTTCCTGTGACGGTAAAGGTATATTGTTTTATTCCGCCCGAACCGAGCACGGTGATGTTACCTGTGGCCTCTCCATAGCAGAGGATATTCCGTCTATTCGGTACCACCTCACTTATTGCCACTGGGGCAGGCTGTCTCAATTCGTAAGTTTCAATTTTCTCGCAACCGTTGGAGTCGAGTACCTTGACACTGTAGGTACCGGCACGAACCCCCGTCAAGTTCGCAGCTGTTTCCATGCCTGCTGGAACAAGCCCACCAAGGGTGGCAGTCCAGAGGTAGGTATAGGTACTGGTGCCTCCAGTGACCGAAAGGTTGATGTTACCATCCGAAGCTCCAAAACAGGAGATTTCAAAGCCATTGTAATTGGAAATGGTTTCGGTAATGACTACAGGCTGTGGTTCGGTTACGACAAAGGTTTTGGTTTGGGTACAAATTCCAGATCCTTCGTTGACAATAACCGTGTAGGTTCCTGGTACCAAATCTTCGATATCTTGGTCAGTAGAGGTAAATCCATTGGGACCTGTCCAAGAGTAAGTATATCCTGCAGGATCCGTAGGCAATTTTCCTCCAGTAGGATTGATATCAATTTTACCATCGTTGGCACCAAAGCATGAAATCCCAAATCCATTGTAGCTAAAAGGCTCTCCATTGATGACGATAGGGGGCTTGACGGTAACCACTAGGTTGAATGAAACTCCACTACATCCTGTAGCACTGGTTGGGGTAACCTGGTAGGTGATTGTCTCTACTGCTGTTCCTGTATTGACTAGGGCCTGGGTAATTAGGATCGAGTTCTGTGGAATACTTTGATTCACTGCGCCAGTTATTCTTGGATTTGGAATCACGGTCCAGGTATATTTTGTGCCTGTAGGAATTTTATCCCCATTAGCTCCATCTGTAAGGGTAAAGTTAAAGGTGTCTTCAGAGCAAATGAGTAGTTCTTTAGCCGAGATGACCGGCGTAGGATTAACCTTAATGGTTACGGTGAATGGGCTTCCAACGCAGTTGCCAGCATCTCCAGAAGTAGGAGTTACTGTGTAGGTAACTACCTGTGGGATAGTGGTGGTATTGGTTAGTGTTTGGGTAAAGTTTGTTTGAGCTGTTCCGTTGGCTTCACCCGTTACGTTAGCATTGTCAACGAAAGTCCAGGTATAGGTGGTACCTGTAGGAGCGATGTTTCCGTTGCCATTCGCAGGGCTGATGGTAAATGGACTTGCCGAGCAGACGGTTTGAGGAATAGGTAGGATAAACGGTTTAGGGTTTACCTGAACACTGACCTGGAAGGTTTGCCCAATGCAATTGCCAGTGGCACCAGATCTTGGCGTGACGGTATAGACGACAGTTTGTACCGTGTTGGTGGTATTGGTGAGCGTCTGGCTAATAGAGGTTTGCGCTGTAGCAACGGAAGTTTCCCCAGTGACATTGTTGTTTGGGGCTACGGTCCAAGTGTAGGTAGTTCCAGCAGGGACGATATCAATACTTGCATTACCAACGTTCAAGAACGCTTCAGTTGGTGACACGGTGAATGTTCCTTCGGAACAGATAACAGCAGTTTTAGCTGCGATTTCCGGAGTTGGATTTACCTCAACGGTAAGGTCAAAAGGTAAGCCTACGCAGGTGCCAATGCTAGGAGTGAGCGTATAGGTGATGGTCTGCTGTGTATTGGTGGTATTTCGTAGGGTTTGGATAAATGCGGCTTGAGCAGTAGCCTGTGCGCTTTGCCCAGTGATGCTGGTGTTATTGGTTTTAATTGTCCAGGTGTACTGGGTATTTGTAGGGACGATGTTGTTATTTGGTCCTCCATTCGTTGCGGTGTAGTTGATTTGCGTGTTTGAACAGGTAGCTATAGTTTCATTAGCAACTCGTGGCCTTGGGTTGACTGTAACGGCAATCTGGAAGGTTGCTCCAACGCAGTTGCCTGCCGCTCCTGATCTTGGGGTAACGGTGTAGGTGACCGTTTGAACCGTATTGGAAATGTTGGTAAGTGTTTGCGAGATAGTAGCCTGTCCAGTTGCTTGGTCACTTTGACCTGTGACGCTGTTATTAGTGGCTACTGTCCAGGTATAGGTAGTGTTTGCAGGGACGATGTTCCCTATTCCATTTACCACTGTATTGGTTGGGGAGATGGTAAAGGGTTCTCCGGAACAAATTATTGCCGTGGTGTTTTCAATTTCTGGAATTGGGTTGACCGTAACAGTAACTCGGAAAGGAGTTCCTGGACAGGTGCCAAGTCTTGGAGTAACCTGGTATTCAACGGTTTGTACAGTGTTGGTTGTGTTCCGTAGTAATTGACTGATATTGGTTTGTGCAACAGTTTGGTTACTTTCTCCTTCCACATTTGCGTTAGCGGTTACGGTCCAGGTGTAGGTGGTACCGGCAGGGACAATATTTCCAGTGACTACATTTCCATCTTGTGGAGTCACTAGGAAACTAGTATTGGAGCAGGTGGTGGTAGCAATATTAGCTATTACTGGCGTAGGATTGACGGTAACGGTAACAGTGAATGGACTTCCAACGCAGTTTCCAGCATCCCCTGATCTTGGAGTTACAGTGTAAGTAACTTGCTGTGGGCTGGTAGTTAAATTAGTTAAGGTCTGGTTAAAGTTGGCTTGATTCGTTCCAATTGCTTCACCCGTTACGTTAGTATTGTCTGCAAAAGTCAAGGAATAGGTGGTGCCTGTAGGAACGATGTTTCCATTGCCATTAGCAGGGCTGATTGTAAATGGACTTGCCGAGCAGACAGTTTCAGTAATGGGTAGAACAAACGGTTTAGGATTTACCTGAACACTGATCTGGAAGGATTGCCCCGTACAATAATTTCCAACTACACCAGACTTAGGCGTTACGGTATAGATTACCGTCTGCGGCACATTGGTGAGATTGGTAAGCTGTTGGCTAATAGTTGGTTGATCCGTAGAGATTGAAGATTCTCCATTAACAGAATTGTTTATAGCCACAGTCCAAGTGTAGGTGGTCCCAGCAGGGACGATGTCTCCTACACCATTCACTACTGCATCAGCTGGGGATACGTTGAATGTCTCCGCTGAACAGATTGCTGTTGTTTTAGCAGCGATTTCCGGTGTTGGGTTGACCAGCACAGTGAGATCAAAAGGTAAGCCTACGCAGGTGCCAATGCTAGGAGTGAGCGTGTAGACGATAGTCTTTTGCGAATTGGTGGTATTGCGTAAGGTTTGTGTAAAAGTAGCTTGAGCTGTAGCTTGTACACTTTGCCCTGTGATGTTGGCATTATCGGTTTTGATGGTCCAGGTGTACTGGGTACCAGCAGGGACGATATTCCCATTAACTCCTTGTGTAGCCGTGTAGGAGATGAGTGCCCTAGAACAAGCTTCTATGGTTTGGTTGGCAACTAGTGGCCTTGGGTTGACGGTGACGGCGACCTGGAAGGTTGCTCCGACGCAATTGCCAGAGGTTGGGGTTACGGTGTAGGTAACGGTCTGAACAGTGTTGGAGATGTTGGTGAGTGTTTGCGAGATGGATGTCTGTCCAGTTGCTTGGTCACTTTGACCAGTGACATTTGTGTTTGTCGCTACAGTCCAGGTATAGGTGGTGTTGGCAGGGACGATATCACCTATTCCGTTCGCAACGGTATTAGTTGGGTTAACAATGAAGGATTCTCCAGAGCAAATGATCCTTGTTTTAGCAGCGATCTCAGGCGTTGGGTTGACTGTAACAGTAACTCGGAAAGGAGTTCCTGGACAGTTACCAAGTCTTGGAGTTACTTGGTATTCAACAGTTTGTGCAGTGTTGGTTATGCTCCGGAGTAATTGACTGATGTTGGTTTGTGCAACAGTTTGGTTGCTTTCTCCTTCCACATTTGCGTTAGCGGTTACGGTCCAGGTGTAGGTGGTACCAGCAGGGACAATATTTCCAGAAACCACATTTCCATCTTGCGGGGTCACTAGGAAACTAGTATTGGAGCAGGTCGTGGTGGTAATGTCAGCGATTACAGGCGTAGGATTGACGGTAATGGTTACAGTGAATGAGCTTCCAACGCAGGTACCGGCATCCCCTGATCTTGGCGTCACCGTGTAGATGACTTGCTGTGGGGTAGTGGTTAAATTGGTTAAAATCTGATTAAAGTTGGCTTGATTCGATCCAATTGCTTCGCCCGTTACGCTAGTATTGTCTGCAAATGTCCAGGAGTAGGTGGTGCCAGTAGGGACTATATTATTATTACCATTAGTTGGTGTGATGGTAAATGAACTTGCCGAGCAGACCGTTTGAGGAATAGGCAGGATAAACGGTTTAGGGTTTACCTGAACACTAACTTGGAAGGGTTGTCCTACACAATTTCCAGATTTGGGAGTCACGGTATAGATTACCGTTTGTGGAACGTTGGTGAGGTTGGTAAGCTGTTGGCTAATAGATGGTTTTTCAATAACCTCGGAAGATTCTCCATTGACATTGTTGTTTGTAGCTACCGTCCAGGTGTAGGTAGTCCCAGCTGGGGCAATGTCGATACTTGAATTACTTACGTTCAAGAACAAGTCAGTTGGTGATACGTTGAAGGTTTCCTCCGAACAGATTGCTGTTGTTTTGGCAGCGATTTCAGGTGTTGGGTTGACTAGAACGGTGAGGTCAAAAGGTTGGCCCACGCAAGTACCAATGCTAGGAGTGAGCGTATAGACAATTGTCTTTTGTGTATTGGTGGTATTTCGAAGGGTTTGGGTAAATGAAGCTTGTGCGGTAGTCTGCACACCTTGGCCAGTAATCAGATTGTTATCGGTTTTGATGGTCCAAGTGTACTGGGTACCAGCAGGTACGATATTCCCATTAACTCCTTGTGTAGCCGTGTAGGAGATGGGTGCCCTAGAACAAGCTATTATAGTTTGGTTAGCAACTAGTGGCCTTGGGTTGACGGTAACCAGGAGTTGGAAGGTTGCTCCGACACAATTACCAGTTGCACCAGATCTAGGAGTAACGGTATAGGTGACGGTTTGAACCGTATTGGAAATGTTGGTAAGCGTTTGCGAGATGGTAGCCTGTCCAGTTGGTTGGTCACTTTGACCAGTGACGTTATTATTGGTGGCTACTGTCCAGGTATAAGTGGTGTTTGCAGGGACGATGTCACCTATTCCATTCGCCACGGCATTGGTTGGGGATAGCGTGAAGGTGCCACCGGAGCAGATGGTGTCTGATTTAGCAGCGACCTCAGGTGTTGGGTTGACAGTAACAGTGATTGAAAAAGTCCCTCCCGAACAAGATGCCCCGTAAATTGGGGTTACAGTATAAACAACAGTTTCTGGGCTGTTCGTTTTATTTCGTAAAGTTTGGCTAATGGAAGCCTGCGGCGTAGTTTGATTACTAGCCCCTTCAATGTTAGTGTTTGGTGCAACTGTCCAAGTATACAGCATCCCATTTGGAACAAAATCCCCATCTACACCATCGACAGGCTGTACAGTGAACGAGGATCTGGAGCAAATAGCTGCTGGAGTTTTGTTGGTTATCTGGATAGTAGGATTGACCGTAATGGTGACCGTAAACGAGCTTCCAACGCAGTTCCCTGTAGCCCCTGAAGTAGGGGTAACCGTATAGGTGACTACCTGTGGGGTTGTAGTGCTGTTGGTTAGTGTTTGTGTAAGGTTCGCTTGATTCGTTCCATTCGCTTCTCCCGTCACGTTGGCATTGTCAACGAAAGTCCAGGAATAGGTGGTGCCGGTAGGAACGATATTTCCACTGCCATTGGCAGGGGTGATCGTAAAGGGACTTCCAGAACAGAAAGTTTGAGCAATCGGCTGTACAAACGGTTTAGGATTTACCTGTACGCTCACTTGAAATTCAAGGCCGAAACAATTGCCAGTCGCCCCGGATCTAGGCGTTACGGTATAGACAACTGTCTGGACCGTGTTGGAGGTATTGGTGAGCGTTTGGCTAATGTTAGCCTGAAAGTTAGTTTCTTCAGCTTCTCCAGTAACCAATGGATTGTCTACCACAGTCCAGATGTAGGTGGTGTTTGCAGGGACGATGTCCACCACGTTATTGCTATTCACAAATCCATTGGAAGGGGATACGGAAAAGGTTCCTTCAGAGCAAATTGCCGTTGATTTGGCGGCGATTTCAGGGGTTGGGTTTACTTGTACTGTAAGCAGGTAAGTTGTGCCTATGCAGGCTCCATTGTTACTGACTGGTGTAATTGAGTAGACGATGGTTTGAGGGTCAATGGTTTTATTCTTAAGGGTTTGAGTGAAGTTAGTCCGCGAAATAGGCTCTTCGGTTTGCCCAGAGATGTCTGTGTTATCACTTTGGATGGTCCAAGTGTATCGAGTGCCAGCTGGAATGATATTGCCCCCTCCATTAGTGACTGAATAAGTCAAAGTTGAATTTGAGCAGACAACTCTGCTTTGGGCCGTGTTTACCGAAGGCTTAGGATTGACAGTGACAACTACCTGGAAGGTTGCTCCCACACAATTACCAGCTGCACCCGATCTAGGAGTAACGGTGTAGGTTACGGTCTGAACCGTGTTTGTGGTGTTGGTAAGTGTCTGGGAAATCGAAGTCTGGGCTGCGGCTTCATTCGCTTCGCCGGTAACATTTGCATTAGGTATTACAGCCCAGGTGTAGGTGGTATTTGCGGGCACTATTGTAGCCCCAGCATTGGCAGGAGAGACATTGAAGGCATCGCCGGAGCAAATTACAGCGGTTGTATTTTGAATCACTGGAGTTGGGTTGACCGTAACCGTAAGATCAAAGGCAGCTCCAGTACAGGTTCCGCTTTTAGGAGTTAGCGTGTAAACAATGTCCTTTGGGATATTTGTGGTATTTTGAAGCGTTTGGGTAAACGTACTTTGGGCAGTTGGTTGTGCACTTTTTCCGGTAATGTTTGTATTATCGGTTTTGATCGTCCAAGTGTACAGGGTATTGGTAGGAACGATATTGTTGTTAGTTATACCGCCCCCATTTGTAGCTGTGTAGGTAATAGGAGCATTCGAACAGGCGGCAATGGTTTCGTTTGCAATTTCAGGGGTAGGGTTTACCTGTACTGTAAGATCAAAGGCAGCTCCCGCGCACGTTCCGCTGATTGGAGTAAGGGTGTAGACGATGGTCTCCTGCGCATTCGTGATATTCCGTAGGGTTTGGGTAAAGTTATTCTGTTCAGCAGGTTGAGCAGCTTGACCAGTGATGTTGGTATTATTGGTTTTTATGGTCCAGGTGTACTTCGTATTGGTAGGGATGATGTTGTTGTTTGTTCCTCCATTTGCTGCCGTATAGGTGATTAGCGCATTTGAGCAGGAAGCAATGGTTTCATTTGCAATTGCAGGCTTAGGGTTGACCGTAACGACTACCTGGAAGGTTGCTCCGACACAATTACCTGCTGCCCCGGAGGTAGGTGTGACCGTATAGGTGACAGTTTGTACGGTATTGGTGGTATTGATAAGCGCTTGACTGATGGAAGCCTGTGGTGTAGTCACCGGAGTTTCTCCAGTGACGTTGCTGTTTGCAGGCACTGTCCAGGTGTAGGTAGTCCCAGTAGGGACGATATCTCCTACTCCATTCGATACAGTGTTAGTTGGAGAGACGGTGAAGGTCTCAGCTGAACAGATCGCGGCTGTTTTGGCCGCAATTTCAGGAGTTGGGTTAACTAAAACGGTGAGATCAAAAGGAGCGCCTGCGCAAGTGCCGCTGATTGGCGTGAGCGTATAGGTTATGGTCTCCTGCGCATTGGTTTTATTGCGTAGTGTTTGAGTAAAGGTGGATTGTGCTGTCGCTTGTGCACTTTGTCCGGTGATGTTGGTATTGTTGGTTTTGATAGTCCAGGTGTACAGGGTATTGGTAGGAACTATATTAGTGTTGTTTGTACCACCACCATTTGTAGCAGTATAGCTGATTGGAGCATTGGAACAGGCAGAAATAGTTTCGTTGGAAACTTGCGGTTTTGGGTTGACAGTAACTACGACTTGGAAGTTTGCTCCGACGCAGTTACCATCTGCTCCGGAGGTAGGGGTGACGGTGTAGGTAACGGTTTGAACCGTATTGGAAATGTTGGTGAGTGTTTGCGAGATAGAAGTCTGTCCAGTAGCTTGGGCACTTTGACCGGTGACGTTGTTATTCGTAGATATGGTCCAGGTGTAGGTTGTATTTGCTGGAACTATGGTGGCACCTGAATTGGCAGGAGATACGCTGAAGGCATCGCCGGAGCAAATCGAGGGAGTACTGTTTTGGATGACCGGTTTCGGATTAACAGTAATGATAAAGGTGTCGGATGGTCCTGGGCAACTAACCCCATTTGCGGTGTAAGTAGGGGTCACAGTGACTGTCCCTTGGATTGGAACGTTGGTTGTATTGGTAGAAGTAAAAGAAATATTTCCTGTTCCAGTTGCTGCTAACCCGATAGCAGGGTTGCTATTTGTCCAACTGTAGGTGGTGGTACCTCCTACGTTGGTCGTGCTAAATGCAGCGGTAACTGGGCTGCCTGCGCAATAGGCATTGTCTGCAGTTGCATTGACTTGACCCTTTGGGTTTTCAATGATGGTATAGTTTCCTGAATAAACACATCCATTTACATCAATCAATTGAATCGCATACTGTCCTGCAGCTAATCCATTTTTTGTAACGGTCTGACCAGATGTTACCCCAGCTTGTTGACCAATTGCGGTCATGCTACCGTTGACTACCGGGGCAAGGGTGTTGGCGAAATGGCCTGAGTAAAAAGTGATTTGGTAAGGGGGGCTACCACCTGTAGGAACTAAGGTGAGAAACCCATTGGTGTCTCCTTGGCAGACTGCTGCAGATTGAGTGACGGGCACACTAAATGGTGCTGGCTCTGTGATGGTAAAAGTTTGAAATTTAGCGCATATGGGGTAAAGAAGAGGGCTTATGACATTGTATCCATATGTGGTAGAGATAGGCGCATTTTTTATTCTGTCGTAATAATAGACTTTATAAGTGCCAGCAGGCAGACCGTTAGCGGTATAGGTAGTTGCTGTTCCTAAGTTGGTCCAATTTAGAACAGTGGTTTCCACTGAACCAACAACTCTTACTATTTTTATTGCATAGGGAGTTCCCCATCCGCCAGATAAATTGAAGGTTGCAGTGCCATTCGAGCCACCTGGGCAGGTAACATTGGTTTGATTAACTTGAGTTGTAATCGGAGTTGCGGAAGCAATAATGATCTCTTTTTGACCAGTACATCCATCTTGATCGCTCCAAGTAAGATTGTAGGTGCCAGCGGTAAGTGCGTTAACAATTAGAGTTTCACTTCCTGTTAATGTACCAGTCCGCGAAGGTCCACTTGGTGTTTTGGTTAATGTCCAGGTGTAAGGATCAGAACCATTTTGAAATAAAAAAATAAGTGTGCCCGAGTTGGGGTCATCAGAGCAAACCAATCCAGAGAAAATGGTTTGTCCCACTAAAGGGAAAGGTTCAGATATTGGGTATTCAGGTTCTATAAAACTGCCCGATGGATCTGTAATTCTAACTTTGAAAACTCCCGGCACCCCATACCCTGCAACGTTTAATCTTCTGGCGATTTCGCCCTCGAGCTCGGTGTAAACAGCTGGATTTGTAGGATTCTGTCTGTACCATTGGTAACGGTACCCATCTCCTATAGGTCCCGAACCACCTTGAACGGATGAAATTAGAATTTGACCTGTGCAGGAATTTGCGCTATAGGCAACTACAGTTATTGGATTTACAAAATTAACAAGGGATTCAAAAGAAAATGAAATGGCAATGGAGGCGATGAAAAAGAGTAATGGAAGAAATAGTTTTCTAGATGGCCTCATTGTATTCCTTAAATTCTGATTTAGAATGTAGTTTTTGAGATAAATTCAAAACTATCAACTAATCGATAGGCAATCGAATTGGATAATTCAATCTCAAACTTTACACTTAATCTTTGGGTGAAATTCACAGGGTTTACTTCTTTTTTACAAACTGATTTGGGTGAATCGGTTGAATTCGTTTCTGAAGTTATAAACTTCGTGCCTATGTAATTTGTTTGGTTCAGCTCCCTATAGTAAACTAGATGAACTCCTATTTATTTTAAAGAATTTAAAAATAAGTCAATTATCTGTCAAAGGAAACCTTTAAGGCTGCTAAAGGTAAAAAGGCAGGGGTGAAACTACTTGTTGTTAGGATATAATTTAAATAACATATAGCATTATTAGTTTAATTTATTTTTTTTAAAACAAAATTTTAAAAAATATTATAATAATTAAAGAAAAACATACACAAAATAGATATTATTTTTCCTTTGAATTCAAAATAAAATGATTTTCCTTACTTGGCAGATTTTTTCATTCCCCCATCCACCGAGTACCTACCTCCACCAGAAATTAGAAGGGATAGAAACAAGGTGAAGAATAGCAAGGAAAGTTCCTTCTTTCCAAAAGGATCGGCGGCATGCGCATAAAAAGCTGCTACCAGCATGGTGATCATCAGCGGAATCGTAGCCCAGCGGGTTTTAAATCCGATCATCACTAGAATAGCGCAGGCCACTTCCGCAAAAATTGCCAGCCCCAAACTGATTTCTGGCCCCAGCCCAAAGGGATCCGCAAATTTTACAGGATCCTCGCCAAAAAGGCGGTCAAATTTGGGGATACCATGTGAAAGCATCATGCCTCCAGCTAGCAGGCGAACGATTAAGAGTCCAAGATCGGAAAGGGAGTTATTTTTCATTTTTTTGTTGTTTAGGGCCAGATAGCCGATAGCATTCTATTTTTTCCATTGAGATCCTGATGCACACGCAGCTGCTCATAGCCTTGCGAACCCAAGAGTTGTACCAATTCATCCGCCAAGTTCTCGTAGATCTCCAAATACAATTTTCCTCCCTGCTTTAGCAACTGCTGCCCCCAAACTCCGATTGCTCGGTAAAACACAAGCGGGTCCTCATCAGGAACGAAAAGTGCCAAATGCGGTTCAAAATTCAAAACATTGACATGCATTTCTCTCTGTTCCCGGAGGGGTACGTAGGGAGGATTGGAAACCAAGACATCAAAAAGATCAAGATTTGGGATACTTCCCAACAAGTCTCCTTCCATAAACTGCACTTGGGCTCCAAGTTGTAGGGCATTTTTGTGTGCCACGGCCAATGCCTGTACAGATACATCCAGCGCATACACCTCCGGATTCTGCAGCTCCAAGGCCAAGGTAATCGGAATACATCCTGTGCCTGTTCCCAAATCCAAGATCCGCAGTTCCGACTTGGGATTTTCCTTGAGGATCAGATGTACCAGCTCCTCAGTTTCATTGCGCGGAATCAGCGTGTCCCGCGTGACACCAAAACTTCTTCCATAAAAAGGAGCTTCCCCAAGGATGTATTGAATCGGTTCACCCGTCAGCAATCGCTCGAAATCCGCAAGTAGGAGTTTCCTGTCCACCGCAGTTGGAATAGTTAGTTGGAGGTCTGCCCGTCTCAAACCCAAATGATGTTCGAGCAACCAGAAAACAAGGTTTTCTGCCTCAGCTTGGGAATACGTGCTGAGCTGAGCCGATAAGGAGGCCATCCACTCAGAGTAGGTCTGGGAAAGATGCATAGGGTGGGAGCAAAAATAGAAACTTCAAATTACATCCCAGTCACCGTAGCCTTCTAGAACTCAAAATAAATACGCGTTCTTCTCCATCATTTAACACTTAATTCAGTACCAATTCGAATATATGTGGTAACTTAATTTTAAATTAGATTTATCCGTTTTTGGCTACCTAAGGAAATAAGGCTTGAGGTTCAAGAAGGTGAGCTGTGGACCGTGGACCGCCTGTACGCCGGGGTCTATCGTCTGTGGTCGATTATCCGCCATGATTCACAGCTCTTCTTCCCCTAATTAGAATGCGGATAATCAACATATTTCATCATGCACCGGGGAGAACTTCTATTTTTTCTCCTGGTCGTGGGAATTTTTTCGATTGATTTTTTTAAGGTTAGGATAGGTTCATTTTTTGATAGCAGCACCCTGCCTCCAAAAATTACGCAATGGGAACTCGATTCTTGCACCAGGACCATTTCCGTTCAGGCAGTAGCAGGAGGTATTCCTCCCTATGACTTCTATGTCTTCAAACAAGACCCCCTTGATCTGAGCAACTGGCAGGAGCACCGCTTGATAAAGGAGCAGTTGCCCCAAATCTCGGGCCTACCCCCAGGTACCTACCGGATTAAAGCAGTCAATGAGGGGGTTAGCTCTCCTTCATTCGCTACCAACACTCTGGAAGTAAATTTTCCCACAGACCCAGAAATCGAGGTAAAGGGAACTACTTCCCTTTGTTCGGGATCGAGCACTGCTATCGCGCTGCACCTCGCCGATTCGAAGGTTTTGGTGCCTATTCGTTGGACTGCCCAAGTACTGCTAGCTCCCGAAGGCGGGGAATTGCAAGGCTATACTAGTAATCCACTAACCTCGCTACTCGAGATTACGGATACTCTGATCAATACAGGAAAGACCCTTGCCAAGGTCTCCTACCAACTCCAAGCCCTGGTCAATGGCTGCCTGCTCCCTGCTCGTACGGTGGAAGTGCAGGTAAATCCAATTCCAAGAATTGAGGCTACGGTTTCCGATAGTCTGATTTGTTCGGGAACCCCCTTTTCTATTGCTCTTCTTCCCAAAAGTTGGGGGGCAAGCCCTATGCAGCTGCGCTGGTCGGCGACACTACTTTCTGGGCAATTAATTGGATTAGAACAAGGCAATCCATCCCCACAAGCCCTAATTTCCCCCATCACCCAGACCCTTGTCAACCGAGGAACTGGTCCCGCTCGGATTCGTTACACCTTTTATCCTTCCTTCCAAGGCTGTGATGGTATTGCTGAAAGTCTAGAGCTTGTGCTGCTGCCCGAACCACAAGTTACCCAGCAAGCAGACTTGATCAGTTGCGCAGGAGAATGGGTTTCGGTACCTGAATTTAATTCCAACCTTCCTAGTGACTCCCTTGCCTATTCCTGGGAGGTTTCCGATCCTTCCCTAGGCCTCAGCAGTGGCACAGGGAATCGAATTCCAGACTTTCAAGCTATCAATAGTGGTCCGGGATCCAAGCGGGCGCTGATTCGAATTACCCCAAGACGATACAGCCAAGGCGCCTCCTGTACGGGATCTACTTTTTCATTTTCTATCACCGTAAGGCCTCCCCTTGTACTAAATGAAGAATTGTCCAACTATGCAGGCTTTGGCGTATCCTGCGCAGGAGCTGCAGATGGAAAAATCAAACTCAACCTCAGTGGAGGGATTTTGCCCGGGGAGGAGCCTAGCTATAGGTATTCCTGGACAGGGCCGGAAGGGTTTGTCTCCACAGCAGCCAACTTGGAAGGTCTTCAGGCAGGATTGTACCGCCTGCAGGTTTCTACTGGGCAGGGCAACTGCCTTTTGGAAAAAAGTATGCTGCTTACTCAGCCCGGGATGCTCCAAATATCCCAATCGCAGGTTGCTAATTTATGCTACCAAGGGAATGCAGGAAGCATCTCGATTAGGGTATCGGGAGGAAAGGCACCCTACAGCTATGCTTGGACTGGGCCAAATGGCTTTACAGCAATCTCTGAGAATCTTCAGGACCTAGCCTCAGGCAGCTACCAAGTAACGGTCACAGATGCAAATGGCTGTAAGATTACTGGAGCTGCGCAAACGATCACTGAACCCAGCCCACTTGTGCTCATTCAAAATAAATTGGATAATAGCTGCTTTCAGGGAAGAACAGGAAGCATTACGGTGATTGCGGCTGGTGGGATGGCACCTTATAGGTATGCTTGGACAGGCCCGAACAATTTTAGCTCTACAGTAGCCAACACACAGACCCTAGTATCTGGCAACTACCAAGTGAGGGTGACAGATGCAGACGGCTGTACGATTACGGGAGCTGCGCAAACGATCACTGAGCCCAGCCCACTTGTGCTCATTCAAAATAAATTGGATAATAGCTGCTTTCAGGGAAGAACAGGAAGCATTACGGTGACTGCGGCTGGAGGAACAGCACCTTATAGGTATGTTTGGACAGGGTCAAACAATTTTAGCTCCACGATAGCCAACCCACAGAACCTAGTATCAGGCAGCTACCAAGTAACGGTCACAGATGCGAATGGCTGTACGATCACAGGAGCTCCCCAAACGATCTCCGAGCCTGCCCCATTGACGCTCATCGGACAAGTGCAGGCCGAAACCTGTGCGGATACCAAGGATGGACGTATTGAAGTGATACCTACCGGAGGACTACCACCCTACCAAGTTCGTTGGGAGCATGGACTCACGGGTCCGGTTACCTCCGCACTTGGCGCTGGAACCTACCGCGTGACGGTCACGGACCAAGGAGGCTGTACCCAAACTGCCGAGTACTCCCTATTGCCCGTCCCCGCGCTTCGCTTGGAAGGAAGGGTGAGTTACCAAGCTACCCAAACGCCGCTCCAAATTTCAGCATCACTCCAATCGGATGCCCAAGGAGGAACCCCTCCCTATACCTACCGCTGGAATACAGGGCAAACTACCCCTTCGCTCACCGTAGTGGAGAGCGGAACCTATACCCTCCAACTTAAGGATACAACCGGTTGTGTTCAAGAAAAGGAATTTGCAGTTGCCCTCCCGCTTCCCTTATCCATAGCTGTATCTGTGACGGCAGTGCCGCTTTGCGAGGAGCAAGGCCAAAAAACAACGCTCCAACTCAGCATTAGCCATGGCTTGGCTCCCTACCAAATCACCTGGACCATGGGGTCGGTCAATGCATCTGGGATGCAATTCGCCACTCGGGAATCGGGCCTTGTAGAAGTGGAAGTGCGGGATGCGCTTGGTCTTGTCGAAAAGCGAGCGATTACCATCCCTCCTAGACAAACGGGATCCTTGGATTTTGCCCATTTGTTTGAAAGTCAGCCGCAATTCCAAGCGGATCTGCTGGGCTTTAAGGGTGTATTTCGTTCGCTAGCAACTTGGCCCCATCAAGTGCTCTCCTGGGACTTTGGCGATGGTACCCGTAGTTCGGAGTCCAACCCAACGCATACCTATACCCGCAAAGGAAGGTATACAGTGACGCTGAAGGTCTTGGACAATTCAGGCTGCCTGATCACCCAGTCCAAGGCGCTGGACATCCTGGATTACTTTATTGAAATCCCAAATGTCTTTACTCCCAACGGCGATCTTCTCAACGACAGCTTCTTCCCCAAGTTTCGGTTCATTGCCAACCTGCAGCTGCAGGTGATGAATACCTGGGGGGAACTGATCTACCGCTCCCAAGGTCAGGAAGGTCCCGGCTGGGATGGAACCGTCGCGGGTCAAAATGCGCCTGAAGGGGTCTACCTGTACAAGATCAGTTACCAGGTTCCGGATGGCCGGGTCTTTACTTTTTCTTCCACTTTTCTTTTGGCCCGATGAACCAGAACCTAAAGTCCACCATTCTCGCTTTGAGTTTGCTGCTCCTCTGTTTTCAGGGGAAGGCACAGGATTTTCAATTTTCCCAGTTCTATGCAGCTCCCCTGTACCTCAACCCCGCGCTGACGGGTATCAGCCAGGAAACCCGCATAGGATCGGTATACCGCAAGCAGTGGCCGGGCTTAGACTACCAATTCACGGCGTTTACCGCCTATGTGGACCACTACAGCTTTGATCACAAAAGTGGAGTTGGACTCAGTGCGAGCTCCTTCTCAGAAGAGTTTTTGAAACTCAATACCACTGATATCTCAGGATTCTACGCCTACAACCTGCAGCTTTCTGAGCGAGTAGCCTTTCAGCTAGGTACCCAGATCTCCTACATCCAAAAGCGGGGGACACTGGAAAATCTGCTTTTTGGCGATCAAATCGATGTCTTCAACCAAGCGCTCTTTCCAAGTTCCGCTGATGCGGTAGGTGGCTTGGAGCCCTTCAGCTATTTTTCGATAGGCCTAGGAGGGGTGTTTACCTGGGACAAACTCTGGATTGGGATTTCTGGCCACCACTTGAATCGGCCAAAACTGGCCTTTTATGTGCGGGATGGGCAAACGCAGCATTGGCCAAAATACTCCCTACAAGCAGGCTACACGATACCCTTGGATGAACCTGAATTTTGGGAGGAAGGATCTGGGAAGTTTGTACACCTGATGGCCAACTACAAGCGCCAAGGCCCCTTCCAATTTGTGGATGCTGGGCTGCAGGTGCTGCTCAATCAGCTGGTCGTCGGTGGAGGATTTCGGAGTCTTCCCATCCAATCCGACCTGCCCAAGCGCGAGTCTGTGATTGGGCTAGTTGGACTCAACCTTTCGGCTGGCTTGGCGGTTGGCTACAGCTACGACTACCCGATTTCGGATGTCGGCTCCCAGACCCTAGGTTCCCACGAACTGAGCTTGCGCTACCAGTTTTTCTACGGCACACCGAAGTCCCGAGGGCAGCGCTCCCGCGTGCTGCCTTGCTTTTCTTACCTGAGGTGATTTATCATTAGCCAGCTTGCTACTTGCTTCGAATTCGCGGCTTTACCTAGGATTGTTGTACCTTTGCCTCAGAATTTTGATTTATGAAGTTACACAACAACACCATCAGAGGCGTTCACACAGCCTTGGAAGCTATTTTTGAACAAGGGCACTATGCGGATAAGGTAATTGAGCGCACGCTAAAGTCCAACCCCAAGTGGGGCGCCAAGGACCGTTCATTCATTGCGGAGACCACCTACGAGATGGTGCGCTGGTGGCGATTGGTCAATTTTCTAAGCCCATCCAAGGACCCTTGGGACCTCTTCGGTACCTATTGGTTGATGCAGGGAAATGAGCTTCCAGATTGGGAGGAATTTGCACGCTTGCAGCCTGAAAAAATTAGAGGAAAGTACGAAAACATCACCGACCCAGGCCTATTGGAATCGATTCCCGAATGGCTCCAAACGTTAGGGTCCCAAGAGTTGGGGGAGAAGTGGGAAGCTGAAATTCACGCCCTCAACGAGGAAGCAGAGGTGGTGTTGCGCGTCAATACACTCAAGACCACCCGCGAGCGTCTCAAAAATCTATTGGAGGCAGATGGCATCCGAAGTTACCTAGTCAAAGGGTACCCTGATGCCTTGGTACTGGAGGAGCGCCAAAACGTGTTTCGCCATCCATCCTTTAAGGAGGGTTTGTTTGAGGTGCAAGATGCTAGTTCCCAACTGGTAGCTGCCGCACTCCAGGTCGAGCCAGGCATGCGTGTCATTGACGCCTGTGCCGGTGCTGGAGGAAAGTCCCTTCACCTTGCAGCATTGATGGGCAATAAGGGCAAGGTCATCTCCATGGATGTGGAGGAGTGGAAGTTGCAGCAGGCCAAGCTTCGAGCACGGAGAAATGGGGTTTCCATCTTTGAACCTAAAATCATTGAAGGTTCCAAGACCATCAAGCGCCTCAAGGAATCTGCCGATCGACTACTACTCGACGTGCCTTGCTCCGGATTGGGGGTGCTGCGCAGAAACCCAGATACGAAGTGGAAGCTTTCGCTAGAGTCACTAGAAAAGGTGCAAAAAACACAGCAGGAACTTCTTCAAGCCTACCCCTCCATGTTGAAAAAAGGAGGACAGCTTGTCTACGCTACCTGCAGTATTTTGCCTTCGGAAAATGAGGAGCAAATCAAAAAGTTTTTGGCGAGCGAGGCGGGCAAAGACTTTGAATTAATTGAAGACCGCAAGGTCCTTGCCCAAGAAAGCGGCTTTGATGGGTTTTATATTGCACGACTTTTGAAGAAGTAAGTCGACAGTAGCAAGTAGCTAGTATCAAGTATCAAGACGATTAGAACCAAGAGCCAAGAAACAAGACTTACTATTCTGCTGCTAGGAAACTCCTGCTAATCAGGAGTATCATTTATCTCGGCTCTTGTTTCTTGCATCTTGTTTCTGGAAAATCTTGCTACTTGATACTATCAAAGTACAAAGTACAATGTACCAAGTACAAAGTAGGAATTCGTATTTTTTCCAAAATTCATTAGGGTCGTTATTCCGATCCCATTACGAATCCCTAATTCGACATTCAAAAATCAGCGCTCGGCATTATTAAAAGTAGCTAGTATCAAGTATCAAGACGATTAGAACCAAGAACCAAGAGATTAGACTTACTATTCTGCTGCTAGGAAACTCCTGCTAATCAGGAGTATCATTCATCTCGGCTCTTGTTTCTTGTATCTTGTTTCTGGAAAATCTTGCTACTTGATACTGATTACTTGATACTTGGTACGTTGTACAATAATATTTTTCACATTCTATTAATCCAAGACATTTTCCATGTAACTTTGACGGGCAAATGGGGTTCCCTACCACCGATATTTGCCATGAATAAAAACTCATCGAAGTTTCTATACGAAGCACTCACCTACGACGACGTGCTTCTTGTTCCAGGATATTCAGAAGTGCTCCCTCGTGAGACTTCCACAGCTACCTGGCTCACCAAAAAAATCAGATTAAATATTCCCTTAGTTTCTGCTGCCATGGACACGGTCACAGAGGCTGAGCTAGCGATTGCCATTGCTTTGGAAGGTGGTTTGGGATTTATCCATAAAAACATGTCGATCGAAAAGCAGGCTGCTTTGGTGCGCAAAGTGAAGCGCTCCCAAGCGGGAATGATTCTCGATCCCATCACGCTTGACATCAACTCTAAAGTGCGCGATGCAGAAGCCATCATGCGCGAGTTTAATATTGGCGGAATCCCTGTAGTAGATGCGCAAAAAGTGCTCAGGGGAATCATCACCAACCGTGACCTGCGGTTTATCAAGGATGCCAACCGTCTGATTCGCGATATCATGACTCGGGAAAATCTGATTACTGCAAAGTCGGGAATCTCCCTCGAGCAGGCGGAAGAGATTCTTCAGGAATATAAAATTGAGAAGCTCCCGATCGTAGATGATGAAGGCAAATTGACCGGTCTAATTACCTACAAGGATATATTGAAACGAAAAGACAAGCCAAATGCCTGCAAGGACGAGTTTGGAAGACTTCGTGTAGGCGCTGCTGTAGGGGTGACTGCCGACATCGTAGAGCGTGTTGAGGCCCTAATGCATGCAGGTGTAGATGTGGTGTCCATCGATACGGCCCATGGCCACTCCAAAGGGGTAATCGATACCTGCAGAAAAATCAAAACTACTTTTCCCGATCTAGAAGTGATTGTCGGTAACATCGCCACTCCTGAAGCTGCCTTGGCTCTTGCCGATGCAGGTGCCGATGCGGTAAAAGTGGGTGTAGGCCCTGGATCCATCTGCACCACGCGTATCATTGCAGGAGTAGGCGTTCCGCAGCTTTCGGCCGTTTATGAATGTGCTGAAGCGCTAAAAGGAACTGGCGTACCCGTGATTGCCGATGGAGGAGTTCGCTATTCTGGGGATTTGGTTAAGGCCATTGCCGCAGGAGGAAGTTCAATCATGATTGGCTCTTTGCTGGCAGGTACCGAAGAAGCTCCTGGAGAGATGATCATTTTTGAAGGCAGAAAATTCAAAAGCTACCGAGGTATGGGCTCTTTGGAGGCCATGGAATCAGGTTCCAAGGATCGCTATTTTCAAGATGCTGAAGAGAATATCAAAAAATTAGTTCCGGAAGGAATTGTAGGTCGAGTGCCTTTCAAAGGGCTAGTTTCGGAAGTCTTGTACCAGTTGGTAGGAGGCTTGCAAGCAGGCATGGGCTACTGTGGCACCAAGACCATTGAAGACCTACAGGCAAATGGCAAGTTTGTCAAAATCACTACCGCAGGGGCCAAGGAATCCCACCCGCACGATGTGAGTGTGACGAGTGAGGCGCCAAATTACAGCATCAAATCATAACCAAGGGAAACCGGTCTAAAAGCCGGTTTCTTTTTTTATTTTTGTTCCATCCGCTCACAAAAAGCAATTTTGCTCTGCCCATCCTCTATGTTTTCTACGGTATACAAGAAAATTCTCAAACCCCTCCTTTTTCTACTGCAGCCTGAAACTGCCCATCATTTTACCTTTGGAATGATCAAATGGGCCTTTAACTTTCCCCTGCTGAAGCCAATTGTTTCTTCGCTTTTCAAAATGGAGGACTCGCACTTACAGCGGGAAGTCTTTGGCTTGAAATTTTCCAACCCAGTGGGACTGGCTGCTGGCTTTGACAAGGATGCACGCCTGATCGACGAGATGGCGATGCTGGGTTTTGGATTTATCGAAATTGGCACGCTCACTCCAAAGCCCCAAGAAGGCAATCCGCTGCCCCGACTTTTTCGCTTGCCCCAAGATGAGGCCCTGATCAACCGCATGGGCTTCAACAATGGAGGAGTGCTGGGCGCCATCGACCGCCTCAAAAAAAGAAAATCCTCGGTTATCGTAGGCGGGAATATTGGAAAAAATAAAGTGACTCCCAATGAGGATGCGCTAGACGATTACTTGTATTGCTTGGAGGCGCTGCATCCCTATGTAGACTATTTTGTGGTGAATGTAAGTTCTCCGAATACCCCCAACCTACGGGATCTTCAGGAAAAGGAACCTTTGAGAAAACTCTTGCTAGGCGTGAAGGCTGCCAATGCGCTGCATCCTCAGCCCAAGCCGATCTTGCTTAAGATCGCTCCAGACCTGAGCAATGGACAGCTTGACGACATCATCGAGATTGTGCGAGAAACGCAGATTGAGGGCGTCATCGCCACCAACACCACGCTGGATCGTTCCAATTTAAGTGCTGATCCGGCCAACCTCGAACACATCGGTGCAGGTGGAGTAAGTGGAAAGGCTTTGGAAAAAAGGAGCACCGAAGTCATTCGCTACCTACACCAGCAGTCGGGAGGAGCTTTTCCAATCGTCGGTGTAGGTGGGATTTTCTCTGCACAAGATGCGATTGAGAAGCTGGAGGCAGGCGCAAGCCTAGTTCAAGTATACTCGGGCATGATTTATGAGGGACCAAACCTGATTAAAGAAATCAAGAAGGGTCTGCAGCTACATTTCACAAAGTAAATTGGCATTCTTCCCACTTTTGGCTAACATTGACCTTCGTATTTTATCTTCAAATGGCATCCGAATCACCCAAGACCAATACGTTTAGAAAGAAAGCTGAAAACGCGCCCAAGGCTAGTCCTGAACCGAAAAAGCCTTCCTCTTCCTTCTCCTTTGGAAAAATCGAGACCAAACAGGTAGGCCTTGTCTTCGGAATTGTATTGATTTCGATCAGCGTTTTTTTGGGAGTAGCTTTCGCCTCTTACCTGATGAATGGGCCGCAGGATCAGAGTTTGGTAATTAATAATTCAGATCAATCCATCCGAGAAGCAGCCAAAGAATCAAAAAACTGGTTAGGATACTTAGGCTCTCAAGCTGCCCACTGGATGATTTTCCGTTGGTTCGGCGTAGCGGCTTTCCTTTTTCCTCCCTTTTTATTTTTGCTTGGCTTTCGCTGGACTTTTCAGGTTTCACTTTACTCACTCACGCGCTATGCGGTCTTTGCCTTGTTTTTTGCGGCATGGATTGGTTTGGTAACGGGCTATGCAGGAATCTTGATTGAGGGATATTCCTATTGGAGCTTTGCTTCAGGTGGATTGGGCTATGAACTGGCAAAGCTTTCCTATGACTTTTTGGGAATGGGAACCTGGCTGCTGATTTTCGGTACCCTATTTATTTTTATGGTGTTGTTCTATGGCATTCAGCAGCTCAACTGGTTTCCTCCCAAGGCCAAGCCTGAAGATGAGTTGCCCTGGGATGAGGATTCCAAATCGGGCATTCCTGCTCCATTTTTAGGAGAAGAGGAAGAAGATATTGAAGACGATGGGAGTGACTGGGAGGTAAAGGCAGACGATCCAGAGCTACCGATGGCTGGGGATAAAGTCGACTTTAGTTTGGTGGAAGAAGCTCCAGCACCAGTTCCACCGCTTCAATTCGCCGATGACCTAGAGGAGGATCTCTTCGATGTACCACAGGTCAACTTGCTCGAAAACGAGAAGGATTCCGTCCTGCTGAAAGAAGGAAATTTTACCGTACAGAAGGGACCTGAAGAAGAAAAGACTGCTGAAGAGGTTGAAAATTTGGATCCCTACGATCCGACCTTAGACCTACCCCGATACAAGTATCCGACGATTGACTTGCTCAACGAATACGATGTAAAGAAAGTCACGGTTTCCCGTCAGGAACTCGAGGAAAATAAGGACAAGATCGTAACCACCTTGGAGAATTTTCAGATTGGTATCCAGGGCATTCAGGCAACCATCGGGCCCACTGTGACCTTATACGAGATTATCCCGAATCCAGGGGTGAAGATTTCCAAGATCAAAAACCTAGAGGATGACATTGCCTTGAGTTTGGCGGCTTTGGGTATCCGTATCATTGCACCCATCCCTGGTAAAGGCACCATAGGCATTGAAGTGCCCAATAAAAACAGGGAATTGGTGCCGGCTCGAGCTGTGCTGGGTACTGAGAAGTTCATGAAGTCCGACAAGGACCTTCCCATTGCTTTAGGCAAAACCATCTCCAACGAGGTCTTTGTAGCCGATCTGGCCAAAATGCCTCACCTGCTGATGGCAGGTGCCACTGGGCAAGGAAAGTCGGTGGGCCTCAACATGATTTTGGCTTCGTTGATTTACAAGAAGCACCCTTCCCAACTGAAATTTGTCTTGGTGGATCCCAAGAAGGTTGAATTGACCCTGTTCAACAAGATTGAAAGGCACTTTTTGGCCAAGCTACCAGGTTCTGAGGAGGCGATCATCACGGACACCAAGAAGGTGATCCACACACTCAATTCCTTGTGTATGGAGATGGACAACCGCTATACCTTGCTGAAAGAAGCGGGTGTACGGAACTTGAAGGAATACAATGCCAAGTTTGTGGCTCGGAAACTGAATCCCGAAAAAGGACATTACTTCATGCCCTACATTGTGCTTGTTATTGACGAGTTGGCGGATTTGATGATGACGGCGGGCAAGGAGATTGAAGCGCCTATTGCGCGCTTGGCACAGCTTGCTCGAGCCATCGGCATCCACTTGGTGGTGGCTACGCAGCGTCCTTCGGTCAATGTGATCACGGGGGTGATCAAGGCCAACTTCCCCGCTCGACTTTCTTTCCGCGTTACTTCTAAGATTGACTCCCGCACCATCTTAGATGCTGGTGGAGCAGACCAGCTGATTGGTATGGGAGATATGCTCCTTTCGGTCGGTTCCGAAATGACCCGTATCCAATGTGCCTTCCTAGATACTCCAGAAGTGGATGCAGTCTGCGACTGGATTGGGGGACAAAAAGGCTATTCCTCTGCGTATCTACTTCCAGAATATGTTGGGGAAGATGGCGAAGGTTCAGGATCGGACATTGACTTGTCTGATAGAGACCCTCTATTTGACGAGGCTGCACGCTTGATCGTACTGCACCAGCAGGGCAGCACCTCTTTGATCCAGCGTAAGCTGAAGTTGGGATACAATCGTGCCGGTAGGATCGTCGATCAGTTGGAAGCCGCCGGAGTGGTGGGGCCATTTGAAGGATCCAAAGCGCGTGAGGTTTTAATTCAGGACGAAGTAAGTTTGGAACGGTTATTGAGTAGTTTGTAAGCGATGCCTTACGAATTACGGCAGACCTTCCATGAATCTTAAATTTCTTTTTTTTGCATTTTTAGCTTCCTGCTTCCTCGCGGCACCTAGCCAAGCTCAAAAAGACCCCAAGGCAAAAGTAGTGTTGGATGCCATGAGCCAAAAATTTCAAAGCATGAAGGGATTTACCGCTAGCTTTGAATATACCTTCCAGGATGAGGGTGGAGCGGGTGATCGACAGAGTGGAGAGGTGGCGGTCCTAGGCGATAAGTACCGCCTCAAACTTCCAGATCAAGAGATTTACAACGATGGCAAGACCGTGTGGACCTTTATTCAAACGGCAGGATACAAGGAAGTAACCATCAACGATGCCGCTGGGATGGAGGGCGAGTTGACCCCTTCCAACATCTATACCCTCTACCAATCTGGATTTAACTACAAGCTTTTGCCAGACAAAACGTACCAAGGAAAGCCGATTTCCACGGTGGAGTTGACTGCACTAAAATCCAATGCCCCTTTCAAGCAGGTTCGCCTGCTTGTTGAAAAATCCACGCAACAGCTGTTGGGTTGGGAAATGCTGGATGGGCAGGGAGGCGTATTTTCCTATTCTTTCAAAAATTTGAAAGCATCCCCAAGCCTTCCTTTGAGCTACTTTATGTTTGATGTTAAAAAATATCCAGGCATAGAAGTGATTGACCTGCGTTAAAGGGTTGAAAGCAATTTAATTTAGATTTCCAGTTCCTTTTTCCACCTTTTCGAGGAGTTCTTGGCCTGCTTCCTTTACGGTGGGCAAAATTGGACTTAAGATTTCCAATACTCCCGGAGTAAGTGGTCTGATGTAGGACAAGTACTCACTTTTTTTCTCCCAATCTTTAAACGGCTCCATCTCGATTTTTCCCAATACCCAGATGAATAAGCTGATAAAAAAGCCGGTTCGTACGACACCGAGTGCCGCTCCACCCAAACTATCTAGGCCGCCCAAAAGGACCAGGGCCATCATTTTTTTGAGGGCTTTGCCGGCTAGATTTGCAAGGAAAAGGGTGGAAAAGAATATCAGTAAAAACGCAAGTATGGGTAGTCCAAATGCCGCTTCATCCGTTTCGGTTGCGAGCCACTTGCTCACCCCTTCCATAAAATAAACCCCCAGAATGATAGCCAGCACAAAGCCAAGAAGGCCGACAATGCTCATCAGCAGGCCTTTTTTGTAGCCCTCATAGGCTCCTAAGCCCAAAAGGAGAAGGATGACTACGTCTACCGGTTCCAACTTAATTTGTCAGTAGGAGTTTTACCTGTTCTGAGATTGCCTTGCCGTCTGCCTTTCCGGCCAACTCTTTGCTAGCCAATCCCATTACTTTGCCCATATCCTTGGGTCCTGTGGCACCAGAACTAGCAATGATGGATTGAATTGCTTGTGCTAGTTCCTCCGTAGACAAAGCCTTCGGCAAAAATTCCTGAATAATCGCCAACTCGGCCAATTCCACCGCGAGGAGGTCAGCACGATTTTGCTTTTCGTAAATTTCAGCAGAGTCTTTTCGCTGTTTGGCAGATTTGGTCAAGACCTTCAATTCCTCCTCAGCACTCAATTCTCCAGAAAAGCCTTCTTTGGTCTCTTCCAATAGGATGAGAGACTTGATTGCTCGCAAAGCGGTCAGCCTTACTTTGTCTCGTGCCAACATGGCAAATTTAATTTCGCCTTCTATTCTCTGCTTTAAGCTCATAAGTTTTAGTTTTGTGTTGTACTTGAACAATGCAGTAAAAATACCCATTTTTCCATGCCCATATGACAAAGCTAAGTGTAAATATCAATAAGATTGCCACCCTACGAAATGCCAGAGGAGCGAATAATCCCAATGTAGTGAAAGTGGCTTTGGATTGTGAACGATTTGGCGCAGAGGGGATCACCGTGCATCCTCGCCCCGATGAGCGCCACATTCGCTACCAAGATGTGATGGACTTGGCCCAAGTGGTCCGCACTGAATTCAATATCGAAGGTTATCCCGATGCGCGATTTATGGAACTTATCCGAACCGTGAAGCCTGCTCAGGCTACGTTAGTCCCTGATCCACCGACCGCTATTACCTCCAATACCGGTTGGGACACCATCCAGCATCAATCGATGCTCCAGGATATTGTAGCTGAACTCAAGGAAATGGGCACGCGCGTATCCATCTTTATCAATCCTGAAGCTAAGTTTTTTGAACCCGCCAAACTTACAGGTACGGATCGGGTAGAATTGTATACTGAACCTTATGCCTCGGGCTATCACCAGGATAGAGAAAAGGCAGTGCAAGCCTACGTGGAGGTAGCCAAGTTGGCCACTGAACTTGGATTGGGGCTGAATGCTGGCCATGACTTGGACTTGCATAATTTGGCCTATTTGAAGCAGCAAATTCCTCAGCTTATGGAGGTGTCTATCGGGCACGCATTGATTTGTGACGCGCTTTACTACGGCTTGGAGAATACCATTCAGCTTTACCGTAGGCAATTGGAGCTGTAAGTTTTCCTAGGGCCGATATTCTTAACGCTAACATTAGCCGCGTAATTCGTATTACGTAATTCGTACTTTCAAAATGAAGCTAAACTTTAAAAAAACCGGCTCCGGCCCACCGCTTGTTATTCTTCACGGCCTTTTTGGTTCCTTAGACAACTGGTTTTCCATTGCCAAGGAACTAGTAGAGCACTATACCTTGTACCTTGTTGATCAGCGCAACCATGGGGATTCTCCTCATTCCAATGAATGGAATTATGGGGTCATGGTGGAGGATTTGCTCGAGCTCCTGGATGCTGAGGGCTTGGACTCCGTGTTCTTAATGGGACATTCCATGGGAGGGAAGACGGTGATGAATTTTGCGGTGCGCTACCCGGAGCGGGTACGCAAACTCATCGTAGGAGACATTGCCCCGAGGTACTATCCCATTCACCACCAAGTGATTTTGGAAGGATTAAATGCGCTTGATCTCTCCCAACTCCAGTCTAGAAAAGAAGCGGATGATTTCCTCGCTTCGTACATTCCGGAACTGGGAATTCGCCAATTTTTGCTCAAAAGCCTGGGTAGGGATACGAACGGATTCGCATGGAAAGTCAACCTTTCAGTGATCACCCAACACATCGAAGAGGTGGGTAAAGCCTTGGATGAAGGAACCGTTTTTGAGGGGCCGACCTTATTTTTGGGTGGTGCCAATTCCTCCTACATTCAGGAGAAAGACCTTCCGGATATGAAGCATCATTTCCCTAATTGTACCTGGATCTCTATTACCAATGCAGGGCATTGGCTTCATGCGGAGCAGCCACAAGCAGTGGTAGCAGAGATGCGAAAGTTTTTAGGCTAGAAGGTCAACTGTCGCAAATTTAGTGACAGTTCTTTTTTGATGTGGTTTATTCAGTTTGAGGCCTTTTTTAGACGATTTAAGGAGCAGGAAACTCGTTAGTATTGGGTAAATACCCTATCTTAAGGATAATTAAACCCCATTTTTTTAACTATGAACAGTTCCCTTGAAATTTATAGATCCGAAGGAGAAACTCAAATCGATGTCCGATTTGAAAATGAGACGGTTTGGCTTTCTCTAAATCAAATTTCTTCCATGTTTGCTCGAGATAAATCCGTTGTTTCGAGACATTTAAAGAATATTTATTCTAGTGGGGAGCTTGATCAAAACTCAACTGTTGCAAAAAATGCAACAGTTCAACTTATTTCAGGATTGCTAGTTTAACCAAATTTTTTTGCCTCATTTTTTTTCATTCTCCAGTATCTTATAGTGATGGAAATATCAAATTTCAAAACCGATGAACTAGTCCTATTCAAGTCCTCTAATTCGGGAACTGAATTCCAAATAATTTTAGATGGGAAAAATGATACGGTTTGGGTCACGGAACAACAGTTAACCGAGTTGTTTGGAAAAGCAAGAAGAACAATCGGTGAGCACATTCGAAATATTTATAAAGAAGGTGAGTTAGATCAAAAGTCAACTTGGCGGAATTTCCGCCAAGTTCAGAAAGAAGGGGAAAGAGATATAAGTAGGACCATCTCTGTTTTCAATCTTGATGTAGTAATTTCGGTTGGATACCGGGTAAAATCCTCGGTAGGTGTAGAATTCAGAAGGTGGGCCACCCAACGATTGAAAGACTACTTGATTAAAGGCTATACAGTAAATGAGGAAAGGCTTTCCCAGCTTCAACAATCCTTCCAATTGATTCGTGAAGCTGCTCTATCAGAAGATTTTTCAAAATCTCAGGTCAAGGAAATCATCGATGTCTTAGCTGACTATGCGATAGGATTAGATATTCTGGATGGATATGACAAACAAAATCTGGAATTGGGAATGGTCCAACCCAAATCTGTTTTTCAGATTTCTTATTAAGAAGCCAAGTTAGCTATCGAAGAACTCCGCATTAAGTTTGGAGGCGCCCTGCTTTTTGGGAATGAAAAAGATGACTCATTCAAAAGTTCGATTTCTACAATCAATCAAACTTTTGACGGGAAGGAACTTTATCCAAGTGTTGAGGAAAAGGCTGCAAATCTTCTTTATTTCGTGGTAAAAAACCATTCCTTCACAGATGGAAATAAGCGGATAGCCGCCTGGCTTTTTGTATGGTACCTTGCGAAAAATAACTACCTGTTAAATTCAAAAGGGAACCCAAAAGTGGCCAACAATGCCTTGGCAACAATAACGCTGATGGTGGCATTAAGTAAGCCCGAGGAGAAGGAGTTGATGGTTTTGGTGATTGTAAATTCAATTAACAAGGACAATTGAAAATTTGATTCGCTGCTTCACTTAGTTAACGGGCGACAGGCCATAGCTCACGGTTGTTCCAGTTTTCTATTGGAGAATAGACGCTAAACCACATTGCACTACGAAATGGCTGTCGACCGTGGACTGTGGTCCGTCGACAATTTTACTTCACCTTCTTCCCGTGCTTCATCACCATGTCCACATCCTGTAGCAAGTTGATGTAGCGCAAGACATCCCCCTTTACCGCGATGATATCTGCATATTTTCCTTCGGAGATGGTGCCGTAATCTTTTTCCACTTTCATGGCCACGGCTGGCCAATAGGTAGCAGCTTTGATGGTGAGCAACGGATCCATTCCAAACTGGTTGACCCAAACATCTAATTCATTCCAGGTGCTTTGGCTATGAAATTTCATTGGAATCCCACTATCCGTGCCGACAAGCATCACCACCCCACTTTCTTTGAGTTGGGCAAACTTCCGATCTAAAGTAGGCTTACGAACAGGAGTGAGCTGGAAGTAAGACATCCTACCAGGGAATCGGAGGGAAGCGCGAATGTCTCTGACGATGGAGTCAGGTAGCCCCAAATGCCAGGAGGGGTCGTCTAGTTTTTCGGGATTGTCGCGCACAAACTCGTAATTGAAAAGACCTTCTACGGTTGGCGTCCAGAAAAGTGGACCTAGGTTCATTTTTGCTGCCCGTTCTTTCATTAGCTTCATGATGTCTTCTGGATATTCCGGGGCACTGCTCAAGCCGGTATGCTCAAAATTGTCCACCCCAATTTGGAGTCCGATTCGAATTTCGTCAGGACGGTGGGAGTGGCCCACCACCATTTTTCCATACTTGTGTGCTTCGTCCACTACGGCTTTGGCTTCTTCCAAGGTCATTTGGTCTTGGTCGATGAGTTTGATGACATCCACCCCTGCATCGATCAGTTTTTTAACTTTTGCTCGGGCATCTGCTGCGCCGTTTACCCCCCAACGGAATTCCTCGGTGTTTGGATAGGGAGCTTTTTGGATAAATGGCCCAGATACATAGATGGTAGGGCCTGGAATTTCTCCATTTTGAATGCGTCTTTTGACATTGATGCTGGCCTCAAGTGGCGCACCCAAGTCTCGGGCAGAGGTCACACCTGCCATCAGCAATTGATGGGCTGAAGAAGGCATAATTACCGACTCAAATACATCGATGTAGGTGCTGTCCCAATGCGTGTAGTCGCTGTGACCATTGAGCATTAGGTGTACGTGCATGTCCCAAAGTCCAGGCAATACACTCATGCCTTCGGTGGAAATCACTTCCGCTCCAGCGGGAATGGCCAGGCTTCCCACCTGTCCAATGGCCTTGATCCGTTCCCCTTCGACGATAATCACTGAATTGCGAATAGGAGTGCCTCCAAAGCCATCAATTAAGGTTCCCCCTACTAGGGCTTTGAGTTGTTGTGAAAAAGAGGGGATGCTAAGTAAAAGCAAGCAGGCGAAGAGAAGGGATTTTTTGAGCATGGTTGGATTTGGAGAAAGTATATGCCCGATTAAGGTACGGATTTCGCACATTAAATTTTAACTTTCGAATTCAATTCCTACTGTACATGCCTCAAGGAAAATTATTTTTAATTCCCAATGTGCTCGCTGAAAACACAGCTATTGAAGTAATTTCTCCACAAGTTCGGGAGGTGATTGCCCATACAACCTATTTTTTGGTTGAAAACTTACGGACCGCACGTCGCTACATCTCTAGCTTGAAGCTGGGTATTAACATCGAAGAGCTGCACCTGGAAATTCTAGATAAGGATACCCCGCCCGAGCAAATAGCGCGATTGATGCTGCCGCTCTTGAAGGGAGCCGACATCGGGGTGATCTCTGAGGCTGGCTGCCCTGGCATTGCCGACCCTGGTGCCCTTGCTGTGGCCTATGCGCACCAAAAGGGCATTCAAGTGGTGCCCATCTCGGGCCCCAGTTCCATGTTTCTGGCGCTGATGGGCTCTGGATTTTCGGGCCAGTCCTTCGCTTTTCATGGTTACCTTCCCATCGATAAAAAAGAAAGAGCGGCCACTTTAAAAAAATTAGAGCAGGAATCTACCCGCGAAAAAAGAGCCCAGCTCTTTATGGAAACGCCTTTCCGAAATAACCAATTGCTGGCCGATGCGCTGTCTACGCTGGCACCACACACCAAATTGTGCATCGCCAAAAACCTCACCGCTGCCGATGAGTTGATCCAAACCAAAACCATCGCGGACTGGAAAAAACAGCCCCTAGACCTACACAAAGTTCCCACCGTATTTATCCTCCAAGCCTTCTAGCATGTTTACCATCGACGCACACCTTGACCTGAGCATGAATGCGATGGAGTGGAATCGGGACCTCTCCCGTCCACTTTCGGAAATCAATGCCCGAGAGAAGGGAATGACCGACAAGCCCGATCGAGGCAATGGAACCGTATCGCTTCCTGAACTACGGAAGGGAAACGTGGGCCTAGTGGTCGCCACGCAAATTGCCCGCTTTGTAGCGGCAGACAATCCGCTGCCAGGTTGGCACTCGCCGCAGCAAGCCTGGGCACATACCCAAGGGCAACTTGCCTGGTATCGGGCGATGGAAAAGCAGGGCGAATTGAAGCAAATTCGGAACTGGCAAGAGCTGGAGTCCCATTTGGCCTACTGGAATGCTGGGGAGGATAAAAGTCAAAAGGCAATTGGCTACATCTTGTCTCTAGAAGGAGCAGATTCCATCGTGACGCTTGACTACCTGGAGACAGCCTACGAAAATGGTTTGAGAGCATTGGGGCCTGCCCACTATGGTCCAGGACGCTATGCCTATGGGACGGATTCTTCGGCTCCACTTTCCCAACAGGGGAAGGACTTGCTGCGCAAAATGGATGAATTGGGAATCATTCTAGATGCCACCCACCTCTGTGATTTGGCATTTTGGGATGCCTTGGAATTATATCAAGGACCCGTATGGGCCAGTCACAACAATTGCCGCGCGCTGGTAGATCACAACCGACAGTTCTCCGATGAGATGATCAAGGCCTTGATTGCTCGTGGAGCAGTGATTGGAGGGGTATTTGATGCCTGGATGCTAAGCCCGGGCTGGATACGCGGGGAAAGTACCCCAAAGGAGCGAAACGTGACTTTGAACACCCTATTGGATCACTTCGATCATATCTGTCAGCTTGCAGGCAATGCCAATCACATCGGCATAGGCTCAGATTTGGATGGAGCATTTGGAAAGGAACAGTGCCCTTCCGATTTGGATTCGATCGCTGACTTGCAAAAAATCCCCGACCTACTTCTCGCGCGAGGCTACTCGGATGAAGATGTCCAACAGGTGATGCACGGGAATTGGCTTCGCTTTTTGAAAAAGGCCTGGAGTTAACATTCAAAATCGATCTTTAAGAATAGTGGTTTCTAAACCTGATCCGCCGAAGCGGATCAAACCTTACATAGCCCCAGGTGAAACCTGGGGGATATAATCATAGTATTTCGCACAACCCGCCAAGTCGGGTTGATCCGCCGCGGCGGATTGAACGTAATCTGAAAATTAATCCCAAGGTTAAGATGGTTCGATCCGCCTCGGCGGATCGGGAAAATCTATCATTTCTATTTTCCACGGGTCCACCTACTGAGGTAGGTGGACCCGCGGCTATTCAAAGTTGGATCCGCCACAGCGGATCAATCCAGAATTAAAATCATATTCCAAAATAGGATTAGCCGCCGATACTATTTTTTTAGTTCAGAGGGATGGAAATCAATCGATTTCCTAGGTGTTTTCTGAAAATAGCGGGCACTTCTCTCCTTAATCCTGTTTTTTAGAATGCGAAACTTCGTATTTTATGAAGGATTATTGCCCAAAAGACCGAAACCCAAAATTACCCATGCGAAAGCCTGCCTTGTCCTTATCCCAAATCATCAACATGAATGTTGGATTTTTTGGGATCCAATATAGTTTTGGACTTCAGCAAAGTGCTGTCAATCCCATTTACGACATGCTGGGCGCAGCTCCAGATGAGATTCCCCTGCTCAACCTCGCTGGACCAATGACGGGACTATTGATACAGCCCATTATTGGTGCGCTCAGTGATAGCACTTGGAGCGATCGCTACGGGAGACGGAAGCCCTATTTCTTTATCGGGGCGCTACTTTGCAGCATCTGCTTGTTTTTCTATCCCTTCAGCAGTTCCTTGTGGATGGCCGCAGGCTTGCTTTGGGTACTCGATGCAGCCAATAACACCGCCATGGAGCCTTACAGGGCGTTAATTGCAGATAGCCTCCCAGAGGAGCAGTACGGCAAAGGCTTCTTGACTCAAAGTTTCTTCACCGGTCTAGGCATCACCTTAGCCAACTTATCCCTCTTCTTTTTTCAAATCTACTTTAAAGGCAGCTGGGGCGCACTCCCCGTTTGGGTGTATGCCTCCTTCTTCTTGGGAACGGTCTGCTCCATCACTTCTGTGCTTTGGAGCATGTCTAAAACCCCCGAGTACCCTCCCTCTGAAGCCGAGCTTGCAGCCCTGAAGATTCGCAACCAGGGCATGCCTCATCCGGCGATTCAGTTTTTTCTTTCCATCCTGAGCACCTTGGTGGCCTATGCCGGGTTTTTAATCCTTTTACCTTTTACGCTAGTTGATCGCGGCCTGATTCGCAAAGTGCTTTCTTGGGTGGACAGCAAACCGGCTTTGCGCGTGCTTTTTGCGCAAAACCTAGAAATCTTAGAGGCAATTTTAGTCATGCCTTCCGTGATGTGGAAGTTGGCCTTGGTGTACCTCTTCCAATGGTATGCGCTGTTTTGCTACTGGCAAAATTCCGCCAAGAGTATCGCCCTTTCCGTGTGGAAAGTAACGCCTTCCTCTGATCCTGCCGCCTACCAGGAAGCAGTGGGTTGGGCCGGTTTGGTGAATGGCTGGTACAACATTGTGACCTTCCTTTCTGCTTTCTTCTTAGTTACCCTAGCCCAAAAATACGGGGCCAAGCGCGTGCATTTTATCTGCTTGTTGCTTGCTGGAATCGGCTTGTTGATTTTCCCAATGCTGGAAAACAAGTATGCCTTGTTTATCCCCATGACCGGTTTTGGCATCGCCTGGGCCAGCATGATGGGGATTCCTTACCTCTTGGTGGTCAACGAAATTCCCAAAGAACGCTACGGCGTGTACATGGGCATCATCAACATGATGATCGTAATCCCCATGATCTTCCAGACGCTGACCTTTGGCTATATCTCCAAAAACTTCCTGAACAACGATGCGGGGCAGGCCATCCTCTTTGGAGGGGTATTGCTGCTGATCGCTGCGGTCGCTACGCTTCGAATCAAAGGAAGCAAAACCATCGCTTCACCTTCACAAGCCCCTTCAGGACATTAATCCATTCCAATCACCACCACCTTAGCCTACACCCATGTCGGTAGAAATCACGCGTACTGAAAAAATCAACCAACTTTTCCAGGCTCATTCTCTAGATTCTCAGGGAGCAGACCGGGATTTTGTAACCCGGTTTCATAGCAGCCTTCCCAAAATTCAGGGCTTATTCCAAGAACTTTATGGGGTTCATGAGGAAGCCGAATCTCAGTTGCTCGAACTTTTGCAAAGCCTGATTCTGGGTTACCAAGGACGGGAAGAATCGCTTCGAGAGCGAGATCGAAACAAGGACGCCGAAGGCAATTGGTTTTTGAGTCAAAATCTAGCGGGGATGAGCATGTACGTGGACCGCTTTGCAGGCAGCCTCAAAACCATGCCTTCCAAACTTCCACACCTGCAGGATTTGGGAGTAAATTTTCTCCACTTGATGCCGCTCTTCGAAAGCCCTCAAGGAGAAAGTGATGGTGGCTATGCAGTTTCCAATTTCCGTAAGGTAGATCCACGATTCGGGACATTGGAAGATTTGATGGCCTTGCGTCAAACCATGCATGCGCAAGGCATGTACCTGATGCTAGACATCGTACTCAACCATACTTCGCACCGACACGACTGGGCCATGAAGGCCAAGGCAGGCGATCAAGAATACCAGAATTACTATTACACCTACGAAAATCGCTGGATCCCCAACGAATTTGAGCAGGCCATGCCGGAGATTTTCCCAGAAAGTGCCCCGGGCAACTTCACCTGGAATGAGGAGATGAAGCGCTGGGTGATGACGGTATTTCACAACTACCAATGGGATCTGAATTTTAGCAATCCCAAAGTGCTGCAGGCGATGGTAGAGACCATGCTATTTTATGCCAACCTCGGGGTAGACCTGCTGCGAATCGATGCGCCCGCTTTCATTTGGAAGCAAACAGGCACCTCTTGCCAAAACCTTCCCCAAGCGCACACTCTCCTTCGATTAATCAAGCAATGCGTCCATGTGGCTACGCCTGGGATGGCACTGCTCGGAGAGGCGATCGTAGCGCCCAAAGACATTATGAATTACTTTGGCACAGGAGATTTTGTGGCCCAAGAATGCGACTTTGCCTACAATGCCACCCAGATGGCCCTGCAGTGGGACATGCTCGCCTCTGGAGACACCAGCGTGATGCTCCAAGCCCAAGCAGACATTCTCCGCAAACCCTACGGCACCTCTTGGATTACCTACACGCGCTGCCACGATGACATCGGGCTCGGCTACGAGGATGCCAGCATTGCACAAACAGGAAAAGACCCCTACCTGCACCGTAAATTTTTGAAAGAATACTATTCCTATGCAGGAGATCAATGGATGAGTCCTGCCCGGGGGGCGCTTTTCTCCTCCAACCCCAAGACTGGAGATGCGCGCATCAGTGGCACGCTCGCCTCCCTCTGTGGCTTGGAAAAGGCACTCATTGAGGGCAATGGACCTGCGATTGAGCAAAGCATCCAAAAAATCTTGCTTATGCAAGCCCATTCCATCTTTTTGGGAGGGTTACCCATGCTCTTTTACGGAGATGAAGTAGGCTACACCAACGATTACCGGTTCCAGCAGGATCCTTCCAAAAGTTACGACAACCGCTGGATGCATCGCCCACTGCTGGATTGGGAAAAGGTCAATCGTCGAAAAACAGAAGGCACCTTGGAGTTTCAACTTTTTGAAGGAACCAAGAAACTCTTGTCTATCCGGAAATCACAAGAACTGTTCGCTGATCTGAGCAATGTGTCGTGGATGACTCCACACAATAGGCATATCGCGGGATTGATCCGCAGAAAGGGAGAGGAGAGGCGCTACTGCTTGTTCAACTTCAGTGATCAGCCAGCAGGGCTTACCTGGTATGCGTTTCGGGAACAAGGGGAGCAGGCAACGCAGCTTTTTGATCACTGGACCCAGACCAGCCATACGCTAGGGCCTGATCACGAGCATTTGATGCTGGAGCCTTATGGCTTCCGGATTTTGGAACCTCGATAAGTATGCTTTGGGGACTTAGGACTTCTCAGAGGATCCCCGCACCAAGAGTTTGGTTTTAAGCTGGACGGTATCCGTATGGTTCGATCCTGGATTTTGGAGTTGGTCAAGCAGCATTTCCACCGCCTTGGCGCCCATTTCTTCTCCAAATTGGTCCACTGAACTGAGTGTAGGACTGGTGAATTCGGCAAACATCCAGTTGCTAAATCCTACAAGTCCCACTTCGCTCGGGATGGAATAATTGGCTGACTTGAGGTAGTTCATCGCCCCCAAAGCCACCAAGTCGGTGATGCAGAATAAGGCGTCGGGAGGATTCTGACTTTCCATCAGGGTCTTGGCAAAGGAAAATCCCTCCTCTTCGCTAATTTCAAAGCAAGGCTTTACCCATTCTTCTTGGAGCTCAAGGCCATGGTCTTCGAGGGCTTTTTTATAGCCCAAAAAGCGCTGCTCCGCGTTTTTTACTTCCATCCTTCCGCTGAGGTGCGCGATTTTTCGATAGCCCTGATGGATCAAGTGGCTGGTAGCCTGGTAGGCACCTTCAAAGTCATCGACCACGAGCTTCGGGCTGGATAAGGATTCCGTGATTTTATCAAATTGCACCACTGCCTTGCCTTCATCCAAAAATGCTTGCAAGTGCTCGGCTTCCTTGGTTTCGTTGGAAACAGAGATCAATAGCCCATCCACGCCCATGCCCAGGAGGTATTGGCTGGCCAAGACTTCGTCTTTAAGGTGGTCGTAGGATTGGGCAAGAAGGATGCTGTAGCCTCTTTTTTTGGCAGCCTCCAAGGCTCCGCTTATGGTGGTGGAGAAAAAGTGATGTACGATTTGTGGCACAATCATCCCCAAGATGGAAGTCCGATTTTTTCGAAAATTGACCGCCATCGTATTGGGTACATACTGGTGCTTGGTCGCATATTCTTTGACAAGCTGAATCGTTTCCTCCGATAGGGAAGGGTAGCCATTGAGTGCTCTGGATACGGTCGAAGGAGAAAGCTTGAGTTCTTTTGCGATGTCCTTTAGCGTAATTTTTCGCTTTTCATTCATGGCCTAAAAATTTAAAGAGTGGGAATAGTCCAAGAAAAATAAATCTGCGTGTTTTTTCTTTAAAAATCTGCGCAAAAAACACAGCTTCTATAGAATTTCGACTGTTTTGGCCTACAACAGGGGCCTAAACTGCTTTAGGAAGCGGACATCGTTTTCTGTGAACAAGCGCAAGTCTTTGATTTGGTTTTTGAGCATGGCAATTCGCTCAATACCCATTCCAAAGGCAAAACCGGTGTATTTTTTGGAGTCGATGCCACAATTTTCTAGGACATTGGGGTCTACCATGCCTGCACCACCGATTTCTACCCAACCGCTGTATTTGCATACGTTGCAGCCCTTGCCTCCGCAGATCAGACAAGAGATATCAATCTCTGCACTGGGCTCGGTAAAGGGGAAGAATGAGGGACGGAAGCGAACTTTCGTTTCTTTGCCAAACATTTCTTTAGCGAAGTGGTATAAGGTATTCTTCAGGTCGGCAAAACCTACATTTTCATCCACATAGAGGCCTTCTACCTGATGGAAGATGCAGTGTGCACGGGCAGAGATCGCCTCGTTTCGGTACACGCGTCCAGGAGAGAGGGTTCGGATAGGTGGCTTTTGATTTTCCATCACGCGTACTTGCACGGAGGAAGTGTGGGTTCGGAGCGCGATGTCTGGATTTTTCTCGATAAAAAAAGTGTCCTGCATCTCGCGAGCAGGGTGATTTTCCGGGAAGTTCAGCGCCGAAAAATTGTGCCAGTCGTCCTCAATCTCAGGACCTTCAGAAAGGTTGAAGCCGATGCGTTCAAAGATTTCGATGATGCGCTGGCGTGTAGCTGTAAGCGGGTGAATCGCTCCCAATGGGGAATTGGAGGGAGGCAAGGTCAGGTCAATATCGGCCGTCTTTTGTTTTTGATTGGCTGCAGCAACCTTCTCAATCAGGGCTTGAAATTTTTCTTCTGCAAGTTGCTTTACTCCATTGACCAACTGGCCGTAGGCGCGTTTTTCCTCATTTGGAATGCTGCCCATGGCTCCCATCAATTCACCGACCACACTTTTTTTGGAAATAAACTCCATTCTGTAGGCCTCCAGTTGGTCTCGGGTGCTTGCATCTGCTGCTGTGATAGCCGCTTTGATTGCTTCGATTTTCTCCTGATACATGACGTGCCTGTTAATCCGTTGGCAAAGCTACTAATTTCTAAATTTTTTAGGGTAATCGCCCAAGAGTTTCCTTTAGCGATTACCCCAAATTGTGCTTACCAAGTTCTACCGCCCGGAGGTCTTCCCATCATCCAAGGTTCTTGTGGCTGTGCGGCTGGCTGTTTGAAGTTGCCTAGGATGTACGTGAAGGTGATCATGCCGTAGCGGGTGAGCACGTTCGTAAATACGTCGGTCACGGCCACATCGGAGATGGTACGGCTGATGCTGTTGTTTTGATTCAACACGTCAAACACCACCGCCTTGAGTTCTGCTTTGTTGTTTTTCGCAAATCGGATGCCTCCTTCGAGATTCCAAAGCCAGAAATTCTGGTTGAAACCTTCAGATAAGCCCGTATATAGCGAGTGAGCTACGTTATTGCCCATAAAAAACTTGCCATTCTTAGAAGAGAAGTAGAGGCGCATTGTAGATTCTTGCTGGTAGTAGTTGTTTTCTAAGTTTCGCTGCAAGGAGGAGTTGACAATGTTGTAGGAGCCGGTACTGCTGATTGAGAAATCAACGTTCTGGCTGATGTTGGAGTTGAAGGTCAGGCCTTGGCTTAGCGTGAGGTTGTCGTTTAGATTGGTTACCCCGTTGATGATACCCGGCGTACGGTTGAAGCTCACCCGAGTATTCATGTTAAATTGGGTTTTCAATTTCTTAAGCGGCGCGCCATAGGTCAAGAAGAAACTAGATCGAATGTTACCGTCCAAATTGACTGGTCGGGAAAGTTGGCCACCTGAACGAAGAAGAATTTCGTTGTTGATCAGGGTGTCTCGGGTAGTCAAGAAGGTGCTATTTCCTATAAAATCAGAAGTTGCCGAATGGGTGACAAATAGGAAGAGGGTTCTTGATTTTTCAAGATTGATTTTGCTGATGTTCGCGAAAATATTGTGGTTGTAACTTTGGCCCAGATCTGGATTACCTACGCGTAGGTTAAGGGGATTCTGGTTGTTGACCACATTTTGTAAATCGCTGACGCTAGGTTCATTGGTGCTGGTGCGGTAACGTACTCTCCAGCTGAACCCAGTTTCTTTATTGCGGTAATTTAAATTTGCACTAGGTAAGATGTTATTAAAGCTTCTATTGAAGATTCCTTCAGTAGGGAAAAATGCCTGATTGTTTAGCTGTGCATTTTGGTAATCTAGATTCAGGTTGACAGACCAGGCCTGGTTGTTGTATGCGTAGCCAGAGCGCAGGCGCTGGGTGATAAATTTATTGTCAAACTCATTGCTGAGGGCCGTGTCGAGCAGGGCTCTGCGTTCCGAGTCCAGGATATAGGTCTTTTGATCGGCAGCTGTTTTGTTGTTGCCGATTTGGTAGCCAAAGGTTCCGATCGCTTTGGCACTCAGCTGCTCAGTAAAGGTCAGGTTGACGCGATAGTTGAATCCTTTGTTAAGGGATTTGGTCTCTTGGAAGGTAGTATCCTGTGTTTTTCTTCTAAAATCCTTGCTAGCAGCTTCCAATTCTGAAAATTGGTCACGATTGTTCCAGGCAGTAAACACTTCTGTAGAGAGGGTTCTTCCTTTTTTATCGAATTTGTAACGGTACGTCAGGTTATTGGACAAGTTTAATGCCGATGTTGTGGCATCTGTGATGGACCGAAGTGCAGAGAGTGAATCTCCTCTGCTGGTGCGTGTAAGTGCATCCCGATCGCTAAAAGTACTGTTGTCCTGAAAGGAGAAACTAGGTGTGAGGACAATGGAATTCTTTGCATTGAGGTCTCCCTCGATACGCGCATTCGCTCTGTGGTTGTTGTTTTTTACCGTGTTGATTAGATTTTCTTGGTAAAATTGGCGAAGGCTTTCGTTTACTACTGTTTCCCTGTTTGTGGTTTGTCTAAGGGAATTGGTGGTATTGTTGAAGAAATAGCTTCCGGATACATTGAATTTTTTGCCCCATTTATCGGAATAGTTTAGGCCAACCGCATTGGTAGTAACTATGCCGCCGCTGTTGCCCACAAGGAAATTATTATTTCCTCCACCGCCCCATTGGCCGCCACCACCACCAGGTCCTCCTCGCATGCCGCCAAATCCACCCATTCCACCTCCTGCGGAGGCATTGGCTGTTAATCCAGCAAGATCTTGGCTTGAGAAGTTTTGTTGGTTGATGTTGTTAAAGAGTCCCAGGATGGAAATTCGCTTATCCTCTTTGAAGAAGTTGACATTTCCCCCCGCAGCATAGCGGTCATCGTCGCCGTAGCCTGCATAGGTTCTTCCAAAGGAACCATTTTTCCGATCGGAGCGAAGGATGATGTTGATGGTTTTGGTGTAGCTACCGTCGTCAAAGCCCGTAAGTCGGCTTTGATCGGAGCGCTGGTCCAGCACTTCTACGCGGTCGATCGCATCTGCAGGTAGGTTGCGAAGTGCAATGCTAGGATCGCTGCCAAAGAATTCTCTTCCGTCGACCAGGATTTTTTGAACCTGCTCTCCCTGGGCTTGGATTTGCCCACCCTGCATCGTAATGCCTGGCATTTTTTTGATTAAATCTTCTGCCTGTGCATTGGTTTGTGTTTTGAAAGCATTGGCATTGAAGGAAGTTGTATCTCCTTTCTGCTCACCTACCACACTCACCCCTTGCACGAGAACTTCTCCGAGAACTTTGGTGTCCTCGAGTAATACCAGTTCGCCAAGCTCCACCGGCTCACGCATGCTGTGAATTTTGGTGATGGTTTTGTATCCTAGGAAGGTGATTTCAAGTTTGACCTCTGGAATAAAAGGTCTTGCTAGTTCAAATTGCCCATCAGCACCCGTTACGGTACCGCGAAGTAAGGAGTCAGTGACGGTTTTGATCAATACATTGGCACCGATCATGGGTCTCTTTGCAGTTCCATCCATTACCTGGCCGGTAAACTTTCGTTCGGGGCGGACTTGGTCGGTTGGGCGCTGCCCAAAGGATGGAAGTGCAACAAGAAATGAAAAAATTAAAAGAAAAAGGAATTGGTAAGTTTTCATAAATTGGTTGTAGTACACCTTCTTTGACTCCAACAGGGAGTAAAAGGTTTAATGGAGGTGAGGAGTAAAATTAGAGTGGGAATTCTGAGGGATAAGTGGTTTATTTTCAGTCTAAAAGTCGGATAATCAAGAACTTTGTTTCATGATCTCCGCATAAGAAATTCCGTAATGGCTTTCGTGGTAGAACACTTTGCCATTTTCGATGAGCAGGACTTGAGGGGATTCATGAGGGATGCCAAAGCGCTCCGCCACCAGATTGGACAGCGATCGGAAAGCAATCAAATCCAAGTAGTAAGGGGTGATTTTGTCAGAGTCCTCGGTTTTCCAGTTTCGCAAGAGACGATCCAGGGCCATGCTGCTAATGGAGCAGCTGGTACTGTGCTTGAAAAGTAGCACAGGCTTCTCGGCACTTTCTGTGATCACTTGATCTATTTGCTCTTCTGAGGTGAGTTTGTTCCAGTTCATGTACTCTTTTCGCTACTTTTGTAGTTCACCTGACAAAGGTAACCTAGATCTCCTGAACTCTCAAGCACAATGACCGCGCCAAATTTCCCTAGTACAATTAAAAGAGCTTTAATTTTTTGGATTGGGACAGGGATCCTAGCCGTTTCCTGCAAGTCTTTGGATCCTGCTGCAAGCTTACCACTGCCGACAGTTCCCACTACCAAATCTTCCTTGAATATACCGCTAGAGATTCCTTTTTCGACACTTACTGCAGTGGCCAATCGTGAAACCCCAACGCTGATTTTTCGACGGCGGGGCATGGATCTAGGGAACGGGTTAGTTGGAGATTTTGACTTTTCAAGAAACGGTAAAATACAGCTTCGTGCATTAGATCAACAGCGTTTGGAGGTAGTGTTTCCACTTAAAATTCAAGGAGAAGTAGGCTTAAAGCCAGGGGGACTCCGAAATCTCCTACAATCCAAGGTACAGATCAACCAGAGCTTGGCTCCAGTTTTTGTGATCAATCCTCAAGTTCAGTCTAACTGGTATTTGGGTATTTCTGAGTTTGAACTTTTGGACTTGGGTGGTAAAATGGCACTTTCTGTGCTTGGGATTGAGCTGGATTTAAGCCCGCTAGTTCGCCAAGAGATTCGCCGATTTGCAAAGCAGGAACTCACCTCCAAGCCGAATTTGCTCGCACTCAAACCCCTGATGGAGACCGTCTGGAATCAAGTGGGCAAGCCGATGGTCGTGGAGGTGGAAGGAAAGAAAACAGGACTTTCTATCCGTCCTGATTCGGTCAAACTTCGGGAGTACTTCCAGCCAAACAAGGGCTTGCACCTGGATCTGGGTTTCCAAGGACAGGTTCAAGTACACCCTGCTACAGCCCTTCCCAGTCGTGCCTCTCCGCTGCCCAAAATCTCAGCCAACACGGATGCAAGCAATCGAATTGAGCTTCAATTGCCTTTGGAGTTGACTTATCCAGAGCTGGATGCGCTGATTCAAAAATCGTTTGGTGGGCAGTCCATCCCAATGAATAAAACCTACCGTTTCAATGCTACCCAATTCCGTACGCAAGCCTATGGCGATCGAATAGGGATCACGGTTGCCTTTACAGCAGTGAGCACGAAGGGAGGGGAGTTGACTGGGGAACTATTCCTAGTAGGCCAACCAGTTTATGATCCAGCGACGCAAGTGCTGCGCGTGGATAACCTGGATTTTGTCATGAATAGCGGCAGTGCCAAAGCGATGTTGGGCACGATGATCAAAAAAGGGAAAATCCACCGACAACTCAGCCAACGGATGAAGATGCCTTTGGGGGAGACCATTGGGGAGAGTTTGAAAGGGCTTCAAGGGAGACTTTCCTTGCAGACCTCCGTGGCCAACCTATCGATTCAGGGTCTGCAAATCGTGCCACTGGGTTTTTATCCCACAGCCACCGGACTGGCAATTCCACTCAAAGCGACAGCCACGACAGCCATTCAATGGAAGTAAGTAATGCCATAGAATTAACTAAAAAAAGGCAGATCATCCGATCTGCCTTTTTTTATTTTCTACCGGCTTTGATTTTTTCGACTACCTCTGGGTCCAAGAGGGTGGAGATATCTCCCATACCGTCTAAGCTACCCTCGGCGATTTTCCGTAGAATGCGCCGCATGATTTTGCCTGAGCGGGTTTTAGGAAGTCCAGGCACAATTTGAATTTTGTCTGGCTTAGCAATTGGGCCAATGATTTTCGAAACGGTTTCCTTGATTTCTTGAATCAGGTTGTCTTCGCTGTGGTTGCTCAAATCACAGATCACAAAGGCATAGATGCCTTGCCCCTTGACTTCGTGTGGGAAGCCGACCACGGCAGACTCGATCACTTTAGGGTGCTCGTTGATTGCATTCTCTACTTCAGCAGTACCCAGTCTATGGCCGGACACATTCATAACATCGTCTACTCGACCCAGGATTCGGTAGTAGCCATCGTGGTCTCGCTTGACTCCATCGCCGGTAAAGTACTTGTTTTTGTAGGTTGAAAAGTAGGTTTGCTTGCAGCGCTCGTGGTCCCCATAGGTTGTCCGGATCATGGATGGCCATGGAAAATCGATGCAAAGGTTGCCCTCTACTGAGTTGCCGCGAAGCTCCTTGCCTTCTGCATCCACAATGCTGAGTTGAATGCCGGGCAGTGGCAGGGTAGCATAGGCGGGCTTGGTGGGGGTGATGCCCGCGAGTGGGGAGATCATAATTCCGCCGGTTTCGGTTTGCCACCAGGTGTCCACAATCGGGCATTTTCCCTTGCCGATATGGTTGTGGTACCAATGCCAAGCTTCCTCGTTGATGGGTTCGCCGACAGAGCCGAGGACTTTGAGGGAGCTCAGGTCGTGCCCTTGAATGGGCTCGGTTCCAAAGGCCTGAAGGGCTCGGATAGCTGTTGGGGCAGTGTAAAAAACATTGACTTTGTACTTTTCAATAATCTCCCAAAATCGTCCAGGATTTGGATAGGTGGGCACGCCTTCAAACATCAGCGTGGTAGCGCCAGCGAGTAGGGGGCCATACACGATGTAGGAGTGTCCTGTGATCCAGCCAATGTCAGCGGTGCACCAGTACACGTCTCCTGGGATGTATTGAAATACATTTTCGAAGGAGTACTTGGTGTAGACCATGTAGCCTCCGGTGGTGTGGACCACCCCTTTGGGCTTTCCGGTAGAGCCAGAGGTGTAGAGGATAAAGAGCATGTCCTCGCTATCCATTTCAGCGGCTTGGTTGACGGCCGACTGCCCCTCTAGGGCTTCATGCCACCAATAATCCCTCCCTGCAAGCATGGCAGTTTCTTGTCCGGTACGCTTGTAGACAATCACCGTTTCTACGGGAGCTTTTTCGAGGGCTTCGTCTACGATTTCTTTGATGCTAATTTTTTTGTTGCCCCGGTAGTTGCCATCTGCAGTGAGCACGGCCTTGGCTTTGCAGTCCAGAATGCGGTCGGCTAGGGAGGTGCTGGAGAAACCAGCAAACACCACCGAGTGAATCGCGCCGATGCGTGCACAGGCAAGCATGGCGATGGCCGCCTCGGGTACCATTGGCATGTAGACGATTACGCGATCTCCTTTGACGATGCCCTTGGACAGTAGGGTGTTGGCAAAGCGACAGACTTCTTCAAAAAGTTGGCGGTAGGTAAGCGTACGTCCTGCTTCTCCAGGCTCATTTGGTTCCCAGATGATGGCCGGTCGATCGCCTAGGGTGTACAGGTTTTTTTCAAAGATATTTTCAGTGAGGTTGAGTTTACCATCCACAAACCAGCGCACATCGGGAGTTTCGAAGTTCCACTCCAAGACCTTGGACCAGCGTTTTTTCCAATGAAAGGAGTCGGCAATTCGAGCCCAGAATTCTTCAGGCTGTGCCACACTTTTTTGGTATTCGTGAAAGTACCCACTTAGGGTATGCAATCTGTCGCTCATGCTTCTGATTAGGTTGCGGTGAAAATCAATGGTTGGATGCCTGTCCTGCTCCTTTTGGAATTCGAATTTCTTGGATCAGTTCCTGCACCTTTTTGGGTGGAGGCGGTGTCAACCAAGATACGCCAAAGCAAACCAAGAAGTTAAGCGCCATTCCAAGGGAGCCAATTCCTTCTGGGGAAATTCCCCACCACCAGTGTTCGGCGGTGTTTAGTTCGGGATGGACAAACTTGAAGTAGCTAATGTAGCTGATGGTGAAAACAAGTCCAGTTAGCATGCCTGCAATGGCTCCTTCCTTGTTGACACGGGTAGAAAATATTCCTAGCAAGATGACCGGGAAGAAGGAGGAAGCGGCGAGTCCAAACGCAAAAGCAACTACTTCGGCTACAAAGCCAGGAGGGTTGATGCCAAAGTAGCCAGCAAGAATCACGGCACCAGCGGCGGAGATCCTTGCAATCCGGAGTTCTTTTTTATCCGAAATATCGGGACGAAATGTTTTGAATAGATCCCGCGATATGGAAGTGGAAATAACAAGCAAAAGGCCTGCTGCAGTCGATAAGGCTGCAGCCATCGCTCCGGCGGCTACCAAGCCCACCACCCAATCGGGAAGCTGTGCTATTTCTGGCCCCGCCAAAACCATGATGTCCTTGTCTATTTTTAGCTCGTTGGAAGCAGGGTCTGGGAGGTATTGAACCAGCCCATCTCCATTTTTATCTTCGATTTGGATCAGCTTTGTTTGTTGCCAGTTTTGAACCCATTCTGGGAGCTGGTCGATAGGTTTTTCAGAAGTTGACTGGATGATGTTGTACATTCCAAATGCTGCCACTGCAGGAGCAGTAGTATACAGGATAGCGATAAATGCCAAGGCGTAGCCAGCAGAAAGTCGGGCATCTTTTACCTTGGGAACGGTAAAAAAGCGAACAATCACATGGGGAAGGCCTGCTGTTCCCACCATCAAGGCCAAGGTGATCATGAATAAATCAGGAATACTTTTTTTGCCAGAGGTGTAGTCAGAAAAACCTAGGTCACCCAACACTCCATCTAGCTTGTCCAAAAGTGGGACTCCCTCTGCTACATCACCGCCTAGTCCAAGTTGTGGAATAGGATTTCCTGTAAGTTGCATGGAAATAAAAATGGCCGGAACCATGTAGGCAAAAATCAACACACAGTATTGGGCAACTTGGGTGTAGGTGATGCCTTTCATTCCGCCCAACACGGCATAGAAAAACACGATTGCCATGCCAATCACTACTCCCCATTCGATGGGGAGCTCGAGGTAGCGGGAGAAGACGATTCCCACGCCGCGCATCTGCCCTGCTACATAGGTAAAGGAGATGAATAGGGCGCAAATGACGGCCACGACACGGGCCTTGTTGGAGTAGTAGCGATCGCCGACAAAGTCAGGAACCGTGAATTTTCCAAATTTCCGAAGGTAAGGGGCGAGCAGTAGCGCAAGCAATACATAGCCTCCGGTCCAGCCCATCAGGTAGACAGAGCCATCGTATCCTGAAAAGGAAATGATGCCTGCCATTGACATGAAGGAAGCGGCAGACATCCAGTCTGCAGCCGTGGCCAAGCCGTTGGCGAGAGGAGAAACTCCTCCACCAGCAATGTAAAATTCTTCGGTAGATCCCGCACGACTCCAAATGGCAATGCCAAGGTAAAGTGCAAAGCTAAGTCCAACGAGTAAGTAGGTCCAGGCGAGTAAATCCATATCAGTCTTCGTTCACATTAAATTCCTTGTCCAGCTTATTCATCCGAACAACATAAACAAATATCAACACGAGAAAAGCGTAAATGGCCCCTTGCTGAGCAAACCAAAATCCTAATTTGAAGCCTCCAATTCGGATGGTGTTGAGCTCTTCTACCCATAGAATTCCACATCCAAAGGAGACGATAAACCAAATAAAAAGTAAGATTGCGAGCGTTTGGAGGTTTTTTTTCCAATACTGCTCCATTTTTGTGGGAGAGGGTGACATGGTGGTGACGGTTAGTCTAGGTTTAATTTTGGGCTCATCAAAAAAAAGTAATGCCGATTTTTTGATGGAAGAAATATAACCTAAAAATTAGAAGGAAAAGACCTTTTTTCCAAAGGCGGCATCACTTATAGGCCATAAGTCGGTTTAATTTTTGAAGCCTGACCTCTTCGGTGATGCAGTCAAGTCCTTGAAAATAAGTCTTGTAAAACAGGGGATGCGATCAGATGAGCGGAACGGGTGCCAATTCAAAAAGAAAAAATCAAATCAAGTATTCCGATGCGAAGGCTAAGGCTGCCGCCAAAAAGGTAATAGCCAGCTTGTTGAGCTGAAACTTGTGGTGTGGGCTACTTTCAAAAAATATGGTCGTAGAAATATGCAGAAAGCCCCCTGTAACTAGTCCATACAAAATGCCGATTCCCTCGGTAGAAAGAATGCCCTGATTGATAAAGAAGGCGCTGGAAAGCATGCCGAGAGGGGATGCAAGCGCAAAAATGGTGAGCAGGATAAGGGTCCATTTTTTAGAAAGTGAGGCGCCGAGAACAGCCGCTAGCGCAAATGCTGCAGGTCCTTTGTGCATCAGAATACCGAGAAGGACTGTTTTATCGCTGTGCTCCTGAGCCAAAGCAAGGCCTTGTTGCGTGGATGAATCACCATGTGACAAGAGCGTGCCTTCCAAAAAAGCATGGATAAATAAGCCTATCATCAACGTAAATACGCCTTTGTAGGTAGCAGACTCGTGTTTGTGAATGTGGCCATGCTCGATTCCTGCAGACCAAAACTCTAAAAGCTGCTGCAATAGAAAGCCGACCAGGATGTACACTCCCATGCGGCTGGGATTGTAGGAACCCGAAAATAATTCGGGCAAAATATGCAAGATGGTGATGGAGAAAAGGTAAGAACCCGCAAATACGAGCACCAGCTTGAAGTATTTTTCTTTGAGTACTGGGGTGATAAAGACTAAGAGTCCAGCTAGCAGCGCCGTGAAAAATAGAAGAATAAAATTTAGCGCCATAGGGAAAACCTTTCTGTGAACTCAGTAAAGGAATTTTTTACAAAGGTATAAAAATTCAACAATGTTGCACTATGTGGCGCAACAATATTGCATAAACCAATTTATTGAATTGGGAAGGAGAGGAAAGATTTAAGTTCAGGACTTACGTACAGGCTAAGCCCCTTTCCTTTTTCATTGTAGATTAAAATCATCTCGATGTCCTTACGTGCTGAGTCGATCCGGATTGCATCTTGCCAACCACGAACCAGTAGCGATTGCGCAAGAATAGCAGCTTCTTTTGGGGTTTTTGCCAACACAGTGGTTTGGAGAAGCCCATGGTTGACGGGATAGCCTGTTCGTGGATCCAACACCCATGCTTTTCGCAACGAATCCTGTTTGTAGGATTGTGTAAAATCTCCAGCCGTGGCCGCCCCTCGGTTTTGTAAAGCAACCCATCCTTCCTGAGCTACACCCAGGCTGTCAGGGTACTTTGTTTTTAGCTTCCACAGTTCTTGTCGCTCATTGACCCCTTTTGCTAGGGTGTATTTTCCAACTTGTAAAAAGAAGTTTTGAATGCCTAGCTTTTGAAGAAGGAGTGCTACCTGAGCCAGAGCGAGGGTTTGGCCGTAATCTGAGAGGTTGACTTTAAATCCAGATTTTGCTTTTCGAATTAGGGTGTCGCTCAAAATAAAATTGGACATTCCTACATTCCCCAAAAGGGCAGAAATGTCTACACTATCCTTAATCGTTGCTCTTGAGGAAGAAAAATTCCATCCTTCGTAGAGCATCCCAGAGCTGGGGTCCCAGCAATTTTCAGAATTTTTGGAATCTTGGCTTACCATTCGGAGTAGCGCCAGGAGGTCTTTGGAAGGCTTGGGGATTGTATCTTGACGATTGAGTTGGTACAGCGCTGAACTTGGGGAATCCATCCCATACAACTTGCTTTGATGGGTAAGTAGGGAGTCAAGTTTGGCCTTTACAGTTGCCCGCTCCGGATGGTACAAAAAAAGATAGGGCTGTTCCAAAAACTCTCCTTGCAAGCTGATCAATCCATTTTTCCGAGCCGCTTCCTCGCTAGAAGCTGTACTCCCGGTGCTATTTCTATACAAATAGACAATCAGCACCAAGCTCAACAGGACTAAGGAATAGAGGATATTTTTCTTTGCGTTCGGACTCATCTGGGATGGAAATTTCAAACAAAATTAGTACCTTTTTCTTTAACCTTCTGCGAAAGATTCAGATCCCCAGCCCTTCGGGTTTTTTCTATTGTGGATATCCGTTTTGTTACCAGTAACGAGAGAAAATAAGGTTTGAAGTTCAAGAAGGTGGGCTGTTAACCGTGGACGGTCGTCAATGGACGATTATCCGCAGTAATTCAATCGTATATTGAGTCACCGGTAGGATTGCGGATAATCATATTAGCTATATTTGTAGCTAGCGCACACCACATGAGAGAAGATTATTTGACAGGAGACGAAGAACAATTAGGGCCCAAGGATCGGGATTTTGAGCGTGCTTTACGCCCCCTAAGCTTTGAAGACTTTACTGGGCAAGCCAAAATCATCGAAAATCTTCGCGTATTTGTTCACGCTGCCAAAAAAAGAAATGAACCCCTAGATCATGTGCTCCTGCATGGACCTCCCGGATTGGGGAAGACTACACTCAGTCATATTATCGCCAACGAGCTACAGGCAGGTATCAAAATCACCTCTGGTCCAGTATTGGACAAGCCCTCGGACTTGGCAGGTCTCCTGACCAATTTGGAAGAAGGAGATGTCTTATTCATTGACGAAATTCACCGACTCAATCCCATCGTAGAGGAATACCTCTATTCTGCAATGGAGGATTACCGAATCGACATCATGTTGGATAGTGGTCCAAACGCCCGTTCGGTTCAAATCTCACTCAATCCCTTTACCCTCATCGGGGCCACTACTCGCTCCGGTCTGCTCACCTCCCCACTTCGCTCACGTTTTGGGATCAACTCCCGTTTGGAATACTACGATGCCAAGTTGCTCACCGATATTGTGCTGCGCTCAGGGGGCATCTTGCAAACTCCTATTGATGAAGTAGCCGCCTATGAACTGGCCCGCCGAAGTCGGGGTACGCCTCGAATTGCCAACATGCTTCTACGCAGAACGCGGGATTTTGCCGAAATCAAAGGCAACGGAACGATCACCTTGGAGATTGCCAAAATAGCGCTAAATGCGCTCGATGTAGACGAAAATGGCTTGGACGAAATGGATAACCGCATCCTGATGACCATCATTGAAAAATTCAAAGGAGGACCTGTAGGATTGGGAACCATTGCTACCGCTTGCGGGGAAGAAGCGGAAACCATCGAAGAGGTGTACGAGCCTTTTCTAATTCAGGAAGGCTACCTCAAGCGTACCTCTCGGGGGCGAATGGCCACCGAACTCGCCTACAAGCACCTCAAAATAAAACCAACGGGGGCTAGCGGAACCCTGTTTGACATGTAAAAAAAGAAGCCCTAGTTCATAAATTGAATTAGGGCTTTTTGCTGGAATAAGTTAAGGCTAGCGGATAGGATTTTTTAGGCGAACTTCTTTAGCGATTGCTCCAGCACGCGAGCAAAGCGGTACACATCCTGAAAGCTGGTGTAGAGCGGCGCCGGAGCCAAGCGGATCACGTTTGGATTTCTCCAATCTCCCACCACTCCATGTCCGTACCATTCGTCAAAAACGGCTTTGCCTCCTTTGTGGATCAACAAGGACAATTGGCATCCTCGCTCGGCTGGATTTTTTGGGGTAATGATCTCCAATACCCCAGAATCGCCACTAATCTCTTCAATCAAATATTCCAAGTAGCCGGTTAGCTGAATGCTTTTTGCACGAATGGCAGGCATGCCTGCTTCTTGAAACAGTTCCAAAGAAGCTTGGTGCACTGCCAAAGCTAGGACGTTGGAACAAGCGAGTTGCCAGCCGTCGGCTCCATGCATGGGTTGAAATCCCTTTTCCATTTTGAAGCGCTCGTCTTCCTGATGTCCCCACCATCCTGCAAACCGAGGAAGGTCTGCTCGGTCAGCATAGGTCTCGTGAACAAAGATCCCGGAGACATTGCCCGGTCCAGAATTCAGGTACTTGTAGCTGCACCAGGTGGCAAAGTCCACCTTCCAGTCATGAAGTTGGAGGGGGGCATTACCTGCCGCATGGGCCAAATCAAATCCTGCCAACGCGCCCACCTCATGAGCCGCTTGGGTGATGGCTTGGATGTCGAAAAGTTGCCCCGTGTAATATTGGATTCCAGCCATGTTGACCATAGCCAAGGCACTGCCTTGCTTTTTGATTTCTGCTACGATATCCTCGGTCCGCAAGGTGTGTTCACCAGACCCAGGCTGAAGCTCCACCAACACCTCTTTTGGATCTAGTCCATGAAACTTGATTTGGGTTTCCAGCATGTATTGATCCGATGGAAAAGCTCCGCCTTCCACGATGATTTTAAATCGAGTAGGGCTAGGCTGGTAAAAGGAAACCATCAAGAGGTGCAAATTGACTGAAAGGTAATTCATGGCTACCACCTCCTCTGGCAAAGCACCAAGGATATGAGCCAAAATTGGTTTTGATTTATTTCTTATGGAATACCAAGGATCCTCCCCATGAAAATACCCATCTACCCCCATATTTGCCCAAGCGGCCAACTCCTTTTCTAAGTAGGCTGCAGCGGTTTTTGGCTGTAGTCCTAGCGAATTGCCACAAAAGTAGAGCGCATCTTTTCCTTCGATCTTTGGAAAGTGAAAGCGGGATCTAAAATGTGCCAAGGGATCCAATGCATCCAGTTCTTTGGCAAAAGATTCGCTGTATTGATAGTTGTGGGACGGGGTCATTGTGGGACGGGATATAGGGTGTCTATTCTTATAATCAATGCTACTCGAGGTTTGTTTGGGAAGCTATATTGAATTGCAAGCTGAATGAAATTCTAAGGTCTATCCTTGGCTTCTAGTTTTTTCGAAAGATACCTACAAACTGTTTCAAAGTCCTAAGCGCAGCAGCCATGCTGTCCTTTTTTTGGCTTAATTTGCATCAAGACCCCATCGACTATGCACTTTCCTGTTGCGGACCTTCATTGTGATTTACTTTCCTTTATGGCGAAGATTCCAAAGGCAGATCCCTTTGATCCGGATCAAATTGCTTGTGCTTTTCCTTGGTTAAAAGCCGGCGGGGTACGAGCCCAAGTGCTGGCCATCTACACGGATGTGCATCCCGAAAGCATGGAGCTGGCAAGTCGGCAGGCAGACCTTTTTGTGAAGCTTCTGGAAGACCATACCGAGACGGTTTGCCGATGGGATGCGGCCTTTCAGCAGAAGTTAGAAGCTACTGAGCAACTGGGAATTATTGCTTCCATTGAGAATGCTGCCGGGATTGGTACTCCAACGGCTACTTGGAAGGAAATTTATGCTCAGTTTGATGCATTGCTAGAAAAGGTGGGCAAACTCGCCTACATCAGTCTGACCCACCATACCGAAAATCGTTTTGGTGGAGGCAACTATACGGAAGGAATTGGATTGAAAGCCGATGGCAAACGCTTGCTCGACTACCTAGCAGGCAAGCGGATTCCGGTAGACCTTTCACATACTTCCGACTTGTTGGCGGAGGGGATTTTGAATCACATTGACCGGCATCACCTGCCCATTCCCATTCTCGCCAGCCATTCCAATTTCCGGAGGATTTGGGAACATAAGCGGAATTTGACAGACGAATTTGCCCAAGAGATCATTCATCGTGGAGGGATCATTGGAGTTAATTTTCTTCGCGCCTTTTTGGATAGTGAGCAGCCAGAAAGACTATTTGAACACATTATCTATGGCTCCAAACTCAATGAAGAGGCCATCGCCTTTGGGGCAGACTTTTTCTACACCCAAGATTTCCCAAACCCAAGCCGTCACCCGATTTATTTTCCCTTGGCCGAAAATGCAAGCAAGTATCCCAGCATCCTTACCCACTTGAGTCAGGAGTTGTCTGAGGGGCAGCTTCGGAAATTGGCCCATGAAAATGTGTTTTGCTTTTACCAAAATCTCTGGAGCTGATGTCTAGCCACCACTTTGTTAAGGAGCAGCAGGAGCCAGCCGTATTTATCTTGGAGGTGGATGGAATCTCCTTTGAGACGGTTGCCCCACTTCTCGAATGGTCTCCAACCCTGCTAGTCGCTCAAGAAGCGGTGGAGGTAGTACTCAGCTGGGGAATTAAAATCGATGTGGTTTTGGGTACTTTAGAATTCCAAACTGAAAATAGGCACTTGCTTGAAGAGCAGTATCCCCTTCGATTTTTGACAGTTTCGACCGGAAGTACTTTGGAGGAAGGAATCCATTACCTCCTAGCCTCCCAACACAAAGGAGTGCATCTGGTGGGTTTCAATCACCAAAATCACCAGGAATTGGAAGAAAAGATTCATCACTTAGATCTTACCTTATTGGATGGGGATTGGAAATATTACCCGGTGAAAGGAGGGAAGTTTTCCAAGTGGTTTGTCCCTGCTGAAATCCGCCTTTTGGCTTCTGAAAATCAGCCGGTGGAGGTATCCAATGCCGATGGAACCTTACTTTTTCCAGTGTGCTACCTGACCCAACTAGAAGTTCCTGAAGGTATTTCCACCTTCTCCAGTACGGGAATTTTTTGGATCGGAGAGCGAGTGCGGGTTTAGGCTTTTCTTTCAACCATTTTAGAAAATAAACCACAACAGAAAAAAACCACATAGGCACAATAGGGTTTCCTATTTTTGATTCTTCTCTTGGTGGTTTAACTTATTAACCTGGCCACTGAAATTTGAAAAACCACATATGCACAAAAGGGTTATTTAGTACCCATTACTCAAGTTTGAAGCCAACCTTTAGACCCTCCTCTTTTTTCTATGTGCCTCCTATGTGGTTTAATTTTTAAGGAGTTGAACTACTAAATTCCTGTTTGCTGCTTTTTTTGTAGTTCGTTGGCTTTCATAGTCTTCTATTCTCCCTTATCCTTTTTGGGTTTATTCTTTTCTTCAGGCAGTGCTTTCAAAGTATCTTTGGCATTTAAAGAGGTGACGACTTTTTTACCTGTTTTGTCTTCCAATTCCAGCCTTGCCACTTTAGCTACATTTCCGCCTTGCTTGGCCACTTCTTTATTTTCTTCAAAATCTTTTGGATTGGTGGCAGCCGAGATATCTTTTGTAGATGCTTCTGCCAACATGTTTAAAATCAACTCGGTATTGGTCATATTATCCCTCAAATTCTCCTTTTTTAATCCTTTAAGGACCTTATACTCTTTTGTGGTTTTCTCGCTCCAGGCTTTGGTGATAATATCGGTAAGCGTAGCAAATTGCACCCCTTCTTTCAAGCCTCGTTTTTTCCATTCATCGGTGAGTTCTTTGCGTATCTCAATGCTTTTCAATCGTTGTTGATCCAGTTTTCAGAGTAACCCAGTTTAAGGTATTGCTCCAAAGCCCGATCTATACTCAATTCTGGATCTTGCATTTCATCCAATCGTTCTGCTGCTACCTGTGCAAGCCATAGTTTAAAGGGCTCTGCTTTGGGCGATGGAATGGATTGTATTAAACGAAAAAGCTGTTCGGTGTCTGCAACATCGGTATTGTAGAACTTTCCATCGGCTGATTGCATTTTCAGTTGTCCCAATTTTTGGGACAACTCATTTCCTTCAGCTTTTAGCTTAGTTTTTAGAGCATTCCAATATTTTCTCGGTCTTGGACTACCAGTTAAAATTTCAATTACGTCAGTAATCGAGATATACCATTTCTCCTGTTCGGCATCCCAAATGCTGCGCACTTCCTTTTCTTCAAACAGTTTGATGGCAGGCTCTTTGGTCATGGTCTAAATGAATTACAACTAATTTCCTACCACAAGAAATAACCCTGCAGCCAATAATGCGCCTAGGATGGGGCCAACTACAGGAACCCATGCATAGCCCCAATCTGAGTCTCCCTTGCCTTTGATAGGCAAAAGTTGATGCATGATTCTAGGGCCAAGGTCACGGGCAGGATTGATGGCATAGCCCGTAGGTCCACCTAAACCAAGGCCAATTGCCCAAACGAGCAAGGCCACTGGAAGTGCACCAATGGAACCTAATCCAACGACAGTATTGTCAGAGTCTTCGAGTTTGGCTCCTGCGATGTAAAGGATCACAAAAACCAATACAAAAGTTCCAAGTGCTTCAGAGAGCACACTGGTTGAGAAATTACGTACCGTAGGATCTGTACAAAAGACCCCTCTTTTCAATCCAGGGTCATCCGTCATGTCAAAATGGTGTCTGTACATCGCCCAGGCCAATCCCGAGCCGAGCATCGCTCCGCCAAATTGTGCCAAGATGTACCCTGGAGCCAAGGCCCAATCAAATTTGCCCACAGCAGCCAATCCAATCGTCACTGCTGGGTTAAGATGCGCTCCGCTGGAAGGTCCAGCGATGACTACTCCACAGAAAACTGCAAATGCCCATGCGGTGGTGATGGCGATGAGTCCGCCCCCATTTCCTTTGGTGCCGGGCAAGATCACGTTGGCAACTACGCCTGTTCCTAAAAGAAGCACCACTGCGGTGCCTATCAATTCTGCTACTAGTGGATTCATTCTTCCCAGATTTTAGTTCGTTCGACTGCTTTATGCCAAAAATGTACTAATTTTTCTCGTTTGCTTTCCTCCATCGCTGGAGAAAAGGTCTTGTCTGGCTGCCATAGTTTTTGGAGTTCCTCCTGATTTTTCCAGAAGCCTACTGCCAATCCAGCCAAAAATGCGGCACCTAGTGCCGTGGTCTCAATGATCATGGGACGCTTGATTTCACAATTCAACAGGTCACTTTGAAACTGCATCAGGAAGTTATTGGCGGTGGCCCCACCATCAACGCGGAGCTCTTGCGTGGGTTTGCCCGAGTCCTTTTCCATGGCCTTCAGCACATCGAAGACCTGGTAAGCGATGGCCTCCAGGGCGGCGCGAGTGAAATGTGCCGTAGTGGTGCCTCGGGTAATTCCAAAAAAGGCTCCTCGGGCCTGCTGATCCCAGTGCGGTGCACCCAATCCAGCAAGCGCAGGAACGAAATAGACTCCATCGTTACCAGGGACGCTGGTGGCCAGCTTTTCGGTTTCCTTGGCATCGGCAAATAACTTCAACCCATCTCGAAGCCATTGGATGGCTGCTCCTCCAATAAATACCGATCCTTCTAGGGCGTAGTTGATTTCATTCCCAATCTTCCAAGCCACTGTAGTAAGGAGCTGATTTTGGGAGCGAACGGCTACCTTTCCAGTATTCATCACCAGAAAACAGCCGGTGCCGTAGGTGGTTTTGGCCATGCCAGGCTGGGTGCAAAGTTGCCCAAAAAGTGCTGCCTGCTGATCACCGGCCACGCCAGCAATTGGGATTTTGGTGTTGAGCACATCTCCCGCCGTCTCGGTGAATACCTCACTGCAGCTTTTTACCTCTGGGAGCATAGAAGCAGGAATGTTGAACAAGGCCAGCAGCTCCTGATCCCATTGTTGCGTATGAATATTGAAAATCAGCGTACGGCTGGCATTCGTGATGTCGGTTAAGTGGCTTTTTCCAGCAGTCAACTTCCAGATCAACCAGCTGTCCACTGTTCCAAAAGCCAATTCTCCCGCTTCTGCGCGCTGCTGAGCCCCGGGGACCTGATCAAGAATCCAACGAATTTTGGTGGCAGAGAAATAGGCGTCGATGACTAAGCCTGTTTTTTCTGCGATTTGGTTGGCCACCCCTTTTTCTTTGAGCGCATCACAATAGGCTGCAGTGCGGCGGTCCTGCCAGACAATCGCATTGTAGAGGGCCTTGCCCGTCTTCCGATCCCATACAATGGTGGTCTCTCGCTGATTCGTGATACCGATGGCAGCTATCTGGTCTGGGCGAATCGATTTTTGGAGTAGGGCCTCTACCAGTACAGTGGACTGGCTAGACCAGATTTCCTCTGGATCATGTTCCACCCAACCCTGCTGGGGAAAAAATTGAGTAAATTCCTTTTGAGCGAGGGAAACAATTTCTCCTTTTTGATTGAAAATCAAGGCTCGGGAACTGGTAGTGCCTTGGTCTAAGGCTAAAATATAGGGTTTGTCAACAGGCATTTTGGGCGATTGGGCTGGTAATGTTGGTTTGAATTTAGTGTTTCGAAATCAAATACTTTGCAGCGATCTTTCTAAAATTAAGTAATTCAGTGGTAATCCATTCCTCCTCCTTGTCGAGTACTCCAGCCATGGTTCGGGCTACAGTTTCTGCAGAGGCCAACGCGGCTTCTGGGTCCAGGATGAGCATTCGGATTCTCCGAGAAAGCACATCTTCTACCGTGAGGGCCATTTCCTGCTCGCAGGCCCAGACCACCTCGGCTAGAATATTTGGGAACTGGGGATGAATGCGTTCCTGCCAATTGGTGTTCCGGTTGGCCAGGGCTTTGATTTTTTCGGCATCCGAACCATAAATACCCCAGTGTCCTACCGGAAGGGTTGCTGTCCAGCCGTGAATTCTCTGGGTAGAGGTCTTGCTTTTAGGCAGGACTTGGCCAGTGATTCGGGTAAAATAAGCAACCGTATCTTCTCCCATTTTTCGGAAGGTGGTCCATTTTCCTCCGATGAGGGACACTAGTCCACTTGGAGAGACAATGATTTTATGAGATCGGGAGATTTCCTTGGTTTTTGTGCTTCCTTCCTCTGGCCTAGCAAGTGGACGAAGGCCGGCAAAAACAGCTTGTACATCCGTTCTTGTAGGCTTTCTAGTCAAATAGTTGCCTGCTGTTTCCAGCACAAAGTCAATTTCCTGCTGTAGAGCTTCTGGCTCTAGCTTGGGCTTCTCTCGAATGGTGTCTGTAGTGCCAAGCAAGAGTTTATTGTGCCAAGGGACTCCAAAAAGCACGCGCCCATCTTTGGTTTTGGGAATCATCAGCGCGTCTGTTCCTCCCAAGAATTCCAGGTCTAGGATTAGGTGGATTCCTTGACTGGGTTGTATAGTCTTGGAGGCACTTGGGTTGTCGAGTTGCAGGATTTTATCCGCAAAGACGCCCGTGGCATTGACGATCATTTTAGCTTGGATTTGAAGGTTTTCCTTTTGATCTATGTCCTGAACTTTTAGTCCCGTGAGTTTGCCGGCTGGGTCTTTGCTGAGCCCAGTGACTTTGGCGTAGTTGATTAGGCAAGCCCCAAGTTCATCAGCCGTTTGTGCAAGGTGGATGGCAAGTCTAGCATCGTCAAACTGTCCATCGTAGTAGCAAACTGCTCCTTGGAGTCTGTCGGTTTGAAGATGGGGGAGGCGTAAAATGGTTTCTTCTTTGGAGATAAATTTGGAAGGGCCGAGGCTGAGGCTGCCGGCCATCCAGTCGTAGAGTTTCAGCCCGATGCTGTATTGGATTCTGTCCCACCAGGAATAAATAGGAATGAGGAAGGACTGTTTGTGGGTCAAGTGTGGGGCGTTTTTAAGCAAGAGCCCACGCTCTTTAAGTGCTTCAAACACTAGGGAAAGTTGTCCCTGTGCCAAGTAGCGCACCCCGCCATGAATCAATTTGGTGCTTCTGCTGGAAGTGCCTTTTGCAAAGTCGGCCTTTTCAAAAAGGGCAACAGATAGGCCTCTTGAGACTGCATCCAAGGCCACGCCCAAGCCCGAGGCCCCACCTCCGATGACGGCGATGTCCCAGACCTTGGTTTTGTCTTGCAGCTGCTGCAGGTTTTTTTCTCGATTCATGCGTTTGACACCTACACGAAATGTACTCAGGAAAGGGGACAAAAAGAAGGGGAAGGAAAGCGCCTAAAAAAAACAGCAAGGCTTTTGCCTTGCTGGTCTCTTAAGAACTACACTAAAAGTTGCGTGGCTTAAAAATCCTTGTAGGTTTTCCGCAATACTTTAGCCCCATTTTTTTCTAAGGTCACGATATAGATAAAGTCGTACTCCAGGTCGGTCAAGTCTGCAAATTTCTCCCCTTCACTTACAAATGCATTGGCCAGCTGGCTGACCGTATTGCTATGGCCCACAACTAGGATATTGCCTTCACTGCTTCGAATGTCGCTCACAAAAGCCTCTTGATTTTTGGGATCATAATATTCCACTACCAGTCCTGCCGCTGCAGCAGTAGGTTGAGCGGTATTTCTAGTTCGTGTGTAATTAGTAGACAAGACCCGTTTGATCCCTTTTTTCTCTAGAATCTGTGCAAGTTTTTTGGCACGAACCCCACCCACATAGGCGAGTTCCGGGTCCTGACCTTCAAGTTGCTTTTCGGCATGGCGAACGATGTAGATGGTCTTCGGAGAGTTCTGTGCGGTGCATGCACTGAGAATTAGCAGAAAACTAAATAGGAGGAGGTAATTTTTCATGAGTTAGTTAAGTTCCCGTAGCGAGTCTAATTTGAGAAACAAGAAGCAAGAGCCAAGAAACTTAGATGCCTAATGACACTAGAAACTAGTTTCCCCGAATTCGGCGTTCAAAATTCGGAATCCGGCGTTCGACATTAGTTCAAATACTGTATTTCGTAGCTCGCCTGCCTACCGCAGGCAGGTATTTCGTCTTTCCCTTTCTCACCCCGAAAACGTATTATCCAAATGCTGATCCTTGGCTTTTACTTGTTCGAGTTCGAGGAACTGCTCCCAGAATTCAGTTTCAGGGAGGGCAGCACGAAGGAAGAGTTTTTCTTTTTTGATGGGATGTTCAAAGACCAGGTGGAAGGCATGCAGGTTGATGCTTGCATCAGGGTTGGGCTTAGCAAAACCATACTTCAAATCCCCGCGAATAGGGCAACCCATAGACGCCAGTTGTACGCGAATTTGGTGGGGTCTGCCTGAGATGGGGCGAACTTCCAACAGGTAGTGGTCATTCATATGGCCCAGTACTTTGTAGTTAAGCTCTGCTTTTTGGGAGCCTTCTACTTCTTGGTCATGGGCGGTAACAAAATTTTTAACTTCGTCTTTCGTGAGCCAATGGGTCAATTTACCCATTTCCTCTTTGGGTCTTCGTTTGACTAGGGCCCAGTATACTTTGTGAATGTCTCGCTTGCGAAAGAGTTCCATCATTCGCTCCAGTCCTTTGGAGGTTCGGGCAAAGGCAACCAATCCACTCACTGGTCGATCCAGTCGGTGGATGGGATGCAAGAAAACTGCTCCAGGCTTTTCGTATTTTTTTGCGATGTATTCTCTGCAATAATCCGTCAGAGTTTTGTCTTTTGTTTTGTCTCCTTGGACTAGGATTCCTGCCGCCTTATTGACCACAAGGAGGTGATTGTCTTCGTAGACTACGCTAAACGCTTTTGTTTTCATGACACAAAGGTAGTCTTAATTTTTTTGATGCCTAGAAGCGGAGGGGCCTGGATCTCCGATTTAGGACTGCAGCAATTTTTTAATCTCGTAATCTTGGAGGTGAGCATTGAGCCATCCTGCCTCCAGAAGTGCATCATACTTTTTGTAAAAGTTGATCGCAGGAGCATTCCAATCCAGTACTTGCCACATCATTCCACTGCAGTCTTCTTCGAGGCATTTGGCCATCACCCGATCAAAAAGGAGTTTGCCTGCCCCATTTCCTCTTTCGGATTCTGTAACTACGATATCTTCGAGGTATAATCTTTTTCCTTTCCAGGTGGAGTAGCGGTAGTAATAGACGGCGATTCCAATGATTTCTTGGCTGCTGTCTTTCACGCAAACATAGAATCCATAGACCGGCTGCGGGCCAAACCCTTCCTTTTCCATTCGTTCCAGCGTGTTGGTCACTTGCTCCGGTGCTTTTTCATACAGCGCAAGCTCTTGGATAAGTTCCAGCACGCGGGGGAGGTCTGATTTCTGTCCTTCTCTTAGGGAATACATGTGTTTTTAAGGTTGGAGAGTTGATTATTTGCTAACTATGCCCCTAATTTATATAAAATCAGATACGAAGATGTTTTTAGCCATTGATGCGGGCAATTCCAACGTAGTTTTTGCACTCTATGATTCCAAGGGAGGAAAGTGGACGAATCAGTTTCGACTGGAAACAAAAGCGCCTCAATTGATTTCTCAGCTGAGCAAGAAAGTACCGCTGTATTTTTTGGAGCACGGGATCTCCGTAGCGCAAATTGAAAAAATCGGGTTTAGCTCAGTAGTTCCAGAGATCAACGACATCATCGAACAGTTTTGTGTGCAGTTTTTTGGCAAGCGGCCTTACCAAATTCAGGCAACTAGCTACCCCAAATTACCAGTTCGTACTCTCCGACCGAATGAAATCGGGACAGACTTGATGTGCAATGTGATGGCGGCATACACCCGGGTCGCAGGTCCTGTCGTAGTCGTTGATTTTGGTACGGCCCTTACCTTCACGACTATAGATCAAGCGGGAGAAGTGCTGGGAGTAAGCATTGTTCCTGGGCTCCAAACAGCCATCAAGGCACTTTTTATGAATACTTCTAAGTTGCCCGAGGTGGAATTGAAGTTGCCTGACTCCGTCCTTGGGAAAAATACAATACATGCCATTCAGGCGGGAGTGCTGCATGGGTATACCGGATTGATCAAAGGAATGTTGGAAGCGATTCAGTTGGAAACAGGGCTGAAATTCACCGTAATAGCCACGGGAGGGCTATCTTCCATTCTCACCAATTTGGATGGGGTATTTGACGCGGTCGACCGCAACCTGACCTTGGATGGTTTGCGCTTGATTACCGAGGCTAATTCTTGAGTTAGCGGTTAACTTCAAAGCTCACATCCCAGGCGTCTATCACCTTTATTTTTTCCTTAAATTCGGGATGCAGGGGGTTGATCAGCAGGTTGTGTTCCTGGGAAAAATTAGCCAAAGGAATGCGGCAGGAAGGAATTTTTAAATAGGGTGAGAGTTCCCGTTTCGCCCAGATGGAACCCAATTCTTGAGTTGTTCTGGGATAGGGGCGATTTTTCCAACTTATAGGAAGGTCATCCACTTCCAATTCGGGGATGGGTCCTAGCACTTCTAGACTTACCAATTTCCACGAACTTTCGGTGACGATGGGACCTTTTATGGATAGTAGCTCCAAAAAATTCAAGGCACTCACTGAGCTGGCATAGATTACTGGTGTACCGTTGACATTCCAGCGACCTGGTCCCATCCCGAAGCCGAGCGGGTCTCGGCCAGGAAGATTTTCGATCAATCGGAAATAGCGCATCAGCTCACGTTACCCCAAGAAAGAGACTCGAGTACTTGATCCACTTGGGCAATCTGGTAGGGGTTTTTGAATAGGTCTATCGGCTTTTGCTGTCCAAGCGCTTCATTGGGGAGCTGTAGCCAAGCTGACATCTTCTCCTCGGAACCAAAGATCCGGATGCCTTTGGCTAGGATAAGGTCGATCTCCAAAAGGCTTTTGGAAATCCCTTTGCTGAGCTTTCGGTCTTCCTTTTTCCAGCGGAAAAGCGTACTGGGATCCACCTCGAGAAGCTCAGCGATCTCTTGGGAATTAAAGTCCAAGTAGTCAAAAATCAGGCTAGTCTCGTGAAAATCTAGCGTGGCCTCCCCGTATTTTGCTTGGCTTTCGGCCACTATCGCAGGGGCATGACTGAAAAAATGGTACTCCTTGGGAGGAATCTCAATTGATTCAGTTCGTTGTTCATTCCATCGAATTCTCCAGACAGCCGCCATGTTTTCGTTTAGTTTTCAGGAAGTTACATCTAAATATCTTATTTGCAATAGGCAATACTCCTTTTTGCAATTTTTATTTCTTCAATATGTCCTGAATGATTGCTTCCGCATGGGAGATGCTGTTTTCGATAAAAAACTCTCGGGTATTGAGTCCTCCGCAGACTACCCCTGCAAGGTACACTCCCGGGACATTGGACTCCTGGTTGGTCTGATCGTAGCAGGGCTGTCGCTTTTCGTCTAGGCTGAGTTGGACACCCAGCTGGTCCAAAAGGCCAAAGTTGGGTTTGTATCCGGTCAAGGCAAGCACCCAGTCGTTGGATACCCGAATTTCTCCTTCTGGGGTCGATAAACGAACCTCAGTGGGAAGAATTTCAACAACTTTTGAGTTCTTGATCGCATGGATGGAGCCTTCCTTGATCCGGTTTACAATGTCCGGGCGTACCCAGTATTTGACATTAGCATCTACCTCTTCACCGAGTAGTGCCATGCTCACTTGGGCACCTTTGCGCCAGCATTCCAAGGCTGCATCTACCGCAGAGTTGGCTCCGCCTACCACCAGTACTTTTTGACCAATAAAAGGCCAGGGCTCCTTGTAATAGTGCAACACTTTTGGAAGTTCTTCCCCCGGTACCTCCATCAGGTTGGGCAGGTCATAAAAGCCTGTTGCCAAAACAATTTTTCGACTCAAATAAGATCCTTTAGAGGTTTGAACGGAAAAAAGAGCCCCCTCTTTTTGAAGGGTGTTGACGGTTTCATACAGGTTTACGTTTAGTTGGAAAAGTTGGTAAACCCTTCGGTAATAGTCCAAAGCCTCTGTTCGAGTAGGTTTGGCTCCAACAGACATGAAGGGAATGCCTGCAAGTTCCAATCGCTCCGCCGTGGAAAAAAAGGTCATGTTGACCGGATAGTTGTAGATCGAATTGCAGAGGGCTCCTTTTTCTAGAATCAGGTAGTTCAAACCTGCCTTTTTGGCTTCAATTCCACAGGCAAGACCGATGGGACCCGCGCCAAGAATTAAGAGGTCGTAGGGTGAATTAGAAGTCGTCTGCTGCATGGGGGTTTGGTTGAAGTCCTGTTCAAATTTACACCAAAAGTCTTCGGAAAGGTTCCTGATTTTGGTAAAGCTACAAAATTTGAACGCTCGGTATTTTTGATTTTATTTAGGTACGTATTCGCTTTACTCAATTCCCATGAACCCAACCCTGATTGTACTTACTGGCGCTGCAAGTGGCATCGGCAACCAACTTTTAGCCACTTTTTCGGCCCGTCAAGTCCCGATGATTTTAGTGGACTTGGATGCGGGGAAACTCGAAAATCTAGCCCAAGGTAGCAAATCTGTGTCTTGGGTAGATGGGGATGTGGCCCAAGAATCTACCTGGTTGCGTGTGCTAGAGGAAGCTAAGAAAATGAGGCTACCGATATCCCATTTGATTAATTGTGCGGGGGTAATCCGCCCTGGGTTTTTGGAGGGATATGGGTTGGAGGACATCGACTACCACCTCAACTGCAATGCGAAAGGAACCATTCTGGGCACTACGCTTATTGGTAGAGCGATGAAAAATCAGGGTTTTGGACATATTTTGAACATTTCCTCCTTGGCAGGATTGGCTCACGTGTCGGGCCTGAGTTTGTATGCAGCCTCCAAATTTGCCGTACGGGGATTTTCCTTGTCCGTGGCGGCGGAACTTAAAAAGTATGGGGTCTGGGTCAGTGTCATTTGTCCCGATTTGGTGAATACCCCTATGCTGGACTTGCAGTTGGGCTACCCCGAGGAAGCTAAACTCACCTTCAGTGGTCCCAAGCAGGTGCTTGAGGCGGAAGAGGTAGTGCGGGTCATCCTGGGAGTGATGGAACGCCCTCGGGCGCTGGTCTGTATCCCTGAATCCAGAGGGCTGCTGGCCAAGATCGCCGGAACCTGGCCTTGGATTGGGGAGCTGTTTCGAAAATCCTTGGAGAAAAAGGGAGAAAAAGCGATCCGAAGCCGGTTTAAAGCAGATTCCTAATCGAAAACAATTTGATCTACGAAATAAATCGTAGTATTTTTTGAAAATACGAAAACCTTCGTATAACTTTGGTACGAAATAAATCGTACTTAAGTCATGTCCAAACCAACAGAGTCTGAATTAGAGATCTTATCGATCCTTTGGGAATTGAAAGATGCTAGTGTGCGCCAGGTCCATGAGCGGCTAGCGGAGACTAAGGAAACGGGGTATACCACCACCCTAAAAATGATGCAGCTTATGCATGCGAAAGGAATGCTGTTACGAGACGAAGAAAACCGTACGCATCGCTATCGCCCGGTAGTTCATCAGGGAGAAACGCAAAAATCCTTGGTTAAAAACCTGCTTTCCATCGCTTTTGGAGGTTCTTCTACCTCCTTGGCCATGCAGGCTTTGGGACAGGAGAAGCCCTCCAAGGAAGAGTTAAAAGAAATTAGAGCCTTTTTGGATCAACTTGAAAAAGAGAACCGATGATAACTTTGAACGACTGGATTTCGGATAAACTGCTTCATGCCTTGGGTTGGACTTTGGTTCATTCCATTTGGCAACTGTTGCTTGTTGCTGGGGTACTTTGGCTGTCCTTGAAATTGGCTCGAAAAGCATCTCCTGCGCTCACCTATGGATTGGGGGTAGGATCTCTTTTGATTTCTTTCTTAGCTACGTTGGTCACCTTTTTGTACCTCTGGACCCGACCAGAAGGAATCCTTATTTTGCCTGGAGATCCTGTGAATTCAAGTCCTTCCATGGATTGGGAGGGGTTCCTTGCACAGGTGATTTTTTGGACTGAGCAAAATCTTTCCTTAGTGGTTAATTTCTGGTTTTTTGGAGCGATTTTATTCCTTTTTCGCTTGATCGCACAACTTACGGAGGTTCGAAATCTGAGGAAAAACTCCCTGCCCTTCGAAAATTTGGAGATTCAAACCCTCACGGATCGCTTGGTAACCAAACTTGGGGTTCGTAGAAAAATCGAAATTCGAACCACAGAAAGGGCGCATTCCCCAGTCACTTTTGGGGTCTTGACTCCGGTCATTCTCCTGCCTGCCGCGTTGATTTTTCAGCTTTCTCCTGCGCATCTAGAGGCAGTGATTGCACACGAGCTCGCGCATGTGAAGCGAAATGATTACCTCAGCAACTTGCTGCTTTCTACCTTGGAAGTGCTGTTTTTCTTTCATCCATGCTACTGGTGGATGAGCCAGACGGTGAAGGAACTTCGCGAAAGTGCGGCCGATGAACTAGCCCTAAAAGCGGGAATTTCTTCTACAGATTTGGCGAATGCTTTGGCAGAAGTGCTCCAGTTTGCAAGTCAACATCCACCTGAACTTTCACTCGCCGCGGGCAAAAAAAGAAATCCAACCTTGCTTCGCATCAAGCGCATGCTGGGTTACCCAACCGAAAACTATCCACAAACCCCACTAATTTCTATTCCTATGGTACTCACCCTATTGCTTTGTGCTGGCCTAGTGGCAAGTGCACCTCAAGATCCTGCCCCAATGCGGGCTTCTTTCGAGCAAAATTCAGAACGCTCCGGTTTAGTTTATTTGCAAGACACTATCCGCAAATCTGGGATGGATTCCGCAAGGACCATGCTAGTTCAATCCACTAAGGAGATGGACCTCACCTTGACCCTAGATGATGGGAAAACCTACTTGATCAAAGGAGGCAAATTGATTCATGGAGGAGATACCGTTTTATTAAGTCCAAAAGCAAAAGCGGCTCTAGAAAAGCTTTCAAGTTTACAGATGAAAGGCGAGCGATTGCCTCCAATGGCTCCAATGCCCCCGATGCCAGCAATGGCCCCGATGCCTTCAATGCCGGGTATGAATCCTATGGTCGCTATGCCCGAAATGCCTCCAATGGCACCTATGTCTCCGATGCCACCAATGCCCGAAATGCCACCGATGGCGCCATCTACCTATGTAGGGTTTGAAGTACCAGCATTCAGTTTCAAGGAGGTGGAGGGGTTGTACATTCAGGTTTTGGAAGGAATACCCGTTCAGGGAGATACTACCAAAATGAGTAAAGCAGAGAAAGAAAAATGGCGAAAATCAGTAAAAGAAGGGGCAGAAAATTGGTCCAAGGAATTTGAAATGAAGGCGCAAGAATGGGAAGAAAAATTCCAGAAGGAATTTGCCCCTAAACTCAAAGAGTACGAGGAGAAAATGAAGGAGTGGGAGAAGGCGAATGAACCTCGAATGAAGGAGTTTGAATCCAAAATGAAGGCTTGGGAAGAATCACAAAGCCCTAAATTGAAAGAATTCGAACAAAAAATAAAAGAATGGGAACTGGCCAATAAGCCGAGGATGGAGGAGTTCCAAAAGCGAATGGAAGTTTGGCAAAAAGAGCAACAAGCCCGAATTCGAGAGTTCCAATTGCTGCTCCAAGAAGATCTCCAGAAAGGAAAAAATTAAGGTTGAATTTTACCGAGAAAACCTGTCCCAACGGACAGATTTTTTTATGTGAAAAACGCTGCTTTAGGCCGAAAAATTGGTGTACAAAAAATTAAAGCAGTTGCGAGGGGTTTCTTTTCCCAGTCAAAAAATAAAGTAAGCGCAATTTTCGCTGTTTAAACGCCTGATTTTCTATTAAATAGGCAGATTTTGTGAAACTATATTTTCAATACGAACCCAAAAATCCCCCTAAAAATTTCTTGTATTTTTTACTAAAAACTATTGTCGACACGCAATCTTTTGGCTACTTTTGAAACAAAGTGGTAAAAAGTGGGAGAAAGTGGTAAATTTTAAAACTTCTTTGCTTACTTTTACTTACTTCAAATTTTACCAATTCGTAGTCCGTCCATGTTCAACAGTCAATACGATAGCAAGCTAGATCCCAAAGGTCGTTTGGCATTGCCCGCCAAGATTAAGGCGGCAATTCCTCAGGCCAATGGCATGACGCTTATGCTCCGCATGGCTGAAGACAAGTGCTTGGCGCTCTATCCCCTGGTAGAATACAAAAAGCTGGAGAGTCAAATCAAATCCCTGAACATCAACAATGCAGAGCAGCGCATGTTGCAACGCTCTTTTTTCAATTCCATCGTCGAGGTGGAGTTGGACAATGCAGGGAGATTGTTGATTCCGAAGCTGTACCAAACCTATGCCAGCCTGGAGAAGGATGTGGTGGTCGTTGGCATGGGAACCCGAATTGAACTCTGGAATCCTGAACAGTACCTAAAGAACATTATTGTGGATACGGCAGACTTGTCTGGCCTTATGGAAAAATACCTCTCCTAAGCGCCATGTCAACCCCGGTTTACCATATCCCAGTGATGCTTGACCCATGCATTGAAGGCTTGGCTATTCTCCCCAATGGAGTATATGTCGATGTGACCTTCGGTGGAGGTGGTCATGCTAAGGCTATTTTGGCTCGTTTGGAAGGAGGACAGCTATTCGGTTTTGATCAAGACAGTGATGCTTTTGCCAATGCCCCCCAAGATCCTCGCTTCACCTTCGTGCAAGCCAACTTCAGGGATATCAAACGGTACCTGCGCTTGCATGGAATCAAACAAGTTGATGGAATACTAGCAGACCTAGGTATTTCTTCGCATCAAATAGACGCTCCAGAAAGAGGGTTTTCAACTCGCTTTCAGGGAGATCTAGACATGCGGATGAACCAGTCGGCTGAACTCAGTGCGAAGGAGCTTCTAGCAACTGCGGATGAGGGAAGGCTGCATAAGATCCTAGGGATGTATGGGGAAATCAAGAATGCCAAGACCCTGGCTCAGTCCATTGTGGCGGAGCGCTCGGTCAAGCCCTTTACCACTACGGAAGGGTTTACTGCATTTTTAAAGCGGTTTGCACCTCGCGGGAAAGAATTCAAATACTACGCTCAGGTTTTTCAAGCCTTGCGAATAGAAGTAAACGACGAAATGGGGGCTTTGGAAGAGTTGCTGCTCAGCGCAGTGGAGCTTCTCAAGCCCGAAGGCCGTTTGGTAGTGATGAGCTACCACAGTTTAGAGGATCGTTTGGTCAAAAGTTTAATGATCAAAGGAAAGTTTCAAGGAGAAGTGGAGAAGGATTTCTATGGAAATCTCCTTCGTCCACTAGAGCCCGTCAGCCGAGGAGCAATAACCGCTTCGGAGGAGGAGCTAGCCCTGAATCCCAGAGCCAGAAGTGCCAAATTGAGAATTGCAAAAAAAGTAGGAAAATGAGTCAAAACACCTTCAAGAACAAGCTGAAAGAAGGGGGCAGCCCAAAAGGCCGCTCAGGGAAGACGATTTTTTCCTGGATGGAAGAAAAGCTAGATGTAAAAAAGGTCCTTGGTGAAGGCGTACCTGTCCAATTGGTTCCTCCAGTAGGCTTTGTGGCGCTATTGGCATTGATCTACATCTACAGCAACCTACGTGCAGAGAATAAAATTCGAGAAATCGACAAGGCCAAGCAAGAAGTGGCGGATATCAGAGCAGATGTGACCACCCTCGAAGCCGAATACATGAAAAGCAGCATGCAATCTGAAGTATCGAAGCGCGTGGCTGCAATTGAACTCTATGAATTGAATCAACCTCCTGTAAAATTAGAACTGCCTAAAAAGTGAACATCAAACGCTCCATAGTGATCCGAGTTCGGGTGATCTTCATCCTGGTGGCTTTGGCGGCATGTGCCATTCCTTACAAGGTAGCTGTGGTTCAGTTGGTGGAGGGCGAGAAGTGGAAGACCAAAGCACAGCAAGTTAATTTTCAATTCAGAGATGTACCCGCTACCCGCGGCAATATCTATGCTGCCGATGGAAGTTTGTTGGCGACTAGCCTGCCTTTTTACCAAGTCGCCATCGACCCAACCGTGGTGGATGAAGAGGAATATAAATCTGGTATAAATGCTTTGGCGGAACAATTGGCCAACTTCTACAAGGACAAGAGCGCAACTGCTTACAAGCGAATGATCAATGATGCTCGGTCCAACAAGAAGCAGTATTTGATGATCAACCGGAAGCAGATCAACTACCAAGAGATGCAGGCCATGCGAACTTGGCCAATTTTTAAAGAAGGCAGAATTGACGGTGGGGTGATTTTTGAAAAGATTGAGCGTCGCTACCAGCCTTTCACCTCTTTGGCAAGTAGGACTTTGGGAACCTTGAACCAAGATGGTGTAGGTTCTGGAATTGAATATAGTTTCAATACGTTTCTCAAAGGTCAAAGCGGAAAGGCTTTATTTCAGCGGCTTTCTGGCGGGGTATGGAAGCCACTTTTTGATGAGGACGACGTCAAGCCACTTGATGGCTACGACATTCAAACCACCTTGGATGTCAACATTCAGGATGTAGCCGAAACAGCCTTACGGAACCAGCTTAAGGATCGTGATGCGGCTTTCGGCTCGGTGATTGTCATGGAAGTGGCAACAGGCCATGTGAAGGCAATCTCCAACTTGCAAAAAAATGCTGCAGGAACAGGCTATGTGGAAAGCTATAATTATGCAGTAGGCGATATGGGAAGCGTAGAACCTGGTTCTACCTTCAAGCTGTTCTCCATGCTTGCCTTGCTCGAAGAGAACAAAATCAGTCCAAATGACATGATTGAAACTGGTAATGGAGTGCATTACTTCTACCGGAGACCCATGAATGATGCCAAAACTGGAGGTTATGGAACCATCAGCATCCGTCAGGCATTTGAAAAATCTTCCAACGTGGCAATTTCCAAATTGGTAGACAGGCATTTTGGATCTAGCCCATCCAAGTATTTGGCCTACCTAGAAAAAGCGGGCTTAGCCCAACCGTTAAACCTTCAGCTAATGGGGGAAGGGAAGCCCTACTTTAAAAAGGCAGGTACCAAAACTTGGTACGGTACTTCACTCCCTTGGATATCCATCGGATACGAATCCAAATTGAATCCTATCCATACCCTAGCCCTATACAATGCGGTGGCTAATGGAGGGAAAATGGTAAAGCCACTATTTGTGAAGTCAGTCAGCAATGGTGCTCAAATCATTCAGACTTTCGAGCCTCAGGTAATCCGTGAGGCCATTGCTTCGCCCAAAACAATCGCTCAGCTCCAAGAATTGCTCCTAGGGGTGGTGGAAAATGGTACCGCCCGAAACATCAAGAACTCCAATTATAAAATTGCAGGCAAGACGGGTACAGCTCAAAAAGTGATCAACGGAAGCTACCAAGAAGTCTATTACACCAGTTTCGCGGGATACTTTCCTGCAGACCGTCCCAAGTACAGCATGATTGTCGTGATCGATAGTCCCAAAGGAATTGCTGCCTATGGGGGTGATGTTTCAGCTCCCGTATTTAAGGCCATTGCGGATAAGATCTTCGCAACCGACCTGGGCTTGAATGTGGTCAACGAATCCAAAATTTTGCCAAAGGCAGCAAGCGCAAAATTTCCCTATGTGGCTGCAGGCAAGGGAGAGGAACTGCAAAGCATTTTTGATTACCTCAAGTTACCACTCAAAACCCCAGTTCAAGAGGATTGGATTGCCGCCTCTACGGGTGAGACAGGTCAGGTTCAAATGCTGCTGGTGGACACCGAAAAGGCAGTGGTGCCAAATGTAGCGGGCATGTCTCTTCGCGACGCATTGTATATTCTAGAAAATAAAGGACTGAAAGTGAATTTTAACGGTAAGGGAAGAGTAATGACCCAATCCATCAGTCCAGGAACACTATTGACCCCAGATGCCACCATAGACCTTGTACTTGGATAAATGAACGTGCTCAAAGACATATTGTACAAAGTATCGCTGACCGCTACCAATGGAAACATGGAGCGAAGAGTAAGTGATGTGGTCTTTGATAGTCGCAAGGTCATTGAAAATGCTGCCTTTATAGCTGTTAAAGGTACGCAGGTGGATGGACATGATTTTATCCCGCTTGCCTTGGAAAAAGGGGCAACTGCTATTATTTGTGAACAACTCCCTGGCTCTCTAGCCGAAGGAATTACCTATATCCAAGTGGTGGATTCGGCCAAGGCTCTGGGAATTATGGCCGCTAATTTTTACGGCAACCCATCTGAAAAAATCAAGGTAGTTGCCGTTACAGGCACCAATGGAAAAACCACCACCGTCACCTTATTGCACCAGCTGTTTGTTCGCATGGGCTACAGCACGGGGCTCCTGTCTACGGTAGAAAATAAAATCAACGAGGAAGTAATCCCGTCCACCCACACCACTCCGGATGCAGTGAGCGTACAGGCTTTGCTTCGCAAAATGGTAGATGCAGGATGTACCCATTGCTTTATGGAGGCCAGCTCTCACGCGATTGTACAAGAGCGTATTGCTGGATTGAAGTTGGCTGGGGCGGTATTTACCAACATCACCCACGATCACTTGGACTACCATGGCACTTTTGATGAATACATCAAAGCGAAGAAAAAGCTATTTGATGAATTGCCAAAGGATGCCTTTGCCCTAGTAAATGGCGATGATAAGCGCGGATCGGTGATGGTACAAAATTGCAGGGGTACGCTACAAACCTTCGGACTCAAATCTGCCGCAGATTTCAAAGCAAAAATTCTTTCCAATACCATCGAAGGCTTGGAGCTGGAGGTAAACGGAAGGCTGATCTGGTTCAGAATGATTGGTTCCTTCAATGCTTACAATTTGATGGGAGTACTCGGCACCGCAGTGCTGCTAGGCGAGGATGAGGATGAAGTGCTCCGGGAATTGTCTGCCATCAAGGGTGCAAAGGGTCGCTTTGATCGAATCTCGATAGGGGGAATTACCGCTATCGTGGATTATGCGCACACCCCAGATGCATTGGACAATGTACTCAAGACCATCAATGCTTTCCGAACTGGTAACGAACAGCTCATCACTGTTGTTGGCTGTGGAGGCAATCGTGACAAGACCAAGCGTCCGACCATGGCCAAAATAGCTGTTTCTGAAAGTACCAAAGCCATTTTCACCTCCGATAATCCGCGATTTGAGGAGCCGGCTGAGATCCTTAAAGACATGCAAGCGGGTGTTGGGCCCACAGATTTTCGAAAAACCCTGACCATTGAAGACCGAAGAGAGGCCATCAAGACCGCACTTCTTTTGTGTCAAAAAGGGGATATCGTCCTGATTGCCGGCAAAGGCCATGAGAATTACCAAGAAATTAAAGGCGTGAAGCATCATTTTGATGATGCCGAAGTCGTGACTGAATTATTGACTCAACTGACAGGAACCTGACATGCTGTATTCACTATTTGACTACTTCGATCGTGTTTTGGACATCCCAGGAACTGGGGTGTTTCGCTACATTTCTTTCCGTGCAGGGATGGCGTCCTTGGTTTCCTTGATCATCACCATCACCTTCGGACACCACATCATCAACTGGATTCGCAATCGTCAGATTGGCGAGACCGTTCGCGATTTGGGCCTCGAAGGACAAACTCAAAAGAAAGGCACTCCTACCATGGGTGGCTTGATGATGATTGCAGCCATCTTGATCCCAACGCTTTTATTTGCCAACCTCAACAATATCTACATTCAGCTCTTGTTGATCACTACCGTTTGGTTGGGATTGATTGGATTTTTGGATGACTACATCAAGGTTTTCCGCAAGAACAAGGACGGCCTCAAAGGGCGCTTCAAAATCATCGGTCAAATTGGTATCGGAATTATCGTCGGGGCTACCCTGTATTACAATGACGACGTGGTCATTCGGGAGTTTTCTACACCTGTGTCGGTGGAAAGCGGAGTGGTCGAAACTCCTTCCTTTCAAGATACCAAAGCCTTAAAAACAACCATTCCTTTTTTCAAAAACAACGAACTCAACTACGAAGATTTCCTTGGATTCTTGGGTGATTCCATGACTCCAGTACTCTACATTTTTGTAGCGATTTTCATCATTACGGCAGTTTCCAATGGGGCCAATATTACCGATGGAATCGATGGTCTGGCGGCAGGAACCTCTGCCATCATCGGCTTGACCATAGCCATTTTTGCCTACTTGAGCGGTAACGCCATTTTTTCCCAATACCTCAACATCATGTACATCCCCAACTCCGGGGAACTGGTAATCTTCGCAGCCGCCTTTATCGGTGCTTGTGTGGGATTCCTCTGGTACAACTCCTACCCAGCCCAGGTATTTATGGGCGATACGGGATCCTTGATGCTAGGGGGTGTGATCGCGGTGTTGGCTTTGACACTTCGAAAAGAACTTCTTATCCCCATTCTCTGTGGGATATTCTTGGTAGAAAACCTAAGCGTCATGATTCAGGTGGCCTACTTCAAATACACGAAACGGAAATATGGAGAAGGGAGGCGGGTATTTCTGATGTCCCCACTCCACCACCATTACCAGAAAAAAGGAATTCACGAATCCAAGATTGTTACTCGTTTTTGGATTGTAGGGATTCTACTTGCAGTAGTCACATTAGCCACCCTCAAACTAAGGTAAGACCATGAATCGCCTAGTCGTCCTCGGAGCCGGAGAAAGTGGGTTGGGAGCAGCATTGCTCGCCAAGCGGGAGGGCTATGCCGTTTTTGTTTCGGATGGCGGCAGCATTGGGGAGTCACGCAAAGCGCAACTTCAGACTGCTGGAATTGAATTTGAGGAAGGCAAACACGACGAGGCTCGCATTTTGGCTGCCGACTTGATCATCAAAAGCCCAGGGATAGCTCCTACTGTTTCAATCGTGCAGCAGGCAATCAATCAAGGGATTTCCGTAGTGGATGAACTGGAATTTGCCAGTCGTTACAGCAAAGGAAAGGTGATTGCGATTACCGGAACCAATGGAAAAACGACTACTACTTTATTGACTTACCACCTTCTGAAAGAAGCGGGATGGGATGTGGGACTAGCAGGCAATGTGGGAAAAAGCTGGGCTGGACAATTACTCGAGGGTGATCATGCCTGGTGGGTGATCGAGATTTCCAGTTTCCAGATTGATGGCTTGGTGAGTTTGAGGCCTCATATCGCCCTGTTGACCAATATTACACCAGATCACTTGGATCGATATGGCTACCAAATGGAACGCTACATCGATTCCAAGATGGCCTTGTTCAAAAATATGAATCAGGCAGATGTGGCTATTCTCAATTTGGAAGATTCTTTTTCCAAGACTGGGCTTGTGCGTGCGCCGATTCAGGCTTCGATCTATGGAATTTCTTTGGAAGGAATCCCTAGCCAAGGCGGATTTAGTGACGGAGATGCATTAGTATTCCAAGTAGCAGGTGCTCAGGTAACCATTCCAGTTGCTGCCTTGACGATTCAAGGAAAGCACAACTTGCTGAATGCCTTGGGCGCTGGAGTCGCTGCTCTTTTGGCAGGGTTGTCTGAGGATCAGTTGCTCAGCGGCTACCAAACTTTCAAAAATGCATCGCACCGCATGGAGCTTGTTCGAGTACTGGATGGGGTTCGCTATGTAAACGACAGCAAAGGCACCAATGTAGAAGCTACGTTTTATGCGCTTGGCAGCTACAAAGAACCCATGGTGTGGATTGCAGGAGGGGTAGATAAGGGAAATGATTATTCCGTGTTGACTCCCTTGGTGGTGAATGGTCAGGTGAAAGCCTTGATCTGCTTGGGCAAGGACAATGCGAAGTTAAAAACTGCATTTGCCCCACACATTGGGCAAATCCGAGAAACACAAGACTTGCGAGAGGCAGTTTCGTGGGCTCAGGAATTAGCTGCCGACAATGAGGTAGTCCTTTTGTCCCCAGCCTGTGCAAGCTTTGACTTATTTAAGAATTACGAGGATCGAGGAGATCAATTTAAAGCAGCTGTAACCGCATTACTTCAAAAACAAAGCGCATGAATCAGCTAAAGGCATGGATAGATGAGCATTTCAAGGGTGATCCAATCATTTGGGCCATCGTGATTTTGCTATCTATGTTTAGCATTCTGGTGGTGTATTCTGCTACGGGCACTTTGGTGTACAAGGAGGAAGTGGTCAACACCGAGCAATACCTATTCAAGCATTCCAAGCTGGTTTTTGCATCGCTGGTCGTGATGTGGTTGGCACACAAAATTCCTTACCGCAAATATGCCCTTTACGCAAGGTTATTCATGTACTTGTCCATCCCGCTTTTAGTGGTTACCTATTTGTTTGGTTCCAACATCAACGAGGCCAATCGATGGTTGGTAATTCCAGTAATTAACCAAGCCTTCCAGCCTTCGGATTTGGCCAAGCTCTCTTTGATAGCAGCTTTGGCAGCAATGCTTGCCAAGAGACAGAATAACATCACGGATATTGCAGGAACGCTGCTTCCCATTTTCATTTCCATTGGAGTGATCACAGCTTTGATTGGTATGGCCAATATGTCTACCGCAATTTTACTGCTGATCACCTGCTTGTTGATCATGTTTATTGGAAGAGTTCCTGTGCAGCACTTGGCATTGGTGGTGATGGTAGGCATACTTGGGCTATCGGTAGCTATTCTAACAGGGCAACGGAAAGACACCTTTTTATCTCGAATTGAAACCTTTATGGATTCCAAAGACGACGATAGCAAGGTGCCTTTTCAAGCGGAACAGTCCTACATCGCCATCGCAACGGGCGGCATTACAGGCAAAGGTCCAGGAAATAGTGAACAGCGAAATACCCTTCCACACCCGTATTCTGATTTTATCTATGCCATTATCTTGGAGGAATACGGCATGGTCGGTGGGGTATCAGTACTCTTCCTATACCTCGCGCTGCTCTACCGAGGGATGCGCATCGTGGCCAATTCAAACAAGGCCTTCGGCGGCCTACTTTCCGCAGGCTTGAGCTTTGCTCTGGTCATACAAGCATTGGTCAACATGGCCGTGGCTGTAGGGCTAGGACCGATTACGGGGCTTCCCCTTCCGCTACTGAGCATGGGAGGAACCTCTTTGATATTTACAGGTACGGCTCTGGGGATTATCCTGAGTGTCAGCCGTGGAGACCACCAGGAAGAGGTCTTGGCTGCTTCTGAGGGTGCCAAAAAAGGAAATCAATTACGTACAGCATAAACGACCAGGTATCAAAACTGAAACAACATATCGAATTCTCATCAGCGGTGGAGGCACCGGTGGACACATCTACCCAGCCCTAGCCATTGCCAATGCCTGGATGGAAAAACATCCAGACTCGGAGATTCTATTTGTTGGTGCAGAAGGTAAAATGGAGATGCAGAAAGTGCCTGAGGCTGGCTATTCCATCAAAGGTCTACCAGTGGCAGGACTTCATCGAAAGTTGACTCTAGCCAACCTGAGTTTCCCAATTAAACTCTGGAGAAGCCTTCGAATGGCGGCTGGCATTGTAAAAGATTTCAATCCACAACTAGTGGTGGGTGTTGGGGGCTATGCGAGTGGACCTGTGCTCTATGCGGCACAATCCAAAGGTATTCCTACCCTTCTGCAAGAGCAGAACTCCTATGCTGGATTGACCAACAAGATTTTAGCGAAAAAGGCAGCTCGAATTTGTGTTGCCTATCCCGATATGGATCGCTTTTTCCCAAAGGAAAAAATCAAGCTTACCGGTAATCCAGTTCGAAAGGATTTGCTGGACTTGGCTGGAAAAAAAGAGTTGGGTCAGCAGAAATTTGGCTTGGATCCAAATCGCAAAACCATCTTGATTTTGGGAGGGTCCCTAGGCGCGCGAACACTCAACTTCGCCATGCTCAAGCACATGGCCGACTTGGAAAAAGAAGGCTATCAGGTGCTCTGGCAGAGCGGAAAATTTTATTTCAAGGAGATGGAGGCAGCCTTGGAAAAGGCAGGCTTACCACACATCCATTTGCGGGAGTTTATCCGCGAGATGGACCTGGCCTATGCCGCAGCGGATTTGATTGTGTCTCGAGCTGGAGCACTTTCGGTTTCTGAGCTATGCTTGGTAGGAAAGCCGGTGATCTTTATTCCATCGCCCAATGTAGCGGAGGACCATCAAACTAAAAACGCAACTGCTTGCGTAAAGCAAGGCGCAGCAGTGCTCCTTCCAGATGCGGATGCAGTAGCGAAGTTTAAAGAATACATCGACGAGTTGCTGCAGCAGGAGGAAAAGGCCCAATCGCTAGCAACAGCAATCAAAAAATTGGCAATGCCGGATGCGGCAAATGCCTTGGTAACAGAACTTGAACTTCTTCTAAAATGACATTTAAAGGGATACATAGCATATTTTTCCTCGGAATTGGCGGTATAGGCATGAGTGCCTTGGCACGCTGGTTTCAGCAGGAAGGCTATGCCGTGGCGGGTTACGACAAGACCCCTTCACCCTTGACAGATGCATTGGTGGAGGAAGGGATGCAGGTCATTTTTGCGGACGAGGTAGCCGCCGTTCCTGCTCAATTTAGGTCAAACTCGGATGAGGTCTTGGTGGTTTGGACACCAGCTATTCCGAAGGATTCTGTGCTGCTTCATTTTTTCCAGCAGGGCTTTCTTATCAAGAAAAGAGCGGAAGTGTTGGGGATGATCACTAAGGACCAGTACACGATTGCTGTTGCCGGCACCCATGGCAAAACCAGTACCTCTTCACTTGTGGCTCATCTTTTGAAGTCTGCAGGGAAGCCAGTAACTGCCTTTTTGGGTGGAATTACCCAAAACTACAACAGCAACTTGATTCTTTCTGGCAAGTCCAAAGAGGCGGTGGTAGTAGTAGAAGCAGATGAATTTGACCGTTCGTTCCTTCACTTACACCCAAATGAAGCGGTATTGACGAGTGCAGATCCAGACCATTTGGATATCTATGGGGATGAGCAAACAATCTTGGAAGGCTTCCGTCAGTTTCTTGCTCTAGTGGACAAGAAGGGTAAAATTTACATACAAAGCCATGCCCTGTACCGCTTGGAAGAGCCCGCTTTGGCAGCCACGGACATCCGCGAGTATGGACTTCGGTCGGACGGCATTCATGCAGAAAATATTATTGCCAAGCCCAACTCCTTTGTTTTTGATTACATCGGAAGCAAAAATCAGATCAAGGGTTTGGAATTGTCTATCCCTGGATTTCACAATGTGGAAAACGCTTTGGCCGCTATTGCCATCGCATTGGATCATGGGGTCAGCGAAGTGCAGGTTCGTGAGGGTATCAAAACCTTCCTCGGTGTAAAGCGCCGCTTTGAAATTCATTCCTCACAAGCAGGAAAGATATTCATTGACGACTACGCGCACCATCCAGAAGAGATCAAGGCTTGCTTGAGTTCAGTTCGAGCGATGTATCCATCACAACGTCTGACGGTGATTTTCCAACCGCATTTATTTACACGAACTCGTGATTTTGCTCCTGGATTTTCGGAGAGCCTTTCGCTTGCCGATGAAGTGGTGCTTTTGCCCATCTATCCTGCCAGAGAGCTACCGATTCCTGGTGTGGAGTCTGAGATGCTTTTGGAAGGCATTCAAGCTGCGAAGAAAGTTTGCATTCCGAAAAGCGAGGTAATGGATTTCTTGAAAGCTTCCGCTCCAGAGGTGCTGGTTACCCTAGGTGCAGGAGACATTGACAGGCTTGTGCCTGGTATTGCAGCATGGACCAATTCTAGACCTAACCCCACGAACGCATGAATAAGGCAAAGGTGAAAAAGGTACTTGGAATCATGTTGCTCTGCCTTGTGGCAGGGGGTTACATTGGATTTGTGGAAAAGCAAAACCAAAGTAAAGCTTTCAGCAGCATTGTAATAGACTTAGAGGCCGTTAGTGGGGTGTATTTTGTAGAAGAAAAAGAGATTTTAACCATTCTCTCCTCTTCATTTCCAGAGTTGAAAAAGGGGCTTCCAATTATGGAGTTGCCCTTAAAAGATATTGAAAAGCGCTTGTTGGGTCACCCCTTTATTCGAATGGTGGAGGCTTCAGTAGATCAGCAAGGGATCTTGAAATTGAGTTTGACCCAGCACGAACCGATGGCCCGAATAGCTAGGGCTGAGAGCGCAGATGGATACATCACCAAGGAAGGATTGTTGATAGCGACCTCTCCCAGCTATACGAGCAGGGTTTTAATAGTTCAGGGTGCGTACATCAGTTCATTGATGGACCAAGGGAGAATTGATGCGATCCCTGAGTTGATTCCTTTGATTCGCTTCATTTCGCAGGACAAGTTTTGGAGTGCTCAAGTGACTGAGTTGGAGATTAACGGAAGAAATGACATCCGCATTCACCAGCAGGTAGGAAAGCAAGTGATTGAATTTGGAGATGCTCACGACTATGAGAGCAAGTTTGAACGGATAGCATTACTCTACAAGGAAATATTGCCTCGAAAAGGCTGGGACGCTTACGAGCGGATAAGTGTAAAATATAAAAATCAAATTGTTTGTGAATAAAGCTTGGATATGGAAAACGACAAACTTATTGTAGGTCTGGACATTGGGACGACCAAAATTTGCGCCATCATTGGCCGAAAAAATGAATTTGGCAAGCTAGAAGTCCTTGGCATGGGCAAGTCTGTGTCGGATGGGGTAGAGAGAGGGATAGTCACCAATATCGACAAAACTGTAAATGCTATCGTAAAGGCTGTGGAAGAATGTTCCAACATGGCCGAAGTGGACATTGCAGAAGTGATTGTAGGAATTGCTGGACAGCACATTCAAAGTAAAATCATGCATGGAAGCATCATGCGTCAACCTACGGAGGATGAAATCACTGTTGAAGATGTGCAGCGACTGACTGCAGACATGCACAACATTGTCGTTCCTCCAGGGAATAGTATCATTCATGTGATGCCTCAAGACTATACGGTTGATTATGAGGGAGGCATCAAAGATCCTGTTGGGATGTCCGGCAACCGTCTGGAGGCAGATTTCCATGTCATCACCGCCCAGACTACAGCCATCAACAACATCAACAAGTGCGTCAAGCGTGCACAGCTCACCTCCAAGCAGTTGATCCTCGAACCCCTTGCGAGCTCTCTTTCTGTATTGAGTGAGGAAGAAAAAGAGGCAGGTGTTTGTTTGATCGACATCGGAGGTGGAACGACCGATATCGCCATTTTCTATGAAAACATTATTCGCCATACGGCTGTGATTCCTTTGGGGGGCAATATCATTACTGCCGACATCAAGGAGGGCTGTATGTTGATGCAAAACCAAGCTGAGACCTTGAAGACTCGTTTTGGAAAGGCCATCGCAGCTGAAGCAAATCCCAATGAAATTGTATCCATTCCAGGATTGAAAAATCGTGCCCCTAAAGAGATTTCCATCCGCAATCTAGCTTCCATCATCCAAGCACGAATGGAAGAGATCATCGAGATCGTACAGAACGAAATCATGCAGAGTGGCTACTATAAAAAGTTGGCAGGAGGAATTGTACTCACTGGAGGAGGGTCGCAAATGCAGTTCATTGCGCAATTGTTTGAATACATGACAGGTTTGGATACCCGCATCGGATTCCCAAATGAGCACCTTGGTAAATCCGTGTTGGAAGAAGTCAAGAGCCCGATGTATGCCACTACGGTAGGATTGGTTTTGGCAGGCTTCAAGTCCCTAGACATGCGGGAAGAAATGTACAAAAACCGTGTTGCCAACACTGGAGTAAAACCAAAAATTCAAGTGAGGGAGGGCATCTCCAAAGATTTCTTTAAAAACATTGGAGAGCGTTTGAAGGGAATTATTTCCGATGATATCGGCGATGATACAGCCTACGGAAATTAAAAATTAGTCAATTTATTACTTAACGAGTACCCAAACCTATACATAAATTCACCACTTATACATATGTCAGATAACATGAAAGATTATAGATTTGATCTCCCAAAAAACCAAAAATCCATTATCAAAGTCATTGGTGTCGGTGGCGGTGGTAGTAATGCCGTCAACCACATGTATGGCTTAGGTATAAAGGATGTGGAATTCGTCGTGGTCAATACCGATGCCCAGGCCTTGAAATCTAGCCCTGTGCCTTTACGACTCCAGCTTGGAGCCAACTTGACAGAGGGTCTTGGTGCAGGCGCTAACCCAGAGCAAGGGCGTCGAGCAGCATTAGAAACAGAAGATGAAATCCGAGAGCTCCTTGCTGACAACACCAAAATGCTATTTATCACAGCAGGTATGGGTGGAGGTACAGGTACAGGTGCTGCACCGATTGTTGCCAGAATCGCGAAAGAATTGGATATCCTAACCGTAGGTATCGTCACTGCCCCCTTTATGTTTGAAGGGAAAAAGAAAATGGCTGTAGCTCAAGCAGGCATTGAAGCACTTCGTGAAAATTGCGATACCGTGCTGGTCATCCTCAACGATAAGCTTAGAGAGATCTACGGAAACTTGGCTATTCGTACCGCTTTCAGTAAGGCTGACGATATTTTAAGTACAGCTGCTCGATCCATTGCCGAAATTATTACCATCCACCAGGATGTAAACGTCGATTTTGAAGACGTGAAAACAGTTATGAAAGATGCAGGTGCTGCCGTGATGGGATCTGCAACTGAAGAAGGAGAAGGTCGTGCCATTCGTGCTGCAGGCCATGCCATCTCTTCTCCTTTGCTTAATAATGTAGACATCAAAGGAGCTCAAAAAATCTTGTTGTCCATTATTTCTGGAGAAGAAGAGGAACTTTCCATGGATGAGTTGAGCGACATTACTGAATACATCCAGGAGAAAGCAGGTGACAATGCGGAGGTTATCTTTGGACAGGGAATTGATCCTGAATTGGGTAGAGCGATCCGCGTGACTGTCATTGCCACAGGCTTTGAGATGGATAGATTGGCAAGTGTGCCTCCAGCAATCCCAAATGCTGCTCCTATTTCCGCCTTTGGTAACCAGGAAGCTCCTGTGCAAGTTCAAGCCCAAGCCCAAGCCCAAGCTCCAGCTCCCGCCCCCGCTCCTGAGCAAATCAAAACGGTGATTCATTTGGAATCTGGAAAGTCTGCACAAGTAATTGAAGAGCCTATCGCTGAAGGAACAACCTTTACCTTCAATTTTCCCAAAGCCCCAGTAGCAGTGTCAACTCCTATCCTAGAGGAAGAAGTAGCTGAGGAAGAAAAAGAAGAAATGTATGCATTTGATCCTCAACCAGTAGCTGAAACTTTCCTTGTGGAAGAGCCTATCGTGGAAGAAAAAATCGTTGTGCATAACCTCTACCAGGAGCCAGTCCATGCTGCTGCACCGGTTGAGCCGCAACAACAACCTACTCCTCCTGTATTTGCGAATGACTACTACGAGCAAATGAAAATGAAAGCGATCCAGCGTGCACACGAAAGATTCGAGAAACTAAAAGGAGGCCGTTCGCTAACTACTGCTTCAGATGACTTGACTGAGCAAATGGTGGTTCCTGCTTACCAGCGTAAAAATGTAATTCTCAATGAGCCTCAGCACAGCTCGGAGTCAAGCCTAAGCAAGTTTAATCTAAACGAGGAAAACGAGATTTTAGGCAACAATCGGTTTCTGCACGACAACGTGGACTAAGTCCTAAAAGTCGAGCAGCATGTCTGCCTGGGTATGTAGTAGTTCTACATACAGCCTGTTGGTGAGCAGGTTATCTGACATATTTTGCTCTATTTTAGCTAATCTTGGCTTGAGAGCAAGAACATGCATACCCAGGTAATGGAAGATGTCGGTGAGGTGGCTCATAGCGATGCCACCCCCGCCAATTCCTGATGAAAGCCCTACCAGGGCACACTTTTTATTTAAGAACGAATTGGGATAGGTCATCCCGTCAATGAATGTTTTGAGGATTCCTGGAAAGGACCCATTGTACTCTGGAACGATAAATACAAACTTTTTTCCTTCCTTTACCCGATCATGAAAGGCATTAAATCCAGGGTTTTTCCCATTGTTTTCATATAAGGCAGTTGCCGTAAAATCTGCAGGCAAATCCGAGATGTAAAGAATTTCAGCGTCCGCTCCCTTTTCTTTTAAGATATTCTGGTAGAGGGTAGCAAGCGTACTCGAAACTGAATTTTTACGGTTGGTGCTGACAATAATCTTTATCATGAAGTGAATTTTATCCCCTTTATACACACAAGTACCCAGAAAAGTTCGAACAATTTTTCAAACCCCTATCTTTGAACCGCATAAATTAATTTTTAGATGGACTACAAGCAGCAAGTGGAACAGGCTACGGCCTACATCCAAGGGATTCATTCCGATCCAGTGGCAGTGGGAATTATTTTAGGAACGGGACTTGGGAATTTGGCTTCCCAGATCGAGGTGGACTTGGAAATTCCCTACGAGGAGATTCCTCATTTTCCAATTTCTACGGTTGAAAGCCACAGCGGCACCTTACTTTTTGGCCGGTTGGCAGGAAAAAAAGTACTGGCCATGAAGGGTCGATGCCACTACTACGAAGGGTACTCCATGAAGGAGGTCACTTTTCCCATTCGGGTGATGCGAGGCTTGGGAGTTCAGACCCTCCTGGTATCCAATGCATCAGGGGGATTGAACCCTGCACAGGCCGTAGGGGAGGTGATGTTGATTTCGGATCATATCAACCTATTTCCAGAAAACCCCTTGCGAGGAAAAAATTACGAGACCTGGGGACCACGGTTTCCAGACATGAGTATGCCTTATTCTCCGCGATTGATTGCCCTGGCTTTACAGATTGCACAGGAAAAAGGCATTAAGCTGCACACGGGAACCTATTGTGGTGTAGAGGGACCAAACTTGGAGACACCGGCTGAATACAGTTACCTGCGCACCATCGGAGGTGATGCGGTAGGCATGAGTACCGTTCCTGAGGTACTGGTAGCTTGTCACGCTGGGATGGAAGTGTTTGGCATTTCGGCGATTACCGATTTGGGTGTTGCTGGGAAGATCCGTCAGGTAACCTTAGATGATGTGCTTGCAGCCGCTGCCAAGGCAGAACCGATCATGAGTCAAATTCTAATTGAGCTAGTACGTAGGATGTAGGTTAACTAGTTTTTTGCCCCGCAGTCCCGCAGGGTAAACTCTCTTTGGAGCAGTGAACATTCATCTGAAAAAACGAGCTGTTTAGGATGGTAATTCAAACTTATGGAACGAGTCCTGTGTACAGGAAATAATAAAAGGAGAATTCGCTTTTTTGTTTAATCCAAGAAAAGAAGGCTTGGAGTTCATTTCGATGAGCTGTTGACCGTGGACTGTGGTCTGTCAACGATTATCCGCAGTGATTATTACTTTTTTAAGCTACTGATAGGATTGCGGATAATTAAAGTTGATTATTTCTTCATCCCCATGTAATCCACTACCAGGTAACTCAAGGCGCGAACACCCAAGGTAAATCCACTTTCGTCTAGGTAGAAGTCAGGCGTGTGGTGGGAGGGAGTTTTGAGGGGATCAGCTCCTGGCTTCATGCCACCCAAGAACACAAATACACCTGGTTTTTCCTTTTGGAAGAAGCTGAAGTCTTCCGAGCCCGTCATCGGGTCCATTAAAATCAAATTTTCTTTACCCGCGGCAGCGGTTAGGGAGGGCAGCATGGTCGCAGTTAGGGCCTCGTCATTGATCGTGGCTGGGTAAAGTTTGAGAATGTTGACCTCTGCTTTTGCACCTGCACTTTCGGCGATGTTGGTAGCGATTTCGTTGATTCTGCGGTGTACGAGTGCTTGTTGCGCTTCGCCAAAGGTGCGGATGGTACCGATGAGCTCTACTTTTTCAGGGATGATGTTGTGTCGAATACCTCCATGAATAGCACCTACGGTAACTACTGCTGGATTTTCCGTCACATTTACACTGCGGGATAGGATGGTTTGCAGGCCAGTAATGATCTGCGCTGAGGTGACGATGGGATCTACACCTGACCAAGGAGAGGCTCCATGGGCCTGGGTGCCGAGCACGTTAATGCCAAGAATATCCACTGCTGCCATGGCTGGTCCTGGACGGTAGCCGATTTTGCCCGCTTCCACCTGTGCCCAGATGTGCAAGCCAAATACGGCGTCCACGTCTTGCATGACCCCTTCCTTCACCATCAATTCGGCGCCTGCCATGGGTACTTCAGTGACCCCTTCTTCTGCAGGTTGGAAGATAAACTTCACCGAACCTTCCAATTGATTTTTATGTGCTGCCAATACTTCGGCTACCCCCATCAAGATGGCGGTGTGGGAATCGTGTCCGCAGGCATGCATTACGCCGGTTTGCTGTCCATTGTAAGTAGCCGTGACGGTGGATTTGAAAGGCAGGTCTACGCGCTCGGTCACCGGTAGTGCATCCATATCCGCACGAAGGGCGACCATAGGTCCAGGTTTGCTTCCTCGAAGGATGCCAACGACACCAGTAACAGCTACATTTTCAGTCACTTCCATGCCTAGGGAGCGGAGGTGATCGGCGACGATCTTGGCGGTACGCACTTCCTGATTACCTAGTTCGGGATTCTGGTGAAAATCCCGTCTCCATTCGATGACTTTTGCTTCTACGCCCTGAGCTTTCTGGTCAATGCTGGGACGAAGTTTGGACTGACCGAGGGCAGTAGTTGCAATAAAAAGTAGGGGGAGGATGATTTTTTTCATGGGGTCTATTGGGCGGGTTAATTGCTGGTCGCTATGTGGAAATTCGAAACTAGGTTTTTTTGGCGGGTTACTTCCACTAGTTGGAAAGGTTGGTCTAATCTAAGTTAGCAGTCTAGGCTAAAAGATTGGCATGAGATCCCGTTATTTTTTCGGAATGCAGGGCTCTAATTCTATTTCCTAATTGCTTAAAAATGTTCATTGCATGAATTATTAAAATAAAATGAAAAAAAATTAAAAAAAATAGTTTTAAAATTATTTTTAATTGACATATTTAAATTCAAAGTTTTTAAACTCATTTTTTATGGATTCACTTTTCAAATCAATTCCATCAATCGGACTGCTTCTTTTTGGTCTTTGGTCATGCAGCTTGGAGGACGTAGCGCCACACAAGCAGTTTAACGTGGTAGATCCGCTGCCTTTGGCGAAGGAGTATTACGAAGCAGAAAAGCCCAGACAGGTAAATTCTTCTTTCCGAATCCAGGCTGAACACGAGGTATTCCCTTTTTGGGCGGGAGCTAGAAGCCATGCAGATGGGCGAATCCTGATTGTGCCCGCCTATCGAAAGCTTCAGGTAAGGTACGAGGCCGGGTATTTGCGACGATTTGTCTTTGAGTTGGATGAACGGGGTCAAGTTCTCCGTGGCGGGATGCTGGAGCTTGCGGGAAAAGACACCCAATTCTTACTTCAAAACGAGGAGCTGTTAGTCGAAGGGTTTTTGGCAGGAGTCAAATCGAAAGAGCTCACCTACTTATGGTCTGATTTTGTAGCACGACCCTTGGATGGAACGCAAGCTGATGGACGGGTAGTGGCCCTGCAAAGGGAAGGTGGGGCTAAGTCTCGCCTAGGTGCTGAAGCGCTGCGAACAGAATTCTGCATCGACTGGTATTGGGTATATAGTAGCAATGGAGTGGTTGTGTTCGAAGTGTATAGCCATACTACTTGCGGCTCTGCCTCCTGTGACACCAATGCTCACGATGCCTGCTTGGATGATGGAACTGGTGGAGGGGGGGATCAAATTATCAATAAGCTAACAGATCCTTGTGCTAGTGAGATTTTTGATCAAATTAAAAATGGAGGCTTAATTTCAGCCGTTAGCGTAACGGGAACTGAATTTTCAAAGTCCATTTTAGACCTTCTTAATAGGTCACAAAAATATGATTTTGTCATTTTAAACTCATCGAATATATCAGAAAATGGCAAAACGACTACAAGGGTTTTTAATCAAAATACTGGGAAATATGATGTTAAGATTGAATTATCAAATAACTATTTGAATCAAGCAACTCAATTATCTGTAGTAAGGACGATTATTCACGAGAGTATCCACGCTTATCTTTTACATGAACAATATACTAATACAACAGGAGATTTGTATCAGGATTTAACTAAATATGCATTTTCTAATGGTTATGCTCAAGGAAATCAGCTCCACCATGAGTTTATGCGACAATTTCTTGATGCAATTGCTTATTCTCTTTGGTCTTGGGATATGGCCTATGGTTCTAAAGGTCAGATTCCATTATCCTATATGAAAGATTTAGCTTGGGGAGGGATGACATCCTTTAGAAATCCCGATGGTACTATTGAATATTACGATAGTTTTAAAGCAAATTTCCCGGATCAAATAGATAAAAATCGAATCGAAAAAAATATTAAAAATGAAAGCGATGGAAACAATTCAGCAAAAAGTAAAAAATGCTCTTAAATTGTATTTAATTGTGTGCTCAAGCCTTTTACTTTTTTCCTCTTTTGGTGGCGTGCAGTCTAAATCTGTTAAAACTTTAAATGATGAGCAATACAATGTTTTAAACGATTTTTTTAAAAATAAAACATTTCTTTTTTACCAGACTTCTACTTTAAAAAGTTGGGGGCTTGATCATACTAGTTCGTGGTTTTTGGAGAAAATGGATTTATGTCTACTTAATAGAGACGAGGAGAAAGAACTTCTAGTAAAAGAACTTATGGATAGCCAATTTCAATCTAACCTTAAATCTCATTTATTTAGTCAAACAGTTCCGATCACTCTAGATAAGAATAGGTTAAAAACAAGTGGTATAAAGCTTATTTCTAAGGATATTGTGGGGGGTGTTTCAAAGATTTCTGCTCCTTATATATTTGAAAACAAAGCATTGATTTATTTTGAAAGTCCGCTTGAGGAGTCAGTTTTCTACTTAAAGAAAAATAAATCGGGCAAATGGGAGTGGGTTTGTAAGTTTACTTTAATCACCATTTTTTCAGATTAGGTAAAACCCCTATGGCATGTATCGGGGAAAATAAAAAGAAATATATAAAATCAAGAAGTCTTATTTTGCAAAGTAATCCAAGTCATGATAATGAAGTAAGTTCAATTGGGAGGTGGAATGAAGACTAGGATTCTAAATTTAGTGATGACGAAAAATTATATTATAATTCTATTGATAACTTTTTCTTGTCTTAAAGGCTATAGTCAAGACATTTCAGGTTCTTGGACTTGGGATGAGTCAGATAAAAGCTTTGTAATTGAACTTGAACAAATCAATGCAACTAGTCTGTCAGGCTTTCACACCTCGGTCTTCCAAAATGGGAATAGGATAGATACCTTTTATGACGAAAAATCAGTTTTTCTCACCAAAGTTTCAACAAATATATTTGAGGGGACAATCAAAAGTTCTTATTCATTAAGTACCCATAAGGTTAGAATTACTTTCAGCCCAAATGAAAAGTCAATTGAATGGTGTATTTATGAAGTGGGTTCAGAACAGTTCTATATCCCTAGGAAAGTAAAGATGTTCAGGATTGGGGATGACTGATAAGTGGAATAAAGATTTTAATGACACAATGAAAAATCAAATTCTGGAAAAGAATCGTCAATATAAATCTGGCGATCTAGGAACTAACTGTAACTAATCTATGAAAGAAATATTTAAATTTTTACTAATTGGCTGTTGCGTATGCTTGGGACAGTTGCAAGGATTCGCTCAAAATAAGGGACAACTGTACGCCAATGAACTTGATTTGGTGAGAGAGTTTTTGCTTAAAAATCTCAAGGCAGATGTCCGCGATACTTCGATGATGAAATACTCCAGTTACGTCATCGAGCTCGTGATTGGGGATTCGGTACATATTAATTACCCCTGTGAAGTTTCTACTGCCATTGCTCAACGAAAAACTGGACTAGAGCTAAAACTGAAAGAGTTTTTAATTGAGAATAAATGGGATTTCAATTCTACTACCCTATTTGTTTTTCCAGTCATTCAAGTCTGGAAGGACCAACAAAAACGAATCGATAATCTGGAAGAAGTCTTGGAAAAGATCTACGGAAATGGGCTGATTTACGTGAACTCCTCTTCCAAGCTAAGGTTAGAATCGCCAATTCTCATAAAGGTGTTTGAAAGAGAAGTTTAATTCATTTGCACATGAATAAGCTACTAAATTATTCAATTCTAATGATGTCTTCCATCTTCTTTTTCAGCTGTGCTACAAGAGAAGAGCAGGAGATCAAGGAGTTGATGAGCGTTGTATTTGAAGGGACACTTAGCCGAGGAGAAGAAGTCATCGTGTTTGCGGAAGCGGAGGAGAATTGGCAAATCCCTTGGCTGGATTCCTGTACGGTCGAAGGGTTGCTGAGTTTGGAAAGTGCCTTTCGTCCTAAAGTCTCTTTCAAGGATGTTTTCACAGAAGAAGATGCAGAAAAGATTTGCAGGGAAGGAAAGCAAGCTTTCCAATTCCAACAGGATGTGTTTCCGGCGGGAGTGAAAGTCTCTTCTGAAAAGGGGCGGTACGACAGTTTGTCAAAAGCTTATTCTACTGCTTTAGGTACGCCGGAAAGAATCGAACTTGATAGGGAATTGAATAAATACATGTACTATAAGACCATTTCCAAACCTGTGTTTTTACAAGATTACCAATATGCATTTCTTTATTTTTTAAGTGACGGAAACGGTTTTTTAATATACAAAAAGCAGAATAATAAGTGGGTTCATTACTTTACGGTTCCGCTGATGTCGATTTAGGATGAAATGAAGCAGCTGGTAGGCATTCCGAAAGATTTTTATAGAGAATTGGCCTGGGGAGGATTATTCAAAACGGAAGTGTTTTTGAAAAGTATAAAAATAATTTTAACCCTATTTCTTTTAATAGGTTTTCTGGATGTTTCTGGACAAAATATTGAACAAAAATATTTGAAAAGATCTAATCTAAAGAAAGTGGAAGGTGTTTGGTATGGTAGTTCAGAAAAAGATGATAGTCTTCAAATGGAGTTGAACTTTACTCAAATTTACTATGAAAAAGGAAATTATTTAGTTGATCAACTGGCGGGAGGAATATTTTTTAAAAAATCAAATACTTCAGAAATAGTTAAAGTTATAAGGATTGATGCTGTTGAGATTTCAAATCAAAATGAATACTTTTTTCTTAGGTTTAAAGGATTTGACCTTCTAAAAGAAAAACCAGTTCAAATCCTCATGAAGATATTGAGTTTAGAATCTCTTTCTGCAGAAATTGAGGTAAAGAACGAGGAGACTTGGGTTTTAAATGGTAAAGTAGAAGGTAAAAGTTGGGATCCTGGGCTTTCTATCAATTCTTTTTGGAAGTTAAATAAAAAATAAATGGGTGTCATTTGAACTCCTAGTGAAATTCATTGACTCAATTGCCCACTCACTTTGGTCTTGGGATATGGCCTTAATCTCCCACCCCTCTCTCATAGCAATTCCAAGATTGAGTTCAACATTCCATCCACCGATTTGGCTTCCAGCTTGGAAAAAGCAAACCATTTTTTGCCCAATTCCTTGAGCGATGCACCCAAATGATACACTTCTTGGCCATTTTTTGCAGTCGCATTTTGCGACCGCAAATCTTGATTAGCTGCTGTGGTCGCGCCTTGCGACTGCAAGCTCTCCCATTCTGCCTCTTTCAATTGAAATCGAAACGATACCGGAAACCTATTTATGTTTCGTTTGACTTGTTCGTTTAATCGCTTAGTTTCCACAGCATAGCGTGCTGCCAAATGAAAATCCAGCATGACCTGTTTCCCCGAGACAGAAAAAATCTGGTTCTCCAGCTGCTGTTGGGTGAGGCTGATCGCAGTACTCATAGCAGGCCTTTAATTGCTTCCAAAATCTCCCCGCTTTCTTCATCTAAAACTTTCATTTCTTCCAAGATGGCTTGGGGAGAGCGCAGTGCTGCCTCCTCCTTTTTGTTCGGATTCTTGACACTCAGGTCAAAGGTAGTTTGGTCGATATCGGCTACGTTCACTGTCCAGGAATTGGCACTCGCTGCAAAGGTCTTTTGCAGTTCTACAAACTCAGCCAAGTCCTTTTCATTGAGTGGATTGGTCTTGCCTAGGTTGCGGTCTAGGTTGAGCTGATAGAACCAGACATTCCGCGTTGGCTTGCCCTTATCAAAGAAAAGTACCACGGTCTTCACCCCTGCACCCGTGAAGGTGCCCCCCGGCAAGTCCAAGACCGTATGCAGGTTGCAGCTGTCCAGCAGGCTCTTGCGTAGCGCCACGGAAGCATTGTCTGTATTGCTCAGGAAGGTATTCTTGATGACGATGCCCGCCTTGCCACCTGCCTTCATACTCTTGATAAAGTGCTGCAGGAAGAGGGAGGCGGTTTCTCCTGTCTTGATCGGGAAGTTTTGCTGCACTTTGGCACGCTCCTTGCCTCCAAAAGGAGGATTGGCAAGGACGATGTCGTAGCGGTCCTTCTCTTGGATGTCCGCAAGGTTTTCGGCAAGGGTATTTGTATGGATGATATTGGGAGCCTCGACGCCGTGCAGGATCATGTTCATGATCCCGATGATGTAGGCCAAGGATTTCTTTTCCTTGCCGTAGAAGGTACGTTTTTGGAGGATCTCCGTTTCGGCACTCGAGAGGGCCTTGCTATGCTTCAAGTAGTCAAAGGCCTCGCATAAGAAGCCTGCAGAGCCTACAGCTCCATCGTATATTTTGTCCCCAATGGTAGGGGCCACCACCTTGACGATGGTCGTAATGAGCGCTCTTGGGGTATAGTATTCGCCCCCGTTGCGGCCGGCATTGCCCATATTTTTGATTTTGTCTTCGTAGAGGTGGCTCATCTCGTGCTTCTCTGAATGGGTGCGGAAGCGGAGCTCGTCGATGCGGTTGATGATTTCCCGCAGGTTGTAGCCGCTTTGGATGCGGTTTTTCAGTTCGCTAAAAATCTCCCCAATCTTGTATTCGATCGTGTCGGCGCTGTCGGCGCTTTGCTTGAATCGTTTGAGGTAGGGAAAGAGTTTGCCATTCACAAAGTCTAGGAGGTCATCTCCTGTTTGTGCGCTATGGTGGTCGAGCTTGCCCTCCGTATCCTTGGGGGCGGCCCATACATTCCATTGGTATTCGGAAGCGATGATGGGGCTGTAGGACTTGCCGGTGAGTTCGGCTGCCGTGGCCCGATCCTTCTCGAGGTCATCGAGGTACTTGAGAAACAAGATCCAGGAGGTCTGCTCCACGTAATCCAGTTCACTCCCACAGCCTGCGTCCTTGTGCAGGATATCGTCTATATTCTTAAAAGTCTGTTCAAACATGGTTTCTGCTTGTGGCTACTATTCCCTAAAGTTAACATTCTTCGCGTTGTGCTGGGAGCGGGGGAGGGTTTTTTGGTGGGGGATTATGGAAGTTGAACTTGGTTTTGGGGACAACTCGCAACTGGTTGTGGAGTGGGGGAGAGTCCCAAATTCTTAATATGTCATCCCAAAACTTTTCGGATTTGATGCGAGGTAGAATATTTAATTAACCACGTCACCCGCCATTGAGCCAAACGCCTGTTAGCACCAGTTTTTATTTCATTGTTATTAAAAATTGTGGCTGTCCACCATTTACACCGAATATGAGTTGTGTTGGAAGTTCATTACAAAATAGAAAGTAGCTCATTGTCGGTGTTGTTTCATTGCCTGCAAACATAAACCACCATTTTTTGTCATCACTTTCTCCTTCACCTGTCATAGTTAACAGTCCTCCCATAGGTACATTACCTTTGGGCCCTGTCAGAATACTAGGCTTTAATTTGTCCTTTTCGTTTAATGGAATTGCACAAATAAATGGAGTCCAAGTTCCTGCTCTTGGCCTTAATTCTATTAAATTTCTACCATCAGCAGTTTTTCTTATTTCAACAGTATAGGGTTCAAGTGTCGGTCTTGGAATATTAGGAGCTCTATTTTCTGAAGCTGATTTTATTCTTTCAATCCAGTCTCCATCTTTTAAGCTTACATAAAGTCGCGTTCTTATTGCAGATGGAATTAGCTCTTTGTCCACCGAAGAAGGAAATACTCCAATAAGTGGAAATGTCTGCCCTCTTGTGTTTAATGCTCTGTCTAACGCATATGCAACCTCCTCCTTGCAAGGTTCACTTCCTAGACTATTCTGAGTCGCAACAATTGCCCAAGCGTCACATTCGTTTGGGTTTGAAATAAATTTGTCAATCTGTTCCCACAGTCTTTTTCCTGCCTGAATATTCCATCTGTCAAGCTTTATACTAATGCCAGTTTTCTCAAGTTCTTGAGCAATGAAATCTACATCTCCATTCTTAATGTCTTCCCAAGAGTATGTAATCCAAAGTGTTTTCATTTGTATTGTGTCGTTTTAAAATTGGCGCTAACTCTCTTATCTACGATACTTTTTATCGTTTATCACTTCCCTTTTTCAGAAATAAGCGATAAATCCGTATCGGTTTATGCTCGAATCTTAGTCAATGTTTGGTTTACGGCTCATCGAACGAATGCTTGATTGTACAGGGTGCTGATAGGGTTTTGGTTTTCTGTGAATTTGGTGTTTTCCTAGTTTTGGTTCCAAGTTTTCGGTGATACCCACCTAGGTAAAATCTAAATTTTAGGGTACTTGTACATGATTTATTCGTTCGCTTCTAACAAGAATTATAATAATTTACGAGTTGTACTAGTACCATGTGGGGTTTTGACGCTGTTTGTCGGAAAATAAATCAAAGATTTTTCTCGGAGGAGGGACTTGGGGGTAGTATCTAAGGAATAGCTTAGAATCCTCATTACCAATGGGTTTACGGATTGCGTGATTTTGTGCATTCCAGATTCGGCTGAGTCATTCCCGCCCCTCTTGGCAAAAAATTACGAGTACAGCGAGCGGAATTTTATTCGGGTACTGGTGTAGCGCAAATGGATGCTCTTGGCTAGCGTGGGTACTCGCTTTTCCGGATTTTAAATCTCGGCTACCTAAATGATTCGCTATGATACGATTTGATCTGATTTTGATACGAAAAAGTCCACTAATCAGACAGGTAAGTGTCCTGTGGTACGTAACCTTGCCTATTTGCTGTTAGCAGTGTTGCCTTCTTGCCTCAGTGTTATTGGCCAATGAGTTTCGTTTTGTTCTCGTCGAGCTTTTGTTTGATATAGGCTTTTAACTCGTCAAAAGTCATGTGCTGTGTTTCAGAACTAATTTTGTCTCTGATTTCCCGCATCATAGTTACAGCGTCAAACTGCTTTTCTTTTTTAGTCGTTTCCATAATACATGAGGTCTTTGGGGCTCCTAATTTCTAGAACTGAATAGCCAAGTCGACTATTCACAGTGCTATAGCCTTTACTTCTGTCCAAATTTACGATATGTTTAAAATTCCAACTTGCTAAAACGTCCACTTTGTGGATTGTTGCCCTAGCAACAGTTTTGATTTTACTATCCCCTATACCTTTTCAAGGTAATAGTTGCCGTGCGGGTGCAGGTATAAAAAAACCTCCCAAATCGCTCTGGGAGGTTTACTAGGGTTGGTCCGTGGACTGTTGACCGTGGACAAAAAATTACTTTTTCATCCCCATGTAGTCCACCACAAAGTAGCTCCTCATGCGTACGCCGAGTACGAAGCCATAAGAAGTTGATTTTAGAACTGGATTAGGGTTTTATGTTGGGCTATTTGCTACCGCTTCAAGTGAATGAATTCCTACCTGCCCTTTCTTCTGCAGGGCTGCCTTGCTTCTTCCTCCATCCAATGGTGGACCCTGCCTGAATTCACATAGGCGCTTACATACGAGTAATGAAAGGAAACCAAGCCCATTCTTTTGTATTGTTCCCAGTGAACCCGTTCATGGCTGAGAATGGAACAAGCCTCATGAGGATTTTCGTTTTGGTAAGTGGATTCAATAAAAATTCCAAAGGGAGGGATGGTGCTGGCCATCTGATTGCCAGGAATAGCAAAGGGAAGGTAAACTACAAAGGGATGTTTGATCAGGTTCAAGAGCGAAATCAACAACACCACACCAAGCGGGATCAAGTAGCGTTTTTTCCGTAAAGAGGGCATGTTACGTATCGTTTAATCTATTCGAAATAAATTTCAGCAAAATGATACGATTTGATACGAAATGATCTGATTTTGATACGAAAAAGTTCCTTGCTTAGGAGACTAAGCTGTTTTGTTTCCAGTTTGTCCTTCCTCGCTAATTTCTCTCACCAGTGGTGCGAGTTTTGGATAGTCTTTGTAGGTCTCATAAAATTGCTTCATTCTCCAACTGTTTTTATCGGAGAACCCCTTAATTTTTGGCTCGTTTGTCTGAATGAATTTGGCTAATTCCGTTACCACGGATTCGACCCATTCGGATTTAGGAAATAACCTTCAGATAAGCTCGCATAGTCCGCACTCGTTTTATTTTATCAGTACCCATTTATTCCATAGGTACCATACGAGTAAAGCCAAAAAAACCTCCCAAATCGCTCTGGGAGGTGTAAAGTAGGTGGGCTGTGGACTGTCGACCGTGGACAAAAATTTTACTTCTTCATTCCCATAAAGTCTACTACAAAGTAGCTCATTACGCGTACGCCGAGTACAAAGCCACTCTCGTCAAGGTAAAAGTCAGGAGTGTGGTGCGAAGGGGTCTTTGTTGGATCCGCTCCTTTTTTCATGCCGCCCAAGCCGATAAATAAGCCTGGCTTTTCGCGTTGGTAGAAGCTAAAGTCTTCCGCTCCAGTTACCGGTGGGTTGACATGGACATTGGCTTTGCCTGCAGCAGCCTCCAAGGTGGAAACCATCTTGGCAGTAAGGGCTGGGTCATTGACAGTAGAAGGGTAGAGCTTGGTGATGTTTACCTCTGCACGCGCTCCAGCACTCTCCGCAATGTTGGTTGCGATTTCGGTGATGCGTCGGTGCACTAGTTCTTGCTGCTGCTCACCAAAGGTGCGGATGGTGCCGATCATCTCTACTTTTTCAGGGATAATGTTGTGGCGAATGCCTCCATGAATGGCGCCTACAGTCACTACTGCTGGATTTTGAGTTACGTTGACGCTACGGGAAAGGATGGTTTGTAAGCCAGTCACGATCTGAGAAGCTGTGACAATGGGATCTACCCCAAACCATGGGGATGCGCCGTGTGCCTGAGTACCGTGCACGATGATTTCCAAGTTGTCCACAGCCGCCTGCGCAGGTCCAGAACGGTAGCCAATTTTTCCTACTTCAGTTTGTGCAGAAATGTGAAGGCCAAAGATGGCATCCACATCCTTCATCACGCCTTCAGCGACCATTTGCTTGGCGCCCCAGGAGGTGACGCCAGGAACATAAATGCCCTCTTCGGCAGGCTGGAAGATAAATTTAACGGATCCTTCTAGTTGAGCCTTCATGCCAGCAAGTACCTCAGCAACTCCCATCAAGATCGCCACGTGGGTATCGTGCCCGCAGGCATGCATCACGCCGGTTTGCTGTCCATTGTAGGTAGTAGTGACGTTAGATTTGAAAGGCAAGTCTACTCGCTCAGTGACAGGAAGTGCATCCATATCGGCACGAAGGGCGACCATCGGTCCGGGCTTGCCGCCACGCAAGATGCCTACTACCCCGGTAGTGGCTACGCCTTCCTGCACCTCAATTCCTAAGGAACGCAAGTGGTCTGCTACTTTTTTGGCAGTACGTGTTTCTTCGTTGCCTAGCTCAGGGTGCTGGTGGATGTCACGTCTCCAGTCGATGACTTTGTTTTCGATGGCTGCAGCCTGCTGATCAATGCTGGGGCGAAGTTTGCTCTGCGCAAATGCCGTGCTGCTCAGCAATAGAAGGGGAAGGAGTATTTTTTTCATAGGATTGTTGTGAAGGTATTGGTCTATGGGAGGCTTAATTTAAATTCATGGGGCGTAAATTCAATGAATTTTTGGATAAAGCCTAGAATTGGAGAACTTTTTGGTTGGAATTGGCTTTAATACGTAAACCTTACTCCCTATGGAATTGAATCAAAAGCTGGCAATAGTCACCGGCGTAAGTAAGGGGCTTGGCCTTGAAGTGGTCAAATTGCTGCTCGACAAAGGTGCCGTCGTGGCGGGCTGGGGAAGAAACCAACCTTCCTTTACCCATCCCAACTTTCATTTTTTCAGCTGTGATGTGGCGGAAGAGGAGCAAGTTGAGCAGGCCTACCAAGCCACCGTTGCTCGCCTCGGTGCCGACATCCGTATATTGATCAACAATGCCGGATTTGGAGTTGCCGGACCGCTAGAGACCATGAGTTCGGCAGACTGGAAATCCATGTTTGATACCAACGTGCATGGGATTTTTTATACCACTAAAAGATTAATCCCAGCTATGAAAGCCGCTGACGAAGGGCATATCCTCAACGTCGCATCCATAGCAGGACTCAATGGGGTAAGTAATTTTGCGGGCTATGTGGGCACCAAACATGCCGTACGCGGCATCTCTCATTCCCTGTACATGGAGCTTCGCGACTTTGGGATCAAGGTATCGACGATCTATCCGGGATCTATCCAAACAAATTTCTTTGATGCCATTCCGGGCATGGATGCGCACGAACACATGATGCAGCCTGCGGATGTAGCCCTGACGATCGTGCAAACCCTCGAAACGCATCCCAACTATTTTGTGGTCGATGTGGAGTGCAGGCCGCTCCGCCCAAAGGGTAAAAAATAGAATATGATTATCCGCAATCATGCCAGTAGCTCAGCATAGCTATTTAAAAGTGCGGATAATCGTTGACAGACCATGGGCCACGGCCCACTGGCTCTCAACGGTCAACAGCTCACCTAATTGAACCTCAAACCTTTTTTTCTCTGGTTAGTGGTAAAAAAGCGGATAATCAGAAAATAGAAACTAGCATACCTAAAAAATCCCTCTTGCCGTTCTACCTGCAATCTGTATTTTTGTAGGTACTCGATTTGTATTGAATCGCCCCAGCATGTCTCTCCAGGTTTCTCAGCTCAGTAAACGATACGGTTCTCAAAAAGCACTGGATGAAGTCAGTTTTTCGGCATCCCCAGGACGAATCTTAGGTTTCTTGGGACCCAATGGGGCAGGGAAGTCCACGGCGATGAAAATCATCACAGGTTACCTTGCTGCCGATTCGGGTGCGGTATCGATCTTGGGCGAAAATGCCTTGGCAAATCCCAAGAAGTTGGCAACTCAAATTGGCTACCTCCCCGAAAACAATCCGCTCTACTTGGACTCCTATGTTCGCGAGTTTTTGGAATTTTCGGGAGGCATCTACGGCATGAAATCTGCCGATATCCGACGCCGCACGGAGGAGATGATCCGCAAAACAGGCTTGCAGAGTGAACAACACAAAAAAATCGGGCAACTTTCCAAAGGCTATCGTCAGCGGGTGGGCATTGCACGGGCACTGCTTCACGATCCAGTACTGGTGATCTTGGATGAGCCTACCACAGGCTTGGATCCCAACCAGCTCGTAGATATTCGCAACTTGATACAAGAGGTAGCCGAGAACAAAACGCTCATTTTCTCCACCCATATCATGCAAGAGGTGGAGGCGGTATGCCAAGATGTGGTCATCATCAACCAAGGTAAAATCCGATCGGCAGGATCCCTCGCGGACTTGAAGTCTGCGGCTACCCAGGTAACCCTCCTGTTAGAAACGGAAGAGTCACTGGACTTATCCTGGTTTGAAGGGATCGGAGTCCCTAGCTTTGGCACGAAAGGAACTCAGGAATTGGTGCTACTGGCCAAGGATGCAGGGGAAGCTCGAAAGGCTATTTTGCAGGTGGTGAGCCAGCGGCAGCTTAGCTTAATTCGTCTTGACCAAGGCGCAAAAAATTTAGAAACCCTGTTTAGAGAAATTACCCAAGGCCAATGAAAAGTTTATTTCTCAAGGAAATCACTTCTTTTTTCGGCAGCTTAACCGGCTACCTGGTGCTGGTCTTGTTTTTGGTTGCCATCGGCTTGCTAGTCTGGGTATTTCCCGAAAGTTCGGTGCTGGATTATGGCTATGCAGATTTAGAATCCTTATTTCTGTACACTCCCTATGTATTTACTTTTTTGATTCCAGCCATCTCCATGCGCAGCTTGGCTGAGGAGCGTAGGGCCGGCACCTGGGAGCTGCTGCAAACCTCCCCGCTTAGCTTGACTCAAATTGTACTTGCCAAGTACCTGGCTCTCCTCGTACTTGTATGTATGGCGATCCTTCCCACCCTAGGTTATGCCTACTCCATCTCCTTGTTAGGCGACCCTCCTGGCAACTTGGATTGGGCAGGCTTCTTTGGGAGTTGGCTCGGGCTTCTGATGATTGGAGCCACTTTTGCCGCTGTGGGCTTGTTTGCAAGTTCGCTGACTTCCCAGCAAGTGGTGGCCTTTGTACTCGGGGTATTTCTTTGCTTTGTCTTGTATTTTGGTTTGACCGCTTTGGCAGGGATGGTGCCGGGAGATTGGGCCTATTGGGTGGAGGAGCTCAGCCTGAGCTACCACTACAACAGTCTGAGTAGGGGCGTGATTGATAGCAGGGACCTCTTTTTTCTTTTTGGGATGATTTGGGTATTTCTTGGGGCAACGGTTTTGATTTTAAAGAAGAAATGAACCAATTGCTATCCCATCGGCTACTTCCACTTGCTGCGCTGCTGCTTGGCATCCTGGTCTTGGTAGGCTTGGCACTGACGGTCCGTTTTCGAATTGACCTCACTGAAGAAAAGCGCTATTCCCTACATCCTTCCACGCTTCAGCTTCTGGAAGGAATAGATCGTCCGGTGCATGTAGATATTTTATTGACCGGGGAGCAGCTTCCGGGAGGAATGCGTCGTCTCCAAAAATCCATCGAGGAGACCGTTCGCACCTTTAATGCCTATTCGGCGGAGAACATTACGGTGTCCTATTTTGATCCCTTGGAAGTGACTGACTCCTTGAAGGAAGAATTTATTTACACACTTGCCGACTATGGGATTCGTCCCACCAACCTCTTTGTCAACAAGGCTACTGGGCAGCAGGAGCAACTTATTTTTCCTGGAATATTGGTGTCAGATGATACTTACGAAACTGGGGCCTTGATCTTGAAAGGGGAGCGAGGCATGTCCGCTGAACAAACCTTGAATGCCTCCATTGAAAACTTAGAGTTTGAAATCGCACAGGCCATCCAAAAATTACTATATCCTCAAAAAACCGCATTAGCGATGATTATTGGCCATGGTGAGCTGGCTGAGGACGATGGCTTTGGGATGGTCGAAGCACTCAATGGTCGCTACGAATTGTTTAAGGTGCCGATGGATCAGGCCAAAAAAGTGGAAGACCTGAGTTCTTTTGCTGCAGTATTCATTTTGGGTCCCGACAGTACCTTCTCCGATCGCGAGCTTTTCCTCTTGGATCAATACGTCATGGGAGGAGGCAATTTGGTGGTTGCTGCCGAGGGAGCAAGTTTGGATTTAAGCCAGTTGGCCGGAGAAGGGGCCTTGGCTCTGCCTCAAGAAAATAGTTTGGATCGCCTCCTGTTTCGCTACGGAATCCGTGTCAACAAAGACTTGATTCAGGATCTTAATTTTGGGGTAATTCCAGTGATGGGAGGAAATTTTGGTAACCAAGAGCAGCTGGTTCCTCTGCCTTGGCCGTATTATTTTCAAGCGGGTCGCATGTATTCCCACCCGATCACTAAGGGATTGGATCAGGTAAATTTCCGCTATTCCAGCAGCCTCGATACGGTGAAGGCCGATGGGGTAAAAAAGACCCCCTTACTCTTTAGTTCGGATCGTTCTCGGATACTGCCCTTGCCGCATTTGGTAAGCCTGACCGCATTTCAAGAACCGCCATTAGAATCTGAGTTTTCGCTTCAAAATTTGCCGCTTGCCTACTTGCTGGAAGGGGAGTTTACTTCCCTATTTAAGAATCGATTTGTCCCCGAGGAATTTGCGGGTATCACGGTGAAGAACAGTGGAAAAGGAAAAGTGCTCGTGTTGGGAGATGCATCGGTGTTCCAAAGCCAAATCAACCTTTCAGATCAGGAACCACTTCCACTAGGGGAGGATCCATTGGCACAGACTACCTATGCCAATAAGCAGTTTTTGGAAAACATTCTTCAGTACCTGACTGACCCAGAGGGGATTATTGCTACGCGTACCAAGGTCTTGCAAATTCGTCCCTTGAACAAGGTGAAGGTAGCCAAAGAAAAACAAAAGTGGCAGCTAATCAATCTTGGGATTCCCGTGCTTTTCTTGGGATTGATGGGTGGTTTGATTGGTTTGCTGCGGGTAAAACGATTTTCCCGAAAGGGATAAATCAAAAATCAGGAAGCTATTTTTAACTTTTTTATCACAATTGGGAAGCAGCCCCTCTGAATTAGCATTTTATTTCTAAATTTACCTCACTAGAAAAAAACTATACCACCCCTACGATATGAAATTTATTGTTTCCTCCTCCGCCTTGCTCAAGCAGCTTTCTGCCATCAACGGTGTAGTGACCACCAACCCGGTGGTGCCTATTCTGGAAAACTTTCTTTTTGAAATCAAGGGATCTGTATTGACCATCACTGCTTCGGATCTGCAGACCTCCATGATGACCCAACTCCAAGTGGAAGCTAAGGAAGATGGAAATATTGCGGTGCCTGCGCGCATCTTGATCGAAACCTTGAAAAACTTGCCTGAGCAGCCGGTAACTTTCAGCATCGATCACGACACCTACGCGGTAGAGATCAGTTCAGACAATGGCCGCTACCGTCTCGCTGGTGAGAACGCCACCGACTTCCCAAAAATTCCAACAGTAAACAACGCCACCACGGTAGACATGTTTACTGAAGTGTTGTCTTCTGCCATTTCGAACACCATTTTTGCAACCTCTTCGGACGAACTTCGTCCTGCCATGACCGGGGTGTACATCAATTTGAGTCCTACCAACACCACCTTTGTAGCAACGGATGGACACCGTCTGGTACGTTACAGAAGGGTAGATATAGCATCCGCCAATGGCGCGAGCTTGATTATTCCGAGAAAAGCCTTGAACCTCCTGAAGTCTACCTTGCCGTCTGAGAATGTGCCAGTAACGGTAGAATTCAACCAGTCCAATGCTTATTTCAAGTTCAACAACATCAAGATGATCTGCCGTCTGATTGACGAGCGATTCCCAGATTACGAAAACGTGATTCCAACCGAGAATCCAAACCGCATGAACATCGATCGCTTGGAGTTTTTGGGTTCCTTGAGACGTATTGCCATTTATGCCAACAAGACCACGCACCAGGTACGCTTGAAGTTGACCGGTAGCGAGTTGATGATCTCTGCAGAAGATCTGGACTTCTCCAACGAAGCCAACGAGCGTTTGTCTTGCGACCACGAGGGCGAGGACATTGAGATCGGATTCAATGCGAAGTTCTTGGTAGAAATGTTGAACAATCTTTCTTGCAAGGAAGTAAGTTTGAAGTTCTCCGCACCCAACCGTGCAGGTTTGATCTTGCCAGCTTCTCAAGATGCCAACGAAGACATCTTGATGCTCGTGATGCCGGTGATGCTCAACAACTACGTGTAATCCAAACCACCAGCCTTACAAAAAAGTCCGTCCCGCAGTATTGCGGGACGGGCTTTTTTGTCCAGGGGTTGTTATGATCCAGGGGTTGAAACCCCTGGTTAAGGTACTGTTGCCCCGATGGGGCTGGAATTCGAGTTCCGACTTTTTCCGGCCGAATTAACAAGAATAGGCATAGAAAAATTAAAAACATTTATTCCTAATTTGTTCCATTATTCGTTAACTTTAAAGTTTAGAGATAATGGAACGATACAGACAAATCATCTACTTTAAAGACTACTTTTTTGACTTCTTCGAGCAGCAGACCGAAAAAGTGAAAGAGAAAATTGACCATCTGTTATTTGTCGTGACGGTTGCAGCTAGAATTCCTCAGAAATTTTTTCGGCATTTAGAAGGAACAAATGGGCTCTATGAAATTAGGGTAGAATTTCAAGGTAATATTTACCGCATATTCTGCTGTTTTGACGAGGGTCAAGTTGTGATTTTGTTTAATGGGTTTCAGAAAAAATCCCAAAAAACACCTTCTGGAGAACTTGAAAAGGCGATGAAAATTAGGAACGAATATTTTGACTAGAAATTAAAGCAGAACGAAAATGAAAGTAAAAGATCAAAAAAGTAAATCCATCACCACTTTTGACGAACATCTCGATAGTCGGTATGGAGAAATTGGGACTTCCAAGCGAACTGACTTTGAAATAAAAGCAAAAGCATTTGCTATTGGCGAAGTAATCCGAGAAGAAAGACGACTTGCATCCATGACCCAGGAGCAATTGGCAGAAAAAACTGGCACTAAAAAAAGTTTTATCTCAAGAATCGAAAATGGGCATAGCGACATCCAACTTTCAACACTGTATAAGTTGCTGGAGTACGGACTTGGTCGCAAAATCACCTTGACCATAGAATAGGATTGGAAAGGAACCCGATCGGGAAACACCTTTGCGGTCTTCTTTTGCGGTCTATCAGACCTCGAAGGTGTTCTGGGATTTCCGTTATTAATTTTGTTTTTCAATCCAGGGGTTTAAACCCCTGGTTGAGTAGCAATCGCCCCGCTGGGGCTTGAGCTGCTCGTGATTTGCAATCACGAGCCACTATCTTAGAATTTTCAATTCCCAACTAAAAATTAACCATCTCCCTCAATTCCCCAAAGGGCCACCTTCCTTTTTGGCATCGCGTAGCATTTTGAGGTAGAGACCTTCTACTCGTTCCCTTGCCCAGGGAGTTTTGCGGATAAACTTCAGGCTGGAGGCAATGCTGGGGTCGTGCGTAAAGCAGCGAATGGTGATGCGCTCGCCCAGATCTTCCCAACCGTAGAAGGACACCAGTTGGGCGATCATGTCTGCAAGAGTGACACCGTGGAGGGGATTGTTTGCTTGTGAATCCATAGAGGGATAGTTTAGGAAGTCTTGGGTTGAATCAAATCCCAGAGATTTCCATAGAGGTCAGAAAATACGGAAACTATTCCATAGGATTCTTCTGCCGGTTCCCGGATAAAGACGACGCCTTTGGAGCGGTAGTTCTCGTAATCTCTCCAAAAGTCGTCGGTATACAGAAATAAAAACACGCGTCCTCCCGCTTGACAACCCACCTGACTGAGTTGGGCTTCGTTAGCAGCCTTGGCCAAGAGCAACTGGCAACTGGAGCCTTTGGGCGACACCCGCACCCAGCGTTTGGTGTCATACATCGGAGTATCTTCCAATAGTTCGAAGCTTAGCGTCTGCGTGTAGTACTGAATGGCTTCGTCGTAGTCTTTCACCAAAAGGGAAAGTTGTCCAAGTTGTTGGTTCATCGGGTGCAGAAAATGAGCATTACTTACTTTAGGGCATTGGGTTTTTGAAGTCCTTCAAGGATTTCACGAATGGCAACGATGCTTTCCCACTCTCGATCCTTATCTCCATGCTCAATGCCTACATGGCCGTTGTAGCCATGGGAAAGAACCAACTTCATCATGCGTTTGTAATCCAAATCCGACTCCTGACCTGCATCGTCCCAGACCTTTGGCTTCAAACTTACGCCAGTGGCTAGGGGCATCAGTTCATCCACTCCTCGGTAGGAGTCGTAAGAAACAGGCTTCCCATCCAAAGTGCTGATACGGAAGTTGCCAAAATCAGGTAGCGTTCCTGCCAAGGGATGGTTGGCATTGCGAATGGTGTCAGCCAGCCATTTACCATTGGAAGAGAATCCCCCATGGTTTTCGATCACGATATGGATGCCTGAAGGTTCGGCAAAAGTAGCGAGTTGGTGGATGCTGTCGCTCACCAGTTTGGAGGCCTCGGCGGCATCTTCTGGACGAGTAGACCAGGAAATATCCGAATAGCCATTGACACGTACGGTGTGGCAGCCTAGGAATTTGGCTGCATCAATCCACTTTTTGTGATTTTCTACAGCCTTGCCTCGGTTGGCCGCATCGCGAGCGCCAAGCATGCCCTCTCGGTCCACCATGATCAAGACTTGTGTGATGCCCTCGTTGGTGCATCGGGTATTCATTTCTTTCAAGTAGGTTAAATCCTGCGCCTTGTCAAAAAAGAATTGGTTGACATATTCGACCGCATGGATGCCGTGCTTTTTTGCGGTTAGCGCAAAATCCAGGTGATCCAGCTTCTTGGAAAAAAGTAGGGTATTTACGGACCACTCGGCTAGGGAGATCTTAAAGGGAAGGTCTGCACCAGGTCGGGCAAAACTCAAGGAGGGGAGACCAAGTCCTAGGGCTGCGGTGGCAAGTCCTGTGGTTTTGAGAAAACTTCTTCTGCTAGTCATGGGATTAGATTGGGTTTGAAGATGGGGTAGAGGGTGAGGGCCGAGTTGGATTACATTTCCCAGCCTGGGCGGTACGTTCTGCTCAGGAAGGTATTGGCCTGTGTATCGTTTGTTATTTGAATTTTTTCGGGGTCAAAATCTATTTTTTTGCCTGTTCTCAGCGCAATGGCTCCCAAGTTGATCGTATCGGTAATGCATTGCGCACGGGTAAAGCTACCGGAAGTTTGCTTTTTTTCAAGCATGGCATCCACCCAACTGTCGGATTTTCGATCTACGGCAGCCGAATTGATGCGTTCTGCATCGCGGCCTTGCATGGCAGATCCTTCTGGGAGCAGCACGGGATTTTCTCCACGGAAGCCTCCTAAAATCTTCCCTTTGCTGCCGACTAGCAGCAGCCCTTCTTCAGGAATGTCTTTTCCTTCCGACTCGAGTTCTTCGCAGGCAAAGGGCTTCATGCCCCCATCGTACCAGAAGAGGTCGAAGGCAGGGAGAGCCGCTTGCTGAGGAAACTTCCATTTGATCATGCAGCTGGCAGGGAAGGCTACCTCATTTTTTACCCATTGGTAGACCTGATTGACTTCCTCGCGCGTGGTGGTGCCATAGGCTCGGACAGAAACGGGGCTGCGGTCAATGCCCAAGGTTTCAAATAAGGGGAAAAGGCTGTAATGCCCCATGTCGGCGATGGATCCGCCGCCAAACTCGTACCAGCCACGGAAAACGTTGTGTGTGTACTGCTTGTGGTAGGGCATGTCTGGAACGGGTCCAAGCCACAAATCCCAATTGAATCCTTCGGGAATTGCTTGCGCTGCGGTAGGGCGACTGGTCCACTGCTGCCAGACTGGGCGGTAAGACCAATTGTGGATTTCCTGTAAGTCACCGATCAAGCCTGCATCCATCCAGGCTTTGATCTGTTGGTATTCGGGGCGATCTGTCCAGGCAAGGAGGTGGCTGACTACCCCGGACTCACTCGCTTTTTGAATGACTTTTCTGCCCTCCAGAAGTCGATTGGCGATGGGCTTGTGGGTGATCACATGTATTTTTTTGCCCATGGCCGCCAGTGCAATCGGCGCGTGGGTATGGTCTGGGGTCATGATTTTGATTGCGTCGATGCCTTTTTCCTGATCTAGGAGTTCTCGGTAATCCTCGTAACTCGCACAGCCCTTGTATCGCCCGGAGGGCTTGTTTATGGCGTAGTATTTTTCTACATATTCTTGACCGATATCTCTACCTCCAGGGATGCCTGGCTTTCCTTCCCACCAGGAAGTATCGCCTAGGGTTTTCCGGATGTCGTTTCGGATTCCGTAAGGGGACCAATCGATGTAGTCGGTGGAGAATTTATTTACATCGCATACGGCGACGAGACGAATTTTGGGATTTTTCAACAATTCCCCCATTTCGCGCAGTCCTTGCGTACCGCATCCGATATTGGCAACGGTAAGTTGGTCGGAAGGAGGGACATGCCCTGTGCCGGCGATGACGGAGGAGGGGACGATGGAGATGGTGGCCGCGATCGTGGCCGCGGAACTAATAAATTCTCGGCGATTGAGTTTATCGGTTGGAGACATACCTGGTTCTGAAAAGTTTGAACTTTAAATTAAACAAAACCAGGGATTTAAGAAGGGGCCGATTGGAAATTTTACACCAAAGGGTGAAATTTTCAACTTTGGATTTCCCGCTTAGGTATGCCTTACCTCACCTCAAATACCGCCGATTCCCAAGGCCCTAGGACCAAGTCGATCTGAGCACCTTGGGCATCTACGCGAAGTTGGGTCTTTTTCTTCCCAAATAGGACTTCTTGAATTTCCCGATTTCCTGGCTTTAGGTTCCAAGCTTTCAAGAGTTCGGGAGACAGGTGGAGGACGGAATTTACAGACTGAGTTTCGTCAAAATTGGTCACGACGAGCAACTTTTGTTCCTTGTCCCAGCGGGCATAGGCGAAGGTTTTATCGGTGTAGGCTGGGTTTTTGGATCTGTTATAGCGGTGCAGGTCCTGGTAGGCTCCCATCAGCGCGGAACTGCCACGGGTGAAGTTGAGTACCTCCGAATAGTAGTTGTGCAGCGCTTTTTCGTTATCGGAGAGTTGCCCTCCGTCAAACTTTCCTCCATTGACCCACTTCTGGTGCTGGGGAACGCCAATGTAATCAAACATGGATGTGCGGCTGGGCTGTCCAAAGCCAGCCATCTCTGCACCTGGCTCACCCACTTCCTGACCAAAGTAAATCATCGTCGGCGCCGTCGTGCTAGTAGCCGACACGACCATAGCCGGTAGGGCCTTCCAAGGATTACCCGCAAATTCTGGGCTTGCGATGCGCTGCTCGTCGTGGTTTTCTAGGAAGTGCAGCATGTGGTGCTCCACATCGGATAGCCCTTCTAGAATGGGTACCAGATTGTCGGTAGAGCCATGGCCTTGCATGATGTGCTTGAGTGTATCGTACAACTCTACCTTGTCGTAGAGGTAGTCCATCTTGCCCTTGTGGATGTAGTCGCGGTAGAGGCTTGGATTGTATACCTCCGCCAACAAAAAGGCATCGGGATTTGTATTTTTGATGTGGGAGTTGAGGTAGGACCAAAACTCTACAGGCACCATCTCCGCCATGTCAAAGCGGAAGCCATCGACCCCCTTGGCCAACCAAAACTGGGTGATGTCCTTAAACTTGATCCAGGAATCAGGCACCTCTTTCCCTTGCCAAAAGGCGTAATGCGCTTGAATATCAAGTGTGGAGGCTTCCTTTGGAAGGGCCACAAAATCCTTCATCCCATCTGGGCTGACCCCATAGTTGACCTTGACGGTCTCGTACCAATCGTAAAAATCAGGCTGGGCAAGTCGTGAACCATTGCCGGTCCACTTGGCAGGAAATTCTTCAAACTTTCCATCGCTCAAGGGATGTGCTGCTCCGCCCAAGGGTTGGTAGCCATTTTTGGAAGCAGGTACCTGGAAGGCCTTTCCCGGAAGGTAGTAGAAGTTGTTATTCTTCGCGTAAGCCACATTGGTATCGTCTTTCGCACCAAAGTCTTGAACGCCTGCTGGGTTATTTTTCCCTTCGTAATGACGAGATACATGGTTGGGAACGATGTCGATGATCACCTTCATGTCCTGCTTGTGGGTCCGGGCAATGAGTGCTTCAAACTCTTCCATTCTGCGCGTCACGTCCACCGCCAAGTCTGGGTTGACCTGGTAGTAATCCCGCACCGCGTAAGGAGAGCCTGCTCGACCTTTGATTACATCTGGATCGTCTGAGGTAAGGCCGATTTCTGGGAAATCTCCAATCACCCCATGGTGGGGAACTCCCGTGTACCAGATGTGGGACACGCCCAATTTTTTGATTTCCGCCAAGGCGGTATTCGTGAAGTCGTTAAACTTTCCTACTCCATTTTGTTCTTTGGTGCCCCAAGGGATGTTGCTGGTATTCGTATTCCCGAAAAGTCGAGTAAAGACCTGATAAACGATAATTTTCTTGGGCGGCATGGCGATTGGATCTGCAGGTTTGGGAGTTTGGCTGGAAAATAGGGTCAAGGCCAACAGGGTAGGGAGAACTATTTTTTTCATCAACTTATCGAGTCAGGCGGTACAATAAAATTGTATTTCGTTTGATCAAGGCAGGGAATTGCTTCATGTTGATGGTTTCTCCAGGGGCATGGGCGCCAGAGCCCGAAGCTCCTAGTCCATCCAAACTATCCATAAAGGAAGCCACAAAAGAGATGTCTCCAGCACCACGGCTACCTGGATCTCCTGCTTTCACGGGACCATAGCCCAGGTCTTGGCTGACTTGGCTGAGCACCTCTGCCAAGGCATTGTTGCCCGGGGTAGGCTCCATGGAAGGAAGGCCATCGGAGAAGGTGATTTCTGCATCGGTTTGGTGCAGGTTTTTGGCGACAATTTCTCGCATTTTGGCGCGTGCCGCCTCTTTTTGTGCTTCTCCCAAAAAGCGCAAATCTCCAGTGACGATGGTTTCACGTGCCACAATGTTGGTTTTCCCAAGGGAACTGCCGGCACCAGTACTCGAGTTGATATTCACATCCGATCCGCCGACGATTTGGCCTGGGTTGAAGGTTAAGTACTTTTCCCCGGCGAGGGCTTCGCGAAATTCATTCAAGATTCGTGCCGCTTCGTAGATGGCTCCATACCCTGCATTTTGTCCAAATACCCCACTGGAGTGACCTTGCTTTCCGGTGGTTTTCAAGATCCAGCCAGAGGCTCCTCGGCGAGCCACAGTAGCTCCACCAAAACCTTGAGCGGTCTCGTAGGCCAAGGCAAGGTCATGCTTTTTGGCTCTGGTGATGAAATCCTGTCTGGATAAGGTTCCATTGCCTGTGCTTTCCTCGTCTCCATTGAAATAGACGGTGATGGTTCGGTCTTCCAAGAGACCCAGTTCATGCATGGCCTTGAGGCTGGCTAGCACGAGTACATCGCCACCCTTCATGTCGTTGGCTCCTTGGCCTGTGGCCGTGCTGTCGTTGAGCCAGGTGAAGGGGGTAAAGGGCATGTCTTTTTCAAACACGGTATCTAGGTGACCGATTAGAAATAATTTCTTGCCTTTTGTTCCCTTTCTAGTAGCCACAAAATGTCCTGCACGCTTTACCTCTGCAGGGACATCTACCCATTCGGTTTGAAATCCGATTTTTTGAAATTCCCGCTCAAAAACGCGTCCCACTTCCCGAACGCCTTCCAGGTTGAGCGAACCCGAATTGATGTTGATGACCTCCTCCAAGAGTTGCACGGTCTCTTGGTAGTTTTTGTCGATGCGCTCGATCAATTTTTTCTCATCCTTGCTCAATTGCTGCTGGGCGAAGGAAAAGAGTGGCGTAGATACCAGAAGAAGGGCGAAAAAAAAGCGTTTCATGGGATGGGGATTAGGGGAACTTGTGAAGGACTAAAGTTAGTAAACGGAGAGAGAATTGCCAGAAGGAATGTGGTAGACAGGGACGCCTGGGACATGGGTTTGCAACCAGTTTTTTACAAATTCGGAGCCTCCTTCTTCGCTAGCTGAGTGGCCGATCTCGACCATGTAAAGTTTCATGCCGAGTTCATTGGCTGTTTTGACATATTCGGGAGTTTCCCACTCGTTGGATTCTCCACAGATCAGCACATCGGGACGGTGCTCCTGGATTCTGGTGATTTGCGTTTTACCTCCCACGGCTCCAGGGAGTAAGAGTACCTTGGAGACCCTTTGGTTCAGGTCCCCCACATAGCGCATGGCGGGCACCTGCATGAGGGTTTTGATGTGGTCGATGACCGCCTTCAAATGGGTAGTAGGAATCTGCAAAATCGGACTTCCAGGCGTATAGTAGTCCTTCCATCCCAGTTCTTCCACCACCCCTATCCGCACTCCATCGTCTTGCATGCGGTGCACGTAGTCGTGATTTCTCCAGATGGTCAACTTGTGTTTGGCCAGCAGGTCGTACTTGCCACGGAAGACAGGATCATTTTGCAGGTAGTCAGTTTCGTCCTGACCAGAGTAAAAGGTTGGCTCGTGGGGAATAATCAGGTTTGCCTTCAACTCCACCGCCTTTTTGATGATCTCGATGCTGGGAAACATCGTGGTGACGATCCCAGTGACTACGGTGTCTCTCGAACCAATCTTGATTGTGTCCACCGTCTGTGCAAAGGGAGCCTTGGGTACTTGAGAAATAAATAAGTCCATGATCTCGCCTACGGTCCAGGATTTTTGGAGGGGGCTAGCCCAACCCGAAAAAGGATTGGCGAGGAGGCCCGCACCAAGGAGGGCTCCCGATTGCAGAAGGAATTGCCGACGAGGGGTAGATTTTTTCATGTCAAAGAAAAATTGGAGGTTGGTTTGGATCGCAGTAGTTGGGATTACTCGACAGTTACATCGGTCAGCCAGATGAAGCGCTTGCCTGCGGCATCCTTGTGCTCCAAACTGAGTTGAATCGGGCCAAAGGCCGCTGCATTTCCCCAGGTCCAGGTACGCCCTTCGGGAGCATTCCCTTTGCGGAAGGTCCATTCCAGGATTTGATGCTCTTGGTTCAGGTACAGATCGTAAGCATCTCCTGGCGTATATCCGCCCTCGGCACCGTAAAGAATGCTGAGTTTGGTGGTAGGAATTCCCTGAATCGGGGAGGTCACATTTTCGAGTACCTCGTAGGTGTATCCGGTATCCCAGGCCAACTGGAAAGGCATCATGGCCCAGTACTTGTCATTGATAAATGCCCCGTCCTGCTTCGGTAGGGAGTCTGCCACCAGGCTGTAGGTAAAGCTGGTGTCTGCACCAGAATAGGATACGGTGCTGTCTTGGATATTCCATTTCCAAGTTCGGGACATCACCGTGGCCGAATCGCGCTGTACATTCCAGGTGTAACCTATGGACTTTACCTGGTCCCAGTTTTCAAAGCCATAGGCCTTGGCCACTTGCATGGGGAGGGTCTCAGGGAGTGTGTCTTTCTGCTGACAGGAAGCAAAGAAACCAAGAAGGAGAAAGGTGAATAGTGTTAGATTTTTCATGATAAAGTAAGGGTAGGGATCAGGAAGTAGATTTGGATAGCCAATTTTTGAATTTTTTATATTCTAGGTACTGTGCCAAAGGTTGGAGGAAAAAGAGAAATCGATTCAAGAATAGGAGACTTCGAAAGAGGTTGGAAGGAAAAATTTTCTTTTTCCCTTTGGCCACACCCATTAGCATGGCTGTGGCTACCTCTCTAGGAGATTGTATTGGAAATGCTTTTGGAATATCGGTTCCTGCAGCATCGAAAAAGGAGGTAGCGGTAGCGATCGGAAATACGAGGGTCACCCAATCTCCCGCCCGCTCCGCCCAGAGCGATTCTGCCCATTGGAGGATTGCGGCTTTGGTGCTGCCATACAGGCTGTAGCCTGGAATGGCCCAATGTGCGATGGCCGAACAAGTGATCACATGCCGGAGGGAATGGTCCGAAAAAGCGCGTTTCAAGGCCAGCCCAAGTTGGATGGGGGAGTGTACATTCAGCTGAAATAAGCGATCCATCTCCTCCCAATTTTGCTGGGATGCGTCTCCATAGGCTGCCCTGCCTGCATTGGCGAAGCAAACATCAACCTGTTTCCAATTCGAGTTCACCCAGTCCAGAATAGTACTGTTTCCTTCCTTGAGGCTTAGGTCTGCACACAAGGTATTCAGCTGCGGAAATTCCTTTTGAAGGGATTCCAACGCTTGTGGCAGGTAGTCTACGGCCAAGATCTTTTGGGTCAGCGGGTAGAGCTGACGAACCAGCTCTCGGCCAATGCCGGAACCTGCTCCCGTGACGATGACCTGGGCATCTTTGAAGCTATTCATGGTTGGGCAGTAGGGAAGGCACAGGAAAGTGGATGGTAAATGGATTGACCTTGAGGGCAAGTAAGGGCTGGATGCCTTCTAGGTCAGGAAAGAGTTGGGGATCTACCTGCATGTGTTTTACTCGAGCCAATTTGCCCCAGCCACTTCCTTTGGGGAGCGTCAAATAAGTTTTTCCATCCAGCGTCTGCTTCAGGCGTAGCGGTAGCAGGGCGGTGCTGATTGGAAATGAAATTCCCCCATAGGTGATTTCTGTATCGAGTATCTTTTTTCCATCCAGTTCCACCTGAATGTGGTCCTTACCTTTTTCTTTTTCCCAACGGAAGTTCGCCGTCTCCTTGGGGATGCCCCAGTTTTTTCTGCCCTGGTCGGCGCTGGCTTCCGAGCTTACCAGAATGCGGGTGATGGATTGAAATTTCTTTTCTCCGAACTGCCCTGGGATAAAAAGTAGCTCATGGTAGGGACCTACTGGTGAGCTGCTGTAATCCACCAGCATGACATAGCCGAAGCCTCCTTTAAATTGACCTTGGAGCTGGGCAGGGAGATTGGACTTGTTCTCTACCCAGGATTTTTTGAAGCGGTAGAGCAACATGATTCCTTCCCCATGTAGGGTCCAGGGTGGAGGTGCCGGAGTAAACAGTGCTGCTAACTTAGGCATAAGGGGAAGGGCTGATCGCGGTCCATCCCCCATCGATGATGAGAGTTTGTCCGGTGATGTGTCTAGCAGCATCCGAGAGAAGAAATGCTGCCGCTGCTGCAATATCTTCTGGGAAAGCCGGTCTTGCCAAGGGGGTGATCTTAGACCAGGTGGCCGCATAGTCTGGGTCCGAGGTAGTACGTTCCGTCAGTGTTGCCCCTGGGGCAATGGTATTGATGCGTATGCCTAAGGGAGCAAGTTCCAAGACTAGATTTTTGGCCAGCATTTCGATGGCTGCTTTGCTCATGGCATAAGCAGCCAGATTTTCATGGCTTTGGTGAGCGGTCACCGAGGAAGTAAATAAGATCGCTCCCTCTTTTTCTTGAGTTTTCATCAAGCGAGCAACTGCCTGAGTGAGGAAGAAAGTGCCCGCCTGATTGACTCGGGCCACTTCCATAAAATCTGCTCTTCCATAGTCCAAAAAATTACCAAATAGCGTGATGCCGGCATTGCACACCAGCTGGTCGATGGTCCCGTAATTTTTTACAGCAAGGGCCAGCATCTCCTCGATGACCTCTGGGTCGGCGGCATCTCCCGAACAGCCGATGACCGATCCTTTTCCCAAATGAGAAAGCGTGGCTACAGCCTCCTCCGTTAGGCTTTTCTCTCGGTCATTGAGGAGTACGTGGGAACCCTCTTCCATCAATTTTCTAGCGATGGCGAGTCCGATCCCTTGTCCTGCTCCGGTGATGAGTGCTACTTTGGTCATATGCTAGTGTTAAGGGTTCGCTTTCAGGCGGCCAATTCTTTTGTAGGTAAAATCTAGTGGGAATCTCGCTTTACTTCGGGGCCCGAACTTCCTTGGAGAAAATCGAAATCTACCCCTTCGTGTGCTTGGTTGACCTTGTCGAGAAACAAGTTGACATAGCCTCTGTCGTAGGGGAGAGGGCTTGGGGAAAATGCCGCATTTCTTTTTGCAAATTCCTCATCCGAGATCAGCAGGTTTAGGCTCCGCTTGGGAACATCCAGTGCGATCAAATCTCCGTTTTGCACCAGTGCAAGTGGCCCGCCGATGGCGGATTCTGGAGAGACATGCAGCACTACGGTGCCGAAGCCCGTGCCGCTCATTCGTCCATCTGAAATACGAACCATGTCTTTGACTCCTTTTTCCAAGAGTTTTTTAGGAAGGCCCATGTTGCCTACCTCGGGCATGCCAGGGTAGCCTTTGGGACCTACTTTTTTCAAGACCATCACACAGGTCTCGTCAATATCCAGGTTGGGATCGTCTACTCGTGCTTTGTAATCGTCGATATCTTCAAATACCACTGCTCTACCGGTATGGGTCAATAAGCTTGGAGTCGCAGCGGAGGGCTTCAGCACGGCGCCTTGAGGGCAAAGATTGCCCTTCAGTACGGCAATGCCAGACTCCGGTTTGATGGGATTTTCAAATGTACCGATCAGGTTTCTATCCCAGCATTCGGCCTTGGCTATGTTTTCTCCCAGGGTCTTGCCATTGATGGTGAGTGCATCGGTATGGAGGTGCTTTTCGATCTCCTTCATGACCGCAGGCAGTCCGCCTGCATAAAATAGGTCCTCGATCCAATGCTCGCCGGAGGGCTGCACATTGGCGATGAGTGGAATTCGAGAAGAAAATTCATCAAAGTCTGCGAGGTCCAAGGGCACGCCGATTCGTTTGGCGATGGCAATCAGGTGAAGGATGAAATTGGTAGATCCTCCTACAGCTGCATTGACCATGATGGAATTTTCAAAGGCTTTTCGGGTAAGAATCTTGTCCATGGTCAGGTCTTCTTTGACCATCTCCACGATGCGCATACCTGCCATGTGAGCCATTACTTTGCGTCGGGAATCCGCAGCGGGGATGGTGGCATTGTCTGGTAGTGCCAATCCTAGGGCTTCCACCATGGCGGCCATTGTGGAGGCTGTGCCCATGGGTGCACAGTGACCCACAGATCGGGACATGGCTGCTTCTGCTTCGATAAATTCTTCTTGGGAGAGTTTGCCGAGCTTGAAGTCTTCGGCAAAGCGCCAAATATCGGAGGTGCCTATTTTTTTACCCTTGAATCTCCCGACAAGCATGGGGCCGCCGGAAAGTACGAGGGTGGGGAGGTTGACCGAGGCTGCACCCATCACGAGAGATGGAGTGGTTTTGTCACAGCCACACATCAGGATGACCCCGTCCATGGGATTGGCGCGGATGCTTTCTTCCACGTCCATGGAGGCGAGGTTGCGAAAAAGCATGGCGGTGGGCTTGATGGAGCACTCGCCTAGGGACATGACTGGAAACTCGAGGGGAAATCCGCCTGCTTCCCAGACGCCGCGCTTGAGTGCTTCGGCCAAATCCCGGAAGTGGGCATTGCAGGGGGTGAGTTCGGACCAGGTATTGCAAATGCCGATCACCGGCTTTTCGCCTTCAAAAAGGTGGTGGGGGAGCCCTTGGTTTTTCATCCAGGATCGGTAGATAAATCCGTCTTTACCGGTTCTGCCGTACCATTCCTGGCTTCTGAGTTTCTTTTTGGTCATGAAGTCACTTGGGTTGTGTGAATTGGCCAAGAAGTTACCAAAAATTCTTAAAAATGGATCAGACTGGTGATATGAAAATTTGATTATCCGCAATCATGGGAGTGGTTCAATAGGATTTTTGTCTCCTGAAGATATTTGCAATCGGTCAACTGTCCACTGACGACAGCCGAGTCGTTGGTTGACTGAGTCTAGCATCCAAATTTTAATACGTTTTTAGTACCAGGCCACTACTAACTGCGGTCCGTCGACTGTCAACTGTTGACAAGTTTTTATACCACAGCTTACTCAATTGAACTTCAAACTTAATTTTCTCTGGTTAGAGGTAAAAAAGCGGATAATCACAACTAGGAAAAGTGGGTTCAGGCAAAAAAAATCCCCTTGATTCATGTATCAAGGGGATGAGGAAGGCTTTACTAATCGGCTATTTTAGTCAATTCTGGTGATTTTGGCACCTAGAGCATTGAGACGCTCGTCGATGTTTTGGTAGCCGCGGTCGATTTGCTCGATGTTATCGATCACCGAAGTACCGTTGGCTGACATGGCCGCGATCAAGAGGGATACCCCTGCTCGGATGTCTGGAGAGGTCATCTTGATGCCTCGAAGTGGGTACTTGCGATCCAACCCGATGACTGTAGCGCGGTGTGGATCACAGAGGATGATCTGCGCACCCATGTCGATCAACTTGTCCACAAAGAACAGGCGGGATTCAAACATTTTTTGGTGTACCAAAACTGTTCCTTTGGCTTGCGTAGCGGTAACGAGGATGATGGAAAGTAAGTCAGGGGTGAAGCCAGGCCAGATCTGATCTGCAACCGTAAGGATAGAGCCATCGATGAAAGTTTCGATCTCGTAGTGCTTTTGTGCGGGCACAAAGATGTCGTCTCCTCTAAATTCCAACTGGATACCCATGCGTCGGAAAGTATCTGGGATGATACCCAAGCGGTGGATTTGGCAGTCTTTGATGGTGATTTCAGACTGGGTCATGGCGGCCATCCCGATGAAGGAGCCGATTTCGATCATATCTGGAAGTAGCGTATGCGTGGTGCCGCCGAGGGTCTTCACCCCTTCGATGTGGAGGAGGTTGGATCCCACGCCTGTAATCTGTGCACCCATGCGGTTGAGCATGTCGCAAAGCTGCTGCAAATAGGGTTCGCAGGCGGCATTGTAGATGGTGGTCTTGCCTTCGGCCATCACGGCTGCCATCACGATGTTGGCGGTTCCAGTTACGGAAGCCTCATCTAGGAGCATGTAGGTTCCTTTTAGGTGCTTGCCATCGATGTGGAAGATCTCGTTTTTGGCATCGTAGTGAAACTCGGCGCCTAATTTCTGGAAACCAAAAAAGTGGGTGTCCATGCGTCGGCGGCCGATCTTATCTCCTCCTGGCTTGGATAGTTTGCCCGTGCCAAAGCGCGTCAAAAGGGGACCTAGGATCATCACCGAACCACGAAGTGCGGAAGCCTTGTTTAGAAAATCTTGAGTTTCAAGGTAATCCAAATTCACAGCATCGGATTGGAAGGTATAGGATTCAGGTCCTAGCTTTTGGACCTTCACACCCATGTCCGAAAGGAGCTCGATGAGCTTGTTGACATCCCGGATATTTGGGATTTTGTGGATGGTAACCTTTTCAGAGGTTAAAAGTACGGCACAAAGTATTTGTAGTGCTTCGTTTTTTGCTCCTTGCGGAGTGATTTCTCCTTTGAGGCGGTGTCCACCTTCTACTTTAAAAGAGGTCATGTGTTTATCTGCGTTTTTTGTGGGCAGGGCGGAATTTTTTCCCGTGGATATTTTTCTTTTTAGCGTGCTCCTCTTCCTGATGCGGAATTTTAAAATCTCTTCGTGTATTGGATTCAAAGAGGGCGTTTTCTTGAACTTTTTCCAAGTCGATGTGGAGCTTGCCTTTGGAGAGCGTTTTGATGTCATCTAGGATGATGTTGTCGTCAAAATTGTCCCTGTTCCAGGTGGAATGGAAACTCCGCATCAGCTGTCCGATGTAGATAATCGCATTTTCCTGGTCCTCGTCGTTTTCGATATCAATGGCTTTTTCGATCAGCTTTTCAATGTTTCTGCCGTAGTGCTTAAACTTGATTTGACCTTTTGGGTAGCCAATATGGGGAGGCTTTTTACCCAGCAATTCCTTTTCTGGCATAGGAAAGGGACCATCGATGTCAAGGGCAAATCCCGACATGATGTACAAGTCGTCCCATAGTTTTTGATCACTTTCCAGCTTGACAGTAGGATTGAGCTGCTTGATGATTTCGACGATGGTGTGTGCACTTTGTGTGCGTCGTTCTCGATCTTCCATCGCGACTACATGCTGTACCAGTTGTTGGATATTCTTTCCGTATTCTTTCAAAATAAGTTGTTGTTTTTCTGAATCGTTATGCTCCATGACGCCTCCTATTTTTGCCTTGTATAAGGTACTAAAAAAACAGCAATGGTAGGCGTAAGCGGAATTAGTCTATAATTCTTAGCTTGGCAAAGCTAAGCAATAAAGTTTTCTCTCCAAAATGTTCAAATTGAATGCTTGCCTTTTTGTTAAGTCCTTCGGTTTCAATTTTTTGAACCTTCCCAAATCCAAACTTGGGGTGCTCCACCAATTGCCCTACTTGCAGGGCATTGGTATTGCTCGGTTTGAAGTCAGGGTTTGGGCTGTGCACATGCATCGATGAAGGCAGGCGGGATTCCGGCTGTTTTTTGATGCCAATAAATCCCGCGCCTCCTGGAGGGCCCTCACTTCTTAAGGCTCCCGGTAGCTCTCGAGTGGCAGACATGCGTTTGTTGACCTTGAGTAGGGCGGGATTGACCTCCTCCAAAAATCGGCTCGGCTCACAGTTGAGCAGTCGACCATAGCGGTAGCGTGTCAATGCATAGCTCAGGTAGAGTTTCTCCATGGCACGTGTAGAGGCAACATAAAACAGCCTTCGTTCCTCTTCCAAGTCCTCCCGACTCTGCATCATCATCTGGGAGGGAAAGAGATCTTCTTCCATGCCTACCACAAATACCTGCTTAAATTCTAGCCCTTTGGAGGCGTGGATGGTCATCAGCGTGATTGTATCAGTTTGGCTTTTGTCCTGGTCGTTGTCGGTGAGTAGGGCGATTTCTTGCAGAAAGGCGCCCAAGCTCTTGTCTTCGTTTTCGGGATTGTCCACGTACTCTTTGATGGCGTTAAGCAATTCCTGCACGTTTTCGTAGCGGTTGAGGCCCTCGATGGTCTTGTCTTCGTAGAGTTCACGGAGCAAACCACTTTGTTTGGCCACCGAACTCGCTGCCTCAAAAGCGTCCTTGCGTTCAATTTCAATCTTAAAAGCCTTGATCATCGTAGAAAAGTCATCCACGGATACGCCCGCACGACCGCCCAAAAAGCTGTGTGCATTTTGCACCACATCCCAGAGTGGAATATCGTGTTCGTAGGCGGAAACAAGGATTTTTTCTACCGAACTATCTCCAATCCCTCTTTTGGGGTAGTTGATGATGCGCTTGAAGGCTTCCTCGTCTGCCGGGTTGACGGCAAAGCGGAGGTAAGCCATGAGGTCCTTGATTTCCTTACGTTGGTAGAAGGAGAGCCCCCCAACGATTTTATAGGTCAGGTTGAGTTTCCGCAAGGCCTCCTCCATGGATCGGGACTGGGAGTTGGTGCGGTAGAGAATCGCAAAATCGCTGTTGCTGAGTTGCTTGTTATTTTTCTCCTCAAAAATCGTGTTCGCCACGATTCGCCCTTCCTCGTTATCGGAAGATGCTTTGAATAGCTCGATGAGGTCTCCTTCTGGGTTGGAGGTCCAAACTACCTTTTTGAGTTGGGCCTTGTTCTTGTCAATGATGGAGTTGGCCGCATCCACGATGGTCTTGGTGGAGCGGTAGTTTTGCTCCAGCTTCACCACAAATAAGTCCGGGTAGTCTTTCTCAAAATTCAGGATGTTCTGGATGTCTGCTCCACGGAAAGCATAAATACTTTGGGCATCGTCTCCCACGACACAGATGTTTTGGTGTACTGCGGCGAGCTTTTTGGTGATCAGGTATTGGGAGATGTTGGTATCCTGAAACTCGTCCACCATCACGTATTTGAAGCGCTGCTGGTACTTGTTGAGTACTTCGAGGTGATCCCGGAAGAGGATGTTGGTATTGAAAAGTAGGTCGTCAAAGTCCATGGCGCCTGCCTTGAAAAGGCGCTCTTGGTAGCGCTGGTAGATTTCCCCCATTCTCGGGCGGAGCGCAGCCTCGTCGTCAGCTTTGACAAAGGGGTCGTTTTGGTAGGTTTGCCAGGAGATGAGCCTATTTTTTGCCCCAGAAATTCGGGATAGGACCACGCTAGGCTTGTATACCTTGTCGTCGAGGCGGAGTTCCTTCACCAAGGTTCGGATCAGGGATTTGGAGTCGTCGGAATCGTAGATGGTGAAGTTGGAGGGGTAGCCTAGTTTGTCGGCTTCTACCCGCAAGATTTTAGCAAAAACGGAGTGAAAGGTACCCATCCAGGTATTCCGAGCCTCGAGGCCTGCCAATTTTTCGATGCGGTGCTTCATCTCACTCGCCGCCTTGTTGGTAAAGGTGAGCGAAAGAATGTTGAAGGCATCCACCCCTTTGGCATAGATGAGGTGAGCAATCCGGTAGGTAAGCACCCGCGTTTTGCCAGAGCCTGCACCTGCAATGATCATCACCGGGCCATCGGTATGTTCTACGGCTTGTCGTTGTTCGGAATTGAGTTCCTTGAGGTAATCCATTTGGTTAGTATCAAGTAGCTAGACTTAAGTATCAAGACCCGCCGTCCAGATAATGAATCTAGTAAAATTCTGTAATGAAAATCGTAATTTCTTAGGGTTCAGCGCCAAAGGAATTATCCAGTTGAAGCGGGGCCTAGAAGAGAGGTAAGCCTTTTGCTTTACATTCTCCAGCGCTTGTGACTCCAGAGGTATAGGTCAGGTTGCAGGTGAATATTCGCCTCCAATCTAGCACAGAAGGCATCGGTGATGCTGTGCTCGGAATGCGAATCATAGGGGCCTTTTGCGAGGAGTTCGTAGGTAGCTTGGTAGCTCCCTCTCCCTTTTTTGCTGATTTCCCCAAAGTACACCGGGAGGTCCATGCTTTTGGCGATGTGTTCCGCTCCCTCAAAGAAGTATGCGGGGCGGTTCATAAAGGGGCGCTGGTAACGCGTGGTTCGTCGATTGGGTCGTTGATCCGCTGCAAGTTGGACTACGCGGTGATCGGAGTTGAGGGTTTTGACGGTTTCGCGAAACTCATTTTTCTCCGTGATTGTATTTCCAAATCGGGTGCGCGCCTGGTACATGAGTTCGTTGAAAAAGGGGCTGTTGATCTTCAGGTAAACACCCTCTGAAGGCACCTTGCTGAGTACAGCAGCTTGTTGAAGTCCCAGTTCCCAATTGAAAAAGTGACCAGCGAGCAGCAATACACTTTTTCCGTTTTTCACCTCTTGATCTAGAAAATCCTGATTGGTGATCGTAAATCTTCGAGCCAGTTCTTCCTTGGAGATGCTGATTGATTTGACGGTTTCGGCGATGGAGTCGGTGAAGTTCCGGTAAAAGCGATTGCGGATGGATTTCCGCTCTTCAGCTGTTTTTTCAGGAAAAGCATGAAGCAAGTTTTCATCGATCACTTTTTTGCGGTAGCGCACCGCATATCTGGCAATCAGGTAAAGGAAGTCAGAAAAAAGATACAAGATTCCGAGGGGTAGTCGGGAAAACAGGCGAAAGAAAAGCATGCGTTTGCGATGGTGTGGGGTTATTTACCCCATTGGGGATGAAAGCTGTTACAAAATAAAGGAAAAGCAGGGAAATAGGAGGGGAATTTAGGTATAAATTGAGGCATTGCGTACTTTTGATCTATGTCGGAAGTTCAGCGAAGGAAATATTCTCAGGAAGAGCGATCTGCGGTCTTTGATGGGGAGTTTATGCCCCACATCGATTCCATGTACAACTTTGCTTTTCGACTGACCTTTGATGAGGACGATGCAAAGGATTTGGTTCAGGACACCTACATGAAGGCCTTTCGCTTCATCAATTCCTTTGAACAGGGAACCAATGCCAAGGCTTGGCTTTTCCGCATTCTCAAAAATAGCTTCATCAACGATTACCGCAAAAAGAGCAAGAAGCCTGCGACGGTAGATTACCAGGAAGTGGAAACTTTCTATAATTCCGACGATGTAGACTACCAGAGTACGAGTGATCTTCGAGCGGAGTCGGTGCGGGATATGTTGGGGGATGAGATCTCCAATGCCTTGAATGGTTTGGCGGTAGACTTTCGAACTGTAATTATTTTAGCGGATTTGGAGGGCTTCACTTATGAAGAAATGGCAAAAATTTTGGATATTCCTATCGGTACCGTGCGGTCAAGGCTTCATCGGGCAAGGAATCTCTTGAAAGAAACATTAAAAGGCTACGCCCAATCGATGGGATACGGCAGGGACGAAGAGGAGGACTAAACGATTAGCTATGGAAAACAACGACGCATCATCTCCCGATCGGAAACTGCAATGCAGTGATGTAAGCAAATGCTTTCAGCTTCTGGAGCGTATCCTTGATGGAGAGCTTGTGGAAGAAGGTGAAGAAATGCTACAGGAAAAGCTGGACAAATGTCAACCCTGCTTTGCACATTTTCACCTAGAGCAAGCCATTCGAGAGGTGCTCAAAACCAAATGCACCAAGCAACCTTTACCTGATAAACTGGCGGAGTCGATTCGTCAAATGATTCAAGACCCACGATGAGTATTCCTTCTGGCAAAGCCATTATTTTTTCCGCCCCTTCTGGTTCTGGAAAAACATCCCTAGTTAAGCACCTCATGCAGCAGGTTCCTAATTTGGGATTTTCCATTTCTGCCTGTACTCGGGACAAGCGCGGCAGACACGAAGTGCATGGACGAGACTACTACTTTTTGAGTATTGATGAGTTTAAAAACAAAATCGACCAAGATCAATTTGTGGAGTGGGAGGAAGTGTATGCAGGTAATTTTTACGGCACCCTGAAAGAGGAGGTGCACCGAATTTGGAAGGAAGGAAAGGCAGTGATTTTTGATGTAGATGTCAAAGGTGGACTGGCCCTGAAGAAATATTTTGGAGCGCAGGCTTTGGCCATCTTTGTGAAGGTTCCATCCTTAGATGTCCTGGAATCGAGACTAAATGACCGGGGTACCGAATCGGAAGAATCGCTTTCTCGGAGAATCTACAAGGCAAAGTTTGAGATGACCTTTGAGCCGCAGTTTGATGTGACGGTTCTCAACGATGATTTTGCCAAATCTTCAGCGGAAACAGTTGCTTTGGTGACCGAATTTTTAAAGTAATTTCGATGAAGATTGGGCTGTACTTCGGTAGTTTCAACCCCATTCATGTGGGACACCTGATCATCGCCCAGACGCTCTTTCAACGTGGGGGTCTAGACCAAGTTTGGTTTGTAGTCAGTCCCCAAAACCCATTCAAAAAGCAAGAATCCTTAGCTCATGAGCATGACCGCCTCCGAATGGTGGAACTTGCTATCGATGATAATTTTCAGTTTAGGGCATCTGATGTAGAGTTTCGAATGCCGCGACCCAGCTACACCATCGATACATTGACCTACCTGAGCGATAAGTACCCCCAGCATCAATTTTCCTTGTTTCTAGGTTCGGACAATCTAAATCATTTCCATAAGTGGAAGAATCACCAAGCCATCTTGGACAACTACCCCATCTTGGTGTATCCGCGACCGGGGGAAGTTAAAACGCTGGATCATCCCGGAGTAAGCTTTTTAGACGCTCCTCTGCTAGACATTTCTGCTACGTTTATTCGCCAATCCATTCAGGAGGGGCTGTCAGTTCGGTACCTCCTTCCCGAGCGAGTGGAGGGGTATATTGCCGACAAAAAATTGTACGAGTAGGTAAAATATTGATTGTATTTTTTCTTAGGGATTTCTCCAAATCCCCCTTTATCCCCCTTGTAAGGGGGAGTCACCCCAACTGATCTCCAGTAATTGTTGATAAATTTTTAATTTTTACGTATTTGGAAACCAATTTCTACTTTTATAGAAAAGTTTTGAGGTGCAAGTGATGCGATTCCCCCTTGTAAGGGGGAGTCGCCCAACTAGGCCTTCAGATAGATTTTCTAAAATCAAATTCTATTTGAAATAGAAAATCTGACTCCTTAATTAATTGTTTAGAATATCAAGGATTTGACTCCCCCTTGAAAGGGGGTTAGGGGGATTTACTGTTACTTTTTGGGTCGTGTGGAGATGTTTTTCCAAATCCATTCCCCCACTTGCTTGCCCTGCTTGCTGCCTTCTTCAATGGCAGTCATGTAGTGAATGCCTCCATAAAAACGGCTGATAGCCGCTTCGGATGCAGCCTGCGAGAAGGAGTCAAACTCCCGGACAGGAAGGCCATAGGCCACCTCTGTGCTGTCTACGATGTGAAGCTGGTCCCCAAATAGCTGAGCCAAGGTGTAAGATGCCGCCGTAGAAGCTACGCTATGTCCTGAGGTATGCTCTGGAAAAGGAGGGGTTTGAAGTAGTGGAACCCAGTTTTCGTCAATGTGCTGGTTTATGTAGGTTTCAGGGCGGATCGTGCGGCTGCGGTATTTTTCATCCCAGCAAGCAATAAAGGCCTCATTAAGCGAGATGGCCGTCAAAGCCAAGACTTCGATGGTGCCTTTCCAGTCTTTTTTGGCGGAAGCCGAAGCGATAGAAGCAATGCCCATCCAGTGTCCACCGGGAGTAATTTTCTTGGTAGCAAACATGACGTGGCCTTTCACATTCATTTTGTAGGGATTGCAATCCCAGAACATCGCAATGTCTGTGTGCTCCTTACTTGCATTTTTTTGCGCCTCGTAGACTTCTAGCGCTCTTTTATAGAACCCAGAACCGGGCTCAGTAGAGAATGCAGGCGGAGGATTTACGCGAAACTGGGCTGCAGAGTCCAATACAAAGGTTCGGATCTTGTTCCAATGCGGCTCAACTGCCTCCATGTAGGCCGGTGGAGTAGGCTGCCAGGTACCCGGCTCACTTGTGACGGTATATTTAGGAAATGAACGGCTTTGGTGGTAGTTGTCCTTTTTGGAATATTCTCGGACCTTATCCCCGACGGCTTGACCAAATGCTACAGATGCTTCAAATACATCGTCAGGAATCCCTTTTTCCTTAAGTTCTTCAAATATAGAGTCCCGGTGAGCTGTCATTTTCTCTTCAGAAAAAATCAAAGCAGTGCTCACATGGTAGTAAGCGGCCAAGGAAGCCAAAGGAGGGTAGATATTCGCTGGAACAGGGATCGTGATGGGCTCGGATCCATTCAGCTGCCCCATCAAAGAGGCGTAATTTGCAGGGTCAGTGGCTGCAGCTACTTCATAGCCGGCCAAGGAGGAATAGGAGTAAATCCGAACAGCTACGGGAGGTGAAAAAATATCGTGGATGATGACTTCAGTTACCTGCTTTTGCGCAGCATGAAAATAGGTTCCGTCTGTAATGGCTTGGGAATAATCTTTTTTCTCTTTGCACGAAATCACTGCTACCAAAAGCAGTATGGGGAGGAGCACTATTCTTTGGAAACGCATGGAAATGTGAACAGGGGATAAGTAGCTTGGGCTGCCTCGAATGGATTCATTCAATGACCTCAAAGTTACCCAAATGGAGGATATTCCCAAATGATAAAACTCAGGTATTTACTGCATCCAATTGGGAGCAATTAATAGGTCCAGATTTCTGCAGGAGCGCTGTTTTTCACGAAAAGGAGCCGCTTGCCACCAAGGTTTGCGATGGCTCGGATATCTCCGTCCAACTTTAAACCATGAATTCGATTGGGCCAGAAGGTAAAGGTACCGTCCCCTTTTCCGAGGAATACCTCTCCATAGCTCGCATCGTACTTTCCAAGTTCCGGCTTGACATTTGATAAGTTTCCTCCCAAAATCAGGTCTTGAATCCCATCCTCGTTGAGGTCGAGCACTTGAATTGCAAAGATCCAAGATTTCTGTCCATCCACAGCAAAAGGTTTCCAAGCGAAGTTGCCTGCACCTTGGTTGAGTAAAATTCCAGATTCCAGGTGGTTCATTTCCTGAATAATGGAACGATCGATTACCTCTTTGCTAAAAATATCATGCAGACTTTGGTTTACATAATCTGCATAGCGGATGTACTTTTTCTTGATGCTAGGTACCTGTCTTTCAAGTTCGTGCTTGAGCGTGTAGGGAATGGATACCCCATCCACTACTTGTGTAAATACCTGTTCGACAGTTCCATTTTGGTCAAAATCATTCAAATACATCCGGATTGGGCGGGTGTTTGATCCCTTCATGCGGGTATTGTATCCTTGATTGCCTAGGGCTAGATCAGGCTTCCCATCGCCGTTGAAGTCTCCCACTTCCAGGGTTCGGTACCATCCTTTCAGATTTTCCATACCAGGGAGGGTCTTTTTTTCCAACTTCTTCCCTACGTTTTTGAAGAAGGTTGGGGCCATCCATTCGCCCACAAATACGACATCTTGCAATCCATCTCCATCGTAATCCAATACCTTGGCATCGGTTACCATTCCAATAGCCTTCAGTTCAGGAGCCAATGTTGCGGACTGTTCGGTGAAATTTCCTTTGCCATCGTTGATCCATAGCTGGGCATCCGCTGACACGCCATAGGTGAAGGGGATAAGTCTTCCACCCACAACCAAGTCGAGCGCTCCATCTGCATTGAGATCTATCGGTGCTACAGCCGAGCTGCTTCCAAAAATGCCCATCAGGCCGGTGTTGAAGCCTTTGGTAAAGTTGCCTTTGCCGTCATTGAGGTAGAGTCGATCGGCAAGATCAATGCTTCCAAACCCGGATTCATTGCCTCCAGAAGTGACAAACAAGTCTGCATCTCCATCCTGGTCTGCATCAAAAAATAAGGCATCTGTATCTTCTGAAATGGCGTCTAGGTCAAAGGATTCTTGGGGTTTGTAGGTGTATCCTCCTCCTTTTTTGGCAAGGTAAAGTTTGCCTGGGAAGGTTTTGGCGCCGCCAAAGAACAGGTCTTCGAGGCCGTCCCCATTGACATCGCCTTTGGCAAATGCTGGGCCTTCCGTGGACAGCATCAGGTAGGTGAGTCGATCTCGATCAAAATCAATAAACTCATTCTCCTGGTGCGTAAAGTCAAGCCCTGGATTGCTCGCTTTTACAAATTTGGCAGGACTTGGGGTTGGGAAAAAGGAGGTTCCCGCTGGAAGTGCACCCGCCTCTTCCCAGCGTACTTTGAGAAGTTGATCTACAGGCACCTTGGTCATCTGGGTAAAACTTCCATCGGGCCACAAAACCTTGAGCTCATCAATAACAGTGACTTTGCCCAAGCCAATGGTGATTTTTGGATCCACGCTAGATTGAAAGCCTCGGTTGGGCATTTGTTCGGTGTAAAACACCTGATCGCCAGCTTTGACTTGAATCTGTGTGCCTATAGCGCCGGTATTTTTTCCCTTGCCTACCAACTGCAATTGGATGCTGTGCAGGTCTGGTTGCAGGCTTTTGCCTTTATTCTTAAAGATTTGGGCGGTTGCATTGACGTTGTTGACCACCAAGTCCAAGGTGCCGTCGTTGTCCAAATCCCCATAAGCGGCCCCATTGGAGTGGATGGCTTTGCCTAAGCCCCATTGATCTGCCACATTTTCAAAGCGGAGATCCCCTAGGTTTTTGTAGGCATAATTTGGAATAGGCGTGATTGGAATTGGATCGATGAGTGCTTTGTAGTCTACTCCTTCTTGGGAGATGATTCTGACTTTGGTGTCCTCATCATCGACAAAGTTGAGGTAATCCAAGTCGGTAATGTCCTGGTAGATGCCGTTGGCTACGAAGATGTCCCGTTTGCCATCATTGTCCATGTCAAAGAGTAGGGCTCCCCAACTCCAATCTGTAGCTTCTACATTGGCAAGTCTACCCACCTCACTGAAGGTCCCATCTCCATTGTTGAGGTGGAGCATGTTGCGTGAAAATTGGTAGTGGTAGCCATGGGTTTTGTTGAATTGATACTTGTCCCAACTTTCAAAGGTGGTCACCTGCTTGAGTCGTGTGGGGTGCTCAGGGAGCATGTCGGTCACAAAAATATCCAAAAGCCCATCCCCATTGACATCTGCAATATCGGCACCCATGGAAGCAGCGCTGATGGAGCGCATCGAAGATTCCAAGGACTCGGTAAAGGTTCCGTCTTGGTTGTTGATGTAGAGGTAGTCTTTCTCAAAAAAGTCATTTGAAATAAAGATATCAGGCCAGGTATCTTGGTTTACATCGCCGATGGTGATGCCCAAGCCAAAGCCAATCACAGATCCATAGATGCCTGCTTCTTCACTCACATCGGTAAACTTCTCCCCATCGTTGCGGAAGAGTTTGTCACCACCCACAGAGTCACGAACAGGTCGTTCATTTTGCATCTTGTTGAAGGTGCCAATGGCTTGGTAGGAATTGTTGAGTAGGTAGACGTCCAAGTCTTCATCCTTGTCGTAATCAAAAAATACAGCGTGGGTAGAAAACCCTTTATCCGCTAGGCCATAGGCTTCGGCCATCTCTTTGAAGGTTCCATTGCCTTGGTTGATAAATAGTTCGTTTTGCTTGTTGTCCCCTTTTATGTCGCCTGAGTTGCAGACGTAAATATCTAGCCAGCCATCTCCATTCACATCCGCCATGGCCACACCTGTACTCCAAGCACGGGTTCCAGCCACTCCTGCCTTTTCGGTTACATTTTCAAACTTGAAGTCACCCTTGTTGAGGTACAGTTGGTTGGGTCCAAGGTTGGCCGTAAAATACAGATCCGCAAGGCCATCGTTATTCACATCGCCAATAGCTACCCCACCCCCATTGTAGAAGTTACGGTAGGTAAATACATTGAAGTCCTGGTCAAAAGTAAGGTCGTTCTTAAAGCTGACCCCTGAAGATTCAGCAGCAATCTCCTCAAATAGGGGAGGCACTTTGTCTTTTGTGCTACAGGCCGAGCCTAAGAAGGTAAGGAAAAGTAAACCACCAAGGATTTTTTTCATTCTGGTTTTTGGCTAAGCTTTTTTTGGATGGAAGGGTCTGAAATTTCTACGTGCAAAGATGACAAGGTTTTTTTTAATTCCCGAAAGTACGGGTATGCGGAGTTATCGGTGGAAAGGATAAAAGGAATAAACTAGCGAACAGTAAATACCAACGGTTTATCATGGTTTCGTAGCACGAATAAGTGGGTTTGGTTGTTGGATTGAATCCATTGAAAATCGCGAATCTCTCCCGAGACAAAAAGCCCGCTTTCTTGAGGCTTTAAGGCCTTCCATTTGTTGTTGGCGTCTTTTTCTAGCACCCAAGCATAGCTCCCCAGTTGGGTGCCTAGCTCAGGTTTGATGCGACTTTCATTCCCTCCAAGTAGTATCAAGGGAGATTTTCCTGGTCTAGGAAGTAGGGTAATGGCATGAACGGGGGCGTACTGAACTTCTGCAGGGAGTGCCTCTTGTACCATTTTTCCGTTTCCTTGGTTGATCCAAAGGGTAGTTTCCATCCAATCTGCTTGCAAAATCATTGAATTTGCCCAAACAGATTGGGGAAAGAGATCCTCCAATGCTTTGTCCTTGTAGTCAGCATAGCTGAGCACTTGTTTCTTCAAGGAAGGGATTTGCTTGACAAGGGTATTTTTGAGTACCCATGGGATGCTTTTCCCATTTTCGTGGTGATGGAGGATTTGTTCGATCGAACCATTTTGATCAAAATCATTGATCGCCAATCGCAGAGGTTTTGTGGCACTGGTTCGCAGTCTGGAATTGGTGCCAAAGTTTCCGGCAAGCACATCCATTTTTTGATCTCCATTGACATCCGCTACCAAGATGCGCTTCCAAAATCCACGTGTATTTTCCAGGCCAAATTGCGCAGTGCTATTACTCCAAGCTCCCTTGTCAAAAGTAAACACGTGGAGTGCCATCCATTCCCCTGCCAGCAAGAGTTCTGTTTTCCCATCTCCATCTAAGTCCGCTAAGGCTCCATCGGTGAGCATGCCCAGCGAAGCAAAGGGCTTGCCTAGGGTTGTGCTTTCATCTGTGAAATTCCCTTTTCCGTCATTTTTCCAAAATTGAACGCCAACCGCAATTCCATAGCCAAAAGGAAATCCCCGTTGTCCCACTATTAGGTCTAGGTCTCCATCTTGATCTCCATCCCAACTTAATATAAAGGAGGTGGGTGTCGCAGGAAAGAGCTGTCCTGAGCGAGAAAAATTCCCCTTGCCATCGTTGAGATACAAGCGGTCCTGGTAACTAGGAGCGAAGTCTGAAAATTCAATTCCTCCACTGCCTACTAAGAGGTCAGCGGCTCCATCCCCATTCGCATCAAAGAAGTGGGCTATGACATCTTCAGCAATGCTATCCTGATCAAATAGGGATGTTTGAGAAATAGACCAAGCTCCCGAAGTGCCCTGCTTCCAAAGGGAAGTGGATTGGCCTTTGGCGCCAGGAATAACTAAGTCCATTCGTCCATCACCATTGATATCGACTTGGCTAGCTCGAGGCCCCTCGTTACTGATCGACCAGAAGCGGAGGCGATCTCGGTCAAAATCCACGAATTCACTCTCCTTATGTAGGTAAGGGAAGCTGAGTTCTACAGCAGGGCTAAAGTAGGGAGTGTGAGTTTTGAATTCAGTTTTGAGAGCCTTTGCATCCGACTCTTTCGGGAATAGCACCTGGTTGGCGGCTATTTTGATTAGGAGGGTCTGCTTTCCTGTGGGCCAATCGATGTGGATGGAATCAATCTGTGTGTACTTTCCTACACCAAAATTCAGTCTTGGATCTACTGAGGACATGTACCCTTTGACTGGCTGAAATTCCTGAATCTGGCTTTCTCCACCGGTGTATAGGGTGACTTTCGCACCAAAGGCATTGCCTAGATCAAGGCTAAGGTAGTTCGTGGTGGTGCCAGGATTGCTATTGTTCTGGTAGACAAAGGCCCGTTCATTGAGGTTGTTGACCACCAAATCAAGATCCCCGTCATTGTCCAAGTCAGCATAAGCGGATCCGGTGCTGAAGGTGAGTTGATCCAATCCTTGGGAAGGAGCTAGGTTTTCAAATTGAAGGTTTCCTTTGTTTTTGAAGAGGTAATTTTGCTGGGGAACAGAAGGAAATTTATCAATCATTTTGGTGATCAATATCGAGTCTTGTCGGTATTGATCTATTTTTCCTTGATTGTTGGCATAGAAATCCACAAAGTCAAAGTCGGTAAGGTCTTTGACGATGCCATTGGCAATGAAGATGTCTTTTTTACCATCCAAGTCAGCATCGAAAATCAAGGCGCCCCAGCTCCAGTCGGTAGCTTCCATGCCAGCCCACCTGCCGATTTCAGCAAAAATAGGGGTGCTGTCTTGAGGGTGAATTCCCAAATGCCGTTGTAGGGTATTGCGTGTAAATTGCCGGTGATATCCAGCTTTTTGATTGGCTTGAAACTTATCCCATTCCTCAAAGGGAGTTTTGGATTTGACCCGCGCCAGGTCACTTGGAAGCATTTCGGTGACAATCAAATCGGGCCACAAGTCATTGTCTAGGTCTGCGATGTCAGCGCCCATGGAACCCATGCTGATTTCCGGCATGGCTTGCGGTAAAATCTCTCGGAAAGTCCCGTTTTTTTGATTCAGGTAGAGGTAATCTCGCTCAAAAAAGTCGTTGGACACGTAAAGATCGGGCCAGCCATCTTGGTTGAGGTCTGCCACAGTCACCCCAAGGCCGTAGCCGATTGCACTCCCATAGATGCCAGCTTCTTGGGAGATATTTGAGAATCGATTGCCTTCGTTGCGGAAAAGTTTATTTCCTCCTTCAGGATCTCGAATTTCCCGCTGCCCGAGGCGAAGGTCGTTGAGACCCACGGAGCGACCGGAGTTGCTGAGCAAGTACATGTCCAGGTCTCCATCCTTGTCGTAGTCAAAAAATACGGCATGCTGGCTTAGACCTACCTCAGCTAGTCCATATTCCTTGGCCTTTTCGGTGAAAGTCAGATCTCCTTTATTAATAAAGAGTTCATTGTGTCTGCGGGCTCCCTGCATGGGTCCAGATTTGCAGACGTAAATATCTAGGAGGCCATCTCCATTCACATCAGCCATGCTGACGCCAGTAGTCCAAGACCCTTCAGAATTTAGACCTGCTTTATCGGTGATGTCCTCGAAGTTGAGTTCTCCGGCATTGAGGTAGAGGCGGTTGCTTTGCTGATTTCCAGCAAAAAATATATCGGGTAAGCTATCCTGGTTGATGTCACCGATTGCAACACCTGCACCGTTGTAAAAATTACGGAAGGTGTAAGGATTTATTTTTTCGGTGTAAACCAGGTCATTGCGAAAGGAAATGCCGGTTTGACTTTCTGAAAGCAGGGAGAATAAAGTTTCGGAGCCCTCCTGCTTGCAGGAGAAAAGGAGGTAAAAAAGAAAGAGGAAGCCGTACTGTTTTTTCACAAGGCAAGTGTAAAAAAAAGAATTGTATTTACTTAAAACTCCCCTAAAATATAACTTTTTGAGGCTATTACCTAAAATTCTAATTCAAAGAAGGAATGGGATGTAGTGTTTGAGGGATTACGGTCCACAGTCTACGGTCGACAGCCGTTTGGTAGTAGCACATAGTTTAGCTTCCAAATTTTAATACGTTTTTCATTTGTTGAGTACAATTCACTGTGGATGGTGGACCGTAGGCCCTTTGATCAAAAATCACTAAAACGGTTTTACCTAAATATTACGGAATCGATCGGAATAGCAGTAATCTTAAAGTTTGAAAGGTAAGGCATTCGCATGCACTTGCTGGTTCATCCCTCCAGGGGGCACCGTAGGGGTTACGTGAGAGTAAACACCATTGCTTAAGGGGACAGGAATGGCGGTGTAGTCGGCGGATCTGCAAAAGCCAGCGATGTCTCCCTTGGCAAAAAGAGGGTTGCAACGAATAAAATTTTTTAATTCATATAAAAGGATCCGTTTAATACCGCTTGGCTCTCAACTTTTTCAAAAAAAAATGTTTAAAAATTGTTAAATTTTAAATAATTGTTAAATTTCGACATCAAGTTTAAAACTCAAACCCAATACAAATGAAAAAACAAGGACTACTAATTTTGTGTTTTTTCTCTTTGTTAGCCTTTAGCATAGGTCTTTCTGCTAACGCTCAGCAAGCGAGAATAACAGGTAAGGTTACGGATGCTGGTACAGGTGAAGGAATACCTGGTGCGAGTGTATTAGTAAAAGGTACCACCCGTGGAATGGTAACGGACTTAGATGGAAATTTTTCCATTGAAGCCAGTTCCACTGATGTTTTGGTGTTTTCCTTCATTGGATACAACACCGTTGAAGAAACCGTAGGCACTCGGACTTCAATTAACTTAACTCTTTCTGAGTCAGTTCAAGGACTCAATGAAGTAATCGTAGTAGGCTACGGTACTCAAGAGAAAAAAGAAATCACAAGTGCTGTTGCAAGTATCAAAGCGGAAGATTTCAACCAAGGAACCGTTAACGATCCTAGACAATTACTTCAAGGAAAAGTTGCTGGTTTGAATATTTCAAGACCAGGAGGAAACCCGAATGGTGGATTTAACATTAGACTTCGCGGAATCTCTTCTTTTGGAGCAAACGCTGAACCTCTAATCGTAATCGATGGGGTTATTGGTGCTTCTTTAAGTACAGTAGATCCAAACGACATCGAATCTATGGATGTCTTGAAAGATGGATCTGCAGCTGCGATTTATGGAACAAGAGGATCCTCCGGGGTTATTTTGGTAACTACCAAATCAGGTAAAAAAGGAAAAGCAGTAGTTGAGTATAGCGGAACTGCAGCGACAGAAAATGTTGCTCGTACTATCAATGTAATGAATGCTGACGAGTACAGAGCTTTACCTGGTTCAAATGATCTAGGCTCAAGCACGGATTGGTTTGATGCAGTAACAAAAACAGGAGTTAGTTTTGTAAACAACCTTTCCATCAGTGGTGGAAATGAAGGTACAAGCTACAGAATGTCCCTAAACTCACGTAATGTGAGTGGTGTAGGTATAAACTCTGGCTTTGATCAATTGAATGCTAGATTGAATTTAACTCAAAGGGCATTGAATGACAAGGCGTTATTTACAGTTAGTATTTCCAATACCACAGCTGATAGACAGTTTGGTAACGATAATTCATTTAGATATGCGATTATCACTAACCCAACGCTACCGATTTATGATCCAAATCCACAGTCTCCAAATTTTGGGGGCTACTCTGAGCGAGATATTTTTGATTGGTTCAATCCAGTATCTATCGCAGAGCAAAACATCAGCGATGGTCGAGAAGGCAGATTGTTAGCCAGTATTCGTGGCGAATATAACTTTACAAGTAATTTCAAAGCTGCTGTTTTCTATGCAAGTCAGAGAGAAACGTTTTGGAATGGATCCTATTCACCTAAGACTGCTAAGTTTGGAGGAGGATTCGGAAGAAAAGGCCTTGCTACCGTTCAGAATAATGAAAGTTTAAATGATTTGTTTGAGGCTACTTTAAACTTCGATAAAGAAGTAGGAAAATTAGATATGTCATTCTTGGGTGGATATTCTTACCAAGAGTTCTTCAATCAGGGTGATTATTCTCAGGCTGGTAATTTCCTAACAGATGCATTCACTTACAATAACTTGGGCGCGGCTCTTGATTTTGCAAATGGTTTAGCAACTGTATATAGTTATGCCTCTGAAAACAAATTAGTTGCGTTTTTTGGCCGTGCTAATTTTAATATCGATGACACTTATTTGTTGTCTATTAGTTCTCGTTACGAAGGTTCCACAAGATTTGGTGAGAACAATAAGTGGGGATTATTTCCTGCAATTAGTGCTGGTGTAAACATTGCCAATTTGGTGGACATTACAGGAGTAAATGCAATGAAACTAAGAGCAAGTTTTGGTAGAACAGGTACTCAGCCAGGTGAATCTTACATTTCTTTGTTGAGATATGGCCGTCGGGGTAACTTCTTCTACAATGGAGCTTTTGTACCGTCTTATGGACCAGTATCGAATAATAACCCAGATTTATCATGGGAAACTAAAGACGAATTCAACGTAGGTTTAGATTTTGTTGCTTTCAACAATAGATTGGATGGTACAATTGATTATTTCACTAGAGTAACAAGTGGAATGATTTTACCAATTAACGTACCTGTTCCACCAAACCTTTTCCCAACTACATTGCTCAACATTGGTGAAGTTGAAAACTCTGGACTTGAAGTATTGTTAAACTACAAGGCTATCGACAAGAGTGATTTTAAATGGAGTGTAGGTGTTAACTTCTCAACGCTAGCTACTAACCTAAGAAGTTTGTCAGCAGGAGATTTGTCCTTTGGAGCAGTTAATTACCGTTCTAACTTCGGTTCTCCAGGTCAAAACCTTACTCAGTTGATTCGAGTTCAAGAAAACGGACCTTTGGGACAGATTTGGGGTCCAATTCAGACAGGTATTGACGAGAAAGGTGCGCCAATCATGAAAGTAATCGATGGCACAGCTAAGGACGCTAGCGGAAAACCTGTTTATTGTAACTGTGATGCAGATAGAGCTCAATTGGGTACTGCTTATCCTACGATCAACTTTGGTATCAATAACAATTTCAATTACAAGAATTGGGATTTGAATTTCTTCTTCAGAGGGTCACTTGGTCACTCGTTGATCAATAGCTACAGAGGTTTCTATGAGAACACTGAAAGTACTACAGTTCAAAACTGGAACGTTGTGAAAACTAAATATTTTGATCCAAGCATCAAGAAGGCAGAATATAACAGCAGCCACGTTGAAAAAGCAGATTTTATGATTTTGGATAACGCTACTATTGGTTACAATTTTAATGTTAAACAAGGTAAATCTGTTGGTAAAATCAGAACTTTCCTTTCTGTACAAACACCATTCATGTTTACAGGATATACTGGTGTAGATCCATCAGTAAGATATCAGGATCCAGAAAATGGGGATCCACTTGCTCCTGGTATAGAGCGTAGAGCTACTTATTTCACTACTACCATTACTACCCTAGGATTAAATTTGAGTTTCTAAGCTAAAACAAAAAAAAATTATGAAAAAAACAATAAATATTAAATACTTCTTGATTGGCCTGGGACTGACTTATTTCGTTTCGTCTTGCGTTGATTTGGAGGAGAAGGTGTATAGCCAGATTACTTCAGACAACTTCTTCAAAACAGATGAAGAATTTATTTCAGCATTAGGAGGAGCATACTCCTCTTTAGGTGGACTGGGTAATCACTCTGGTCTTTGGTCAATTAATGAAATTGCATCCGATGAGATAGTAGTTTCTCACAAGGGTGGTGACTGGTTTGACGGTGGTGTTCTTTTGCAATTGCACCAGCATGAATTTCAAAAGGATAATCCATTTTTGAATAACTCATGGAATTTCCTTTTTGGAGGAATTAACACCTGCAATAGATTGATCTATTCTTTCGAGCAGCTTAACAATGCGAATTCTCCTGCTTACATCGCAGAGCTTAGAGCATTGAGAGCTTTGTATTACTATTGGGCTATGGATGCGTTTGGTAACGTTCCGATTGTAACAGACTTTACCTCGACTGAAAAGCCTGCTAATAGTTCAAGAAAAGTAGTGTATGATTTCGTTCTGAAAGAATTGAATGAAACTATTCCATTGCTTCCTACTAAAAAGGATGGTACTACTTATGGAAGATTGACTAAGTGGAGTGCATTGACCATCAGAATGAAATTGTACTTGAATGCTGAAGTTTACACTGGAACTCCTCAGTGGGCTTTAGCTGCTGCTGATGCTGCTACGATTATCAATACTGGTCCTTACACCTTGAACCCTTCTTATCAGGCTAACTTTGCGATCAATAACGCAGGATCTCCAGAAAATATTTTTGTCTATCCTTACGATAAGGTATTTGCTGGTGGATTCAACTGGGTACAGATGACACTTCACATTGTGAGTCAGTCTACCTATGGCCTTACCGACCAGCCTTGGAATGGGTATCAAACTGTAGAAGAATTTTACAATTCTTACATTGATCCAGTGAAAAACCCAGGAACTCAAGGACCAGTTTGGAAAGGTTTGGCTTTGGAGCCATCTACTGGTACAGTAGACGGACGACTATCCAACTTCTTGGTTGGACCACAGAAGAAAGCCGATGGATCAGTTTTGGTTGATCCAGGAGTTGAAGTGACTGATGCTACTGGAGTAAAGGGAGATCCAAATGGTCCTCCATTGACCTTCATGCCTTTCTTGAATGAGATCTCTCCAGGAGGTTTGAGACAGTCAGGAGCTAGAATTGCGAAATATGAGTACGAAAGAGGTGGTACACCTAACATGAGTAATGACTTCGTAATCTTTAGACTTTCAGATGTCATTCTTTCTCTTGCTGAGGCTAATTTCAGATTAGGTAAAACTGCTGAAGCTTTAGCTTTGGTGAACCAAATCCGTGCTAGAGCAGGTGGACTTCAGCCATTTACTACGTTGACTGCTGACAACTTGTTGGCCGAAAGAGGTAGAGAAATGTATGTGGAGATGACTAGAAGACAAGATCAAATCCGCTTTAAGAAGTATGGTGATGCTTGGTGGCCTTTTGCAGGAATGAATAGACCTAAGAAAGTTCACGCTCCTGGAAGCTTCTTGGAAATCTTCCCTATTCCACAACCACAGCTTCTTGCCAATACAAACTTGAAGCAGAATCCAGGATACAATTAATTAATTCTTTATTCTAATATATTAGCAGGCTGTTTTTAACAGCCTGCTTTTTTTTTGATGTTTTATAAATGCGTTATTGAATTTTTAAAACGGGTATATTTTTAAGGGTTGCGAATTTGCACAACAAAAAAAATGTAAAAAACTACTTGGAGGTATTCAGGCTTTTCTAGCCGAACTTTACCTAAGAATCATTAAATTCGTATTGTAAAAAAATAATTCGTATGCGTATTTTCCTACCAATTCTTGCTCTACTATTTCTTAGCATCAGCTTTCAAGGTTGTAATTCCCCTCAATTTAATTTCTCTGAAAGCGATGGACCTAAATCAGATAGTCTGTTTTTAGGCTTTTATTTAGGCATGGCACAAAAGGATTTTTTTGACCATTGCACGGAATTAAATAAGCAGGAAAAATTAACTCAGGGTTCTGGAGGCACTACTAGTGTTGAGCATAAAATTTCAGGTGTGTATGGTGGTGTTGTGAGCATGCGGTTTTTCCCTACGTTTATCAAAAAGGAAATGTTTGAAATGCCGGTTACCTACACCTATGATTCCTGGGCTCCTTGGAACAAGGAATACTCTTCCGCAGCTTTGTTGCCAAAGATATTGGAAAGCTATAAAGCTACCTATGGCGGTGACTTTAAGGTTGTAAATGATAAGTATCAAGGAAAGATTTATTATCGAATGGATGGAAAGCGTAGAATCAACCTTTTCATAAAAGATGAGCAGTATGTGCAAGCAATTTTTACGGATATGGAGGTTGAAGAAAGGCTCAAAAATGAATTTGAAAAAAGTCAATCCCAAAAGCCAGTGAATTGATTTGCCTGATTTTAAAGTCATCTACAATGTTTAAGGTATAATGAAACTCGGTCTAGCTAAGTTTTGGGTTCTCTCTTTATTCATTTTTTATGCATGCACTGGAAATTCGGATTTAGAACAAAAGGATACACTTTTTGTAAGTCTGCCCGCGCAAAAGACGGGTGTTGATTTCATCAATTTACTGACTGAAACAGAGGAGTTTAACATCATCGATTACCTTTATTTTTACAACGGAGCTGGGGTTTCAGTAGGCGACATCAATAACGATGGGCTTATTGATATTTATTTTTCTTCGAATCAAGGACCTAATAAGCTTTTCCTAAATAAAGGGAAAATGGTTTTTGAAGACATCTCAAAAAAATCTGTTTTGGAGTCTCTGGGCTCCTGGAAAACAGGAGTAAGCATGGTCGATATCAATGCAGATGGATTGCTTGACATTTACGTTTGTAGGTTGGGTAATTTTAAAGGCATTACTGGGAAGAATGAGCTTTACATCAATAATGGTGATTTGACTTTTTCTGAAAAAGCTGCTGAATTTGGTTTGGATTTCCAGGGCTTCAGTACGCAGGCTTCATTTTTTGATTACGATAGAGATGGAGATCTAGACATGTATTTGCTCAACCATGCAGTTCATACTGAAAATAGCTTTGGAAGAGCTTCTCTTCGCTATGTGGATGATGGTTTAGCAGGTGATCGCTTGTACAAAAACAATGCTGATCAAGGGGAAAAGCGATTTACGGATATCACAAACGAGGCGAAGATTTATTCAAGTCAGCTGGGTTATGGATTAGGAACCGGTATTTCAGACCTGAATAACGATGGTTGGCCAGACCTGTATGTTTCCAATGACTTTAATGAAAATGATTACCTCTACCTCAATAAGGCAGACGGAACCTTTCAAGATCAAACGGCTTCAGCCCTAAATTACAGCAGTAGGTTTTCCATGGGTAGTGATTTTGCTGATTTAAATAATGATGGCTGGGTCGATTTTATTACCCTAGACATGTTGGCAAAGGACGAAATCATTCAAAAATTATCCCAAGGAGAGGATACGGAAGAAAACCAACAGCAGAAGTTGAATTACGGATTTGAAAGACAATTTTCTAGAAACTGTTTTCAATTGAACAACGGGAATGGTACTTTTTCAGAAATCGCGCAACTTTCAGGAATTTCCGCTACGGATTGGAGTTGGGGTGTGCTATTGGCTGATTACGACAACGATGGCTGGAAAGATGTTTTCATTTCGAATGGGATTGTTCGAAGACCAAATGATTTGGATTACATGAATTTTGTGACCAATCCCAATTTGGAAAATGGGCTACAGAACAACTCAGAAATTTCTGACCTAGACTTGGCTTCCGAAATGCCTTCTGGAGATGTTGCCAATTTCTTCTTCCGGAACAACAAGGATTTGACATTTCAAGACGTGAGCTCTACATGGAATGTCCCCCAAAAAAACAGTTCTAATGGTGCAGCCTATGCCGATTTAGATAACGATGGGGATCTAGATTTAATGATCAACAACATCAATGCCGCAGCACAAATCTTAGAAAACCAACAGGCGCAACAACGGGATCAATCAAAAAATAACTTTTTAAAAATCAGATTTAAGGGCCTTGGTGGGAATAAATTTGGGATTGGGAGCCGGGTTGAAGCGTTTGGAAATAAAGGACAAATTATTCAAGAGAACTTCACTAGCAGGGGTTTCCAATCTTCTACAGCTCCTGAAGTTCACCTAGGACTTGGAGAAATAACTAGTTTAGACTCTCTAAAAATTAGTTGGCCAAGCGGAATGGTTGAAAAATTTACAAACGTCAAGGCCAACCAAACCCTCACGGTGGATGAGTTGGCGGCAAAACCTATTCCTAGTTATCTGCCTCAGGCAAAAGAGTCATTCTTGAAAGTCGTTGAGAATAACTTATCTGGATTAGATTTTGAACATTACGAAGACAATTTCAATGACTTCAACTACGAATCCCTACTGCCTCACAGGCTTTCACAAGAGGGGCCAGCCTTGGCCGTAGGAGACGTGAATGGTGACGGGAGAGAGGATCTTTATGTAGGAGGGGCAGCAGGACAAGAGGGTACTTTATTTATCCAGGTCAATGGAGGGAAATTCCAAAAGTCGAATCAATCTATTTTTGAAAAGGATGCCGCTCTTGAAGATACCGAGGCTATTTTCTTTGACAGCAATAAAGACGGCTTTCTAGACCTAGTTATTGGAAGAGGTGGAAATGTGGCTAACCCGAGTGATTCGGAGGGGCAATCCAAAATTTATTTAAATAACGGGAAAGGAAAGTTTGAGCAAAGCATCAATCTTCCACTGGAAAAAAATGCGCAGGTCTCCGTGATTCTAGCACATGATTTTGATAAGGATGGCTTGGAAGATTTGATGATTGGAGGAAGGAATGTTGCTGGAAAATATGGACAAATTCCTCGAAGCTATTTGTTGAAAAACTTAGGTGAAAATCGATACCAAGACATTACCAATCAAATTGCTCCAGAATTGGTAACCCTAGGCTTGGTCAAGGATGCTACTTGGACAGATATCAACGTAGATGGCAATCTCGATTTAATTGTTATTGGAGAATGGATGCCGCTCACCATATTCTTGAATAAAAACGGAAAGCTAGTGAATGAGACGGCAAGCTTTGGGTTGGAAAACACGAATGGATGGTGGAATTCAATTGCTGTAGAAGATTTTAATCTAGACGGTTTCCCAGATGTAGTGGTTGGAAATTTAGGGTTAAACCATAGAATGAAACCTACCAAGGAGTTCCCCATAAAAATGATGCTGGCTGATTTTGATAAAAATGGAAGTGTTGAGCAAATCGTCTCCTATCCAGTAGAAGGAAAGTATTTTACGGTAGCAAGCAAAGATGAACTTGTGAAGCAAATTCCTGCTCTTAAAAAAGAATTTGTCCGCTACAATGATTTTGCGGGCAAAACAGTCGATGAAATATTCGCCAAATTCCAAATCAAGGAGGCTCCATATTTGAAATCCTATCAATTTGAATCTTTGGTGCTTTACAACCAGAAAGGCAAAAAATTCACCGCTCAGGCGCTACCCATTGAAGCACAATTTTCGCCAATCGCGGATATTGCTGTTGAGGATATCGATCAAGATGGCTATTTAGACCTTATTTTAGGGGGGAATACGACTGCTGTTGCTTCGTATTTTGGTTCGTATCAGGGGAATTGGGGCCTGATCCTGAAAGGTGATGCAAATGGATCCTTCAAGACCTTCAAGGAAAGCCCATTGAAAATAAAAGGGGATGTAAAGAAAATTAAAGAGCTGACCGTAGGAACCAAAAAATGGTTTGTTTTTGCAAAGAATAACTCAAGTTTGGAAGTGCTCAGTACCTCGAAAAACCGCTAGAGCTCCACGTTTTACGAGGTCAAGATTTACAAATTAAACCCTCTACCTAATCCTCTTGGTGATTAGCTACTTATTCACCACTTGCTAAAAGAAAATAAGTTTTGAGGTTCTATTAATTGAGCTGTGGACCGTTGACCGTCAGCTATTGATTGAGGTGGTAAAAGGCATGTTGAGCCACCATCATCAATGCGAATCATCACATTTTCCTTTTGTTAAAACTTCTTACCTATTCTCCTCGTTCAGATTTGCATCCCTATCTTTCGCGTACATACTAATCTATGCGCAGAAATTACTTCTTTTACTCAGTACTACTTTTTTTAAGCTCCTTTGGCTTTTCCAATGGACAAGGAATTAAAGGGACGGTGACTACCGAGGCTGGGGAGCCCTTGCCCTTTGCTTCTGTGTACATCCGAAACCTACAAGATGGCGTGCCCACCAACGAAAGTGGGCGCTACGAATTCAAATTGGCCCCAGGGCTTTACGATGTGGTCGTTCAATACCTTGGCTATGCTTCGCAAATTCGCACCGTAGAGATCAAATCAGATTGGGTTACGCTCGACTTTTCACTAGTATCCCAAGCGATTAACCTTAGCCAAGTGGAAGTACAGGCAGGTGCTGAGGATCCTGCACTGACGATCATGCGAAAGGCAATCTCCAAATCCACCTACCACCGACTTCAGCTTCAGCGCTACGCGATGACGGTGTATCTAAAAGGATCAGGGCAGCTGACCGATGCTCCGTTTTTCTTGAAAAAGAAGCTAGCCGAAGAAGGGCTCAAACTCAACGAAGCCTACACCTCCGAGGCGGTCTCACGGATTACCTTCACCTTGCCCAATAAAGTAGAAGAGAAAGTGATTTCCATCCGTACAAACGGGGACAACCAGGGAACCTCTCCCGCTCGATACATCCAAACTTCCTTCTATCAGGATCAAGTGAATGAGGTGGTGTCGCCCCTTTCCAAATCTGCCTTCATCTATTATCAATTTACCTTTCAAGGGAGCTTCTTCGATCAAAACATGCTCGTCAATAAAATCAAGGTCACCCCTAGGTCTCGAGGTGAACGGGTTTTTGAGGGTTACATCTACATCATCGACGAATTATGGGCTATTCATAGCTTGGATTTAAAGACATCGGTACTGGGTTTTCAAGTTCATATCCGGCAAAATTACTCCCCCATAGCTACCAATGTCTGGATGCCCTTGACCCAGCAGTATACCTTTGGCGGCAAGGTCTTTGGCTTTGCAGGACAGTTCAACTACTTCGTGTCTACTCGAGATTACGACATCAAACTCAATCCAGATCTTCAGCACAAGCCGGAACTGGTAGATGAAAAAATTCAGCAAGCACCCTTAAACACCCAGAAATTTTCAAAGTCGGTGTCCTCCCTCGAGCAGCTTGCTAGTGAACAACCCAAAACACAAAAGGAATACCGCAAACTGCTCAACCAATACGAAAAGGAAGTGATTCAGCAGCGCCAAGAAGACGAGAAAAAGGGGGTGGTATCCGAACGAAACTATGTGGTGGATACGCTCGCGCGGAAACGTGACCTGGCCTATTGGGATAGCATTCGTCCAGTGCCGCTTAGCCTAAAGGAAATAGAAGGATACAAGCGTGACGACAGCCTCGCGGTTATCGAGGCGGCCAAAAAGTCTGAAGTAGATTCCATCGCCAAAAAGGCCCGCACCAAATTTCAACCCCAAGACCTAATTATGGGGGGTAGCTACAGTTTCGGGAAAGGCAAATCGGTAGGCTTCCCTGTGAACTTGACCAAATTTTCCTTCAATACCGTCGAAGGATACAAACTTGGGCTTGGATTTTATTACCGAAAGGTGGAAGAAATCAAGCTCGCAGACTCAGTCAATCGCATTCGAAAGGTGTTTCGCATTGAACCTGAACTCCGCTATGGATTTTCGAGTGAACAGTGGTATGGAAAAGTAGCAATTCGACGATCTATCAATAAACCAAGCTCTGGGTCCAACTGGGGGGTGTCGGGAGGTAGTTTTGCGTATCAATTTAATCCAGAGGATCCAATCCAGGAACAAGTCAATGGGTCCTACTCGCTTTTTGCGCGAAGAAACTACCTGAAATTATACGAGCAAGATTTTGTACAAGCCACTTGGGGGCAGCGCAAATCCCCGGCGTTAAGCTATCAACTGACGTTCCTTTGGGCAGATAGAAGACAGCTTGAAAACACCACGGATTATAGTTTTTCGAAAAACATCGAGCGGGACTATTCCTCCAATACCCCATTCAATGTGGAAGCAGGAGAGGTGGCTTTTTCCAATCACCAGGCAAGCAAATTCAAAGCGACACTCGATTGGAGGCCAGGATTGACCTATTCGATTCGGAATGGCCGGAAAATTCCCAACTATGAGCGCGCACCTTTGCTTTCGTTTACCTACCAGAAGGCCATGCCACTTTTCAGTCCTTCGGGATTGGCCGCAGACTTCGACCAACTGGAAGCTTCCTTGAAGCATGACTTTTCTTTTGGGGTGAGCGGGAAACTCGATTTCAACGTCACTGCAGGCACATTCCTCAACAATCGCCAGGTGTTTTTCCAAGACTACAAACATTTTGGAGGGAATCGAACGCTTTTCTCCTCCATGGGCGCAGCCTCCAACTACCGCGTGATGGATTACTACCGCTACAGCACTTCTGGATCCTATGTTTCCAGCATTGCCCACTACCAATTCCGCAAATTCATCTTTACGCAGCTCCCCATGCTTCGCTTTTCTGGGGTACGGGAAAATATTTTTGTCAACTACCTGAAAACGCAAAACTCACCGCACTACACGGAAATTGGCTATTCGCTAGATAACCTATTCCGGATTTTCAGGGTAGAACTTGCTGCGGGCTTTGAAAACGGCCAATTCCTCCGAGCGCGGCCGTTATTTGGGGTAGCTACTTTCTTAAATATTTCGATCGATTAACTCAAGGATTCCACCAGTAGGTGAATTTCAAGACCAATGACCTGTTTTTCATCAAGAAGGGCGCAGGCAGGTAGTTGTCGGTGTACACCAAAAAAAGGTCTGAAGCAGGCTTAAATCGCCATTGAAAGCGGGTATTCAGGTTGATGTTCTTGATCTGCTCGTTGTACTGCACAAAAGTGGTAAAGAAGACGGTGTTGGTCAGCGTGACATCTACTCGTGGACCAACCAACCAGAATTGGGTTTTGCCCCAGGGCGCGGGAAGTTCAATGGAATTGTAATTGCTGCTGAGTGCCAAGCTCACATAAGGTTGAAAACGATAGCCCAAGTCGGCAACCAAGTTGTACCGCTTCCCATCTGCATAATAGCCTCCTGCACGCCCGCTGAAAGCATAGGTAAAGACGCTTTGAGGCTTCGAACTGTATTCCAATCCCACTGCAGACCATTGGTGTTCAGTGCCTGTGGCTAGGGTTTTGCCAGAGAAGTTGGTCGGGTCAAAGGGGCGCTGAAGTACGACAAAGTCGTGAGCTCCCCAGAACAATAGGTTACTTTGACTGCGAAACTTGATGCTGTAGGTAGCGTAGGTGGTATTGTCCGTTTGGACTCCTTTTAGGGAGAAATAGCGGATTGAATTCAGTTCCGGTCCATGGCTTAGGATGAGGGCACTTTTTGGAAACCAGCGGTAGCCGATGGAGGGGCTGATCTTGTAAAAAGCGGTGCGAGGCACAAAGCCCACTTCGGCAGTGTAGTTTTCAGATACGTATTCATGTTGCCAGTTCCAAGTCAAATTGCCGCTGGCATATTTCAAGTTGGCAGCGTGCGCAATCCCTCTTCCCACAGCTTCAGGTCCGAAGGACTGGAGCACCATCGCCTTTCCTGTCCACAGATTGTTGGCAGAGGCAAGGTTGTATTCCAAGCCCAAATTTCGATTGAATTCGGTGTAGCGGGTTTTATTTTCGGGCACTAGGGAGGGGTCGTAATTCAGGGATTGCTTGTTGACTACCAAGGCACCAATAGTGGATCGTGCCCCTACCTGCCGCTGCAAGGACACCACTGAGAAATTTTGTGCAGGAAGTCCAGTCTCGTCAACTGCTCCCGTCTGCATATTTAGGGCTCCGATGCGCCAATCTTTGTTGAGCTTCCCACTGAGTCGGGCCCCAAACTCGATGGGAGCATTGAGTCCTATTCTGCGGGAGAAAAAAGGGCGTAGCGTGCTGTAACCATAACTCCCAAACAAATCTCCATTCTCTAAGAAAAACTGCCTGCGCTCCGGGAAGAACAACTCAAAGCGATCGAGGTTGGTGACTTGTCGATCTACTTCCACCTGGGAAAAGTCAGGGTTGACGGTCAAGTCCAAATTCAGGGAGGAGGTAAGCGATATTTTAGCATCTAGGCCAACCTCTCTTTTGTAAGTAGCCTTTTCTCCAGATTGCCCATTTTTACTAAACCCTCCAAGGGTGTAGGGGATGAGGGAAATATTGGCTCCAGCATCAGGTGGTGGTTGGTCCCAGACCAAGGTGCCCGTGTAGGCAAGTGTAGAGGAGGGGAATTGCCTGGGAACAGGTGCCCAGCCCGATTTTTCTGTGGTTTTGAGGTCAAGGCGTGAGAAGTTGATGCCCCATTCCTGTATGCCTTTCTTGTAGCGGATGGATTTGAAAGGGATTGCTGCCTCAAAAACCCAACGGTCGGCGTAATTTTTGACTTTTGACACCCACTTGTTATCCCAGCTCAGGTCTATGGACGTGCCGTTGGACATCTGCCCATCCCACTGGGCACCTGCTGCATTGGCGCCAAAGGAGAATCCATTGGTGAGGTCATCAAAGGGATCCATAAAGAGTAGGAAGTTGTCGTTCTTTCCGAAACTGAAATCCCGCCGCAGTGACTCGACCATGTAGGGTCCATCGCTCGCATGGTAGTTGATCACGATGAGATACAGCTGTTCATCATCGTAACTCATCCGCACATCTGTTTTCACCTTGGAGAAACTGGTATCCATCGGGGTGATCATAAAAAAGTTGCTTACCACCTCCGCTTCTTGCCACGTTTTTTCATCCATGACCCCATCCACAGCGATGGGACTACTCGCTTTTTGAATGTTTAGGCGATAGCTGGCATTGATTTTTTGTGCCCAGATGGGTGCGCTAATTAGGATAAAAGAAACTAGAATGGGAACTAAAAAACGCATGAACTGTGCTTTTGGGTAGAGGTCTATTGTTTGATTCGGTAAGTAAAGGTCAGGTTAGTTTGTCGTAAAACCATCTGAGATTCGCCTTCCGTGAAGAAATTACTCCCCTCCGTAATGTAGCGGTTGATTCGTGAATTGAGTACGTCCGCAATATTGAAAATTAAGGTTCCTCGTTGATCCAAGATTTTTTTACTCGCAGAAAGGTCTAGAAAGAAAATCCCTTTTTGAACACCCTGGGCGGTTTTTCGCCGAGCTTCGTAATTTCCTCTAATCTGTAGGTCCCAACCCTTCGGTAACGTGAATCGGGAGCTCTGTCGAAATAACATCGAGGTGGTGGTGGCTTGAAAATTCTGATTCAAGTTACTTCCATCTACTTTGGCATAGAAGAAGTTGGCATTGAAGTCCAGCTTCCACCAGGAGCTCGCTACATAGTCTCCACTAAACTCCAGTCCATAAGATTCTTCTCCCACCAAGTTGTAAGGAGCAGTAACGGAGAAGCCATTGTCTCCCACTGTTCGGATGCGTTGAATTTTATCTTGGGTACTTCGGTAATACACGGTTGAAAATAGCGTACTTTTTTCGCGGTAGAGGATATGGCCTAACTCGTAAGAATCTGTAAACTCTGGGTTGAGGTTGGGATTGCCCGAGAAAAAGTTTCGTTGGTCTGAGAAGGTCACATAGGGGCTCAAGTCATTGTATACTGGGCGTCTGATACGACGGCTATAGCTCAACTGGAAGGCATTTTTTTCATTGGCCTTGTAGTTCAGGTGCCCGCTAGGGAAAAGGTTGGTGTAGGATCTCGGATTGGACTCTTTGGTTTCTACAAGTCGTGTTTCGATGTCCGTATACTCCGCTCTGAGCCCAGCTTGGTAGCTCCATTTTGCCCGTTCATTCCCGACAATTCCATAAAAGGCCAATATATTTTCGTCGTAGAGGAATACATTGTCCAAGCCATCGATGGTCTCAAAGTTTCCAGACTCCTGCTTTTCCTGTACGATGTAGTCGTTTTCCATTTCTCGAAAGCTGGTACGAATCCCGGTTTCAATTTTGCCTTTGCTGGCAAAGGGTTGCGTATAATCAACCTGAAGCAGGTATTGATTTTCGTATTCGTCATTCAAGGAGGTCTGGGTTAAGTCCCCTTTGGGCAGGTTTTGCCCTGTTGTAGTGTAGGAGTTTTGAGTAAAAAGTTGGTTTGACCGTTCCCAGTAGTTGAGGTAGGTAAAGGAAGCATTGAGTTCTTTTCCTTTTTGGTCAAAACGCTTTTTAAAGTTAAAGATCGCCTCTTTGTTGGGCTCATCCTCGGTTTCATCCTGTCTTCGTAGTGCATAGCCGAGGTAGTTGTCCAAGGTATTGCGGTAATCCTCGTAGCGGATGTCCGTAATCCGATGTGCGTCACTTCTTCGCCACACATAGGAGGCGGTAAGGATGCTCTGCTCACTAAAGTAATAATCAAGGCCTGCTCTCAGGCTATTGTTGAGACTGTTTACATTGGAAGTAGACCGCTGCTGGAGGAGGAGCGAGCTGCCATCTTCTTGATACACTTCCTGGTACAACTCACCTCTGCCTGGGCTATTGCGCTGCGCAAGTCCATAATTGACAAACCAGTTGATTCGATTTTTACGGTAATTCAGGTTGGCCGTCAGTCCGAGGTTGAGGGGCGATCCAACAATCACTTCTCCCGATCCATTGAATCCTTGTTTGTTGTCTTTTTTAAGGATGATGTTGATGACCCCTGCCATCCCTTCAGCCTCGTACCTAGCGGAGGGATTGGTGATTACTTCCACCCGTTCCACCAAGTTGGCAGGAAGCTGACGAAGTCCACTGCTGCCTTTGAAACTCACCAAACCCGAGGGCTTGCCATCGATGAGGATGCGCACATTGGCCGATCCTCGCAAGCGTACATTTCCATCAGGGTCCACCGCCACTGAGGGGAGATTCATCAGGATATCAGAGGCATTTCCTCCTGCATTTGCGAGGTCCTTGCCTACATTGAATACCCGTTTATCTAGCGAAAGCTCCATCAAGGTTTTCTCCCCCTGCACCACCACTTCATCCAGGTCTGCAGTGCTGGATTGGAGGGAAATTGCGCCTAAGTCCACCGCATTTTGCTTGGGACTCAGGGTGAAGACGGAGGATTTGAGGGCTTCGAAACCCATAAATTCCACCAAGGCATAGAAGGTTCCGAGCGGTAAGTCTACCTCGAAATTCCCTTTCTCGTCAGCGATTCCCCCGCCAATAAGACTGTCTTTTTGGGTGTACACGCCCACGGTGGCAAATGGAAGGGGGCTGGTTTTTCCACTTTCCTGAACAGTTCCCCGCAGCTTCCCTTTCTGCTGGGCTACTAGGTCATGCAGCGGAACAAAAAGTACCACAAAAAAGAAAAGGCTAAAGCAAAAGGATTTCATTGGTTTGGAATTTGGCTTATGCGTTAGATTCAGAACGGATACAAAAGTTTAAGGAACCTCCCTAGTTGTAGCAATTCATGACTAACCTAAACTAAAATAAGGCCTTTTTACCGCTTATTTTGACAAGTGGAAAAAATAAAGGTCGACGCTTTCCTTCGTTTGGGTGAAAATAAACCCGAGGCCACTTAATTCATGGCTTGGAGCAGTTGCAGGACGATACCTGCGGAGTTGATGGCTGCAGGGCGTACAAACTGATTGAAACTCACTCGGGCCACTTGGTTGGCATTGTCGCTGCAGCTGCGTAGGACGATAAAGGGCACGCCCAAGGTTCTACAAAGATGTGCTACGGCGGCACCTTCCATCTCTGTGGCCAGTGCTTGGTAGTCGGTATACAATTGTGCTGCAGTGGTAGGATTACTTACAAATACGTCCGCTGTTGCAATTACACCTGAGAATACACGCGGTGGCCGATTGGAAATTGGAATAAATGTGACCTTTTTGGCAGCTGCTTCAGCTTTATTGACCAAGGCCGAATCGGAATAGATGTAGAGGTCTTCGTATCGCCCGCCCGAAAGTTTGCGGAAGGGGGAAACTTTAAACCCAAGGGAGTCGATCTGTCCAAAATCTGTTTGCACCAGCTTCGTACCGATAACCACATCTCCTGGCAAGGACTCGGGATGCAAGCCTCCCGCCACGCCGGTGAAGATGAGTTGCTTCGGTGTAAAATGATCCAGAAGTATCGCGGTGCTGTAGGCCGCATTTACTTTGCCTACTCCCGATTTGGCGATCACCACCGCTTGCCCTTTTAAGTTGCCCGTGTAGAAGGTCAATCCCCCATACTGTTCTTCTTTTTTGTCCTTTAAGGAATCCAACAAAATGGCGATTTCCTGATCCAGAGCTCCCAAAACCGCGGTGCGTTGTGCCGCAGCACCTAGGGAAAGAAAGAGGAAAAGAAGGACGAGTGAAAGTGATTTCATAGGGCTAAAAAGAAAACTGAAAGTAGGCTAATCCAAATTAAAATGGGGTGAATTTCTTTCCTTTTTCCTGCAGCGAACTTCAAAAAGGTGTAGGAGATAAATCCAAATGAGATGCCGATGGACAAACTGTAGGTAAAGGGGATTAGGACTAGGGTCAGAAAGGAGGGAAGGGCTTCTTCTGGATCTTTCCAATTGATTTGGGTGAGTGGAAAGACCATAAAGGAACCCACGAGCACCAAGGCGATGGAACTTGCAATAGCCGGAATAATGGATAGGAGTGGAGAGAAGAATAAGAAAGGAATGAAAAGAAGTCCTGCAGTGATGGCAGTAAGTCCTGTTCTACCCCCTGCAGAAATTCCCACTGCTGACTCGATGTAGGCGGTACCGGAGCTGCTGCCCACCAAGCCTGCCACAAGGGTGGCTAAGGAATCCGTAAGCAAGGATTTTTGCATGTTCTGAGGGTTGCCCTCCGCATCTTTGAGCCCAGAAGCCTCTGCCAAGCCGACAAAGGTGCTGATCCCATCAAAAAGCAGGGTGAAGGTAAATACAAAAATCACGGGTAGGTGACTGTATCGCAAGGAGCCGATTAGGTCAGCTTTTCCCACCAAGCTGAAGTCTGGCCAAGCGAAAATTCCGGTGTAATTGACGAGTGTAGCTACTTGGCTAGAAACCTCCGTGGTATCTCCCCACCAGCGGCCAATTGGCCAGGCGAGCAAGGTGGTAAAAGCGATTCCAAAAAGAAGGGCACCTGGAACTTTCCGTAGGGTCAAGGCTCCCGTGAAGAGCAGTCCCGCAAGAAAAGTGAGCGTGGCAGGGTCCTTGAAAGAGGCCATGCTTACCAAAGTAGCGGGATTGGCAACAATAAAATGGGCGTTTTGAAAGCCGATAAAGCAGATAAATAACCCAATGCCAGCAGATACTGCATGGCGGAGGGAACTGGGAATGGCACGGATGATTTTTTCCCGGGTATTGAATAGGGAGAGGAGTAAAAATAAAACCCCGGACCAAAATACTGCCCCCAAAGCTTCTTCAATCGTCAGTCCAAAGCCCAACACGGCGGTGTAGGCAAAAAAGGCATTGATACCCATGCCTGGAGCTACTACAATGGGGTTTTTGGCATAGAGTCCCATCATCAAGCTGCCAAAGGATGATACCAACACCGTTGCGGTAACGACAGCAGAAAAGGGCATTCCCGTCACTGAAAGGATCGCGGGATTGACGATGATGATGTAAAAACAGGCTAAAAAGGTGCTGACCCCAGCAAGGATTTCGGTTTTAGTGTTCCGCTTCATGCCCTCAAAATAGACAAAGGCATCCTAGAAAAAAAGCTATTGAAAGTTCAGTATAATCGAAACTCCTTTTCTTCGAAGGGAGGAGATGGCATCTCGGATTTCTGGGGCTGTTTTATCAGCTACATAGAGGTTATTGATGCCGTGTGAGAAGCGTATTTCAGGGGTAAATTTGAAGTACTTGAAGTAGATTTCAAATCCCATTCCTGCCTCTACCGTAAAGTCTCTTTTGGTGGTTACAATAGGATCAATGTTGATTTCTTCTTGGGCCTTGGTATTAAAAAGATAGCTCCCTCCCCCTAGAAAGTACATCCGGGTATTGTTGAATCGCATGGAGCGGTATTTAAATACCACAGGAAGTTCGACCATAGTGGCTTCATTGACCAATTCTTCGCTGCGAAAGCCCAGGCTGGGGATGGCAGTATTGTCAGGACCAGTTGGAGTGGATGCCGAAGTGCCGTCGAAATAGTTGACATCCACCTTGTACTCGTAAAACCCAATTTTCGGGGTGAAGATCAGGTTGACCTGGTCGTGAAAACGTAAAATTCCGATAAATCCCAAAGAAAATCCGGGGGTAAATTTCGGATAGATGGAATGAATGGCATTGTTGGGAACGTTTGCTGGATTTAGAAACTCTGGAGAGTATCGAAGCTGGTAGCTAGCGGTATGCACACTCAAGAAAAAGCCATAGGAAACAAGCTTGTCATCCGAGCCTGGATTATTGGTAAGTCCAAAATACCCTTGCCCCTTGCTTTTGGCAACTACGCACAGCAGCAGGAGGCTGAGGACAATTACTTTTGCCCTAGGTAGATGGAGCTGATGCCAAAAGTGAGTGGTTTGCATAGTGTGCTGTGAAAGCCTACTTTTTTTAATACGGTCAGAAAATTTTCTCCGTCGGGAAAGGCTTCCACGGACTCGGGAAGGTAAGTATAGGCAGAATTGTCTTTGGATACAATTTTACCGATTTGGGGAAGAATCACATGCGAATAAAACCCATAAGCTTGCTTCATCGGAAATGACTTGGGTTTGCTAAACTCCAAGATAACCGTTTTTCCTCCAGGCTTGAGCACACGGTACATGTCTGCCAGGCCTTTTTCCAGATTTTCAAAGTTCCGAACTCCAAAGGAAACGATCACTGCATCGAATTTATTGTCTTCAAAGAGAAGTCCTTCGGAATCTCCCATCAGCATTTCGATCTTTTCTTGAAGCCCTCGCTTCACCATTTTCTTTCGGCCCTCGGAGAGCATGCCCTCTGAAATGTCCACTCCGATGATTTTGTCTGGGTTTAAGGCCAGTGCCTCGATGGCAAAATCACCTGTACCGGTGGCAATATCTAAAATCAGTTTGGGGGCATCTTTTTGAAGGTACTTGATGGCTTTTTTTCTCCAAATGATGTCAATGCCCAAGCTAAGCACATGGTTGAGCAAATCGTATTTCGGGCTGATGTTGTTAAACATCTCAGCTACCTGCTCTTTTTTGGGGTCTAACTTATCTTTGTAGGGGAGGACAGTCATCACGATTCTTCTTTGGTGGCACAATATTACTACACAAACCCGAGGATATGAAAATTGTTGGCGCCCTTCCGGCAAAGTGCTTCCAAAATAAAAGCCTATTTTTGTATCCTATTTAAAAGTCATGATCAAAAAAGCCACCTTTTTAGTCAGTAACAGTGACCTCGCGAAATGTCCCAAACCGGATCGGGCAGAAATTGCCTTTATTGGACGCTCCAATGTAGGCAAGAGTTCCTTGATCAACATGCTCACCGGGGTGAAGGAGCTGGCCAAAACTTCCCAAAAGCCTGGTAAGACGCAGTTGGTCAACCACTTTACCATCGATGATCGTTGGTTTTTAGTGGATTTGCCTGGCTATGGATTTGCCAAAGTCAGCAAGGACAAAAAGGTGAAGTGGGAGAAAATGATTAGCAACTACCTGACTACACGCACCAATCTTTGTGGGGTGTTTGTGCTGATTGACAGCCGCTTGGAACCGCAAACCATCGATTTGGAGTTTCTCAACTGGTGTGGAGAGGAAGGAGTGCCCTTTGTGGTTGCTTTTACCAAATCCGACAAGCAATCCAAAACCCAAACCGATAGAAACGTAAAATTATTTTTGAATAAGCTGATCGAGATCTTTGGAGATACGCCAGATTATTTTGTGACCTCGGCAGAAAAAGGCCAGGGAAAAGACGAAATACTTCATTACCTAGCGGAGCTGGTCTCCGAATTTGAATCCCAGCCTACAAATTGATGGATAATCCTATATTTGCAGCCTGAATACCTAACGAATATGAATTTTAAAGACATTGCAGCTGTAGCCGGAAAGCCGGGATTGTACAGAATCGTAAGCCCTACCCGCTCTGGCGTGGTGCTGGAAGCCTTGGACGAGAAGAAAACCAAGTTGGTCGCTGGCATGTCCATGCGCGTGTCCGTGCTCAACGACATTTCCATCTACACGCTTACTGAAGAAGGCGCAGAACCTTTGGAGTCAGTGATGAAGAAAATCGATGCCAACTATCAGGGCGACACTGGAGTAGATGCTAGCGCCACCGATGCAGAGTTGCGCGCATTCCTCAAGTCTGTATTGCCCGAATTTGATCAGGATCGGGTGTACGTGTCCGACATCAAGAAATTAAATGCTTGGTACTTGCTTATCCACAAAAACTGCCCTGAAGTATTCCAGGAGAGTTCTACTACAGAAAAAGAAGCCTAACCCTTAGCCCCGTTCTACGGGGCTTTTTCATACCTTAGCTGGATGTCCTCCCTCGCCGAAGAAACTTTTGCCTTGGTTACCCAGGAGCTAGCTCTTCCTGAGCTACGCGAGGAATTTGACGAACAAAAAGCCGTGGAACTATTGACTAAGGCGGTCAAGCAGCTTCTGGATCAAAATTTGGAACGCTTCCTACAAATCTGCTACCGGGTGGATTTGTCAGAAAATACGCTCAAAAAAATCCTTGCTGAATCTCCTCCAGAGCAGCTTGCCTCAGATCTGGCGCAGGCCTTGTGGGATCGGCAGAAACAAAAAATCGTCCTAAGAAGACGCTACTCAGGAACGGAAGGCTCCGAGTAGATCAGGAGGCACTTTTTTCCTTCCGAGGGATTGCGTATGTTTCGTTCAAATCTCTTTTTTATGGCAAATCCCATTTGGATCATGACCTCCGCTTTTGATCAACTTAGTTTGGAGGGGACAATCGAAAAAGCACTTCAAATAGGCGTTCAAGGCTTGGATCTCTGTGTTTTCCGCAAGGATGGCACCCGCAACGATTTTGTGGCCACTCACCTGGATTACCAAAATTTTGATTCAGCCGCAGCCCAAAACCTGCTTCGCCAATTTAACCAAGCCCACTTACGTCTTTCCATTGGAGCTTTTGATAACCTCATCGGAGGAGATCCTGTCCAGCGTGTCCACAACCAAAATCACCTACTTCGCTTGATTCGGATGGCCTACCTACTTGGCGGGGATGAAAACGACGTGACGGTGGGCACCTTTGTGGGCTACAATCACGAGCTGGGCAATCAGGAGGGAGGATTTGAGAAAAATCTACTGGAGTACCAGCGGATTTTTGGTCTGATCATCCGCTATGCAGCAAGCCTTGGAGTGACGGTGGTCTATGAAAACTGCCCCATGGAAGGCTGGAGGAGTTCGGGATACACGGGCACCTTCAACAACCTATCTGGGGTGCTGGCAGCGCGCAAATTGATGTACGAGCTCGTTCCCGAAAAAAATCATGGTGAAATCTACGACCCCTCACACGACGTATGGCAGCATACCGATCCAGTAGCTGTGATACAACATACCGATATGTCCCGAGTACGGCGAATCCATGTCAAATCTACACGAAACGTTTCCGACCCCTATTGGGGTAACATGTACCCCATGCAGCAAATTCGGCCCGACTGGGCAGAGAAATTAGGAATTACTTCTAGTAAAAATCCATGGGATCGCCACCATTACGAGGCTACTCTACCAGGTTTTGGATTAGGGGATTCGATGGATTGGAGAGCCTTTGTGGGCTTGGTGCGAGAAAAAGGATTTACGGGGCCCTTTGAAATTGAAAATGAGGCGCTTCTTTCCAAGCAAACTGGCAATATGGCTGCGATCGTTCAGGGTTGCCGTGCTGCGGTACAAAATTTAGCTCCCTTACTTTGGGAGCTTAGTGAGGAAGGTTGGACCTATCCAAAATCCGCGTATCAGCCGCTCCAAGAGCTGGTTCGTCCCGATATTCCGGTGGTGACCATGGATCAACTCCTGTAAACACCAAAAAAATCTTAGGCTTTTTGCTCGTAAACGGTGTCTGGGGGTAAGTTGGGTTGCTCCGCCGCGGCTACTGCCAGCTGGTCGCAGCGCTCATTTTCGGGGTGGCCCGCATGCCCCTTAAGCCAGAAGAACTTGGGTTTGTACTTGAGGTGAAGGGGGATGTAGCGAAGCCAGAGGTCTGGATTTTTTTTATCCTTGAACCCCTTTTTTTGCCAAGACCAAAGCCAGCCTTTTTCAATGGCATCCACTACGTATTTGCTGTCAGAATAGACCTGAACAGGGAATTCGGTGGTCTTGATTTCTTGGAGTGCACGAATCACTGCCAAGAGTTCCATACGGTTATTGGTAGTCAATCGGAAGCCTTCGGAAAGCTCTTTTCGGTGCTGTCCAAACTTTAGTACTGCACCATAGCCCCCAGGACCTGGGTTGCCTTTGGCTGCTCCATCGGTAAAAATGACAATCATGCGACAAAGAAATCAAAAAAAGCGAAACCTAGTTTTCTCATCCTCCAGCTAATGGAAAGGCGTTGGTCTTGAAGATTTTCACAGCGATCGACAAGAGAATAATTCCAAATATTCTTCGCAGCACGTCTACTCCTGTTTTTCCAAGTTTACGCTCCAGCCAATTCGTGCTTTTTAGTACGATAAACACAAAAATCAGGTTGAGGAGGATGCCAATGGCAATGTTGATCTGCTCAAACTCGGCTTTCAAGGTCAAGATAGTCGTAAGCGTGCCTGCTCCAGCAATAAGTGGAAAGGCAATCGGAACAATGGAAGCACTGGCAGTGGCATCGGGATCTGGTTTGAAGAGCTCAATCCCCAAAATCATCTCAGCACCGAGTGCAAAAATGATCAAGGCTCCTGCGATCGCAAAATCCTCTACTCCAATTCCAAAAAGGGTGAGGATAGATTTTCCTACCAAAAGAAAAGTGATCATCAAGATACCGGCAACGATTGTTGCTTTTCCAGATTGGATATGCCCTACCTTTTTACGCAGGTTGATGATGATGGGAATGGATCCCAGGATATCAATGACGGAAAATAGGATTAGGGAAACGGAAAGAATCTGTTTGAAATCTACCATGCCGCAAAGGTAAGGAGATTTTGTCTAGGACGGGAATACTTTACCAAATCCAGCGAGAGAATTAGAGGAGGTCAGCCCCGTCTTCCACATCCTCCAAGGCCTGGCTTAGAAAGTCGATGAAGGGTTTCATCGCATTAAAACCATCCAATGCGAACTTGATAAAAGCTCCTGTTTGAATGGCTTGGTCGGAGATGGGGTGGGAAACCGTAAAGCTTTTCAGTTTGAGGTACTCGATGTAAGGGTTGCTGGCCTCGTAGTCTCGGGGGCTCGTCTTTAGTTTTTCGCCCTCGATGCCGGAAAAGAGTTTCTTAAAGGATGCCGATTGTTCGATTTGCTGAAGCTGTGCCCCGCTAAAGTCGATTTCTTTTCGAATCTTTTTGAGCGTGTCCGCTTCAGGCATCCAGATTCCCCCCGCCAAAAATGAGTTGCCCGGCTGAATTTGAAGGTAATAGCCTGGCCCTGGGGATTTCTTGCCTCCCGGGGAAAAATACACCCCGAAATTGGTTTTGTAGGGATTCTTGTTGGCGGAAAAGCGCACGTCCCGATTTTGTCGAAACAGGCAATCCTTGGCCTTGAAGGAAGCCATGCTCGGTTCCAATTCTACCATGGTTTTTAGGAGCACCTCCGTGTCGGCTACTAGGGTAGCCTTCGTGTCCAGGTACCACTTCTTATTGGCGTCCATCCAGTCTTTGTGGTTGTTTTCACTCAAGGCGGATAGAAAGTCTAGGTAGGGACGCATGGCGGATTGGTAAAAGGATATGATTCACTTGTAAAAGTTCTATTCACCCTTTTTTGTTTTCAAAACAGCGAAGGTTTAAGATTACATCTTCTTCAATTAGACCTTCGAGGTCTTGGAGACCTCAAAGGTGGCCCGCAAAGGTCAGAAAACAGCGAAGGTTTTATTTTAACTCCAAGTTCGCTTAGAAAGCGCATCCCTACTCGTCACCGGAAAGTCTTATACGTACTTCATACAGGGTAAATTCTTGATTAAAGGCAAAGCGCTTACTGGAACAATAATCGATTGGTCTTAATATAAATACCTTTTTTTTGTCTTTCCCGTAGGCTAATTGACTCAAATCTTCGGTTGTTAATTTTGATGTGTAGCGCGGATTTTTGTTTAAAATCTCAGAATATCTCATTCGTATTTTTGTTAGACTATCTTCAGGGAAAAGCCAAAAGTGAGAAAGTCGAACATGATTAAAAACAGGGACCTCCTTCGTAATTGAGTAGAAAGTGGTTCTGCTTGGCCGAACGATTTCGTTCCAGTTTGTGCAATCGTCAACGATCAAAATAGTGTATTCTTTTTGATTCGTTTCAGGATTGTTAAGCCAGAGTATGGTTAAAATTAAGAGCCACATGGTTTTGTTAGTACATCTGCTGTATCTAAATCTCTTTTTACTTTTTCAAGCGGTGATAACAGAGGTTTCTGCACTGTTATTGCTGCCATTTGTTTGTATGCGGTGGAGGTTTCTAGTCCTTCCCAAAACAGGTTCATGTAAAAATCTTCATTAAGCCCTTTGGAATAACCTGCATTTTTCACATGTTCACTAAACCGCTGAAATTCTTCTGGAAACTGCTCTCTATGGAAATTCATCAATCCTCGCCCCATCACTGGGAGTAAATTGGCAGCCATGTAATTGTGCTGTCTATTTCCTAATAAGTCATCTTTATCTTCCTCGTCCTTCGCAGTATTTAAATAAAATGTAATATACAAATCCAGGTTCGCTGGAAAATTACCGTCTATCGGTGTAATTCTATTTTCTTTTAATGCAGCCATGATTTCGGCGTGAACCAGCTCATGAAAAATGGTCCGAGCAATCATTAAATCTGGTCGATCTAATTTTGAATTATTAATCGTGATCTCATAGAAACCATCAGAATTTTTTGTTTGTCCGTAATCGCCTAAATTTTTGGTAGTTCCAAGCTTCAAAATCGAGTTGGTGTTTTTATCTTTGGTTTTGGTAAGCTCTGCAATGCTATTCACAAATGCAGACATCCCCAATTTACCTACAATACAATCCAAGCAAGGATTATCTTTAATGGAGCTGTCGATGTAGATGTGCAGCATGGGTAGCGGCACATCTGGAGGCGAGTATCCACCTGCTCCTATAGGGAAGGAGTTTCCCCCATAAAAGGAATAGCTGCGGCTGGGATCAGTTTCATCAGCTCCTTTCGTGCCTCCCTGAGCGCAGGAATAGGTACGGGTAGGAGAGAGCACCTGTACCACCCAGGCATTGGTCTCTCTATTGTAAATAAATTGAATCCAGTCTGTCGTCGTCACGGAACAACGGAAGTCGAGCTGCTCAGCCCCTACCGCACTTCGTCCGCTTGCTCCAGCTACCTCTACCTCGCGGGTGGAAAGAATGCTCCCCTTGTGAATCTCAAAGCCAATAAAAAAATGCTCGTCGTAGGTGAAAAGATCCACAGTCCCAGACCATTTTTCATCAATCATCTGGTAATTGATGTCTTTAAAACCCCGTTTTGAAGTTTCAGCATCTGGATAATACCGGACTATCAGCGGGTCAAAGCGCGCCTCTGTCGGATGCTTGACAAAAAGGATGTTCTGAATGCTTCGTCGTGCCAGCTGGTGATCCTGCTGCTGCTCCCCCAAAGAGGGAATAAAAATCTCCTTGTTTTCCAAGCTGACCTCAAACACTTCACGCCCATCCGGGAAAAAGTAATGGTGAACCTTCTCCCAATCGGGTTCTTTTTCAAAAAAGGGTAAAATCAACTCCTGAGATTCCGTTCGAAAGTTAGATCCTCGCTCGGGGAGGCGTAAGCTTCCCTTATTCGCTTCAAACCAGGTCTTTACGGGAGTAATTTGCGCAGTTTGGTCTTGTTCGGATTGCTTGATTTGGGGCAGCTCCGGGTCCTGCACACAACTTCCAAGTAGTAACAGGAATAGTTCTACCCCAATGTGCTTCAAAAAATAAGGCAGGGAGAAGAAAGATTTAAATAAAATGAATTTTGATTCTAAAAACATAAAAATAGGAAGAGTTAGTATAATAATATAACTAACTTAAACATAGGATTTTGAATTTGCAAAACCTTTGCTGTTTTTTTTACCAGAGAAGGTTTAAGACTAAATTCTTCTCATTCAGACCTTCGAGGTCTTGGAGACCCGGGCTGCTCGAGGTTTGCAACCTCGAGCTCCTATCATAGGATTTTCAATCCCCTGATTCGGTGTGAACATCGAAGGATAGTGCCTCGATCCGCCGCGGCGGATCGTGGAGCTTCGGATCGAGGGGCAGCTAAATCAAATAAACTCCACAAGCGTTTCCAACTTCATGCCTCGACTTCCTTTGATCAGGATCAAGTAGTCTTCAAGCTCTGCTGCTCTGCTGCTCGAGGTTTGCAACCTCGAGAACCTATCTTAGGATTTTTAATCCTTTATAGTGCGATGTGAATTTCGAGGTATAGTGTCGCGATCCATCTCTGCTGATCGAGGAGCTGCGGCGCTGCTAGATGCACCGCGACGTATCAAGCGCCTATCCAAACCATTCCAAAACTAAGGGCCCTTTTCGAACTCCAAAAAAGTCTCCTGCACTACTTAGCAGATATTCTTCAGGATTTTCCACAATACCGGCTCTTTCAGGATTTTGATGAATGTAATTTATCTTTGAATTATAGAAAGGTATAGAATAGATCTCTTCCCCGTGGTATCCTTTTTCCCAAAACCAAATTTGATTTTCGAAAGTAAGCGTCATTATCAGCCATTTTTTTCGGCTTTCTAATTTATTCTCTTGAATTAGCCTAACTATGGCTTTTGCAGTAAATTTCTTTAAATCACGAATAATGTCTGCTAGGTTTTCTTCCTTGGCTCTTAGGATTAAATGGCAGTGATTGGACATAATTACCCAAGCAAAAATCTCCAAACCTTTTGCTTTTTGGCAATATTTTAAACTATCGAGTAATTGATCCACATAAACTCTTCTAGTGAAAACATCCACCCATTGGTGAACGGTAAATGTTACGAAGTGGACAGCACCAGGATCTCTAACGATGTATTCCTTTCCCATAAAAAAGTGAGCTAAAAAAATGTAATAAAATTTAAGAAGAAATTTTTGGATTACCTTCTAATTGATAGAAACTCAATGTTTTTGAGGTCTGCAACTTTGAGCACTTATCTTAGGATTTTAAATCCTGTAGTCGATGTGAACATCGGTGGATAGAGCCACGATCCGCCGCGGCGGATCGAGGAGCAGTGGCGGACCGAAGAGCTTTCTCAAATAAACTCCACCAGCGTTTCCAGCTTCATGCCTCGGCTTCCCTTTATCAGGATCAAGTAGTCTTCCAATTTGCTGTCTAGCAGCCAGTTGCGGAAAGAAAAAGGGTCTGGAAAATACAAGGCAGATGGGGCAGTTTCCAGGGCTGATACGATCAATTTTCCTGTAAAGCAGACTTTGTCAAAGGCAAATTCACTAACTAGTTCGCCCAACTTGCGGTGCTCCTCCTCTGCGTAGTCCCCCAACTCAAACATGTCTCCCAGGATGACCATTTTGTGCTTCTTCCCTGTCATCTTTCCAAATGTGCGGATGGCAACCTCCATGCTGGAAGGATTGGCATTGTAAGCATCCAAGACAATCACATTGCTGCGCTTTTCTACGAGCTGGGAACGCATGTTCTCTGGAGTGTATTCCAAGATCCCACGAACGGCATCCACCATCGGAACACCAAAGTAGGCACCCATAGCCAGTGCATTGGCGATATTTCCAAAATTGTATTCACCCACAAGCGAACTGACCTGTAGGCCTGCTACTCCAGGTACAGAAAAGGTTACAAAAGGATCGGCTCCATGAAATTCAACGGCACAGAAATCACCCGGAGCAGGATACAACACTGGATTTTCAAATCTTTCAATCAGCGGTGCCAAATTCGAGTCCTGGGTATTGATAAATACCGTTCCTTGGTGGGCCTTTAGGAATTGAAACAGTTCTGTTTTGGTTTTCAAGACTCCCGCAGGGCCTCCCATGCCCTCCAAGTGGGCCTTTCCAATGTTGGTAATGCAGCCGTGGGTGGGTTCTGCGATACTGCACAGCTCCTCAATATCTCCCTGCTTGTTGGCTCCCATCTCGATGATAGCGATTTGATGCGCAGCGGTCAGGCGAAGCAGTGTCAAGGGCACGCCGATATGGTTGTTCAGATTTCCTTGGGTAGCTAGCGTATTGAGTTTTTGTTTCAGCACGCTGTGCAAAAGTTCCTTGGAGGTCGTTTTTCCATTGGAGCCCGTCAATCCAATGATAGGAATGTCAAATTTTCGTCGATGGTAGGTGGACAGCTGCTGCAAGGTGCTCAAGACATCCTTGCACAAAAAATAGCGGGTATCCCCAGCAGGAACCACAGCAGGGTCATCCACCACTACGGCTGAAGCACCCATCTCTAGGGCCGTTGGTGCAAAAGCATTCGCATCAAAATTTGGCCCTTTCAAAGCAAAAAAGAGGTTTCCCGAATCAATTTTCCGAGTATCCGTACTTACACCAGTGCTGTTGAGAAAAAGGGAGTAGAGCGTGTCCAGGTTCATTTTTTTTGAAAATTTGACACAAAATAACGCAATCGAAGCATCTTTGCAGTGAGCGATCCGTTTTATTTTAAGCGAATGCGCCCTCATCATGCGAAAAATTCTTGTCCTAATTTTGTTGTGGATCGCCACACCCCTGTTTGCACAGAAGGTGGTGGAATTGGAACAGGGCAAAACCATTCGCATGAAGGGGCAAGTGCTGTCGAATGGCTTTTCGCTAGGAATCAACTCTGCCCAGATCCAAACGCTAGACCTTACCGGGGATGGAAAAGAGGAATGGGTGGTTTGGGACATCAATTCCCGACAGCTGCAGGTATTTGAGAAAAAAGGGGAGCAGTTCCTCATCCGATCCGAACTCAGTTACTTTTTTCCTGCAGATGTAAGCGGATTTTTGGTCTTGGCAGATTTTGATCGAGATGGGAAAAAGGACCTCTTTACCTCTACCGCCCTCGGCGTAAAAGCCTACCGCAATACCTCTTCGGGTAGCCAGATTTCGTGGAGCTTGGCCCAAAATTTCTTGCGCTTGGAGGGAGCCAATAACATTCCTGCCAATAACCTAGATACGCCCCTCCTCCAAGACTTGGATGGAGATGGGGATTTGGACTTACTTCTCTTCAATTTTGCCGTTGGGGACTACTTGGAATACTACCGCAACACCTCCATCGAGAGAAAGGGCAGTTCGGATATCGATGGCTTTGCTTTTCCGGTTCGGCACTGGGGTGGCTTTGAGTTTTGCGGTTGTGGGCAGATTAGTTTCGGGCTGACCTGCGACGGAAGAACCCTCGCTACAACCGCAACTCCCCTTGATCAAGCCCGAGTGCAGCATGCGGGAGGACATAGTTTGCTGTATCGAGATTTTACGGGTGACGGCATCCCAGACCTGCTCATGGGACGCGAGGAATGTACTACCCTCTATTTTTTGCCCAACGTGGGCACCAGCAGCAACCCGAAATTCACCTCCTTCTCGAAGGAACTCCCGGGGTTCGGTTCCTTACCGGAATTTCCCCGCTTCCATGTAGGGCAGTTTCTGGAGGAGTCTCTGGTTGTAAGTTTGAATACCAACGAAACCGCCGCGCCTTTCGGAATTGATTTTGCCCAATCTGTCGTTCGATTGGAAAAGGGTACCGGTAAACCGCTGCCCATCCTCCAGGATCAAGTGTTGGATTTGGGTGAAAACACCCGCCCTTTCTTTAGTGGAACTTCTTTTTCAGGCGAGCTCTTGCTAACTGCCAATGGAAAAAAGGGAACCAAAGTCCTGGGTCAGGCCTACCGAATGCGGTACAAGGGAACGCAACTGGAACTGGTGGAGGAAGATTACCTAGGGCTTTCCGGACTCAATCTTTTGGATTTAACGATTCTGGACTACGTCTCAGTTTCCAAGGAAAAGCATTTGCTAGTTTTAGGAACCCGCACGAGCAGTACTGGCGTACCAGCTCCTGTCTTGCTCAAGCGAATGGGGGCCAATTGGGAAGAAATTACACTTTCAGGGCTTACTTTGAGGCTAGGAGACCAGTTGACATTGTTTGGGTACGCAGGCAAGGATCAACTTCTAGTTGCTGCGCAAAATGGCAGTTTGACTCAGTACGAGGTGGATTTGTCCGCACGAGCAGTTCGCCTTTTGGCGAGTAATTTTTTAGGTTTTCAAGACAATCCAGCCAATCGAAACCTGAATGTAGCGGTACGTATCGGAGAGCGTCCCGATTTGTATTCGGTAGACCAAACGGGTAGAATTTACAGAACCCGAGACTTTCTGAATACCCCCGTTCGGGAGGAGGTGCTAGTTCGGATTCAAAATCAGGACTTGCCCCTGCGACTGGGCCGCTCTAATTGGTTGGCGGTGGTCAACTCAAGTTTAGGGGAGGAAGATGACTTGATCCTGGGTACCCGTGGAGGAGGGCTGCTCTACCTGAGTGCTGCCAGTTCGGACGGAGGTTCTGCAGGAGAGTTTAGCGTCACTGCCTTTCCAAATCCAAGTTCCGGCTCCTTCCAAATTGTGTCAAGTTTGCCCGCTACTGGGCGGTTGGTTTCCCCTCTGGGCCAAATACTACTTACTGAGATAATACTTCCAGCAAGGAGAGCGGTGGTAGTGGATTTCCCAAGCTTAGCGCCAGGCATGTATTTTTTGCAGTTGCAAACCGAGGACAAGCAGACAGTTGTCCAAAAAATCTGGGTGAGGTAAGGCATGCTGATTTATTCATGCTCTTCTGTTTTTTTTTCACGCGGATTTTTGAGGAAAAATTACGCAGATTTATTTCGGATGGATACCCATTTTTTTTGAGGTCTCCACGGAAAATAAGGCTTTTGGTTCAAGTTAGTGAGACGTGGACCGTGGTCTGTTGTTGATCTGAATTTGATGGGTTTTTTTCACGCAGATCGGTGTAGAAAAAAACCGCAGATTTAGTTAAATAGGCACATTCAGTTTATTTTCCCTGACGAAAGAAGTTAGGGTTTGAAGTTCAGTTTAATGAGCTGTGGACCGTGGTCTATTAGCCGTTGACCTGTTATTCTTTGAATGACTTGCCAACATAAATCAAATAAGGTAGTTTCGGTATTCAAATACCAACCCATGAAAACTATCCTCTATTCCCTTTTTACAGTTCTCCTTCTCTGGAGTTGCCAAGCAGGTCCTGACCCTGCCGACCAAGTGTTTATCAATGGAATCGTCTACACCGTAGACGAAGCCAATCCGAAAGTGGAGGCCGTGGCGGTCAAGGATGGGCTCATTTTGGCTGTGGGCACAACTGAAGAAATCCAAAAATTTGTTGGCAGCGACACGGAGGTAATTGACCTAGCTGGCAAGACGATGACTCCAGGAATCATTGAGTCCCATGCCCACCTGATGGGAATAGGCTACAACAAACTTGAAATCGACTTGATGGGGGTGAAGACCTACGAGGAATTGATCCAAAAAGTAGGCGAGGCTGCAGCAACTGCCAAGCCAGGAGACTGGATCACGGGCAGGGGATGGCACCAGGACAAGTGGCTCAAAATGCCTGAGAAGACCGTGAAAGGCTTTCAAACGCACGATGCTCTCAGTGCCGTGAGCCCCAACAATCCTGTATACTTGGCTCATGCCTCTGGACATGCCTCCTTTGTGAATCAAAAGGCGATGGATATGGCAGGCATCACCCCTTTGCGCAGCGAATCGCCCACTCAAGAAGTGGAAGGTGGAGAGGTATTGAGAGATGAGCTCGGTAATCCTACCGGGGTGCTCGTAGAGCGTGCCTCAGCGCTAGTGTTCAAATTAATCCCTGAAACTACCCCAGAAAAAGACGAAGAGGCATTGACCTTAGCCTTGCAAGAACTTGCCGAAAAGGGCATCACCTCCTTTCATGATGCGGGTTCCGGACAGGAGGTCATTGACTTGGTTCAGAAGTTTCAAAAAGAGGGTAAACTGACCGCGCGCATGTACATCATGCTTACCGGAAGACAGCCCGACTTATTGGAAGCCTGGTATAAAAAAGGGCCGATGATAGATCCCAATCATTGGGTGACTGTGCGGTCCATCAAACTCAATTGTGATGGAGCATTAGGCCCTTGGGGTGCTTGGTTGTTGGAGGACTATTCAGACAAGCCGGGCCACCGCGGCCACGAGACCTTGCCCATGTCCGTGGTGACAGAGGTGTCGGAAAAAGCCCTTCCTCTTGGATTTCAGGTTTGCTCGCATGCCATTGGTGACCGTGCCAACCAGGAGATACTCGATCGTTACGAAGCAGCGCTAGCCAAGTTTCCCGAGGCAAAAGACCATCGCTTCCGCATCGAACATGCGCAACACCTGCATCCCGACGACATTCCACGCTTTGGAAAGCTGGGTGTCATTGCTGCCATGCAGGCGATTCACTTGAGTTCTGACCGCCCTTGGGCCATCAATAGGTTAGGAGAGAAGCGCATCATCGATGGTGCTTACGTGTGGCAGAGTCTGTTTAAGACTGGTGCGCGCATTGCCAACGGCACCGATGCTCCTGTAGAACCAGTAGATCCGCTCCCTTCTTTTTACGCTTCCGTCACACGCAAGACTCTCCAAGGACTACCAGAAGGGGGTTATGAAGGAGACCAAAAAATGACTCGTGATCAGGCCTTGAAGTCCTACACCTTGGATGGTGCTTTTGCCGAGTTTGAGGAAAAGTTCAAAGGTTCTATCGAGGTGGGTAAAGCCGCTGACTTCACGGTGTATGACAAAAACATCATGGAAATCCCGGAAGATGAAATTCTTCAAGCTAAGGTTCAATTGACAGTGGTTGGCGGGAAAGTGGTGTACCAGAAGAAGTAGGGATAAAAAAATAAAAAGTTGAAGGCCTGTCAGATTTTAATTCTGACAGGCCTTTTTTTTAAATTTATTTGATTTTAAATTAATTTACGTTTATTTAAAGTAACCAAATGATTTAAAATAATTAAATATTTAATAAAACTAATTTTTAATTAAACTTTTAGAATATTTGTTTTTTGATTCTTGAACTCGAATTTTTTTAAGGATTTTATTTTTTTATAAAGCCACTATGACGGGAATGAAGTATTTCGAGCGATACAAGCTCTTGATTGAATTGATTGAAAAGAAGAAGACGGGTAGTCCCAAGGAATTGGCATTAAAACTGGGACTAAAAGAACGGATGGTTTACAATGTGCTCGATGATTTGCGCCTTTATCTGGAAATAGACATTAGCTTTTCTACGGAAGAGAATTCATACATTTTTTCTGAAAAAAATGATTGAGCGCAAGGAAATTGCAGCGTGTTCGAATGAAATTAGATTTATGATTAGCGGAAAATAGTTTGATTTAAATCGAACTGCCAAAAATCTCAATGAGGCAATTAAACTTCTGGATGTAATTAAAGAAGGAAATAGCATCTGTTTGTATTTTTTAAAGAGGACTCACCTTTAATTTTTAATATTATGAACAATCGAATAAACTCTTCCATAGGCTTTTTTTTTGGAGTACTTCTTTTTTTTAGTTGTGAAAATGACTTGGAATTGCCGGTAGACCAAAATTTCAATCCAGAACTCAATGAATATTTAAGTTCGGCTGAATTTGTTTCGTTTCAATCCTCATATACCAACTATATTTCGAAACTCAATTTCGAATTGTTGAAAAAAGTGGAATTAAACGAGAACGAGGTTCTTTACGTAATTCCAACGCCGCTTGAAAATTCTAGAATTGGGATATTGAACGTAAGTAAAAATAAAGAGGGAAAATTTAAGTCATTTTTTGAACTGCGTACGTTTAAAAATGAGATGCAGTCAGCTATTCTCGAATATTTTACGATGGATAGGGTTTCACTTTTAAAAATCAATGCTAAAAGGGAAAATTCAGGTAAATTCTATTCTTTGGAATTCCCAGAGAATTCAACTAACGCAAGAATGTCCAGTTGCACTGGGGATTGCTATAAAACTGCTGTAGAAATTTGTGACGGCGACGGAGATTGCAAATTACTTTGTGATCTACTTGATCTTGGAGGACTTTGTACCGTATCCATTGCAGTTGCTTGTATTATTCATTGTTGGTAATTAAACCTAGAAAACTATGGAACTTTTAATTGGACTTCTTTTGGCTCTGAATATCGGAGCCATTATTTATGCCCTTATTGACATCGTGAAAAGTAACTTTCAAAAACCAAGACAGGTGAAGACTGGCTGGATTTGGGTGGTAATTCTTTTTCAAGGGCCGGGATCGTTGATTTATTTTTTAACTAAAGAAAGGATGGGTTGATCCATCGAAGTTGAGCCTGGACTAAATGATCCTTCCTTTCTTTTATGGCTTAGTAATTGGCTGAAAAAGCGACTGGATGTGATCTTCAGCATCTTTTTTAGGGATTTTTACCGTGTTGCCTTACCCTTCGCCCTCTCTCTTTAATCTCTGTTTTTTTTTGGGGGAATAGGTAAGGTCAATCACCTATTGGTGTAAACTTTTCTGTAGGTGTTGTTACTTTCTGTTTTGTGGTATTGTGAAAATCTCATAATATTCCCTTCGGTTAGCACTCAACTCTATGAAAAAACACCTATTCCTCTTTTTGGCATTGGCTTGCGCCACACTTTGCCAGGCACAAGTGCAAGATCCTCGACCCATGTCCTGGAAGGATGTAGCCACCTGGAAATCCATGCCCAACAGCGGCTATAAACTATCTCCCGATGGGCAATGGATGGCTTATGTGCTGACAGGTATCGAAACCGACGGGGAATTGATTCTCCAGAAAGTAGCCGACCCGGCAAGTAAAAAAACCTTTCCACTAGGTGCCGCTTCCTTTGCTAGCTTTGAATTTAGCGACAACAGCCAGTGGATTGCCTTCAAGGAATTTCCCAAGTTCACCGAGAAACAGGCCAATGAAAAAGCCAATGGAAAGCCGCTCAAAGAGAAACTCCACCTGATCAAATTGGCCTCTGGAGACAAAAAGAGCTTTGCGGGAATCGGTGGATATTACTTCAACGGAGAAGCTGCAAGTCACCTCGTCATGACCCTTCCCAAGGAAGGATCTGGAGAGGCTAAAGGATCAGACCTCCTGATCTATCATCTCGCCACAGGCAAGTCCCAAAATCTAGGCAATGTCCGAGAACATGCGGTAAACAAATCAGGTACGCACCTGGCCTATGCGGTAGATGCGGCCAACTCCCAAGGCAATGGGCTCTACCTCTTGCAGCTCGCCACGAACGCCATCCAAGTGTTGGACTCGGATGAGGCCGGCTACCAAAGCCTCAACTGGACGGATAAGGGGGATGGATTTGCCGCACTCAAATTCAAAAAGGACAAGCAATACAAACAAGAAAAAGGAGCAGTCATCGGGGTGAAAAATCCCTCCAACCCACAGGTAACACTTTACGATCCTGCTGCAGACAGTCTTGGATTTGATCCAAACTATACGATTAGCCCCAACCGTCGACCCCTCTGGTCAGATGACCTGACACGCATTTTCTACGGCATTCATCCCCTGGTAGTAGCAGAGAAAGTCAAGGCCAAGCAGGAGCTCAACCAAGATTTTCTCCGACAGGCAGAACTGCTGTCTCTTGAAAAAATCAAGTCGGATTCCACCATTAAGTCGGTTTCCGATCTTCAAAAAGCCATTGCCAAACTCAATACATCTGCCGCGCCTGAAAAGAAAAGCTCGGATGCCAAGAAGCCTGAAATGACCATCTGGCATTGGGAAGATGATCGCATGCAGTCCCGACAGCAGGTGATGGAGGGCATGGATAAAAACGCGAGTTTATGGGCAGTATACAACCCGGCCACCAAAACCCATTTGGCTTTACAAGACAGCAGTCTCCGGGAACTTAATCTTTTGCCCCAGCAGCGCCATGCATTAGGGTCAGATCCACAGGCCTATGAATTGGACAATAACCTCAACGGTCAGACTTACCTCAATTATTACTTGGTCGATGTGGCCACAGGCGCGAAGACCTTGCTTTTGGAGAAATTTTACCAACCCACCTTTGCCTCCATGCCACGCCCTTCTACCGATGGCAAAAAGTTGCTTTATGGAAAAGCTGGGCACTTTTTTGCCTACGATATCCTAGCCAAAACGCACAGCAACTTGACGGAGAAGCTTCCCGTATCCGTGATCGATGTAGATGAAGATGAAAACCTCGCAAAGCCACTCCATAGTCCACTCGGCTGGAGTGCTGATAGCAAGTATGTATTGATTCGCGATGGCTGGGACATTTGGCAAATCCCAATGTCCAGCAAGGAGAGCCCTATCAACCTCACTCAAAATGGTAAAGCACAGCACATTCGATACCAGTACCGGGTAAATTTGAACCCAGATGAAAAAGGGATAGACCTGTCGAAGCCCCTGTACATCCGCCTCTATGGGGAGCGAACCAAAAAAACTGGAATTGGTACCCTTTCCCCCGCCAAAGCGGGTCTCGCCCCAGGGCTGAAGGTGCTACTTTGGGAAGATGCAAATATCCAAGGTCTAGCCAAAGCCAAGAAAGCCCAAGTATTTACCTACACTAAGGAAAAGTTTAACCAGCCTACCCAGGTCTTCCTTACAGATGCCAGCTTGAGCAATGCCAAACAGATGACTGGAAATGCGCCAGATGCGGGAAAATTTGCCTGGTCAGTAGGAGTGAAATTAATTGATTACGTGACGACCAAAGGGGATTCGCTGCAGGCAGCTTTGCTGCTTCCTGCTGGCTATCAGGAAGGAAAAAGTTACCCTACGGTGATTTATTACTACGAAAAACTCTCCCAAAACCTGCACAACTGGTCCAATCCATCCTACAGTGGAACAGGCTGGAATCCTAGCATCTACACCAGCAACGGCTATGCAGTGCTGATGCCCGACATTGTGTACAAATTGGATGACCCTGGAATGTCGGCTCTTTGGGCGGTACTCCCTGCAGTAGATGCTGCCATCCAAACGGGCGTAGTAGATCCCAACAAGATGGGGCTCCATGGGCATAGCTGGGGAGGGTACCAAACTTCTTTCTTGATCACCCAAAGCAACCGATTCAAAGCTGCCGCTGCAGGTGCTCCCCTGACCAACCTGATCTCCATGTATGACCTGATCTACTGGAATTCTGGAGAGGCAAACATGACCATTTTCGAATCCTCTCAAGGGAGATTTTTGGGAGGACCTTGGGAAAATTGGGATGCCTACGAGCGCAATAGTCCTATTTACCATGTTAAAAATGTGAAGACTCCGCTCCTGATGCTGCACAATGACAAGGATGGTGCCGTAGACTTCACCCAAGGAATTGAGTTTTACAATGCCTTGCGTAGGCTGAAAAAGCCAGTGATCCTCGTGCAGTACCTTGGGGAGAACCATGGCCTAGGCAAACTGGAAAACAGAAAGGATTACAGCGTGCGGATGATGGAATTCTTCGATCACCACCTCAAAGGACTACCTGCACCTTCATGGATGGAAAAAGGCGTACCTCGCTTAAAACTTGGGGATCACTTGGACGAAAGAGCGTTTTGATCTGTTGAACCTAGATTCCGAACGAAACATTTCATCAAGTACCCCCTAAAAATGAATCCCTCGGCATTAGCCGAGGGATTTTTTAGTATTTCAAGTAGAGGAGTGATTCCAATCGCTGGTTCACAGCTTAGTCCGGCAACGCAAAAGCCACATAGGCATCCCCACTTTTGGTGCCCTTCCCACCTCCGCATGCGATGACAAGGAATTGTTTTCCATTTCTTTCATATACTGCCGGCGTAGCATGACCTGCTGCTGGAAGCTGCGCTTCCCAAAGTAGTTTGCCAGTTTCCTTATCAAAAGCTCGGATTTTCCCATCCTTGGTGGCTGCAATAAAGAGGAGACCGCCGGCAGTGACCACAGGTCCACCGTAATTTTCGATGCCGGTATTTTCAATCCCCATTGCTTTTAGCGAATCGATAGACCCAAGAGGAATTTGCCATTTTTTCAATCCCGTATTCATGTCGATGGCAGTCAACAGGCCCCAGGGAGGGTTGGAACCATATATTCCCTCTTTGGTGATGAGCTGTTTGTATCCCTTCATGTAGTAGCGGGGGTAAAGTTTGGAGCTTTCGGTTTCCAGTTCTTTTTTGTTTTCAGCATCAGCTTTGCCAAACAGGTAATCCACTAAAATTCCTCGCTCCTCTGTTGAAATATGGGAGAATGAAGGCATTGCCCCTCTTCCTTTTTGCAGCAGTAGATTTAGAGATTCCGAAGTATAGGTTTCCTTGAGTGCGATCAAACTTGGAACAGCCGGTGGATTTCCCTTTCGATCCAAACCATGACAATTGCCGCAGTAATTGGTATAAATGGATTGACCGACCCCGCCAAAGTTGGCATTTGGAGTCATCTCAATTAGCCAAGGAACTTGATTGGCATTGACGTAGAGGGTTTGGGATTCCGGATCAAAGGATGCACCACCCCATTCACCCCCTCCATCCATTCCTGGAAAAAGCACGAGCGACTTTTCTGGATGTGGAGGTGCCCAGGTATCCCCAAAAATGGCATTTGAAAGCTGGCTTCGGATGTCTGTTTCCCATTCAGGCCTTAGATTCAGAATGTTTTTTTCGGCATAAACCAGGTTCATAAACGGTTCAGGCAAGGAGGGGATGGGTTGGGTTTTCGAACTTACCTCTCCTGGCATTTGGGATTGGGTGACGGGAGTTTCAACGATGGGCCAGATGGGTTTTCCGGTTTCCCGATCAAAAACGTAGGTATATCCTTGTTTGGAAATTTGCGCCACGGCATCGATCCACTTGCCGTCTTTTTGGATTCGAATCAGGTTGGGATTGGCAGGAAAGTCCCTGTCCCACACATCGTGGTGAACAGCCTGAAAATTCCAGATTCGTTTTCCAGTTCGGGCATCGAGAGCTAAGAGCGAGTTCGCATACAGGTTGTCTCCGTTTCGGTTGCCTCCCCAAAAATCATAGGTAGCCGATCCCGTGGGAACAAAAACGATCCCCCTAGCATAATCCACGGTCATTCCTGCCCAGTTGTTGGCCCCGCCTATTTTCTTGATGTATTTGGGGTCCCAGGTTTCATAGCCCTCCTCACCGGCTTGTGGAATGGTATGGAAAATCCATTCCCGCTTCCCAGTTTTTACATTGTAAGCCCGGATATGTCCAGGAGCTGCATCTAGTCCTTCTGACAGACGCATCCCCAGAATCAACTTGTCTTCAAAAACAACTCCTGGAGAATTAGATACGATTAGAAAATCTTCCATATCGGTATCTAGATCTTTCCGAAGGTCCACTTTTCCCTGATCTCCAAAAGTCAGGATTGGTTCTCCAGTCAGGGCATTTACTGCCATCAACCAGTTGCCTGCCGTAAATAAAATTCGCTTTTCATTCCCCTCTTCCCAGTAGCTGGCCCCACGATTGGTACCTGCCCAGGAGTTTTCACCCCCCAAAACCCTAAACGGATCAAAACGCCAAATTTCTTCTCCTGTGGCTGCATCCAATGCAAAAACATGCAGTTTGGGCGTGGTTCCGTATAGCAGGTCGCCCACGAGGATGGGTTGGCATTGAATCTGACTTCGCTCCGTGGCATCACCGGTGTGGTAAGTCCAGGCTACTTGGAGTTGAGATACGTTTTCTTTGTTGATCTGGGTCAATGCCGAATACCTCGAACCATCTTCAGGCCCGCCATAGTGGGACCAGTCCGTATAGTCTATTTCCCTCGCTTTTTGGCTACAGGATAAGGTAAAAAGGCAGAAGACGACAAAAAGAGATTTTTTGAAGGTCATTCGGGTGAATTTGGTGTCTGAAAACGGAAAGCTTTTGAATTACACCAAATTAGACAGAAAAAATCAAATCCACTGCACCTTAATTTTGGAACTTCTTAGACTGGATTGCCAAGAAACTCGATTAAATAACGGTTATCCTAACTTTTTTCTCTTTCAGTTTTTGATTGTTCACCTTGGGGAGGAGCTGCTCCAAAACAGCTGATTTTACCGCAACAAAAGCACAATCGATCTTCAGTTCAATTGTTCCAAGTTCGGCTGCATGGATCCCCCCTTGTTTAAAAAAGAAGCCAGCAATATCCCCCTTGGAAATTTTATCTTTTCTTCCTCCTGAAATCAGTAAGGTGCTCCACGGCGAGGCGGCGGGTAGGGTGGAGGGAAGTAGTTTTTCAAGTTCAGGCTTTCCTACAAAATCAGGCAAAGGTTCTTTTTCGTACTGCAAAATGTAGGCAGTTCCTTGGCTATTCATGCGTGCAGTGCGTCCATTTCGATGGATAAACTCTTCTGCACGGAGGGGAAGATGGTAGTGGATGATGAAGTCGAGTTCGGGCACATCAATTCCTCGTGCGGCCAAGTCTGTAGCCAGGAGTAGTGGGTAAGTACCGTTTCTAAATTTGATTAGGGATCGTTCCCGATCGATCTGCTCCATGCCTCCAGAAAAAATTCCATGTGAAATGCCTTTTTCGCTTAGGAATTCACTTACCCGTTGGATGGAGTCCTTGAAATTGCAAAAGATGATGCCGTTTTTCGAGCCTAGCTGACCTAGCAACTGTCCGAGTGTTTCGAGCTTGTCTTTGGTAGGGGAAGCTACCTTTTTGACTTGGAGATGGGAAATCTTATCTCCTAGAAAATCCAGGATTTGAGGAGATTTTAGTCCTACGAAACCGGGAATTTCTACCCCTTGTGTGGCTGAGGTTAGAATTTTTCTACCCACTCGTGGCAGCGCGTGGAGGATGTCTCGCATTTCTCCTTCAAAGCCTATCTCTAAGGATTTGTCAAATTCATCCAAGATCAGGCTCTGAATAAAGGTTGTGTCAAAGGCTCCTCTTCTCAGGTGGTCCGCTACTCGTCCAGGCGTACCGACAAGCACTGCAGGGCGGTGTTTGATTTCCATCCGATCCTTTGAGCCCGCTCTCCCTCCGTAGACGGCATTTACCTTAAATCCTGTTCCCATCTGCCGAACTACCTGTTCGATTTGGATGGCCAGCTCCCGGGAAGGAACCAAAATTAAAAGTTGAACCTCCTCACATGCGGGATCGAGCTGCAAAAGTAGTGGTAGGAGAAAAGCCAAGGTCTTTCCTGTGCCTGTAGGCGATAGTAGGATCAGGTGGGCCGACTTCTCCATTGCCTCTTGCGTGGCAAGTTGCATGGGATTGAGCTGGGTGATGCCGAGTTTGGCGAGGATTTCCTCCTGATTTTTGACGCGAGTGGACATGCGACAAAGGTAGCCTTTTTGTTGGGCTCCCCCGCCCCTGGTGCTGGAATATGCCCATCGGGACTAGGAGCAATTTCCATTTCCTAATTTTCAATTTTGGCTGCTTCGACGCTTGAAAAGTAATTTGCTACCTTTGCGACATGTGGAAGGAAATTTCAGTCCTAATTCGTAAAGAGATTACCCTGGAGTGGAGGCAAAAATATGCGCTCAACGGGATCTTACTTTATGTGGTGTCCGCAGTTTTCATCACCTACCTGAGCGTAGGTGCGAAGATGGGAAATCTATCTATTCCTACTTGGAATGCCCTTTTTTGGATCATTTTGCTTTTTTCCGCTGTCAATGCTGTAGCCAAAAGTTTTGTGCAGGAGCAGCAGGGACGGCAGCTGTATTACTACATGATCGCTTCCCCAGAGTCCATCATCCTCTCAAAAATCCTCTACAATACCGGGCTAACCCTAATTTTAGCACTGCTGGGTTATGGGGTGTTTTCGGTGGTACTGGGCAACCCTGTTCAAGATCAAGGCTTGTTTTTACTCAACTTGGTGCTGGGTGCAATGGGCTTTTCGGCCAGCCTCACCATGGTCTCTGGCATTGCCTCGAAGGCTGGCAACAATGCTGCGCTGATGGCAATCTTGAGCTTTCCCGTGATCATCCCCATACTTTTAATGGCCATCCGCATCTCCAAAAACGCACTAGATGGGCTAGATTGGAGTGTTAGTGCAGATAAATTACTCAGCCTCTTGGCGATTAATGTCTTGGTGGCGACCACTTCCTACCTTCTTTTTCCCTATTTGTGGAGAAGTTGAGGGGATTCGTGTCTTGATAACCTACAAAAAACCAATTACAGCACCATGACTTTAAAATAAACTAGAGTCATGGAAGAAGTATGTTAAAAGATAGGCATCAAATTTTTTAATCATTGATTTTTTTAGATCCCTTGTGTCTAAACAATCCTTTAATTGCTTTTATTCCATAAAAAAAATAATGAAAACAATAAGTATCATCAAGACTAGATTAAAAAACCACAAGAAGTAAATTGCGAAATTTTCCATTTTCTTAATTACTTGGTTCCATTTTGAGAATTTTTTTATGATGATAGTTTCTTCTTCCAAGCGCTGAATGACATTAAACCCAATTACCTTTTAGATCTTAGAAATCTGATAATCAGGTAAGTCATGTAAAAAAGAAAAGCTAATCCGAGGGTCTGCCAAATCATTAAGGAATAATTAGTAACATTTACAACCATGATTATTAGTTATTTATCAGTTCCTCCTCTATCGGATTACAGGAAACGAGCGTAAAAAAAATCAAACAAAAACCCCAAACGAATATGGTTTTTGGGTGTTTTGTGGGGGAGCTTGAACCTAAAATGACGTAAAAAAGCAGTTTTGTGAAAATTTCCATGATGATTTGGTTAAAAATTGGTACCCATTAAAAAAGTTTCTAAATCCAAAAAACTTAAACTAAACCTACCTGTCCATCAACAGATTAGCAAATAAAAATATATAAATTTATTTTATTAATTGATAATAAGCTGTAATTCAGCTACTTTATTTATATTTTTTATAATAATATAACAATTAAAACATAATTAATTGATTTTTAAACAGATAGTACCAAATAGCCCCCTTCAGTTTGACTATTCAAAGAACAAACAAAAAATCCCCTAGAATTAGTAGGGGATGGAGTGCAATTTTGGAATGATTGGAATTCTTAGATTGGAATAAAAAGAAAAAATCTTCAGGAGTCTTTCAATCCCTTTATCTTTAAATCATGAAAAATAAAATCGCCCTAGTCACAGGCGCTACTTCGGGTATTGGAAAAGCCTGCGCGCTAACCCTTGCCAAATTGGGCTACGCCCTCATTGCCACCGGCAGACGAATTGAGCGTCTGGAGGAATTGAAAAATGAGTTGCCCAACGACATTCGTTTTTTGCCATTGGTATTTGATGTGCGGGATCGTGAAAAGGTAGCTGATCTGCTCGGTAACCTTCCCCCAGACTGGTCAGAAATTGCGGTGTTGGTAAACAACGCTGGCAATGCGCATGGCTTGGACCCTATTCAAACGGGTAATGTAGACGACTGGGATGCCATGATAGACATCAATGTGAAAGGCCTGCTCTATGTTTCAAAAGCGATTATCCCGGGCATGACGGAGCGAAACTCCGGCCATATCATCAATATTGGATCCATTGCAGGAAAAGAAGTGTACCCTAATGGAAATGTCTATTGTGCCTCCAAGCATGCAGTAGATGCGCTTACAAATGGCATGCGTATGGATTTGAATCCATTTGGCATCAAAGTCATGGGCATTCACCCCGGGCTGGTGGAAACCGAGTTTTCCCTGGTTCGCTTCAAAGGAGATTCACAGCGCGCCTCTACGATTTACCAAGGTTATGCCCCGTTAGTGGCACAAGACATTGCTGATATCGTGGAATTTGCACTTACCCGCCCACCTCATGTGGTGCTCGCAGATGTAGTGGTGCTCCCCACAGCTCAAGCTTCTGCTACGGTGATCAAGAAAAAACTCCCCCAATGAAGAAATTTGCCTACCTCTCACTTGGATTAGCCTTGGCTTGCTCCTCACCGAAAAGTGACCAGCAATCTTTTTCTGCCGCACAGCGAGACTCTCTTTTCCAAGGAGAAGCGAGCAGCGAGGAGGAGGATTTGACCGGTACAGATCTCGAAAAATCACTGCAGGAGCAAGGATTGGTAGATATTGAGCAGGAGATTCCGGGAATTCAGGTGGAGTTGAAATATTCTACGGAAGACAATTTCTTCAAGCAAGATGTGTACGGGGATTTGACGCGATGCTACTTGCAGCCCCTAGCTGCTGAGATGTTAGCGAATGCCCAAAAGGCATTGCAGGAGGAGTACCCCAACTTAAGTTTGCTGGTTTACGATGGGGTAAGACCGATACGCGTGCAGCAAATTTTATGGGATGGCTTGGACAAGCCAGATAGCATCAAGCCTCTGTATGTTTCGGATCCTAAAATTGGGGGGCTACATAATTTTGGAGCGGCAGTTGACTTAACCATCCTAGACTTGAAAACAAGGAAGTCACTCGATATGGGCACTCCTTTTGACTACTTTGGCTACCCGGCCTACCCTGATCGCGAGCTACAGATGCTGGCGGAGAAAAAAATCACCAAAGCGCAAGTGGCCAATCGTGAGATCCTCAGAAAGGTGATGAAAGGTGCAGGATTTACAGGAATCGGTAGCGAATGGTGGCATTTTAATGCATTTTCACGAAAAGAAGCCGGGGAAAAATTCCCGCTTATTCAATAACCTATTTTGCAACTCAATTAATCCAATAACCCATGAATCGTTACAAATCCTTTCTTCTAGCCACCCTACTTGTTTTGAGCAGTAGCTTAATGGCTATCGCCCAGCAGGGCGGACAATTTCGCGTGCTGGTATTTTCCAAAACTGCTGGATTCCGTCACCAATCTATCCCGAATGGGGTAATGGCCCTCAAAAAAATGGGCGAGAAACATGTGTTTTCAGTGTTCACCTCTGAAGATGCTACTCAATTTACAGATGAAAATCTTGCCAAATTCGATGCAGTGGTGCTGATGAGTACTACGGGCACCATTTTTAATGATGCTCAGAAGGCCGCTTTCCAAAAATTTGTCCAATCTGGCAAGGGAGTAGTGGGTATCCACTCTGCTACTGATACGGAATACGAGTGGCCTTGGTACAATCAGATGATTGGAGGCTACTTCCTCGCACATCCTCGTAACCAAACCCTTCGTCTACATGTGGCGGATCGTACGCATCCTGCTACTTGGCATTTGCCTGAAAACTGGCTTTGGACCGACGAGCTGTATGAGTTTAGAAACATGAACCCGGCCATCAAGGTTTTGATCCAGGCGGATGAGACGACTTACCAGCCTGCAAAAGCCATGGGCGCTAACCATCCGATGGCTTGGTACCATGAGTTTGATGGAGGAAGAGTTTTCTACACAGCCCTTGGCCATGTGGATGCAGTTTGGGAAGATGCAGACTTCTTAAAGCACTTGTACGGCGGCATTTGGTATGCTGCAAAAGGTACATTACCTAAAAAATAAAGGATTATCCGCAGTAAGTCAAAAAGACCTTAAGCCACTGGTAAGATTGCGGATAATGATATTAATTTTAACTTAAACGGAACTTCTAAAGCCAAAATTGGTTTTTGCTAGTAATCTATTTTCATAATCATGCTAAAAGCGCAAGCTAGACCCGTTCACCTCTACATGGAGGCCAACCCCAATCCCAATTCACTCAAGTTTGTGGCCAACTTTATGTTGGTAGAGGAGGGCGTAAGTTATGATTTTCCAGATGTGGCAAGCGCTGGAGCAAGTCAGTTGGCGAAGGAACTTTTTAATTTTGCCGCCGTGCAGCGCGTGTTTATCGCTTCCAATTTTGTAACCATCACGAAGTCGGAAGACGCCGAATGGGCAGAAGTTCAGACGATCTTTCGGGACCATATTCGCCAATACCTGGAGTCCGGCCAACAGGCGGTGCAAGTGCTGATTGAGAAGGATCCCTTGTTTGATGAAAATGATTCAGAGATTGTCAAAAAAATCAAAGGTATTCTAGACGAATACATCCGTCCTGCAGTAGAGCAAGATGGGGGAGCTATTGTATTTCATTCTTTTACCGATGGAATCGTGAAGGTGCTTTTGCAAGGCTCCTGCTCTGGATGCCCATCTAGCACCGTCACCTTGAAGGCAGGTATTCAAAACCTGCTTACCCGAATGCTTCCTGAGGTGAAGGAAGTACAGGCAGAGGGCGTCTAAACGCCGGGGGAGATGAGAATTAAAGATTGGACCTGGGCCTTTTTGGGGCTGCTGGCCCTAGAAGTCCGGTTTCTGGCTGGACAGTATCCTGAGGCCACAGATCAATTCTATTCTCGAACGGTTTTTCCAGGCATTCGCAATTTGATTGACCTTAGCTTGGGTAAGCTGCCTTTCCCTACGGTTTACTTGTTCCTAGTACTTATCCTAGGCCTTTCCTGGATGAGTTTTCGTAGATTTTTCCGGCTTGTGGGATGGAGACAACGGGCAGGGTATGCCCTGCAAGCAACTTCCAATGGACTTGGAGCCTTGGTTTTCTTTTTCTTAGTGCTTTGGGGCTTTAATTACCAGCGAACGCCCATTTTTCAGCAGTTGAATCTGCAGCCCAAACCCCTCAATCTGGAGCAGCTGGCTGCTGAAATGGAATACACCCAGCGCTTGGCCTCGATGGATCGGGGACAGATCACACAAGATACCTTGGCCCTCACTGGATTGATGGAATATTCACCCCTGGAAGACCTGGTTCGTGCGACGATGCAGGAGAATTTGGAGGTTCTAGGCTTGAATTTTACCGGTCGACCTCGAACCAAGCAGTTTCCTCCTCAAGGATTCATGCGGAGAATGGGGATTCTAGGCATTTACTTTCCCTTTACGGGCGAAAGTTACCTAGACCCCAGTTTACACGCCTTGGAAAAGCCATTTACCATTGCACACGAAATGGCCCATAGCTATGGCGTCACGGACGAAGGGGAAGCCAATTTTATTGCCTATGTGGTCTGTACACAAGCAGAGGAGCCTCTTTTGCGGTATGCGGCCCATCTTTTACTGCTTCGTTACCAACTACGGGATTACTATGGAATGGATCCTGACGCAGCTTTATGTTGGATGGAAACACTTCCAAGAGGGATTATCCAAGACCTGATCTCCATTCGAGAGTCAGCGGAAACTTATCCTCCGATTTGGCTTGCCTTGAGTCGAAAGTCCAACGACCTATTTTTAAAATCACAGGGAGTCAAAGCGGGCATCAAATCCTATCAGCAACTCCCCATGCTTGCAGCTGCTTGGAGACAGCGGATGCAGTCTGGCGAGTGATTTTTTGAAAATTAATTTTTTTCATTTAGTTTAAGTCTTCACTTAATTTTTCAACTATGAAAGTATTGATTCCATTTTTCTGCTTCTTTTTTCTTGTTTCCATTCGGATGCAAGCGCAAGTCACCATTGAATCAGAGCGTGACAAGGATAATAATGTAAACTTATTTGCAATCAACACTGCTGAAATGCCTTATTCAGTGCTACTAAATTTCTCAGACCTCCAAAATATGACTACGCCTGGGGGAGGAAAAACCGTGGTGGTAGCTAATCCAGGCAGGTCAAAGGTGGCCACTTTGAGACCTACTTTGGCAGGTCAAGGCACTAACTTCCGCTATTCTTATTCTTTTGGGAGAGGAAATGTCTATGCTAAATCCAAAAATCTTCCCGCTTACCTAATTCCCGTGCCTGAAGGAACTACAGTAAAAGCGGTTTCAAACAATCCCTTAGAAAAGACCTTAGGAAAGGAAATAGAAGGGAATTCTTACCGAGGCATTTCTTTTAATTTGGAAGGGACTACCCCTATTTTGGCGCCCCGAAAAGGGATAGTCATCTCCCTGAAGATGGATGTTCAAGCTAAGGGAGAAAACCTAAGTTTTACCGCCGAGGAAAACTTCCTAGAATTATACCATGAAGATGGAACCTTTACCAAAATCACGGTCCTTAAGGCGGGTTCTGAACAGGTAAAGTTGGGTCAACAGGTTTTTCCAGGAGATACGCTAGCCCTTTCTGCGGGTGAAAACTATGCTCAAGGTCCCCATGTTCGGATTTTACAGGTTAAAACGGTCTTGGAAAAGGATCAATTTTTCTACAGGGCCTTCCCGGTAACTTACATGAGTGATCAGGGTGTACTTGAAATCAAGGAGTATACCACCTTGAAGGCTGTGTACCCAGAGGAGTTGGTTACCAGTGAAATGAACAAAAGGGAATTAAAAACTTACCTGGAAGGGAAGAAATAAGAGAGTTACTTCCGATTCCCAACCCAGACACCTAGAATTACTGCAGCAATTCCGAAGTAATGCCCCAAAAGGAGTACTTCCCCATCCAAAACGCCCCACATGATGGCTACAATAGGGAGTGTGTAGGTGACCAGACTCGCAAAAAATGGGCTGGCATTTTTGATCATGATGTTGAATATCACCAAAGCCGCAGCGGTACCTCCCATACCGAGAAGGGTAATGTATCCAAGTGCTTCCCAAGCATCTGTATGCGTGGCCAGCTTGTAGGAAAATTGGGTGCCGCCAAACAAGTAAATCAACGCAAAAGGGAGAATCATCAGCAAGGAAATGGAAGAGATTTCGATGGATTTCAATTTGGTGAAGCGCGCCTTGATAAAATGAAGGTTGAAGCTGTAGCAGATACAGGCGGCAATTATATACAACGCGTAGGAATTGATTTGTGACAAGGAGTCCCATCCTCCACCATCCTTGACCGTCACTAGTACAAGTACACCCAAGAAAGCGATGACCATGCCAATTCCATTCCTTTTGGTAATGGAAGTATTGAAGAATAGTGCGCCTGAAATGACCACAAATAGTGGTGTGAGTGCATTCAAGACGCCGGCAAGGGAGCTGCTAAGCTGGGTTTGTGCAATTGGAAATAGAAAAGCAGGAATAAAACTTCCCAGCATGCCTGTGACCAGCAGATTTTTCATCTGCGTTTTGCTGAGCTGTCGTAGGCGAGGAAGGGATAAGGGGAGTAGAATGCTTGCGGCGGCCACCATGCGGTAAGCCCCAACTTCCCCAGGAGAAAAAACTTCCAATCCTCTTTTGATCAAGATAAAGGAGCTCCCCCAGATCAAGGTGAGCACTACTAGAAGAATCCAATTTTTGAGGGAATTATCAGAGGTGCTACTGTCCATTGGAAGGGGTTTGGGTACAAAGAAACTTATTTTCTAATCGAACTAGCCCCAGCTTTGAGTCTATTTCTAGGAAAAGGGATAAACGGGTGTTACATGGGTTGAAATTCGTAATCCGCATAAGTTTCTTGTACCCGATCCAAAATCGATAAAACTTCTGTATAACGCTCTGCTGTGACCATCTCCGTACGGAAAGGTTTGAAGTTGGGCATACCTCTAAAGTAATTGGTATAGTGGCGACGCATTTCAAGAATACCTTGTTTTTCGCCTTTCCACTCGATCGAAAAATCCAAGTGCTTTTTGGTAACTGCAATACGTTCCGTTAAGTCCGGAGCCGTAAGTTTTTCGCCCGTGGCAAAGTAGTGCTTGATTTCATTAAAGATCCAGGGGTAGCCAATGGATGCCCGACCGATCATCATGCCATCTACATTGTATTTGGCGCGGTATTCGGCTGCTTTTTCAGGGCTATCGATGTCACCATTTCCGAAAACAGGAATGTGGAGTCTAGGATTGTCTTTGACCAAGTTGAGCCAAGACCAGTCTGCCTCGCCCTTGTACATTTGCTGGCGGGTACGGCAATGTATAGAGATGGCCTGAATACCGATGTCTTGGAGACGCTCAGCTACTTCTACAATCCGAATCGTATCCTGACTCCAGCCGAGCCTGGTTTTGACAGTAACGGGTAGATTTACACGCTTGACAATTTCTGCGGTCATGGAGACCATCTTGTCGATATCTAATAAAATTCCAGCACCGGCGCCTTTACAGGCCACCTTGTGGACGGGGCAGCCATAGTTGATATCCAAAATATCAGGACCAGCAGCCTCCGCAATGGCAGCGGCTTCGCGCATGGATTCAATTTCTGCTCCAAAAATCTGAATGCCTACAGGCCGTTCGTAGTCGTAAACATCCAGCTTTTGCACGCTTTTGGCCGCATCGCGAATCAGCCCTTCGGAACTGATAAACTCGGTATACATCAAGTCAGCGCCATTTTGCTTGCAAACTGCCCGAAAGGGAGGGTCACTTACATCCTCCATGGGAGCGAGTAAGAGTGGGAAATCTCCCAATTCTATATTTCCAATTTTTACCACCTGACAATCTAAATTTCGTGTAAATTTAGCCCAATTATGGAGATTTACGAAACCCAGGCTGAAATAGCCTCCCGAAAGAACTGGTTTTTGTCACTGGTAGTCATCACATTAGTGGCATTTGGCACCTTAGTCCTACTTCAAGGCATTGCAGTAGTCCTGATTCCCCCCATTTTTCAGATCAGTGTAGATGAGTTGATGGGCCTTGTGGGTGGCGATTATTCGGTTCCCAATGGGCGTATGGCCTTGCTTTTTGCCCAGGGGCTGGGTTCTGGTTTGGGATTTTGGTTGGCCACCTGGGGAATCCTTCGGTTTTTGGAAAAAGCGGACTTGCATTGGTCCAAACAAATCGCGCGTGTTACCGGTAAAAACCTGGCTATAGTCTCTGCCATGACGGTCGGAGGCATGCTTTTCAATGGTTTGCTGATGTATTGGAATTCACTGTTGATCTTGCCTGAGTTTCTATCGGGAGTTGAACAATGGATGCAAGAGATGGAAGCCCAACTAATGGAACTCACCAAATTCCTTACAGATTTTCAATCCATCCCTGAGCTTCTTTCTGGAATTTTGGTGATTGGATTTTTTGCGGGTGTAGGTGAGGAATTGTTTTTTAGAGGAATGATTCAACCCAAGTTTCAAAGATATCTTGGGTCCCCACATTTAGGAATCTGGGTCACTGCCCTGATTTTTTCAGCGATTCATGTGCAATTTTATGGATTTCTTCCTCGAATGTTTTTGGGCGCTGTGTTTGGGTACATGTACCATTACACGGGTAGCTTATTTTACCCGATTCTAGGCCATATTCTAAATAATACCTTGACCTTGCTCCTGGTTTATGCATCAAATGAAGGCCTAATCGAGATGGATATTCAATCCACTGATGCGGTTTCTTATCCCGGTGCACTTGCAGGAATTTTGGTTCTTATCCTTGGATTCCTTTATTTTAAAAAAGCCAATCGGGTAAAGGATGAAAAACTGGACCAAAGTGTTTGAGGATCAAAATCAAATTCGAGTAGAAATTGTGAAGGGAGTTTTGGAAGATAAAGGAGTGGCTGCTTTTGTACTCAATAAAAAAGAATCGGTCTACCAAGTTTTTGGTACCTATGAGGTGCTTGTTCCCACAGCCCAAACACTTTACGCACTTCAACTGATTCAGCATGAGATCACGTTTTAATATCAAAAAGTACAGCAACTTGGTGCAACGAGCGATCACATCTTTGGTGGGAGCAGCGCTGATTTTGGCTGCACTTATCTATTCGGACTGGACCTATTTCTTGATTTTTGGAACCATCTTGGGAATGTCTCAAATGGAATTTTACAAACTCTCAGGATTGGATGGAATGCTTCCATTGAAGAGCTTTGGAACTATCCTAGGTCTTTTAATCTTCACACTCACCTTCATGGTGGAGAAGGAGCACTTGCCTCATGAATACCTCTACCTGATTTTCCCCTTGGTTTCCTTGACCTTCTTTATCAAGCTCTATAAAAAAATAGATAAAAAGCCATTCACTGGGGTGGCCTACACCTATTTGGGTATCTTTTATGTTGCTGTACCCATTTCGCTCTTGAATTTGGCGGTATTTTCCGTGGATGCAGTGTACCATTACGAGATCCTCATAGGCTGCTTACTCATCTTATGGGCTAGTGATTCAGGGGCCTATTTTGCAGGAACGCGGTTTGGGAAAACCAAACTTTTTGAACGCGTGTCACCCAAAAAATCTTGGGAAGGTTTTTTAGGTGGAGCTTTTTCAGCCATTTTAGTTGCCTTTGTGATTTCCCAGTATTTTACCGTGCTCGAAGATTGGAAATGGCTCGTGATTGCGGGAATCATCATCATTGCTGGTACTTATGGGGATTTGATTGAGTCCTTATTTAAGCGCTCCATCGAGATCAAAGACTCAGGTTCTGTACTTCCAGGACATGGTGGATTTATGGATCGTTTTGACGGATTGTTACTTTCGGCACCGTTTATCACCGCTTTTTTGAAAATTTGGTAATTCTACCCCTCGCAATTAAAAATCTGCTTAAATTTACTTCACAGTTTACTACCTAACGACCCAATATGGCTTACATAGAACCGGCACCGATAAAGGATAGAGAGAATCCTTTGGAGTCCATGATGGAGAGATTCAACATCGCAGCCGAGAAACTCGGACTTTCTGATGAAGTATACAACGTATTAAAAAATCCAGCCAAGCAAGTGATTGTTTCCCTACCCATCACGATGGACAGTGGAAAAATCCAAGTTTTTGAAGGCATTCGAGTGATCCATTCCAATATTCTAGGACCTGCAAAGGGAGGGATTCGATTTGCCCCAGATGTGCATTTGGATGAAGTGAGGGCGCTCGCAGCTTGGATGACCTGGAAGTGTGCGGTAGTAGATATTCCCTATGGTGGAGCAAAAGGTGGCGTTCGATGCAATCCCCGCGAAATGTCCAAAGGAGAGATTGAACGTTTGGTACGCGCCTACACCATGGCCATGATTGATGTGTTTGGTCCTGACAAGGATATTCCTGCACCCGATATGGGGACGGGGCCTCGCGAAATGGCCTGGCTGATGGATGAGTACTCCAAAGCACATGGGATGACCATCCCTGCCGTAGTGACAGGCAAGCCATTGGTATTGGGTGGTTCGCTTGGTCGAACCGAAGCTACAGGTCGTGGGGTGATGGTGTCCGCACTTGCGGCAATGCAAAAATTGAAAATCAATCCATTTACAGCTACCTGTGCAGTGCAAGGATTTGGCAATGTGGGGAGCTGGGCAGCTCGCCTATTGGAAGAGCGAGGACTAAAGGTGGTGGCGATTTCGGACCATACAGGCGCCTTTTACAACGAGAAAGGAATCAATGTAGTGGAGGCAATCGCCTACCGTGACGGCAACAATGGCACCTTAGAAGGATTTGCAGGTGGAGAAAAAATGGCAAATGCAGGGGACTTGCTCACCCTAAAAATAGATGTTCTGGTGCCTGCCGCAGTAGAAGATGTCATCACCACTGCCAATGCAGATCAAATTCAGGCAAAGCTGATTGTAGAAGGCGCCAATGGCCCTACTTCGGCTAAGGCAGATGCTATTTTGAACGAAAAAGGGATCATGGCTGTACCTGATATCTTGGCAAATGCCGGCGGGGTAACTGTTTCCTACTTTGAGTGGGTTCAAAACCGACTGGGCTACAAGTGGACTGCAGACCGTGTCAATAGACGCTCAGACCGAATTATGAAGGATGCATTTGACAATGTGTATCAAGCTTCCATCAAGTACAATGTACCGATGCGTATCGCTGCATATATTGTTGCAATTGACAAAGTAGCACAAACCTACACCTACCGAGGAGGGTTCTAAGTCGATTTTTCCTAAAAAATGATAACTTTGGGCGTGGAAAGAATTTTTCACGCTCTTTTTCATGGAGTTAAATTGCGTTTAGGCCCTATTCTTGGATAGTTCCGACGTCTTAAGCAACGATTATGATGACAATACATAAGGAAGGAAGAACCCTTTTATTTTGGCTGCTCTTAGTGCTTTCAGTGGCCAACTATTTAATCTACTACTTTCTTCCAGATGAAAGACTGCTCTTCAACCTTGCTTTAGGGGGAAGCATTCTTTTTTACTTGATTATTCTTCAGTTTTTCAGAAACCCAATTTTCGAGGCGCCTCAAGAGGATGGGATAGTTTTTGCTCCTGCGGATGGAAAAGTAGTGGTGATTGAAGAGGCAGTAGAGGACGAATACCTCAAAGACAAACGTAGACAGGTATCCATTTTCATGTCTCCATTCAATGTGCATGTGAATCGATCTCCGATTCAAGGCACAGTGGATTATTTCCAATACCATCCTGGTAAATACCTTGTGGCATGGCATCCCAAGTCGAGTACCGAAAATGAGCGCACTTCTTTGGTTCTCCGCGATGCGAAAGGAAATACCTTGATGATGCGTCAAATTGCAGGTGCCTTGGCCAAGCGAATCAAGTGGTATGTGACCAAAGGTTCTGCACTTCAGCAGGGGGAGGAGTTTGGCTTTATCAAATTCGGTTCCCGAGTGGACCTGTACTTGCCGCTGGATGCAGAGATCCTCTGTGAGATCGGACAGGTGACGAAGGGAGCACGCACTCCAATAGCACGGTTAAAGAGCTAATTTTTTTGGTCAACGGCTAACGGTCCACGTTAGGAAAGTAGTATCAAGATTGTACAAAGAACTAAGTACCAAGTACCAAGTAGGGATTCGTGGTCTGAAAAAGATTATAGTGCATTGTGCTCCGTAAAGCTAATTGTACTTGGTTCTGCAGGTAGTCTTCGTAAAATTATGCTCCGAATCCCTGTTTCTCCGAGCTTGCCCGCCGCGGCGGGTAGGCGCATCGTATTTCTTTTTCTTTGCGGCTTCGCGTCTTTGCGAGATTAAATAAGCGCGCAAAGGCGCTATGACGCAAAGGGGGAAATTATGTTTCCCCACGTCTCCCTTCGATATTCAGTGTTTAGCGGTCGACATTACCCTCCGCGGCGGGCAGACAAGATTTTATTCGTGTGGATACGAGATTCTTAGGATTCACGAATGCCGTATTTCGTACTTCGTATTTCTACTTTGTACTTCGTACTTGGTACATTGTACCTTGTGAAATAGTTTAAAAATCACTAAACGGCCTTCCAAGCCCTTGTCATTTCTTTTTTGCCAGGAGGGCCAGGGAGAGTTTCTACTTCGAGTCCTAGGTCTTTCAGGTCGCGCTTCAGTTGGCCCATGGCGCAGTAGGTGGTAAGCACAGCGCCAGGAAGCATGGCATCTACAACGGGCTCCAATACCTCCTTTTTCCACAATTCAGGCTGCTTGCTCGGAGAAAATGCATCATAAAAGACCAGGTCGGCAGGATAGAGATCTGACTCTTCCAAGGTGGTCTTGTCCTTCTTGAAATTGAAGTATTCGGAAACCGGTCCCCCTTCGTTCCATGGGCGTTCATGCAAGGCTTTAAAGTACTTGTGGTAATGCCAGATGTCGTGATCGTGCTCGGTGTAGTTGAGCTGGCTGTAAATCGCTGCTTCTAAAGGAAAGGGCTCGATGCTGTGGTAAAGTACAGGAACCTGGTTTTGTTCCGCCCAAACCAAGGCTAGCCAGGCATTCAAGCCCGTACCAAATCCCACTTCAAATACACGAACAGGAAATTTATTGGGATTACGTGCGAGCCAGGAATCCAATCCGTACAACATGAATACATGGATGGATTCCCGGAAGGCTCCATGAGAGCTGTGGTAGGTTTCCTGAAGTTCTTCGTGGTACAGCGAATGGGAACCGTCCTCCGTGGTGATGATTTTTACCTTGGGCTGGCTCATACTTTGTAAATTAATGCGGTGCAGTAGGCAGAGATTCCTTCTTCGCGTCCCACAAAACCTAAATGCTCTGAGGTGGTAGCCTTGATGGATAGGGCATCTTCTTCCACCTGCATCACTGCTGCCAGGCAGGTTTTCATTTCGGGAATATGCGGATTGAGCTTGGGGATCTGCAGGCAGACTGTGCTGTCGAGGTTGCCCAACTCATAGCCTGCGCCACGAACCATCTGCATGACTTCCTTCAAGAGGAGCTTGCTGTCGATGCCCTTGTATTTGGGGTCTTTATCTGAAAAATGATAGCCAATGTTACGCATATTGGCAGCGCCGAGGAGGGCGTCGCAAATTACATGGATCAGTACATCCGCGTCAGAATGCCCTACCGCTCCTTTGGAATGGGGCACTCGGATGCCTCCCAGCCGAAATTCATGGGTTTCACTCAACTGGTGTACATCGTAGCCAAAGCCAATTCGAAATGGAGTCATGTTTAGGTGGATTGGTAATACAAAACAGATGCTTGATCTTCCTGCAGCAAGCGTTTGGACCAAGAAGCAAGTTGGGCACTGGTACAGGAAGCTTTTTGTTCAAATTCTTGCCAATATAGCTGAGGATCACCTAAATGTGCGTTGTAGGCGAGGTTCATCGCGCGATTCAAAAGTTGAATGGACTCGTAGGTCTTCATGGCCTCCGACTGATTTTTGATTTTTTGAAGGGAAGTGTCCAAGATTTCTTCCTGAAGAAAATTCTTTAAAACTCCATCCAAAGCCTGTTCTGCCTCTTGTGCAGACAGCCCTTGTTCCATCTTCCCTGAAAACACCAGCAGGCCAGGATCTACGGATCCCGTGATGTAGGCACCTATTGAAGCAAAGATTTTTCCGTTTTTCACCAGCTGCTGTTCCAATGGGGAGGATTTGCCACCGCCCAGCAAGTCGCTGATCAAATCTGCCTCTAAATACCCTTCAGTTCCCTTGGCTGGCATTTTGAAAACCTTGTACAGGGCATCTGTCGGTACTTTAGCCTGAATTTCAAGACTCCTCTTGCTCGTTTGCACGGGCTCTGTAGAAATGGAAATGGCGCTTTTTTTCTTTGCAGGGATAGGCCCAAACCATTTTTCAGCTAGGCGAGCCACTTCTTTTTGGCTTACATCTCCTGCCACTACAAGAATCGCGTTGCCAGGGTGGTAGTGTTCTTGGTAAAATTCCCAGATCATTTCCCGGCTGTAGCCTTCAATATCCTCCAAATTGGCTCCAATGGTGGGCCAGCGGTAAGGATGTACTTCGTAAGTCAATCGGCGAAGGTGATGCCACACATCTCCATAGGGTGGGCTGAGGTAGCGTTGCTTGTATTCTTCCAAGACCACCTTCCGCTGCGTCTCAATTGTTTTTTCCGTAAGGTTCAGGTGGGCCATACGGTCCGATTCCAGCCAAAATGCCGTTTCCAGGTTGCTGGAAGGCAAAGTCATGTAGTAGTTGGTAATATCAGGGCTGGTGAAGGCATTGCAAGAGCCGCCCACACGCTCCAGCTCACGGTCAAATTCTGGAACATGTGCTGAGCTGCCAAACATCAAGTGCTCAAAAAAGTGGGCCAATCCAGTTTTCCCGGGTTGCTCAAAACGCGAGCCTACCTTGTAGAGCAAGTTGAACACCGCAATCTTGAAACTGGAATCCTCGTGAACGATAACTTCCAAGCCGTTGTCTAAAAAAAATCGTTGGTAATCAAACATGTGGATTGGGGCTGTTTATTCGAGAAAATGGGTGTAGGAACTTCGTCAAATGGATTTTTGAGAACGCTTTCAAAATTTGTTTTTTGCCTTTGATGTAAGAAGTCCTGATTTTTACAAAAAAGAACGAACTTTGCACCGCTTCGCTAAGTTAGCGTACCGATGCAGACTTCTCAATCACCCCGATGAAAAAACACTGTGTAGATCTGAAAAAAACAGGTCAGTTTTCCACTTTTTTTCTGGATTACCTGGAGGGGAAGGAGTCGCTCCGTACGTTTTACTCCCATTTACCCAATTTGGAGAGTTTTGATGCCGCAATTAAGGCCAAGCAATTTCCTGTGAGCACCCGTCAAACTTTAGTAGACGTCCTTGAGAGCCAATACGAGGGTTTACCAGTTTCTCCTGCCGTAGCCCAGCAGCTCGTTGCTCTCCGTGATGAAAAGACTTTCACCGTTACTACCGGACACCAGCTCAATCTTTTTACTGGTCCGCTCTATTTTATCTACAAGTTGGTATCCACTATCAATTTGGCCAAGCGGTTGCAAGAGCGCTACCCTGATTTTCACTTTGTGCCGCTGTATTGGATGGCGACCGAAGATCATGATGCTGCAGAGATCAATTATTTTAAACTCGATGGCCAAACCTACCGCTGGGAGAGCTCCCAGAAGGGTGCTGTTGGGGATTTTGAACTGGATTCCAGCTTTCAAAACTTCTTAAAGGGTTTGGGATTTGCTCCTCCAGTATTTCGGGATGCCTATTCCCAAAGTGCAACGCTAGCGGAAGCGGTTTGCAAGTATGTGAATGAGATGTTTGGAGCCCTAGGCTTGGTGGTGTTGGATGCAAATGATGGGCGACTGAAGCGAGAGTTTGTGGAGGTGATGGCGGCTGACCTATTTACACAGCAACCCTTTGCGGCAGCACAAGCCAGCACGCAGGCTTTAGAGAAGCTGGGCTATGGCTCACAGATTTACCCTAGACCGATCAACTTGTTTTACCTCGACAAAGGTATTCGGGAGCGAATTGAGCAGGATGGAGATGCCTATGTCGTGTTGAATTCTGATTTGCGGTTTACGGCTGATGGCTTGAAAGCATTGCTTCAGGATCATCCCGAACGATTTAGCCCCAATGTGGTCTTGCGGCCAGTTTATCAGGAACTGATTCTTCCCAATCTGGCCTACCTGGGCGGCCCTGCAGAGGTAGTGTATTGGTTGCAGCTCAAGGGAATATTCGATCAATTTGCCATTCCTTTCCCAGTTTTGCTTCCCCGTAATTTTGCAGTCCTGCTTTCTGCTCCGATGCAAAAAAAGATCGCTCAGCTGGAATGGGCTCCGGAACAGCTGTTCCAAAAGTTTGCCGATTGGAAGAAAGCCTTTGTTCAGGCTTCCTCCAGTTTTGATTTTTCATTGACTGCTGCCAAGGAGCAAGTAGCTCAAGTATTTAAAGATCTGGGGAATCAATCTACTACTTTGGATGCGGGACTACCCAAGGCCTTTGCTGCGGGAGAGCTGCGGAGTAGTAAGATTTTGGAACAAATGGGGGTGAAGCTCCGCAAAGCAGAGGAGCGAAGACTGGAGGTTGAGTTGCTTCGTGCCCAGACTGTTTTTGAATATTTGTCTCCAGGGGGAAGCCCTCAGGAGCGCGTAGTTAATTTTATGCAGTTTTACTTGGATCACCCAACCTTACTGGAGGAACTGATGGCTTGTTTTGATCCGCTAGATTTCAGCATGCAAGTACTTTCCCTAGAATGAAAACAAAAAACGAACTCCGACAGAACTACCGACAGCTTCGAAAGCAGTTGAGCGGAGATGAAGTAAACGACCTGTCTCGAAAAATCACAACCCAACTTGGAACTTGGCTTGAAGGTCAGGAAGGGCTCACGCACTTCCATTTGTTTTTCCCTATTTCCAAATTTAAGGAGGTCAACACCTTCTATATTCAGCAACTTTTGGAGCAGCAAGGTAAGACCCTGTTCACTTCTCAGGTCAATCGGGAGGAGAATCGATTGGATACGCTCCAACTTCCTACAGATGCTTCTTTTTTTCTAGATGAGTGGGGAATCCCTGTACCTCAAGAATCGGTGCGTGTGACGGGTATTAAGATTCAGGTAGTATTTGTGCCGCTACTCGCCTACGACAAGTCTGGGCATCGTTTGGGATTTGGAAAAGGATTCTACGATTGCTTTTTGGCTAGTTTGGAGCAACCTATTCTCAAGGTAGGGCTGAGCTTTTTTACCCCTGAGGAGGCGATTCCCGTGGAGCCTCACGACATCCCTTTGGATTATTGCATTACACCTGAGCAAATCTTAAGGTTTAACAAACACTAAACCAAAGATTATTTGCTTGAGCTGACTAAACGCTATATGCTGGGGATTGGTTAGTATTTCCATCTAGGTGCGATTTACCATCAAATCGTAAATCACTAATTTTGATCGAAAACCACAGATTATTTGGCGGGCAACCTCAAGTTAAAGGGGGAAAATTTAACTATTCAGCAGGAAATGCCTTGAAAAAAAACCGTTTATTGAATTATCTGCGACTTGATTGATTTTTTTGTAAAAAAAGACCCATTTTTCAATGAAAAAGGCAAGTTAATTTGCCGTTATCAAAATAGTCTTTGTTTTGAAAAGAGGGAAGGAATTCTTTTTAGAATTATATAATGTAATTAAACTAAATACCTTAATTTTATTTGCTTAAGCATTCGGATTGCTAAATTTTCTTGCCGCCCAGAATTTTTTATTCAAAAAATCGAAATTTTTTAAATTTTGTTAAATCGATTAATGCGAAATAATATTTTGATAACATTAATAAAATATATTCAATCCGTTAATTTTTGTTAATCAAGGGTCTTAATGCCAAATTTTTCCCCTTTTCGGGGTTTAGGGCCTTTTTTCCACTTCTTTTGATATTAACAACAAATGATTTTTCTTTACAAATCAACTAAACAAAACACCTTATGAGAAAAGCTTTACTCTTTGTTGTTGCGGTTTTTACAATGGCCCTCAGTTTTGAGGTCACAGCGCAGCAACGGGTAATTACCGGAACGGTAATTTCCGAGGAAGACGGTCTAGGGTTGCCAGGTGCAACGGTTCTCGTGAAAGGGACGACAGTGGGTACTACCACCGATTTGGATGGTAACTATTCCATTAACGTACCAGCGGGATCCGACGTATTGATTTTCTCTTTCGTAGGCCTTAAGGCACAGGAAGAGGCAATCGGCAGCCGGTCCGTAGTCAATGTAACCCTTACCGTCGATGCGGCGCAACTATCCGAAGTGGTAGTAACGGCGATCGGTATCGAAAGGGAGAAAAAAGCACTGGGTTACGCTGTAACATCAGTGTCTAATGCACAACTGGAAAATCGTCCAGAATCTGACGTTGCCCGCGTATTGCAGGGTAAAGTACCAGGGGTAAACATTACCTCAACTAACGGTATGTCAGGATCTGGAACTAACATGATTATCCGTGGTTACAAATCAGCGACTGGTAACAACCAGCCTTTGTTCGTTGTGGATGGTGTTCCTTTTAACACTTCTACTAACGCGCAAAACGGATTTACAGGCGGTGGTGCTACCACTTCTTCTCGTTTCTTGGATATCGATCCAAACAACATCGAGAGCATGTCTGTATTGAAAGGTCTTTCTGCAACTGTACTTTATGGTGACCAAGGTAGAAATGGTGTAATCTTGATTACTACCAAATCTGGTGCATCTAAGCGTAAAGCTGCTGAAGTAACCATCAACCAGTCTGTATTTACCAACGAGGCGGCTTCTTTGCCAACTTATGGTCAGGTTTACGGTAACGGTTTCCAGCAGGCGCCAGGTTTCTTCTTCTCTAACTTCGGTCCGAGATTGGATACTGGTTTGTTGATCAACCACCCGTATGCTACTTCTTCTGTTGCTGCTGTACGTGAAGCATTTCCTCAGTTCTGGGTGGATGGTAAAGTAGGTGGTACTCCAGTGAAGTACGAATACAAAGCATACAAGGATCCTTCTGAAATCTTCTTCAGACAAGGCTTGATTTCCAATACCTCTATTCAAGTAGCAGGTGGTGGCGACAAGACTGGATTCAATGCTAGCTTTGGCTACACAGACGAAGAAGGTTTCGTGCCAGGCAACGAATTGAAGAAGTATAACTTCGGTTTAGGTTTGAACTCTGCGATCAGCGACAAGCTTTCCGTAAACTCTTCCTTTACTTTCGCGATTACAGATCTAACTTCTCCTCCTGCCAACGCATCGTATGGTTCAGGTTCTTCTATTCCTTCTGTATTCGGACACGTATTGTTTACCCCACGTTCTGTGGATTTGGAAAACCTTCCGTTCGAAAACCCTGTAGACAAGAGCTCTGTATACTTTAGAGGTGGTAACGATATCACTAACCCAAACTGGTTGGTTAAATATTACAAGAACACTTCTGATGTGAAGCGTTTCTTCAACTCTACTTCTTTGAACTATGACTTTAACGACAACTTCTCTATGACGTATCGTTTGGGTCTAGATACTTACTCTGAATTACAAGAAATATTGTACAACAAAGGTGGTGCTACTTCTGACTTGGCAACCCGTAACGGTTACTACAGAACAATTAACATCAACAACACCATCTGGAACCAAGACTTGATCTTGAACTGGAAAAAGGATTTCTCTGAGAAATTTGGAATGAGTGCCTTATTTGGTGCAAACTCTAGATTTGACTCTTACATCCAATCTGGTGTGGCTTCTCAAGGGCAATTGGCTTTTGGATTGTTTAGACACTCTAACTTCGCTACCTCTTCTAGCAATGATGCCTACTCTGGTGGTGGCATGAACTATGGTGTAGACGAGCGTAGATATGGTGTGTACACCAACATTACTTTAGATTATTCTGATTACTTGTTCTTGAACTTGTCCGCTCGTAATGACTGGACCTCTACTGTAGAACAAGAAAACAGAAGTGTATTGTATCCAGGTGGATCTGTATCTTTCATTCCTACCACTGCGTTTGACTGGAAGTCTGCTACTGTAAACGATTTGAAATTCAGATTTGGTTACGGTACATCTGCAGGTTATCCTAGCCCATACAGCACGCGTAACGTATTGGCGCAGTCTGCTAGAGCATTCGATATCGGTGGAGCTGTAAGTGCTACTCACTCTGTATCCAACAACTTGGGTAACCCGAACTTGAAGCCTGAGCTTCATGGTGAGGCGGAATTCGGTGTAGAAGGTGTAATGTTCAACAATAAGTTGCGCTTTGACATCTCGCTATATGAGAAAAACACGAGAGACTTGATTACCAATGCTCCAATTGATCCAGCTACAGGTTTTACAGGTACTGCAATCAACATCGGTAAAATCAGAACTCGTGGTGCTGAATTCCAAGCTACTGTAACTCCAGTTTCTACTGCTTCTGGATTTGAGTGGAATTCTACAATCAACTGGTCAACTTACAGAACAGAAGTAATCGAATTGGGTGGTGGATTGGAAGAAGTAGTAATCGCTGGATTTACCGATTTGGGTAACTTCGCGGTTCCTGGTCAGCCATTCAACATCATCAAGGGTATTGGTTTTGATAAAGATCCTGCTACAGGACAGCCTATCATCCTTTCTTCTGGTTTACATAAGCCTACCAACGAGCCTGTAGTATTGGGTGATCCAAACCCAGCTTGGACTGGTTCATTCATCAACAGCTTCACTTACAAAGGGTTTACCTTGAGCGCAATGATGGAATACCGTCACAAAGGTGTGATCATGTCAAACACTGTAACTGCTACTTTGGCCCGTGGTGTAACCAAGGATCCAGTAATTGATCGTGAATTGACCTTCATCATGCCAGGTGTAAGACAGGATGGTACCAATGCAGACGGAACGCCTCGTTACATTCCTAATGATCGTCAAATCTCCGCGGCTGATTACTTCTTCGGTGGTTACCAGGGAGCAACAGATACGCCGAACGTATTTGATGGATCTATGGTTCGTTTGAGAGAAGTTTCTTTGGCTTATAACTTGCCAAGCTCATTGATCTCTAAGACTCCATTTAAGAAGGCTTCTTTCGCGCTTAGCGGTACTAACCTATGGTTCCTTGCGCTGAACTTCCCACCAAACATGAACTTCGATACGGACGTATTGGGTACTGGTGTAGGTAACGGACTTGGATTTGATTTCGTAACAGGACCCAGCTCTCGTAGATTGGGTGGAACGTTGACTCTTACATTCTAACTGCAAATTGAAATGACAATGAAAAGATTTATATATGGACTGACGCTGGCTGCCGGAATGGTTTTGGCTACGTCATGTGCGGACAAACTGGACGAGCTATTGGAAAACCCGAATGCAGTTAACGCAACTACTGCATCTCCAGATTTCCTTTTGAACAGTATCCAATTGAACTACCAAAGTTTATGGTACGGTGTATCAGATCGTGGCGCGCGTTTGACGCGTCAAATCAACCAAGGATCTGCTTTGTATGAAGCAGCTTATGCTGCTGGTGCTACTAACGGTACTTGGTCTAACGGCTACGCAAACATCCTTGCAGATATCAACTTCCTATTGCCTTTGGCTGAGAAGTCTAACTTGCAAAGACACATGGGTATCGCAAAGACAATTAAGGCAATGGTCTTGATGGATCTAGTAGATACCTACGGTAACGTTCCTTATTCTGAGGCTTTGGACGCAGCAAATTTCAACCCTAAGGTTGATGATGGTGCCACTATCTACGCTGCTGCTTTGAAGTTGCTAGATGAGGCATCTGCGCACTTTACTGCAACTACTTCTGGTGGTACACCTAACGATTATTTCTACGCTAGAAATTACACCCGTTGGAATAAGTTGGTAAACACGATGAAGTTGAAGTACCACCTAAACACTCGTTTGGTCAATGCTGATGCTTCTAAGAATGCAATCAACGCCTTGATTACTGCAAATGCCCTTATCGGAACTGGCGAAGATTTCGTCTTCCGTTTTGGTACTACTGCTGCTGATCCAGACTCAAGACACCCTAAGTTTGCAGGTCAGTACACTGCAGGTGGTGGTGACTACCAGTCTACGGATTACATGCACCATTTGACTGTGGAGAAAGGTTTTGACGATCCTCGCGTTCGTTACTACATGTACCGTCAAGTGTTGACCAACACTACGAACGTAGATGAGCAAGAGTGTATTTCTCAGATCGCACCTCCTCACTACTTAGTTGGAAACTACCCTTACTGTAATCCTGCGGGCAACAAAGGATACTGGGGTCGTGATCACTTGGATCCAGATGGTATTCCACCAGATGGCTTGAAGCGTACTGCTTATGGTCCCTTCCCTGCTGGCGGTCGTTATGACAACAACTCTGCTGCTACTGTAAATAACCCTGCTTTGGGTATGAAAGGTGCTGGTATTCACCCAATCATGTTGGCTGCTTATGTTGACTTTATGTTGGCTGAAGCTGCGATCACTTTGGGAACTACTGGTACTCCAAAAACCTTGTTGCTATCAGGTATCAAGAAGCACATGGATTACGTTCGTGCATTTGCAGTAGCTGGTGCTGAAGGTTCAACTATCTCTGCTTTTGAAACTGCTACAGCCTTCACAGGACGTGTAACTAACTACCAAAATTTTGTTGGTGCTCAGTATGATGCTGCTGCTACCAACGATGCCAAGATGAATGTGGTTGGTAGAGAGTACTGGTTGTCTTTGTACGGTAACGGTATGGAGTCTTTCAACTTGTACAGAAGAACTGGAAAGCCTGCTAAAATGCAACCTGGTTTGGAAGCAATAACTGGTCCTTTTGTAAGATCATTCTTGTATCCAAACAATTACATGGTAACCAATACCAAAGCAGTGCAGAAGGCGAATTTAGCGAGTCAAGTGTTCTGGGATAAGAATCCTGCTTCACCTTGGATTTATTAACCTTATAAACTAGAAAATATGAAAACGCTAAAATATAGTTTCGGCTTATTGGCAATGGCAGTCATCTTTCTAAGTTCTTGTAGAGACTTTGTGGAGCCTAATGTTCCTTACAAAGATTTCGATACGGGAGCTTACTTGAGAACCATTTCCAGAACAAGTACAACGTTTAACTTCTTTGATCTTGCTAACGCAAAGTTCGCACTTACGCTTGAGGCAGTTGATAAAGAAGATGGTAAGACGGTTCAAACCGTTGAAATCCGTGTACGTCACAGACGTTTGATTCCTGGTGTAGGTTTGAAGTATACTCCTACCAATGATGTATTGATTAAGACGCTCCAGGCTTCTGACTTCAAGACAAATACTACTTCTCGATTTTTGAGAGCTGACTTTACCATCACCGCTGCAGAAGCTATTGCTGCGGTTGGTTTGACAGCTGCAGGAATCAACGGTGGTGACGTATTTGAATTCAAAATGATCTTGACAGATAAGTTTGGTAGAAAATTCGATTCTAACAACGTGACGACTAACGTAGCGGGTGCTACTTTCTACGATTCACCGTTCCAGTATCCTGTTTCTGTAATCTGTCCATCTGATTTGGCTGGCACGTATGATTTCACTGCTACAGGACAGAAATCTGATTACGGTACTTGCGCTGGTGGAACCTTCACTGGTAAAACTACTTGGACTAAGGTTGGTACTTCTACTCGTTACCTAGTATCTGACGGAACATTCGGTTTGTATGGATGTCAGAATGATACCTACAAAGGTGACGTTGGTGTAAGTGATGCCTGCGGTGTAATCAGCATGAGTGGAGTAGATCAGTATGGTTCTCCTTACTCTATGAAGTTTATCAGCAGAACTAATGAACTTCTTACCTTCAGTGTTACGAATGGTTATGGAGATTTCATGATTATTGCTGTGAAGTCCAACGCTGGTAAGCCTTGGCCTGCAACTTTGAAATAATCAATAGAATTTGATTTTATAAAAGGCCCCGCATCTGCGGGGCCTTTTTTTTGTTAGCAGAGTAGGTGTGTTATTTAGTTCTTGTTTCACCCATTCGTCGGCACTTTGTTCCTGATGGATTTCGCCCACGGTGGCTGTTGATCGTATAGTGGATAGTTAGGATTGCTATTCCTCGATCCCTTTGTAATTCTACTTGGTTTATCCTTTTGGAAGACAGTATTCCTTAGTCCTAGTGAATCTTGTAATCCGAATAGCTTTCTCCTGCTATAATTAGGTGGGCTAGGTACTTTTTTTTGGCAACTCTTTTGAATTGGGTATCGCGAAAACATTGATTTGAAAAGCTCGATTTTTACTATGCCCCTGCGGGGCATCATCGTAATAGAAAATTTGATTAATTTTTCTGGTTATTCGCTTTTTTACCACTAACCAGAGAAAAAAAGGCTTGAGGTTCAATTAGGTGAGCTGTGGACTGTTGACTGTGGTCTGTCAACGATTATCTGCAGTTTTAAATAGCTATGCTGACCTACTGGCATGATTGCGGATAATCATATTAATATTTATCCAGAGCTCCGGAGATGCGAGATGAAAGAATATCCTCAAGCATATTCCTTTTCTATGTAATTGTTAAGCATTGCTGGTAATCCTCAATCATCTGTAGCTTTTGCATGGGATGACAGCTCATTTTGCTAAACTTCCAAACTTATTTTCTTGTGTTACTTGCACTAAATCTGATTATCATATTTATATAAAACCGCTAAAGCAAATAAGCGGTTTTTCTATTTTAATTTTTCCATTTAGATTTGATTATTACCAGAATGCACCATGGATAAATTTACCTATATCGCTAATGCCCACGTGGCTTACCTCGACGAGATGTACGCTGCTTATAAAAATGATTCTTCCAGTATCGATCCGAGCTGGAAAGAATTTTTTGATGGCTTTGACTTTGCCTTGACCCACTACGAAGGAGCTGGATCTCCTGTAGTACCAGCAGCTATTGAGAATCAGCCTGCACGACTTTCTGGTACCATCATGCATGTTGATAGCCTTCCTAAGGAGATTCGTGTTCGCGCCATGATTCATGCCTATCGATCTCGTGCACACCTCAGATCCAAAACCAACCCGGTTCGTGAGCGTAGAGATCGTAAGCCGCTCATCGATCCAGAAAATTTTGGTTTGGGTGCTGAAGATACGGCGACAGTCTTTGAAGCGGGCAAAGAAATTGGAATTGGTGCAGCTAGCCTTAGTCAAATTGTGCAAGCCTTAAAGACCATTTACGAAGGTCCAATGGGCTTTGAATTTTTGTATATCCGCAATGCGGAAATGCTGGATTGGTTTAAATCTAAAATAGAGAAGGAGGCCTTGGCTTTTTCTCCTTCTTACGAGGAGAAAAAACGAGTTTTATCCAAGTTGAATCAAGCAGTAGTTTTTGAAAATTTTCTGCATACCAAATACCTAGGTCAAAAACGTTTCTCCTTGGAAGGGGGCGAAAGTACCATTCCCTTTTTAGATGCCGTTATCAATACGGCTGCGCAGTTTGGTGTGGAAGAAGTGATGATCGGGATGGCCCACCGAGGCCGCTTGAATGTGCTTGCCAATATCATGGGAAAGACCTACGAGCAGATTTTTTCTGAATTTGAAGGTACAGCCAAGCCTGACCTTACCATGGGTGATGGAGACGTGAAGTACCACATGGGCTACTCTTCTGACATCGTCACTCCAGAAGACAACAAAGTTCACCTGATGTTGGCACCCAATCCTTCCCACCTTGAAGCAGTCGATCCAGTGGTAGAAGGATTTCTACGGGCCAAAATTGATCATGCACACAAGGGAGATTCCAAAAAAGCACTTCCAATCTTGATTCATGGCGATGCTGCAGTAGCAGGTCAAGGGATCGTCTATGAGGTAACTCAAATGGCGGGTCTAAAAGGCTACAACACCGGAGGTACCATCCACTTTGTGATCAACAATCAGGTGGGATTCACGACGGATTTTGACGACGCACGTACCTCCATCTACTGTACGGATGTAGCTAAAATTATCGATGCGCCCGTCATTCACGTGAATGGAGACAATGCAGAGGCGGTTTATTTTGCAGCGAAGCTAGCCGCTGAGTTCCGGCAGAAATTCAACAAAGACATATTTATTGATATGGTCTGCTACCGTCGTCACGGACACAACGAGTCCGACGAGCCAAAATTCACACAACCAGAACTCTACAACATCATTTCCAAGCATCCCAATCCTCGAGAGATTTATACCAAGCAACTAATCGAGCGAGGAGATTTTGATGCGAAGATTGCAACGCAGATGGACGAAGAATTCCGTCAGCTCCTCCAGGATAGATTGAATATGGTAAAGGAGAAGCCTTTGCCTTACCAGGCTACCAAGTTTGAAACAGAGTGGGCAAACCTACGTCGCTCCAAGCCTGAAGATTTTGAGCGGTCACCTGAAACTGGCATTTCCCAAGATCAAATCGAAAAAGTAGCCGAGGCAATCACCTTTATTCCAAAAGGATTTAAGCCAATCAAACAGATTGAGGCGCAAATGAAGCAGCGCAAGGAGATGTTCTTTGAGACCAAAGAACTGAACTGGGCGGCTGCTGAATTGCTTGCCTATGGTTCCTTGCTTTTGGAAGGCAAGACCGTCCGCCTCACGGGTCAAGATGTGCAGCGTGGTACTTTTTCCCACCGCCATGCAGTGATCCACGAAGCCAACACCAACCAGCCCTTCAACTCCCTATTGGAGATGAAAGACCGGAAGGGGCAGTTTTACATCTACAACTCCCTGCTCTCTGAATATGCGGTTCTTGGGTTTGAATACGGCTATGCCATGGCTAATCCTCACTCCCTTACCCTCTGGGAAGGTCAGTTTGGGGATTTTGCCAACGGTGCGCAGACGATGATAGATCAGTTTATCTCATCTGGCGAGACGAAATGGCAGAAAATGAATGGGCTAGTGATGCTACTCCCTCATGGATACGAAGGTCAAGGACCAGAGCACTCCAACGCCAGACCCGAGCGCTTCTTGCAGCTCTCTGCAGAATACAACATGGTGGTGGCCAACATCACGGAGCCCTCCAACTTCTTTCACCTGTTGAGAAGACAGATGACTTGGGAGTTTAGAAAGCCTTGTGTGGTCATGTCACCCAAGTCCTTGTTAAGGCATCCAAAGGTAGTTTCTCCAATCGCTGAGTTTACCTCAGGACGATTTAGAGAAGTGCTGCCAGATACTACAGTAGATCCGAAAAAGGTAAAGCGAGTAGTATTGTGCACCGGAAAAGTGTATTTTGACTTGGAAGAGGCAAGAGAAAAGGAAAAGATCTCAAATGTGGCCTTGGTGCGATTGGAGCAACTTCATCCGTTACCAAAAACACAGCTTTTGGAGGTCCTCAAATCCTACAAAGGAGCGGAGGTAGTCTGGGTACAAGAAGAGCCAGAAAACATGGGCTATTGGAATTACCTGCTTCGCTTGCTCTATCAGGAGCTTCCGATGCGCGTGATTGCTCGAAAGCCAAGTGCTTCTCCAGCTACAGGCTACAACAAAGTACACGTGGAAGAGCAAAAAACACTGGTGGCACAGGCGCTAAGCCTTTAATCCCAACTCCGCAAGCTAGGCGGTTGATTACCTAAATTAAGCTTAAAAAATACCGAGGGAGATTTTCCAAGGCAAAAAATAGAAGACCATGAGCAAAGAAATGAGAGTACCTACTGTTGGCGAATCCATCTCGGAAGTAACCGTAGGACAATGGTTTAAGAAAGACGGAGACCAAGTTCAATTGGACGAGGTACTCTGCGAATTGGAGTCAGACAAGGCAACTTTTGAGTTTCCAGCTGAGGCTAGTGGCACCTTGCGCATCAAAGCCAAAGAAGGCGATACCATAGAAATAGGAGGATTGATCTGTGTGATCGAAGCTTCTGCTACTACCGCAGCGGCCGTTCCTACACCGGCGGTCGCCCCAGCTGTGGTTGTTCCTGCAGCAGCCCCAGCCGCTCCAGTGGCAGCCGCTAATCCGGCGTCAAGCATCAAAGAAATGGTCGTTCCTACGGTTGGAGAGTCCATTACCGAGGTGACCTTGGCCAACTGGATCAAAAAAGATGGAGATCAGGTGACCCTTGACGAAATCATTGCTGATGTGGATTCTGACAAGGCTACTTTTGAACTTCCTGCCGAGGCTACAGGCATCTTACGCCATGTGGCAAAGGAAGGAGATGTTTTGGAAATAGGTGGGCTGATCTGTAGAATTGAAGTTGGAGGAACTGCTCTTGCAGCAGCTAATACTCCAGCTCCAGCAGCTCCAGTGGCAGCGCCAACGACTGCAACAGAAAACTATGCTACGGGGCATGCTTCTCCAGCTGCATCCAAGATTTTGGCAGAAAAAGGAATTGATTCTGCTACCCTAGCAGGTACAGGCAAAGATGGAAGAGTAACCAAGGAGGATGCCATGACTGCTTCTGCTCCTGTTGCATCTCCGGCACCTGCGACTACACCATCGCCAGCTGTTTCCGCTGCTCCTGTGGTGGCTGCAGTTTCTGGTGCTCGTGCTGTCCGCAGAGAAAAAATGTCTTCGCTTCGCAAGACGGTATCTCGTCGCTTGGTGGCAGTAAAGAACGAAACAGCCATGTTGACTACCTTCAATGAGGTCAACATGAAACCCATCATGGACCTAAGATCCAAGTTTAAGGATCAGTTCAAGGAAAAGCATGGCGTAGGCCTAGGCTTTATGTCCTTCTTTACCAAGGCAGTGTGTGTGGCCTTGAAGGAATGGCCTGCTGTCAATGCGCAAATCGATGGCAATGAAATGGTCTTCCATGATTTCTGTGATATCTCTGTCGCTGTATCGGCACCAAAAGGTTTGGTAGTACCTGTCATCCGAAATGCGGAGAATCTTTCCTTCGATCAAATTGAAAAGGAGATTGTGCGTCTGGCTGGAAAGGCTCGTGACAACAAGCTTTCCATTGAGGAGATGACGGGTGGAACCTTCACCATCACCAACGGCGGGGTATTTGGATCCATGATGTCTACACCGATCATAAACGCGCCACAATCCGCTATTTTGGGCATGCACAACATTGTAGAGCGACCCATTGCTGAAAACGGGCAGGTGGTCATCCTACCGATGATGTATCTAGCTTTGTCCTACGATCACCGCATCATCGATGGACGCGAGTCTGTGAGCTTCCTAGTTCGCGTAAAGCAATTGCTCGAAGATCCGACGAGGTTGATGTTTGGGGTATAATGTACTAGGTACCAAGTACAAAGTACCAAGTACAAGGGAAATTGTGCTAAGGATTTCATTTGAACTCTGAAAGAGGAAGATTTTTTAACCTAATTGATAAAAAAATGCATCGTTACAAGGAGCTTTCCGTTTGGCAAAAGGCCATGGAATTAGTAGTTGAAATTTACAAGATTACCGAAAAATTCCCTTCTCATGAGCGGTTTGGCTTGGTCTCACAAATGAATCGATGTGCGATCTCCATTCCCTCTACCATTGCGGAGGGAGCAGGGAGAAATACCACCAAGGATTTTGATCACTTCTTGGCCATTTCTCTTGGGTCTTCTTTCGAATTGCATACCCAATTGGTTCTTTCCAATCGACTCGGGTATGTGGCAATGGAAGTAGTTGAAAAAATGGAACTCGAGTTGGCTCATATTCAAAATATGGTCGTGAAACTCAAAAAAAGTTTGAATGTCTAACCAATGTGTACCTGGTACTTGCCTGCCTACCGCAGGCAGGGTACCTGGTACATTGTACACCAACAAAAAAATGTACGACGTAATCGTAATCGGATCGGGCCCAGGGGGCTATGTAGCAGCCATTCGAGCTGCGCAGCTAGGGATGAAAACAGCCTTGGTTGAAAAATATTCCACCCTTGGTGGAACCTGCTTAAATGTAGGTTGTATTCCTTCAAAGGCCTTGCTGGACTCCTCGGAGCATTACTACAATGCAGCGCATACTTTTGCTACGCATGGCATCGACTTGAAGGGTCTCAAGGTCAACCTCCCACAAATGATCGCCCGCAAAGACGAGGTAGTCACCCAAAATGTGGATGGGATTCAGTTTTTGATGAAGAAAAACAAAGTGGATGTCCACCATGGGCTTGGGTCTTTCGTGGATGCGCACACCGTCAAAGTGACCAAATCCGATGGGACTGCTACGGATATTCAAGGTAAAAATATCATCATTGCCACGGGTTCCAAGCCTGCAAGTCTTCCATTTATTTCGATTGATAAGAAGCGCATCATCACTTCTACTGAGGCGCTCAAAATGAAGGAAATTCCGAAGCACCTCATCGTCATCGGTGGTGGAGTGATCGGCATGGAATTGGGTTCTGTCTATGGACGATTGGGCGCCAAAGTTTCGGTGGTAGAGTACATGGATTCCATCATTCCTACCATGGACAAAAGTTTGGGTAGGGAACTACAAAAATCCTTGAAAAAGATAGGCTTTGAGTTTTACCTCAAGCACAAGGTGACTGGAGTAGAAAATCTCGGAAAAGAAGTGGTCGTCAAAGCGGAAAACGCGAAGGGTGAAACCGTGGAAATCAAGGGAGACTATGCACTGGTATCGATTGGTCGAAAGGCCTATACGGATGGCCTTAATGCCGCTGCTGCGGGAGTTAAACTTACGGATAGAGGACAAATTGAGGTAAATGACCACCTGCAAACGGCCGTTCCCCATATTTATGCAATCGGTGATGTCGTAAAAGGCGCGATGCTTGCGCACAAGGCGGAAGAGGAAGGGGTATTTGTAGCAGAGACCATCGCTGGACAAAAGCCACACATCAACTACCTTTTGATCCCTGGGGTGGTGTACACCTGGCCAGAAGTGGCTGCTGTAGGCTACACCGAAGAACAGCTGAAGGAGCAGGGCAGAGCCTACAAGGTTGGAAAGTTTCCTTTCTTGGCTTCCGGACGTGCCCGAGCTTCTATGGATACGGATGGGATGGTCAAGGTATTGGCAGATGCAAGTACAGATGAGATCCTAGGCGTACACATGATCGGTCCACGAACTGCCGATATGATTGCTGAGGCAGTGGTGGCAATGGAGTTTCGCGCTTCAGCAGAGGACATTGCGAGAATGTCTCACGCGCACCCAACCTACACCGAAGTCTTCAAGGAAGCCTGTTTGGCAGCTACGGACAACCGAGCGCTGCATATTTAATTTGATTTCTAAATGGATTATAGCCATTCCTGTACTTGGGAATGGCTTTTTCTTTTCCTCAAAATTGACTTAATTTCTTGATGAAGTTGAAAATAGCAATCCTTGGCGCAGGCAATTTGGCTTGGAACTTGGCGCCAGCACTCGAAGATGCAGGCCATGAAATCACAGAAGTCTATGCGCGAGACCTTCAAAAAGCCAAGGAAATCACCGAGCGAATTTACACTGCGACGCCAAAGGATGATTTGGATTTCTCGGAGAGTAGTGCGGAGCTATTTATTTTAGCAATCAAGGACGACGCGATATGTGAGGTTGCAGATCAGGTGATTTTGCCCGAAGGAAGCGTCTTGGTGCATACCTCAGGAGCCATTCCCATGGAGGTGTTATCCCAAAGTTCTGCCAGCTATGTGGGGGTATTTTACCCGCTGCAATCCTTCACCAAAGGCAAGAAGGTAGACTTCGAGGAAGTGCCATTTCTGCTGGAGTCAGAGGATGAAGGCAGCTTGCAGCTTCTGAAAAAGGTGGCAAAAAGCCTTTCCCAACTTGTGTACATCCTACGAGGCAAAGACCGTCAAGCGGTGCATGTAGCGGCTGTTTTCGCGAGTAACTTTACGAATCATATGCTTCGAATTGCAGAAGATATTCTGCATCGGCAGGGACTTGATCCAGAGTTGCTCAAGCCATTGATCATTGAGTCAATCTCCAAAAGCCTAAAGCTGGGAGCAAGAAAAGCCCAAACAGGCCCTGCTATTCGAGAAGACTACGAAACGCTGGAGTCGCACCATCACTTTTTGGCCTACAACGAGCAACTAGCAGAAATCTATCGCCTGATTTCTCAGGATATTATCGACAGCTAAATCTTACTTTTTTGAGCTCAACTTTCGATCGAGTTCAAGTAAGGTTTTCAGTAGCACATTTGCCCCGTTGGCGATGGCTTCTGGACTAGAGTATTCTTCTGGGGCATGGCTAATGCCATCTCTACTTGGGATAAAAATCATGCCCATGGGGGCAATCCGAGCCATTTCTTGAGCGTCGTGCCCAGCTCCACTGGGTAGGCTGAGTGTGGTCATTCCAAGTTTTTCCGCCTCCTGCTTGATGATTTTTCGGATTTCCGGGTCTGCAAGGGCGGGTTTGCTAGCCACTTCGATGTGTTGGATGGCCAGGCTGCTGCCACTTTCCTGTGCAAGCTGCTTGGCAATCGACTCCAATTCTGCGTAGAGCTTCCAGATTTTTTCGGACGACAAATCTCGGATTTCCAAGTTGAGCTTTACCTCTTCAGGGATCACATTGCCTGCGCCAGGGAAGGCTTGAATTTTTCCCACAGTACCCACTTGCCGCCCCTCGACTCGGGTGATGACTTCATTCACGGCCAAGATAAATCGAGCTGCTGGTAGTAGGGGATCTTTCCGAGCATCCATGGGGGTGGTCCCTGCATGGTTGGCTTTGCCTTTGAAGGTGAATTCCCACCATTCAATAGCGACGATGCCTTCTACTACTCCAATGTCCAATTTTTGGGTATCCAAGTTGCCTCCTTGCTCAATGTGGAGCTCCAAAAATGCAGCGATATCTCCCTTAGCACGCGCTAACCTAGAAATCTTGCTCGGATCTCCACCCAAGAGCCGAATGCCCTCGGCATGAGTCATGCCTGCATTGCTCTTGGCTTGAAGTGCGGCTTCACTTAAGCCTCCAACGAGTGCCCGGCTGCCGATGACGCCACCCTCCTCGTTGGTGAATACAATCACTTCTAGTGGGTGCTCCGTTTGTATGCCTGCTTCGGCTAGGGTTCGCACCACTTCTATCGCTCCCATTACCCCGACGGGGCCATCGTAGTCTCCTCCATTAGGCACTTCATCGATATGTGAACCCATGCTGATGGGCTTTAGGGATGGATTTTTACCGGCTTTTCTACCGATGATATTCCCTGCATGATCTACCGATACCTCCAGCCCTGCAGTGGTGAGCAACTGCTTGACGAAAGGTCTTGCAGCAAAGTCATGAACAGAGTAGGCTATTCGATCCGAGCCGCCCTTGTCATTTTTGCCATAGGTGGCCAAGGTGCTGAGTGATTTTTGGAGTCGTTCGGAATTAATTTGGACGTTTTGAGCCAAGGAAGTACCCAGGCCAACAATCCATAGAGCAGGAAGTAGTAGAAAGTATTTCATTCTGAATCGGGAAAGTAGGAATGGAAATATGCAAAAAAAAGTCCTTCGGAGGGAAGGACTTGGTAGTTTATTTTAACCAGGCAAGGCTGACTTCATCTGGTGCTTTGATTCGATCCGCTAGTCTCATGTAGCGATCGGCTAAGTTGGCTAGGTAGTCTTGCGCTTTGGCTGCAGCAGAATCTAGTCCAGTTAGGGATTCTATTTTCCAGAAATCTACCAGGTGCTCAATGATGCGTGCATAATCCCAGCCGGTATAAACGCCTATTTTTTGGGTGATTTCTGAAAAGTCTTTGTAGATGCTTGGACGGCTACTTCCTTCGCCCATGAGGACTGCAGGCATGACGATATTTTTCCGCATCATTTTTTCAAATGCAGTTATTGCTCCACTTGGATCGATTTCGAAAATTTGTGACATAAAGCTTTTGTAAGCCTTTTCATGTCTCGCTTCGTCTCCAGCAATCGTTTTACATATTTTTGACAGGACATGGTCACCTGCTTTGTCTGCAAGTTTGCCAGTATTCACGTGTGAAATCTTCGTGGCTCGCTCCTGGAAGGAGGTGTAAATCATGGCCTGATAGGGGTCAGCATCTGATTTCGGGTCAAAGCCGTTGGTGATCAAGCGGTGAATAGTCTGCTCCACTGCACGCATATCTACACGTCCAGTCAGGTACAAGTACTTGTTCAGTAGGTCACCGTGGCGATTTTCTTCTGCAGTCCAAGCTTTGGACCAACGTACCCATCCGGATGGGGAGAGCAAGCTTCGCTCTACATTGATTCCTTCCAACAGGTTGAAATAGGTTTGGTAAGAAGGTAAGGCTTCCTCTGTGACCAGATTGCCTATCAAAGAAGTTAATACCGTATCAGGAATCCCTGAAGCTCGTTGCTGGAGAAGCTTGACATCTTCCATAGCATCTGGATTGGCAAAGTCGGGCAAAAAGTCAGACGGCTGCCAGCAGTCTTCCGGATCCACAAGGACGGTATCTACGGCATGGCCAACGAAATCATCCAATTGCGAGATGACCTCCATGTTTTTTTCCAGTTCGTAGTTGATTTCTTTCGAGTTCATAATATCTGATTATTAATTGGCCCTAGTTAAAGTGAGATGAAGATACGCGTTAGACTGTAATTCTTTTCTAAAAATAATCCATGGTGGCATACTATCTCCATGAGCGGTCAATTGAAGGGAGGTTAAGGAAATAAAAAGCGGCCTTCTCGTCCTATTTTCGACATATTTAATTTTTCTCTTTGAAAGAAGATGTATCCGTATATACATAAGACGGAAAGACCTGTAAAGGTTCAAAAAAATGCATTTGCCTTCCTGTTTAAGGAGGAGAAGAAGCGTCAACTATTTTTGATGAAACCTTTTTTTTGAGTAGGTGTAAAGGCCAGCAATTCTTTTCCCCATTGCTTTATTGCGAGTTTGAGTCTCCTTTCTTTACGTGCTTTTGGGGATAATTTTATTGGTTTGAGTTCTAAAAGGAGGTATCTTCCCTACCTATATTTTCGAATGATCATGAATAGATTCTTTTTGTTGGGTGCCCTCTGTGCTGCACTTGGTTCTTGTGCTTCGGTGAAGCAGGCGCCTGATTATACCAAACTTACGGCTGAAGAGCGATTGCAAGCGGCTACTCAAATTGCCCAATCTACGATTGTAGTGGATGGACATGTGGACCTTCCTTACCGCATGAAGGTGGGGGGATTTACCTTGAAGCGAGAAGTGTTGGATGTATCGGTACGAACTCCAGATGGAAATTTCGATTACCCTCGTGCCAAGGCAGGGGGGCTGGATGCGCCATTTATGTCTATTTATATTCCAGCGGCCAACCAGGCTATTCCGGGTGCTTCAAAAGCACTTGCCGACACTTTGATTGCGATGACTGAGCGGATAGCCGCTACTTTTCCAGATAAGTTTGCCATGGCCTACAGTCCTGCGGATGTTCGTGCAAATTTTGCAAAAGGGCTTATTTCGCTTCCCATGGGGATGGAAAATGGTGCTGGTATTGAGGATGACCTAGCCAATGTGGCTTATTTTCACCGCAGAGGGATACGCTACATCACGCTTACGCATGGCAAAGACAACCTAATCGGCGATGCGAGCTACGACACTACGGCTACGCACGGTGGCTTGAGTGACTACGGAGCAAAGGTGGTTGCTGAGATGAACCGCCTGGGAATAATGGTTGATTTGAGTCATGTCTCGGACAACAGCTTTCGAGATGCGCTTGCGGTCACTAAGGTGCCGGTCATCGCTTCCCATTCTTCGGTGAGGAAGTTTACTCCAGGATTTGAGCGCAACATAAGCGATGAATTGATCCAAGGCCTCGCAAAGAATGGAGGGGTGATGATGATTAATTTTGGCGGAGCTTTTCTGGATTCTGCCTATACGGAAGGTACAGCCCAGGTGAGAGAACATGTGTTCAATTGGTTGGCAGAAAATAACCTTTCTCGATCAGACCCTCGGGCACAACAATACATTCAGGAGTATACGGCTAAGTTTACTCCCTTTCCAACTGTGGAGCGGGTAGCAGATCATTTTGACCATGTCGTCAAGTTGGTGGGCATTGATTACGTGGGCTTGGGTTCAGATTACGATGGGGTGGGAGATTCCTTGCCAACGGGCTTGAAAGACGTTTCCATGTTTCCCAACCTCTTTTCGGAATTGCTCCGAAGGGGATATTCAAAGGAAGACTTAGAAAAAATCAGCTACAAAAACATTTTTCGCGTTTGGCAAGCAGTAGAGGATTTTGCTGCAAGCCAAAAATAGAGCGCTTAATGAGGTCTAGCTTCAATGGTCGAGTACTCTTTTTTTTCTCGCAAAGAAGAGAAGCCGCAAAGAGGACTAGTTGTAGATTGAAAACTTCTCGTCCTGTTTGGAAGGTGGGTTTTGCGTGAGTACTCTTTTTTTTTCGCAAAGAAGCGAAGCCGCAAAGAGAACTATTTGTAGAATGAAAATTTCGCGTCTTGCTTGGTAGGCCGGTTTTGCTCGTGTGCTCTTTTTTTTCTCGCAACGAAGAGAAGCCGCAAAGAGAACTACTTGTAGAATGAAAATTTCGCGTCCTGTTTGGTAGGTGGGATTGCTCGAGCACTCTTTTTTTCTCGCAAAGAAGAGAAGCCGCAAAGAGGACTAACAGGAGAATGAATACTTCGTGTACTGCTTGGTAGGCAGGCTAGTTTACCTAATAAAATTCTTTTGCGTTTTTTTAACAAAAATGCCTTCCGCTGTTTGGAAGGAAGGGTTCTTGGTAGTTAGCAAGAGGGCCTTTCCTAGGTGGTTTTCAGTGCGTAAAAGGCAGAGTTTCTTCTAATTTTTCTGCCAAAAATTCATGATTAAAGTCAATTTTTAACCTTTTTCAGACAGAATGACGTAAATTCTAGTTTGGAGGTCAATTTGATGCTTCCCGGAAAGGAAAGCAGTTCAACCCACTAAACCAGAATAAGATCCATGGATTTTAAGCAGTTTACCACCAAATCCCAGGAGGCGATACAGAAAGCCGCTGAACTTGCTACGGGTTCTGGGAGTCCAGCCATTGAAACTTCCCATTTGCTGAAAGGGATTTTTTTGGAGGACGAAAACGTCTCTCAATTTCTGCTACAAAAGTTGGGTGCTAGCCAGCAACTGCTGAACCAAAAACTAGACGAAGATCTTCAAAAACTTCCCAAGGTGACTGGGGGAAGTGCACATCCCTATTTGTCTTCTGCTGCAAATCAAGTGTTGATCAAGGCAAAGGATTACTTGAAGACTTTTGGAGATGCGTATGTGGCCATCGAGCATTTGCTCTTGGCATTATTGGCTGGGAACGATCCTGTGGCTCAGCTGTTGAAGAATCAGGGAATTACTGAAAAAGCGCTCCTTGAAGCGATTAAAGAACTTAGAAAAGGAAACAAGGTGACTGATCCAAACGCAGAAAGTACGTACAGGGCATTGGAAAAATATTCCAAAAACCTAAATGAATTGGCCAAGAAGGGGAAGATAGATCCTGTCATTGGTCGAGATGAAGAAATTAGACGCGTCTTGCAGATTCTTGCTCGACGTACCAAAAACAATCCCATCCTGCTCGGTGAGCCAGGTGTGGGGAAGACTGCCATTGTGGAAGGTTTGGCTCAGCGGATTGTCTCTGGAGATGTACCGGAAAACCTAAAGTCCAAAACCTTGATCTCCCTAGACATGGGTCTGCTTGTAGCAGGTGCAAAGTACAAGGGCGAATTTGAAGAGCGACTCAAGTCGGTGATCAAAGAAGTGACCGATGCAGAAGGAGAAATTATCCTGTTCATTGACGAAATCCACACCTTGATTGGTGCCGGAGGTGGAGGAGAGGGAGCTATGGATGCAGCCAACTTGCTCAAGCCGGCATTGGCTCGAGGGGAGCTCCATGCGATCGGAGCCACTACGCTAAAGGAATACCAAAAGTACATCGAGAAGGACAAGGCCTTGGAGCGTCGCTTCCAAGCTGTACTGGTGGATGAGCCCGATGCGGCAGATGCCATCTCCATCTTGAGAGGAATCAAGGATAAGTACGAGTTGCACCATGGTGTGCGTATCAAAGATGATGCGGTCATCGCTGCCGTGGAACTCTCGCAGCGCTACATTTCTGATCGTTTCTTGCCTGACAAGGCCATCGACTTGATGGATGAGGCGGCTGCCAAGCTGCGCATGGAAATTGACTCCCTTCCTCAGGAGTTGGATGAGCTCAACCGTCGGATCATGCAGCTTGAGATTGAGCGTGAGGCGATCCGTCGAGAAAACAACAAGGATAAGGAAGTGGTCTTGAGTAAAGAAATAGCGGATCTTGGAGAGAAGCGACAATCGGTAAAAGCAAAGTGGGAGAGTGAAAAAGCAGTTATTCTCGGAATTCGGCACGAGAAAGAGGCCATTGAAAAGCTAAAAGTCGAAGCCGAACAAGCGGAGCGTGCTGGAGATTTTGGTAAGGTTGCCGAGATTCGATACGGAAAGATTGTGGAGGCGGAGAAGTTGCTGGAAGGCTTCAAAACTCAGCTGGCCGAGATGCAGGCAGGTTCCCCGCTACTCAAAGAGGAGGTAGATCAAGAAGACATTGCCTCAGTGGTGTCTAAGTGGACGGGTATCCCATTGAGCAAAATGATTCAATCCGAACGAGAAAAATTGCTTCACCTGGAAGATGAGTTGGGTCGACGGGTAGCAGGACAGCAGGAAGCGATTGTGGCACTTTCCGATGCCGTGCGTAGAAGTAGGGCAGGATTGCAGGATCCAAGACGACCTATAGGAAGCTTTATATTCATGGGCACCACCGGGGTAGGTAAGACTGAGCTTGCTAAGGCATTGGCCGAATACCTATTCAATGATGAGAATGCCATGGTCCGAATAGACATGTCGGAATACCAAGAACGGCATGCAGTAAGTAGGCTCGTGGGAGCTCCTCCAGGCTATGTGGGTTACGAGGAAGGCGGACAGCTTACTGAGGCAGTTCGAAGAAAACCCTATTCCGTAATTCTTCTGGATGAAATCGAAAAGGCCCACCCAGATGTGTTCAATATTCTCCTACAGGTGCTCGATGATGGGAGGCTAACCGACAACAAGGGTCGTTTGGCCAACTTTAAGAATACGATCATCATTTTGACGACCAACATTGGTTCGCACTTGATTCAAGAGCGATTTGCGGAAATAGAGGACTGGAATCGAGAAGAAGTGCTCGAGAAGACCAAGGCAGAAGTTTTCGAATTGCTGAAGAAGACTGTTCGCCCAGAGTTTCTCAACCGAATCGACGAAACGATCCTCTTTGAGCCACTTAGCAAGCAGGTGATCCGCAAGATTGTAGACATCCAGTGGAGAGAGATTCAAAAGCGATTGTCTGAATCAAACATTCAAATTGAGGCCACGACAGAGGTGCTTGATTACTTGGGAGAGGTAGGTTTTGATGCCAATTTTGGAGCAAGGCCACTCAAGCGAACCATGCAACGACTGATTTTGAACGAGCTGTCCAAGCAGATATTGGCAGGTTACATCAAAAATGATGCGACGGTACTTGTGGATTTGGATGCTGAAAAGCAGGTGTATTTCAAGAACCTAGGTGCTGAAGTGGGCCTTTATTAATTCTTGAATGGATAAAAAATAGGGCCCGCAATTGCGGGCCCTATTTTTTATCCTCCTATCCACTCCAGGTAGTTGCCTGAATGGATTACTTCAAAACTTGCCTCTGGATATGCATTTTTCCATCCTATGGGGGCTTTTGGAGACTTATTCAAGTTGTATTTGAATTCATAGCTACGGATAGTGTCTCCTTCCGTTTCCACCCAATCAAGTTCCTGTTGATCATAGGTGCGCCAGAAATAATTTGTGCAATGGAGCTGCGTGTAATTTTGAAATTTAATTCGTTCTGCTGCTAAATAATTTTCCCATAGTTCGCCAACATCTGCCCGTAGGTCCAACTTGTTAAAATTTTGGATTAAGGCATTTCTAACCCCGTTATCGTAGAAATACCATCGGTTATTTTTGACAATTTCTTTACGAAGATTTCTGTTGAATCCACTTATTCGATAGACCACAAATACTTTGGAAAGCATGTCTAGGTAGCGTTCTACCGTGTTTTTAGACATTCCTAGCTGCCTGCCTAACTCTTCGAGTGACACTTCCTTTCCAATTTGAAAGGCTATCAATCGCAGTAAAGAGTAGAGTTTATGCGAGTTTCTGACCCCATCTACTTTTAGAATATCCTTCAATAAGTAGTCATTCATGAGTTGGTACAGGTAGGCTTCCTTATCCTTCCATTCAGAATACTGGCTCAGTTCTGGATATCCACCAAAAATTAATCGTTCTTCTCTGTTCTCTTGGGTTGTTTTGAAATCTTCAACTTTAGAATATTCCAATTGCCCCAGAGGGAATAGATTTAAGGTGCTCATTCTTCCAACTAGCGGCTCGCCGGCTTGCTGATGGAGATCAAATGCCGAAGAACCAGATGCAATCACACGGATTCCTTCAATCGTATCTACAATTAACTTGAGAATCATTCCAATATTTGGGATGTGTTGGGCTTCATCTATCACCAGAAGTTTCTTTCCTTCGAGCAATCGAGAATAATTCGCAACTGACCGTTCTTGAATTAGTGCAGCATCCAGTACGTCTTCCCCATTTAATTTGAGAATTTCTTCAGCTTTAAAAGCTTTTAAGTAATTCCGAATAAATGTAGTTTTCCCAACCCTTCTTGGGCCAATAAGCATCAGCACCTTGTTTGGCCGAAGGTTCTTTTCAAAAATAGATTGGATGCTTCTTGGATAAATTACCATTTGGTAAAGGATTACTAGGGAAAACCGACACGAATTTGGACAATAAATTTAAGATAATAAAACTAAACTGACGGAATTTAGCTTAATACCGTCACCTAACTGACGCAATTTAGCTAAATTCCGTCAGTTATCTCCTTTTTGAACTCTATTCCCTTAGTTCTGTTTCTACTAAAAACTCATAGCAATGCTCCTTACTTCTTCGGATGCTCCTAGTCAAATTTGGCAGACTGTACTCCACGAGTTGCGTCGTGGTGCCTTGGATCCAAAGCACCCTTTTCGCTTCCTAACTTTAGCGACTGCGGGTGCCAATTTTCCACAGGTGCGAACGGTAGTGTTGCGCGAGCTCACGTCAAGCGTAGAATTTATAGTGTACACAGACTATCGAACCGCCAAAGTTCAGGATTTACTGAAAATACCTCGTGTGAGTTTGCTTTTCTACCATCCAAAAAAGCAGGTGCAAGTTCGGGTCAAGGCTCTGGCTACTCTTCATGTAGCGGATGAACTCGCAGAGGAACATTGGAAGCGCGTTTCCGAGAAAAGGCAATCTGAGTACAAAAGTGAGCTTGATCCAGGTTCGCGGATTCAAAAGCCTGAGTTGGGATGGGAGACACAGGATGATAAGTCATATTTTTCCGTAATGAAATTTAGCCCTCTTTCGATAGAAGTGCTTCAATTGGGAAAGGAAGGCCATTTACGGATACAGTTTGACTTGACTTCTGGTTGGCAAGGAAACTGGTTGGTACCTTAAAAAAGTAAAAAAAAAGTCCCGATTGCTCGGGACTTTGATAGGAGTTAAACCTTCATGATGTCTACTTCTTTTTTAGAGAATAGTTCATCTATTTTTGCAGAGTAGGTATCTGTAAATTTTTGAACCTGTTCTTCTGCATGTTTGATTTCGTCCTCTGAGGCACCCTCTTTTTGAAGTTTGCGTAAGGATTCATTGGTTTCTTTCCTCACGGAGCGAATGGATATTTTCCCTGTTTCACACTCTGACTTTGCGCTTTTAACCAGGTTAATTCTTCTCTCTTCCGTCAATGCGGGAATGGTCAGGATAATGATTTCTCCATTGTTTTGAGGGGCTAGACCCAAGCTAGCATTGATGATGGCTTTTTCAATTTCAGAGATGAGATTTCGCTCAAAAGGTTTGATGGCGAGGGTTCTTGCATCAGGCGTAGTAACAGAAGACACCTGGGACAAGGGTGTAGGAGAGCCATAATACATCACAAAAACCCCATCCAATAAGTTAGGCATAGCCTTGCCTGCCCTAATTTTTACTAATTCTGAAGCCGTATGGTCAATAGCTTTTTGCATCAATTCCTTGGCTTCGTCCAAATACAATTCGATTTCTTCCATGAGTCTGGTTCGTTTAAACAGTAATCAGCGTTCCTATTTGTTCTCCCTGTACTAGTTTGGCAAGGTTCTCAGACTTATTCATGTCAAACACGATGATGGGGAGGTTATTTTCTTGGCAAAGTGTAAATGCTGTCATGTCCATGACATTGAGGTTCTTTTTGTAAACCTCTGAGAAAGTAATGTTTTGGTACTTGGTGGCGGTGGCATCCTTTTCCGGATCTGCGGTATAGACTCCGTCCACGCGTGTGCCTTTCAATACCACATCGGATTCAATTTCAATGGCTCGCAGTGCAGCGGTAGAGTCTGTGGTGAAATAAGGGTTACCGATCCCTGCGCCGAAAATCACAATTCTACCCTTTTCAAGGTGACGGATTGCTCTTCTACGGATAAATGGTTCACAAACACTTTCAATTTTGATTCCAGACATCAATCGGGTAAAGAGTCCAATCTGTTCCAAAGCACTTTGAAGCGCCATCGCGTTGATTAGTGTTGCAAGCATGCCCATGTAGTCACCTTGAACTCGATCGATGCCGGACTTTTCGGCTTGTACGCCTCTAAAAATGTTACCTCCTCCAATGACGATGGCGATTTCCACGCCCATGTCCTTTACTTTTTTAATTTCTTCCGCGTATTGCTGTAAGATCGCTGGATCAATGCCGTATTTTTTTTCGCCCATTAGAGATTCTCCACTGAGCTTGAGCAGAATGCGTTTGTATTTCATGTATTGGTAGGGATAGCTTGGATTTATTCGTTTTCGCTAAAGTGGAAAGCTGACAAAAAATCAATTTTCCGAAAGTGTTTTTGGCTGAATTTGTAAATCAACCCAGTAAATATACTTTCTTCCATTTAGAAATTTGAATGGCTAGTAAAAATGAGGCTAGATTCTCCTGTTAATTTAGAAAAAGATGCAAAGCAATTAGAATTGGATGAGTACCTGGTTTTTTTCTACGGATTGCTTGAGCGAGACATTCACTGCTTTTACAAGTCCATCACCAGGGGACTTGATGCTGTTTTCCATTTTCATGGCTTCAAGGATCAATACCACATCTCCTTTTTTAACCAAATCTCCAGGGGCCACCTTCAGATCCAAAATCAGGCCTGGCATCGGTGCTTTGATTTCTTTGAGACTACCGGCACCCGTAGAATTCATTCCCATTTTCTCCAGCAGCAGGTCAAATCGATCCTTCAATTGGAGGGTAGTTGTTTTGTGGCCCAATCGAATTTGAAGTGTTTTGGCCTCTAGGTCTATTGCAAGCAACTCTGCTTCCAGTGAACGAGCACCTTGAATGAGGTGAATTTTACGGTCGCCCATCCATTTGAGATCCCAGGTGATGGATTGCTTGTTGACGCGAGTTTCGCCTACATTTTTTTCAACCGAATAGGTAGTGTCTTGAAGGATAACTGAAAACATTCTTGCTAATTTGCTTTTTCAACTAAAGTAGCCAATGCTTGGCTCCTTAGAATTTCTTCAAATATGATTCAAAAACCCGTTTGTCCAAAAATTAATTTAAAAGCCTCCGTCTCTGCTCTCGTACTACTGTGCTTTTTAGGAGCTTTGGAGGGATGTAAATCAAAGGCGGTGCTTTCGGCAGATGAGTCAGAAGCGGTAGATACGCTGCTTGTAGAAGAGGAGATTAGTTGGGGTTTAGCGGATGAATTACCCTATCAGGCATCTGCTACGCGAACTATGGACTTGCTTCACATGGATTTGGATCTGCGATTTGACTGGAAAAATCAGCAGGTAATTGGCAAGGCCAAACTTCGTTTAACGCCTTATTTCTATCCACAAAAAATAGTTGTTCTGGATGCCCAAGATTTTGAGTTTGGGCGAGTGGCCTGGATGCATAAGGGGCAGCTAGAGACACTTTCTTACCGCTATGACAATCAGGAAATCCAGATTTACTTGCCTGAGGAAGCGTCTCTTGGGGATACCGTTGAATTAGAGGTCAATTATGTGACATTTCCTGAAAAAAACTCAGGCGAAGGGTCCGCAGCAATCACCGATACAAAGGGACTCTACTTTATCGATCCCTTGGACACAATCCCGGGCAAGCCAACGATGCTTTGGACGCAGGGAGAGACGCAGCACTCGAGCAAGTGGTTTCCAACGATTGACCGGCCCAACGAGCGCATGACGCATGACATTTGGCTGACTGTGCCCGATAGCATGGTGTCCATCAGCAATGGGCGTCTACTCAAGCAAGAGTCATTGGCCAATGGCATGCGAAAAGATCACTGGAAAATGGATCTTCCGCATGCACCGTACTTGGTGGCGATTGCGGTGGGTGATTTTGCAAAGGTGACTGCTTCCCACGGTGATTTGCCCTTGGGATATTATGTAGAAAAAGGATTTGAAAAGGGTGCTGCCAAGGTTTTTGCTTCCACTCCGGAAATGATCAGTTATTTTGAAAAGCGCTTAGGAGTCCCATTTCCTTGGCAAAAATACGATCAGATAGTGGCTCGGGACTTTGTATCTGGGGCCATGGAAAATACGACGGCATCCATATTTATGGAAGAGTTGCTCTTGGATGAGCGCGAGGCACTGGATTCCGAATGGGATTACATCATTGCACACGAACTTTTTCACCAGTGGTTTGGGGACTTGGTTACCGCCGAATCCTGGTCCAATCTTACCTTGAATGAGGCCTTTGCGAATTACAGCGAATACCTGTGGAATGAGAAGCGCTACGGTCAGGATCAGGCGGACTTGAAGTTGGTGGTGGAGAAGGAAGGCTATTTAGCAGAGGCGGATGCTGAGCCGAAGGAATTGATTCGCTTCAACTATGCGGATGCGGAAGATCTGTTTGATGCGCACAGTTACAATAAAGGTGGGCTGGTCTTGCACATGCTGCGCCGAGAGTTGGGCGATGCTGCTTTTTTCAAAGGGTTGAATTTGTATTTGACGCAACATGCTTTTCAAGCGGTGGAGGCACATGATTTACGTCTCGCCATGGAGCGGGTAAGTGGTCGGGATTTGAATTGGTTTTTTAACCAATGGTTTTTTGCAAAGGGGCACCCGGAGTTGAAGGTGGAGGTTGACTATTCTAAGCCAGAAAATCTGCTTCTGCGTTTTTCACAGGTGCAAGACCTGAATGAAACCCCCGTTTTTCAGTTGCCCATCACTATTAGCTGGTACGAGGGAGAGGTTCGGAAAACCAAAACAGTTCAAGTAACGAAAGCGGAGCAAGAGCTTGTCCTTGAAAATGGTTCTCCAGTTAGCTTAGTTTATGTGAACGAGGGGCAGGAGATTTTGATGAAAGGGAATCAGGTTTTGACTAATGCGCAGTACCTGCGCCAGTTTAAAGAATCGCAGCTCGGAGTGGCGCGGTATGCCGCCTTGGATAGTTTGGTTTCTCGTGATGCTGCGGAAGAATTGGGGATTGTATTGCCATTGGCTCTAGAGGATTCCTTTGCTGCGATTCGGGAGCGCGGGCTTTCGTTGTTGCAGGGAGGGGATCAATGGAAGGAAGCTTTAGGGGAATTGGAGGAGAAAATTTATCGATTAGCAGAGGAAGATCCTCAAAATAAGGTACGGGCTAGTGCGTTAGAGGTACTTACCGAATGGAACCCTTCTGGGTACCGGGGGGCATTTACCCGCTTGGCGCGTGATCCTTCCTATTTAGTTGCGGGTGCGGCATTGATGGGTTTGGCTCGTGTAGCTGATCCTGTGGTAGAGCTTTCGTGGATGGAGACCTTTGAGCGAGAGACTAATTTCAGGATGGCTGTTGGGTTGGCAGAATATTACGTTTCAACTAAGGTTCTCGGCAAGGGGCCCTGGTTTGAGCAGACCTTTTCCAAGTTGAGTGGAGAGGGCTTGTATTATTTTATGGGGTATTACGGGAGTTATTTCATGGATGTGGAGGTTTCCGACAAGGAAAAGGCCATTCGCCGATTGCTAGCTATTTTGGAGAACCATCCAAAGGATTTCTTGCGATTAGGGGCCTTTCAAACCTTGATGGGTTTTGTGATGGAGGAGGGTGTTTTGGACAAAATGGTGGCGATAGTGGAGAAGGAACAGTCAGAGGACTTGCAATCCTATTATTCGTATTACTTAGAATTACTGAAAGAGGAAAATTAATCCCTTGATTTCTAAAAGATTGAGGGGTGTTTGGAGAATTTTTTTTCAATTTTCAGGAACTCACTTTGATACTTTGATAAAAGGCTATAATTTTGCAGTCCGTTAAAGTTCCTAGGGGAAAATAGCCTACAATTTTAACGCAGTTGGGGGAATACCAAAGCGGCCAACTGGGACGGACTGTAAATCCGTTGACTTAAGTCTTCACAGGTTCGAATCCTGTTTCCCCCACGACTTGCAAAAAAACAAATTTATTTTGTAGTTTTGCAGGGCTAAAAAGTAACCGAGCAATCGGGAATAAGCGGGAGTAGCTCAGTTGGTAGAGCGGCAGCCTTCCAAGCTGCAGGTCGCGGGTTCGAGCCTCGTCTCCCGCTCTGTACTTTTCGGAGTGCACTGCGTAGTGAAAGCCGACGTAGCTCAGGGGTAGAGTACTTCCTTGGTAAGGAAGGGGTCACGGGTTCAATTCCCGTCGTTGGCTCAACACAGAATTTATTATCTAAACATATTTTAAAACTTAAACTGAGGATTTTCAAGCATGGCAAAAGCTAATTTCGACCGTTCCAAACCGCACGTTAACGTCGGAACCATTGGACACGTAGACCATGGTAAGACCACCTTGACTGCAGCCATCACCACGGTATTGGCAAAGAAGGGTCTTTCTGAATTACGAGATTTCTCTTCTATTGACAACGCGCCAGAAGAGAAAGAAAGAGGTATTACAATCAATACTTCTCACGTAGAATACCAAACTGAAAAGAGACACTACGCACACGTAGATTGTCCTGGACACGCGGATTACGTGAAAAACATGGTAACAGGTGCTGCTCAAATGGACGGTGCTATCCTTGTGGTAGCAGCGACAGACGGACCAATGCCACAAACTAGAGAGCACATCCTATTGGCTCGCCAAGTAGGTGTACCTCAACTAGTAGTATTCATGAACAAAGTGGATATGGTGGATGATCCTGAATTATTGGAGTTAGTAGAAATGGAAATCAGAGAATTGCTTTCTTTCTACAACTTTGATGGGGACAACATTCCTGTAATTGCAGGATCTGCACTTGGTGCATTGAATGGTGAAGAAAAGTGGGTAGATGCAGTAATGCAATTGATGGATGCTGTTGATAACTACATTCCTCTACCAGAGCGTTTGATCGACAAGGATTTCTTGATGCCAGTTGAAGACGTGTTCTCTATCACCGGTCGTGGTACAGTTGCTACAGGTCGTATCGAAAGAGGTGTAGTCAACTCTGGTGAGCCAGTTGAGATCATTGGTATGGGTGCAGAAGGCTTGAAGTCTACTGTAACTGGTGTGGAAATGTTCCGCAAGATCCTTGACAGAGGTGAGGCAGGTGACAACGTAGGTTTATTGTTGAGAGGTATTGAAAAATCACAAATCAAGCGAGGCATGATTATCTGTAAGCCTGGTACTGTGAAGCCTCACTCTCACTTTAAAGCTGAAGTTTACGTTCTTTCTAAAGAAGAAGGTGGACGTCACACTCCATTCTTCAACAGATATAGACCACAGTTCTACCTTAGAACTACTGACGTAACAGGTGAGATCACGCTTCCTGCAAACGTAGAAATGGTAATGCCTGGTGATAACGTGACTATCGAGGTAAACTTGTTGTCTACAGTAGCGCTAGAAAAAGGTTTGAGATTTGCGATCCGCGAAGGTGGTCGTACCGTAGGTGCTGGTCAGGTGACTGAAATTCTCGACTAATTACCCTTAACTAGAACATTAGATGCGATCCCAAAGAATATTTTGGGATCGCATTTGTTTCTAAAGACATTTTCCCTAATTTTGCGTTCCGTTTTGGAACGTTCGTTTTACACGGGCATAGTTCAACGGCAGAATAGTGGTCTCCAAAACCATTGATGGGAGTTCGAATCTCTCTGCCCGTGCACTAAGAATATAGACTATGAATCTTAAAAACTTTGTCCTTGAGTCGTATGACGAAATGAAAAACATGGTGACATGGCCTAAGTTTTCATTTCTTCAAAATAGTGCCATTTTGGTATTGGTAGCATCGTTAATCTTTGCGCTATTTATTGGCGCGGTAGATTTAGGGTTCGAGAATATCATGTCATGGTTTTATGATTTATTCTAATAGCATTACAGGATGGCTGAACATAAGTGGTACGTACTCAGAGTAGTCTCAGGACAGGAGAAAAAAGCGAAAAACTATCTGGAAAATGAAATTTTCAGACAGAAGATTGCCGAATTTATTCCTGAAGTGTTGATTCCTTCCGAGAAGGTATATGAGATGCGCAATGGCAAGAAGCGTGTACGGGAGAAGAATTTCTTTCCTGGTTACGTGTTGGTCAATGCGGACTTATCGAATGGAGAAGCTAACCACGTAATTACGAGTATCCCAGGAGTAATTGGTTTTCTTGGATCAAACCAGGGGGGAGCTTCCAAAACCCCTGAACCATTACGTCAATCAGAAATCAATCGTATTTTAGGTAAGGTTGAAGAGATAGATGAGTTTGCCGAGAAGCAAGAAGCCCCATTTATAGTAGGAGAGGCCGTGAAGGTAATGGACGGTCCTTTCAGTGGGTTTACTGGGACAATTGAGGAGATTTTTGAGGAAAAGAAAAAGCTTAACGTTATGGTTAAGATTTTCGGCCGCAATACTCCTGTTGAATTAAACTTTATACAAGTAGAAAAACAAGACTAAGCAATGGCTAAGGAAATCACTGGTTATGTAAAACTACAAGTGAAAGGTGGCCAGGCTAACCCGTCACCTCCAGTAGGTCCAGCTCTTGGTTCCAAGGGTTTGAACATCATGGAGTTCTGTAAGCAGTTCAATGCACGTACCCAAGAGAAAATGGGAACTGTATTGCCTGTATTGATTACAGTATATTCTGACAAGACTTTTGACTTTGTAGTAAAAACTCCTCCAGCTGCGAATTTGCTGTTGGAAGCTGCAAAAGTAAAGGGAGGTTCTGCGGAACCAAACAGAATTAAAGTAGGATCTGTTACCTGGGATCAGGTACGGGTCATTGCTGAGACGAAAATGCCTGACCTTAATGCTTTCAAAGTAGAATCAGCCATGAAAATGGTTGCGGGTACCGCACGAAGCATGGGTATCACAGTTTCTGGTAAAGCCCCTTGGGAAGTATAAATAAACAACAATGGCTAAGTTAACAAAAAAGCAAAAAGAAGCTCTTTCTAAGTACGACCCAAGCCAAGTGTACTCCCTGGAGGCTGCTTCTTCACTGGTTAAGGAAATTACGATGACGAAGTTTGATGCTTCCGTAGATGTTGACGTTCGTTTGGGCGTGGATCCTAGGAAAGCAGATCAAATGGTAAGAGGGGTTGTTGCCCTTCCTCATGGTACTGGTAAAGACATCAAAGTATTGGTGCTTTGCACTCCTGACAAAAATGCAGAAGCCACCGAAGCAGGTGCAGACTACGTTGGTTTGGACGATTATATTGCCAAAATAGAAGGCGGTTGGACAGATATTGATGTGATCATCACAATGCCCAACGTCATGGCAAAAGTAGGTAGACTAGGTAGAGTATTGGGCCCTAGAGGCTTGATGCCTAATCCTAAGTCTGGAACGGTGACCCTAGATGTAGGAAAAGCAGTTCGAGAAGTGAAAGCTGGAAAGATCGACTTCAAAGTTGATAAGTTTGGTATCATTCACGCAGGTATTGGTAAAGTATCGTTTACGTCTGAACAAATTCAGGATAACGTAAAAGAACTGATCCTTACCATTTCGAAATTAAAGCCTTCTTCTTCAAAAGGCACTTATTTCAAAAGCATTCACATATCCAGCACAATGTCTCCTGGTATTTCAGTAGATAAGGGTAGCATTCAAGGAATTTAATCATGACTAGAGACGAGAAAAAACTGATTATCGACAGTCTGACTGAGAAATTGAAAGAGAACCCTTTCTTCTATATTACAGACGCATCTGGATTCTCTGTAGCAGAAGTGAACGCATTCAGAAAAACTTGCTATGAAAAAGGTGTAGAGTATAAAGTGTACAAAAACACCTTGATCGCTAAAGCATTTGAAAATTTGGATGTAGACTATTCTAAGCTTGCAGAGGGAGCTTTAAAAGGGTTCTCGGGAATTTTGTTCTCAAAAGAGACGAGCAACCTACCAGCTAAAGTATTGCTGGATTTTAGAAAAAAACAAGGAAAAAAAGAGTATAGACCTGTATTTAAAGGTGCTGGTATCGATTCAGATGTATTTCTGGGCGAGGCTAACTTGGAGGTACTCGCTACGCTTAAGTCTAAGGAGGAATTGATTGGAGAGCTTATTGGCTTGCTTCAGTCTCCTGCGAAGAACCTCGTTTCTGCTTTGTTATCAGGTCAAAACAACCTTACAGGTGTGTTGAAGACCCTCGGCGAGCGAGACGGAAAATAATCTTATCAAAATCATTCAAAAACAATTAACTAATTAATACAATGGCAAATCTTACACAACTTGCAGAACAGTTGGTAAACTTGACTGTAAAAGAAGTAAAGGAATTGACAGACATCCTTAAGGATCAGTACGGCATCGAGCCTGCTGCAGCAGCTGCTGTAGTAGTAGCAGGTGGTGGAGCTGGTGCATCTGAGGCTGCTGCTGAAGAAGAAAAGACTTCATTTGACGTAATCTTGAAAGCAGCTGGTGCATCCAAACTTGCTGTCGTTAAATTGGTGAAGGACCTTACTGGACTTGGCTTGAAAGAAGCTAAAGACCTAGTTGATGCAGCTCCAAAGCCAGTTAAAGAAGGCGTTGCTAAGGACGAAGCTGAAGCACTTAAGAAGGCTCTTGAAGAGGCTGGTGCTGAAGTAGAGATCAAGTAATTTGCTCATCTCTGTCCAAAAAGGATAGAGATTGGCTCGAAGACCTGACTAATTTAGTCAGGTCTTTTCCTGTTTATGCATGGGTTTAAAATTGCATTATTTTAAGCGAAAATAGTAGCTTTCTAATATTTAATTTCACTATTAAACTATACACTACCTTGGCTATCAAGAATCAAACCGCAAGGAAAAGTTTCTCCTCCATTAAGGTGGTCAAAGACTATCCCGATTTTCTAGATATTCAGCTACAGTCATTCAAAGACTTCTTCCAGTTGGATACCCCTGCAGAAAAACGTCGGGCTGATGGGTTATTTAAAGTTTTTGCTGAAAATTTCCCGATCAGTGATTCCAGAGAGAATTTCACTTTGGAATTTATCGACTACGCAGTAGATCCACCAAAGTACAGTGTGGAAGAATGTATCGACCGTGGATTGACCTATTCTGTCCCGCTTAAAGCAAAATTGAGATTGCTTTGCCATGATGAGGACAATGAGGATTTTGAAACAATCGAGCAGGAAGTATTCCTAGGCAATTTGCCTTATATGACCTACAAGGGATCCTTCGTCATCAATGGAGCTGAGCGTGTAATTGTTTCCCAGCTACACCGTTCCCCGGGGGTTTTCTTTGCCCAAAGCAAGCATACCAACGGTACCAAGCTGTATTCAGCTCGTATTATTCCTTTCAAAGGATCTTGGATTGAATTTGCAACTGACATCAACAATGTCATGTATGCTTACATCGATCGTAAGAAAAAATTCCCAGTTACGACCCTACTCAGAGCCATAGGTTATGGTTCTGATAAAGATATATTGGACCTCTTCGGACTTTCCGAGGAAGTTTCCGCTACCAAAACAGCCCTCAAAAAAGCAGCTGGCAGAAAACTTGCCGCTCGTGTATTGAGAACTTGGGTAGAAGATTTCGTAGATGAAGATACCGGTGAAGTGGTATCCATCGACCGAAATGAAGTGTTGTTGGAAAGAGATTCTATCCTAACTGACTCGGATATTGAATTGATCTTGGATTCAGGATCTAAATCCATCATCTTACACCGCGAGGATGTAAACGTGGCTGATTTCTCTATTATCTACAACACACTACAGAAAGATAACTCCAACTCTGAGAAAGAGGCAGTAGAAGTAATCTACCGTCAACTTCGAAATACCGAAGCTCCAGACGAAGCAACAGCGAGAGAAGTAATTCAAAGTTTGTTCTTCTCTGACAAGCGTTACGACTTGGGTGAGGTAGGAAGATACCGTATCAATAAGAAGTTGGGCTTGAGCATCGAGCCAGAGAAAATTGTATTGACAAAAGAAGATATCATCTCTATTGTTAAGTACCTCATTGGTTTGATCAACTCCAAAGCAGTAGTTGATGATATTGACCACTTGTCTAACCGTCGTGTAAGAACGGTAGGCGAACAGTTGTATAGCCAGTTTGGAGTAGGTTTGGCTCGTATGGCCAGAACCATCCGAGAGCGAATGAACGTACGTGACAACGAAGATTTCAAGCCAGTAGACTTGATCAACGCACGTACCCTTTCTTCCGTAATCAACTCCTTCTTTGGTACCAACCAACTTTCTCAGTTCATGGACCAGACCAACCCTCTGGCTGAATTGACACACAAAAGAAGATTGTCTGCTTTAGGTCCAGGAGGTCTTTCTAGAGAAAGAGCAGGATTTGAAGTTCGAGACGTTCACTACACCCACTACGGTCGTCTGTGTACTATCGAAACTCCAGAAGGTCCAAACATTGGTTTGATCTCTTCGCTTTGCGTGCATGCTAAAGTAAACTCCATGGGCTTCCTAGAAACCCCTTACCGTAAGGTAGACAATGGCAAAGTAAGCATGAAAGCGGAAGACATTGTTTTCTTGACCGCTGAAGAAGAGGATAACCACAACATTGCACAGGCTAACGCTTCCCTGGATGATAAAGGACGTTTCTTGAGTGAAAAAGTAAAAGCACGATTTGAAGGGGACTTCCCTGTGCTTGAGCCAAGCGAAATTACCTATATCGACGTTGCTCCAAACCAGATTGTTTCGGTAGCAGCATCCTTAATTCCTTTCTTGGAGCATGACGATGCGAACAGAGCCCTAATGGGATCCAACATGCAGCGTCAGGCAGTTCCTCTTTTGAAGCCAGAAGCACCGATTGTGGGTACTGGCTTGGAAAGCAAAGCTGCCATCGATTCAAGAGCCCTACTTATTGCTGAAGCAGATGGGGTAGTAGAATATGTAGATGCTAAGAATATCACGATAAAGTATGATCTGACTTCAGACGAACTTTTGGTGAATTTCTCTGACGAATACAGAACCTATGATTTGATCAAATTCAGAAGAACCAACCAGGACACCACCATCAACTTGACTCCTTTGGTATTGAAGGGAGAAAAAGTGAAAAAAGGTCAGGTGCTTGTAGAAGGTTATTCTACCAACCAAGGCGAATTGGCACTAGGTAAAAACCTAAAAGTAGCCTACATGCCTTGGCAAGGATACAACTTCGAAGATGCGATCGTGATTTCTGAGCGCGTGGTGAGAGAAGATATTTTTACTTCCATCCACGTTGAAGAATTCCAACTTGAAGTTCGTGACACCAAAAGAGGAGAAGAGGAACTTACCTCTGAAATTCCAAACGTATCAGAAGAAGCTGTAAAGCATCTGGACGAGAATGGAATTATCCGAGTGGGTGCCGAGGTAAAAGAAGGCGACATCATTATCGGTAAGATCACACCAAAAGGGGAAACGGACCCAACTCCAGAAGAGAAGCTTCTAAGAGCAATCTTCGGCGACAAGGCTGGGGACGTGAAAGATGCTTCATTGAAGGCATCTCCTTCCTTGAATGGTGTGGTTATTGAAACTAAACTATTCTCTCGTCCAAAGAAAGACAAGGACAATCGCGCCAAGTCTAAGGCTGAGGTAGAAAAGCTAAAGGGCAAGTATGCCAAAGATTTGTTAGGAATCCGTGCGCGCATGATCAACAAATTGGTGACTTTGCTTGAAGGTAAAACTTCGCAAGGGGTGAAGCACAAGTTTGGTGATGAGATCATCACTAAAGGAACCAAGTTCAATGCGAAAAACATTGAAAGCAACCTCTTCCCTGCCAAAAACCCGTATCGTGACGAGTCTAACTACAATGTGCCGGAAGAAGCAAACCTTGTTTCGGATATCATCCTTGATGACTGGACTGAGGATAGCTATACCAATGGATTGATCGTTAAGTTGGTGAAGAATTACACTAATTCGCGAAATGAAATTTCCGGAAGATTCAAGCGTGAGCGCTTTACCCTTGAAGTAGGAGACGAATTGCCAGCTGGAATTGTGAAGCTAGCCAAAGTATACATCGCCAAGAAGCGTAAGCTAAAGGTGGGTGATAAGATGGCAGGTCGTCACGGAAACAAAGGTATCGTCGCCCGAATCGTACGAGACGAGGACATGCCTTTCTTGGAAGATGGCACACCTATGGATATCGTATTGAACCCACTCGGTGTACCTTCTCGAATGAACATTGGACAGATTTTCGAAACCATCCTTGCATGGGCAGGTCAGAAGTTAAACAAGAAGTATGCAACGCCAATCTTTGATGGAGCCACCTTGGACGAGGTATCCGCAGAATTGACAGCTGCACGGCTTCCTGACTTCGGCAGAACCTATCTATATGACGGCTTGAGCGGCAATCGTTTTGACCAGCCGGTTACTGTAGGTATTACCTACATGCTGAAGCTTGGTCACTTGGTTGACGACAAGATGCACGCCCGTTCGATTGGACCCTATTCGCTTATCACCCAGCAGCCGCTTGGAGGTAAAGCTCAATTTGGTGGCCAGCGATTTGGAGAGATGGAAGTATGGGCGCTCGAGGCCTTTGGTGCTTCGCACGTACTTCAAGAAATCTTGACCGTGAAGTCGGATGACGTAATCGGTAGAGCAAAAGCCTACGAAGCGATTGTGAAAGGTGAAAACCTTCCTAAGCCTAACATCCCGGAATCATTCAATGTATTGGTTCACGAGTTGAGAGGTTTGGCTCTTGAAATTACCTTGGATTAATTTGGCTCATTGGGCGGGCGACCGCCCCATACCTTTCTCAAAAAATTATGTCGTTTAGAAAAAATAAAAAACTGAACAACGATTTCTCAAGAGTTACCATCAGTTTGGCCTCTCCAGAATCTATTCTGGATAGCTCAAACGGGGAAGTAACCCAGCCAGAGACCATCAACTACAGAACCTACAAGCCCGAAATGGGGGGCTTGTTCTGCGAGCGCATTTTCGGTCCAGTAAAAGACTGGGAGTGTCATTGTGGAAAATACAAGCGTATCCGATACAAGGGCATCATCTGCGACCGTTGCGGCGTGGAAGTGACAGAGAAAAAAGTACGTCGTGAGCGTATGGGCCACATCGAATTGGTGGTGCCTGTAGCACACATTTGGTACTTTAAGTCTTTACCCAACAAAATCGGGTATCTACTTGGACTACCTACCAAAAAACTAGATCAGATCGTTTATTACGAGCGTTACGTGGTCGTTCAGGCGGGTATCAAAGCAGAAGAAGGGGTACAATACCTTGACTTCTTGACTGAAGATGAATACCTGGACATCATGGATAAGCTACCAAAAGAGAATCATCTTTTGGACGATGGCGATCCAAATAAATTTATTGCTAAAATGGGTGCTGAGGCACTTGGCATGTTGCTTGCACGATTGGAATTGGATGAGCTTTCCTACTCTTTGCGTCACCAAGCAGCAACAGATACTTCTCAGCAGCGTAAGGCGGAAGCCTTGAAGCGCTTGAAAGTGGTGGAAGCCTTCCGTGATGCAAGAACGCGCATTGAAAACCGCCCCGAGTGGATGATCGTGCGTATGGTACCTGTTATTCCACCAGAGTTGAGACCTTTGGTTCCTTTGGACGGTGGTCGCTTTGCAACGTCCGATTTGAACGACCTTTATCGTCGCGTAATTATCCGAAACAACCGTTTGAAGCGATTGATAGACATCAAAGCGCCTGAGGTGATCTTGAGAAACGAGAAGCGAATGCTTCAGGAAGCTGTAGATTCCTTGTTCGATAACTCTAGAAAAGTAAATGCGGTAAGATCAGATGGCAACCGTGCCTTGAAGTCACTTTCAGATATGCTGAAAGGAAAGCAAGGTCGTTTCCGTCAAAACTTGCTCGGAAAGCGTGTGGATTACTCCGGCCGTTCGGTGATCGTGGTAGGTCCTGAATTGAAGCTTCACGAGTGTGGTCTTCCTAAAAATATGGCTGCGGAGCTTTTCAAGCCCTTCATCATCAGAAAGTTGATTGAAAGAGGTATTGTAAAGACCGTGAAGTCGGCAAAGAAAATTGTAGATCGCAAAGATCCTGTGGTTTGGGATATTTTGGAAAATGTGTTGAAAGGACACCCAGTGCTCCTCAACCGTGCTCCAACTCTTCACAGATTGGGTATCCAGGCGTTCCAACCAAAATTGATCGAAGGAAAAGCAATTCAACTTCACCCGTTGGTATGTACAGCCTTTAACGCTGACTTTGACGGTGACCAGATGGCCGTACACGTACCACTTGGCCACGAGGCAATTTTGGAGGCTTCAACGTTGATGCTTTCTGCGCACAACATCCTCAACCCAGCCAACGGAGCACCGATCACGGTACCTTCTCAGGACATGGTGTTGGGTCTTTACTACGTAACCAAAGGTAAAAAATCAACTCCTGAAGAGGTAATTATTGGTGAAGGAATGACCTTCTACAGCCAAGAAGAAGTCATTATTGCGATGAATGAAGGCCAGCTTTCCAAGCATGCCAACATCAAATGCAAGGTGAAGGTGAGAACAGAAAGTGGTGAGATTAAAGATCAGATCATCGAAACGGTGGCAGGTCGACTAATCTTCAACCAGTTTGTACCTGAGGAAGTAGGCTACGTCAATGAATTGCTTACCAAAAAGAAGTTGCAACAGATCATTGCCCAGGTGGTGAAGGTATGTGGCATCGCCAGAACAGCGCAATTCTTGGATGATATCAAGCACCTTGGATTCCAGATGGCCTACCAAGGCGGTCTATCCATGGGATTGAACGATGTTATCATTCCAGACGAAAAAGTTCCGATGATCGCCAAGGCCAAAGAGGAAGTTGAACAAGTATGGAACAACTACCTCATGGGTCTGATCACCGACAACGAGCGATACAACCAAGTAATCGATATTTGGACTCGAACCAACTCTCATTTGACGAACAATCTGATGAAAAAGATGGAAGAGGACAAGCAAGGATTCAACGCCATCTACATGATGATGCACTCTGGAGCCCGTGGTTCAAGAGAGCAAATCCGTCAGTTGGGTGGTATGCGAGGTTTGATGGCAAAGCCACAGAAGAACCTACAAGGTTCTGTAGGTGAAATCATCGAAAACCCAATCCTTTCCAACTTCAAAGAAGGCCTTGACGTATTGGAGTACTTTATCTCCACGCACGGTGCCCGTAAGGGTCTTGCAGATACTGCTTTGAAAACAGCCGATGCGGGCTATTTGACGCGTCGACTACACGATGTAGCCCAGGACATGATCATCACCGAAGAGGATTGCGGTACGTTGAGAGGACTTGTCGTTCAGCCATTGAAAGACAACGACGAAATCGTAGAGCCACTTTCTGAGCGTATTGTAGGCAGAGTATCTGTACACGATGTATACGACTTGGTTACAGATAAATTGATCGTTACTGCAGGCATAGAGATCTCTGACGAGGTAGCTAAGCAAGTGGACGAGTCTTCTATCGAAGAAGTAGAAATACGTTCTGTATTGACTTGCGAAACTCGTAGAGGAGTATGTGGTAAATGCTACGGCAGAAACCTAGCTACCGGAAGAATGGTACAGGAGGGTGAGGCAGTAGGTGTTATCGCAGCGCAATCTATCGGTGAACCAGGAACTCAGTTGACACTTCGAACATTCCACGTAGGTGGTACTGCTTCCAACATGGCGGTTGATGCGAGCATCAATGCCAAATTTGATGGAGAGGTTGAGTTTGAAGAAGAGTTGAGATACTTGGAAACAACCGACAAAGAAGGTCATTCTGTGACGATGGTCATGGGTCGTTCTGGTGAAATAAAAATCAACGAAGCCAAGACAGGAAAGACACTTGTGTCTAACCATGTGCCTTATGGAGCTATTTTGAACGTGAAAAACGGTCAGAAAATCACCAAAGGTGAGTCACTATGTACTTGGGATCCATACAATGCGGTCATTCTCTCTGAGTTTGATGGTATTGTGGAATTCGATGCTGTGGTAGAAGGTATTACATACAAGGAAGTGGCTGATGATCAGACCGGTTTCCGTGAGAAAGTAATTATTGAAACCAAGGATAGAGCTAAGAACCCTGCGATTATCGTGAATTACAAAGGGGATTCCAAGGCATACAATATTCCTGTAGGTGCCCACTTAGCGGTAGAGTCAGGAGAAAAGGTGAAGTCTGGACAAATCTTGGTAAAAATCCCACGATCAGTAGGAAAAACTCGAGACATTACTGGAGGTCTTCCTCGAGTAACGGAATTGTTCGAAGCAAGAAACCCATCCAATCCAGCTGTAGTATCCGAGATTGATGGTGTAGTAACCTACGGTGGTGTGAAGCGAGGAAATCGTGAGATCATCATTGAGTCTAAGGATGGGGTTATCAAAAAGTACATGGTATCCTTGTCTAAGCACATCTTGGTGCAAGAAAATGACTTTATCCGTGCGGGCGAGCCGCTTTCTGATGGAGCCATCACGCCAAGTGATATCCTATCGATCAAAGGACCAACTGCAGTACAGGAATACTTGGTGAATGAAATTCAAGAAGTATATAGACTTCAGGGTGTAAAAATCAATGACAAGCACATCGAGGTGATTGTGTCTCAGATGATGCAGAAGGTTGAGATTCTTGACGCTGGTAACACTAGCTTCTTGCAAAATCAGGTAGTTGACAAGTGGGCATTCCGTCAGGAGAACGATAGTATTTTGGACAAGAAAATTGTCATGGATGCAGGAGACTCTTCTTCATTGAAGCCGGGAATGATCATTTCAGCGCGAAGACTTCGTGACGAAAATTCAAGCTTGAAGCGTAAGGACTTGAAGTTGGTACAGGTAATGGATGCCGAAACGGCTGTATCCGCACCGACCTTGCAGGGAATTACTGCTGCTTCATTGGGAACTGAAAGCTTTATCTCTGCTGCTTCCTTCCAGGAAACTACCAAAGTACTTTCTGAGGCGGCTATCCGAGGCAAGCGTGACGAGTTGAAAGGATTGAAGGAAAACGTGATTGTGGGCCACTTGATTCCTGCCGGTACCGGTCAGCGAAGAATCTTGGGCATGATTGTGGGATCCAAGTCAGAATATGACACGCTTTCTGAAAATATGGAAAAGAAGTCTGCAAAAGCAACTAGCGAAGCGATTCTATAAATTGTATTTGTAATCCTTTAAAAGGCCTGTACTCACTATACAGGCCTTTTTTAAGCTTAAAAAATTATGGAAGATAACGATTTGTCAAACCAGCAAATTAATGTAGAGCTCCCGGAGGAAATTGCAGAAGGCATTTACTCCAATTTGGCGATGATTGCACATTCCAATTCGGAATTTGTAATCGATTTCATTCGATTGATGCCAGGAGTACCTAAGGCAAAGGTGAAATCACGGATTATTGTGACGCCAGATCATGCGAGGCGATTGCTTTCAGCCCTGAAGGAAAATATTGAAAAATATGAGGCTGCCTATGGGAAAATTACCCAAGGGTCTGGGGCTCCTACCTTTCCGATTTCTTTCGGAACCCCTGGAGAAGCTTAACAAAAATATAAGTCCTTAATTTTGTTACTCTTATTACTTCTTGTACCTTTGCGTTCCAAAAAATAACAGTTTACAGACTATCTAAATTTTAATCAGTTAATGCCTACTATTCAACAATTAGTAAGAAAAGGTAGAAATACACTGGAATTCAAATCAAAATCTCGGGCTTTGGATGCTTGTCCACAGCGTAGAGGGGTTTGTACTCGCGTGTACACTACGACGCCTAAGAAGCCTAACTCAGCGATGAGAAAGGTAGCTAGGGTACGATTGACAAATGGAAAAGAAGTGAATGCTTACATTCCAGGAGAAGGTCACAATCTGCAAGAGCACTCTATCGTATTGATTAGAGGCGGTCGTGTAAAGGATCTTCCAGGTGTAAGATATCACATCATCCGCGGTGCATTGGATACTGCTGGAGTAAAAGACCGTAAGCAAGGTCGCTCCAAGTACGGTGCTAAAAGACCTAAGGCTGGCAAGGGAGCTCCTGCAGCTGCGCCAGGCAAAAAGAAATAATTAAGACCTTAAAAAGAAATGAGAAAAGCGAAACCAAAGAAGAGATATATTCTTCCTGATCCAAAGTTCAATGATACTTTGGTCACTAAGTTTGTAAACTGTCTGATGTATGACGGGAAGAAGAGTATTGCTTACAACATTTTCTATGATGCAGTAGCTAAAGTAGAGAGTAAAGTAGGTGAGAATGGTCTTGAAGTTTGGAAAAAAGCGCTTAACAATATTGCTCCCACTGTAGAAGTGAAGAGTCGTAGAGTTGGTGGTGCTACGTTCCAGGTTCCTATGGAAGTCAGACCTGAAAGAAAAATGGCCCTTGGTATCAAGTGGATGATTCTTTACTCTCGTAGAAGAGGAGAGAAGACCATGATGGACCGTCTTGCGGGTGAGATCATCGCGGCAGCAAAAGGCGAAGGAGCCGCTGTCAAGAAGAAGGACGATACGCACAGAATGGCTGAGGCGAACAAAGCATTCTCCCACTTTAGATTCTAATCGGAAATGGCAAGAGATCTAAAATATACCCGTAATATCGGGATTGCAGCGCACATCGATGCGGGCAAGACGACCACTACGGAGCGTATCTTGTACTACTCTGGAAAGTCTCACAAAATAGGAGAGGTGCACGAAGGTGCTGCTACTATGGACTGGATGGCCCAAGAGCAAGAAAGAGGAATCACGATTACCTCTGCGGCAACTACCGTATTCTGGGATTACAGAAGCAACCAGTACCAAATCAACATCATCGATACTCCAGGTCACGTAGACTTCACCGTTGAAGTAAACCGTTCCTTGCGAGTTTTGGATGGTCTAGTGTTCCTTTTCTCTGCGGTAGACGGGGTTGAGCCTCAGTCTGAGACCAACTGGAGACTAGCGGACAATTATAAAGTCGCTCGAATTGGATTCGTCAACAAGATGGACCGTTCAGGAGCCGATTTCTTGATGGTGTGCAAGCAAGTTAAAGAAATGCTCGGCTCTCATGCCGTTCCTTTGCAGTTACCAATTGGTGCTGAAGATAAATTTACCGGAGTAGTTGATTTGATCAACAACCGTGCGATTATCTGGAACGAGCACGATATGGGCATGACATTCAAAGAAGTGCCTATTCCTGAGGACATGAAGGAGGAGGTAGCGGAATACAGAGAATATTTGCTCGAAGCCGTAGCTGATTACGACGAATCCTTGATGGAGAAATTCTTCGATGATCCAAACTCTATCACTGAAGCTGAAATTTTGAAAGCATTGCGTGCAGCTACCATTGACATGAAAATTGTCCCTATGGTTTGCGGTTCTTCTTTCAAAAACAAAGGGGTGCAAACCATGCTAGACCTAGTGATGGAATTGTTGCCTTCTCCTTTGGATAAAGACGCCATTTTTGCGACCGACTTAGATGATGAGGATAAGGAAGTAGCGATTAACCCTGTGGAGACTGAGCCGTTCACTGGCTTGGCATTCAAAATCGCAACGGATCCTTTCGTAGGTCGTTTGTGCTTTGTTAGAGCTTACTCAGGTATATTGGAATCAGGATCTTACGTATTCAACAGCCGTTCAGGCAATAAGGAGCGTATCTCTCGTGTATTCCAAATGCACGCCAATAAGCAGAACCAAATCGAACGATTGGTCGCTGGTGATATTGGAGCCGTTGTTGGATTTAAAGACATCAAGACTGGTGATACCCTTTGCGACGAAAAGCGTAAGGTAGTATTGGAATCCATGGTGTTCCCTGAGCCAGTAATTGGTTATGCAATTGAGCCTAAAACTCAGGCGGACGTAGACAAGCTAGGAATGGCAATTGCCAAGCTAGTAGAAGAAGATCCTACTCTTCAGGTAAATACAGACCACGAAACTGGTCAAACTATCCTTCGCGGTATGGGTGAACTTCACCTTGAAATCATCATCGATCGTATGAAGCGCGAGTTCAAGGTAGAAATCAACCAAGGTGCTCCTCAGGTGGCTTACAAAGAAGCGTTATTTGTTTCTGTTGAACACAAAGAGACTTACAAGAAGCAAACAGGTGGTAAAGGTAAATTTGCAGATATCGTATTTGAATTGGGACCTAAGGATCCAGATCCAGAGACGAACGAAATCAAGGCAGGTTTGGACTTCGTCAATGGTATCGTGGGTGGTGTGATTCCAAAAGAATTTATCCAGCCGGTACAAAAAGGTTTTCAGGAAGCAATGAAGAATGGACCTTTGGCTGGTTATCCAATCGAATCCATGAAAGTTCGTTTGTTCCACGGTTCCTACCATGACGTCGATTCGGATGCCCTTTCTTTTGAATTGGCTGCAAGAATTGGATTCAAAGAAGCTGCGAAAAAGTGTAAGCCTCAGTTGCTGGAGCCAATCATGTCGGTAGACGTAATTACGCCTGACGAATATACTGGACCGATCACGGGTGACTTGAACAGAAGAAGAGGAATGATGAAAGGGATGGACACCAAGGGTACCTCTACGGTAGTTAAGGCCAACGTTCCTTTGTCTGAATTGTTCGGTTACGTAACTGATTTGAGGACAATCACTTCAGGTAGAGCAACGGCTTCGTTGACGTTCTCTCACTACGAGCCTGTTCCAAATAACATTGCAGAAGCGGTAATTGCTAAAGTAAAGGGTGAAAAATCCTAATCGATAAGAAAATGAATCAGAAAATCAGAATAAAATTGAAATCATACGATCACAGCTTGGTGGATAAGTCATCAGAGAAGATCGTGAAGGCAGTGAAAGCAACAGGAGCTGTAGTAGTAGGTCCTATTCCTTTGCCAACTAAAAAAGAAAAGTTTACCGTGTTGAAGTCCCCACACGTAAACAAGAAAGCGAGAGATCAGTACCAGCTTTGTACGTATAAGCGTCTGGTTGATATCTACTCTAACTCTTCTAAAACAGTGGATGCATTGATGAAAATCGAGCTTCCGAGTGGAGTTGATGTAGAAATCAAAGTCTGAGGACCTTGGTTAAGTAAAAAAAAGGCCCTGCATGAGCGGGGCCTTTTTTTGTGTTTTTAGAGCAGACCTTGTTCCAAATTAAGCTAGCGAGAGGATTTTTTTGTAATTAATTGAAAATAGTGGAGTTGGGATTTGCTGCCAAATATTATTTCAGTAACTTTGCAGTCCTTAAAAAGGGCCCAAGTGTACATACCTTGGGTAGTTATCAAAATATCTTAGTAAAGATGTCTGGTATTATAGGTAAAAAAGTAGGTATGACTAGCATCTTCAGTGCCGATGGACGTAATGTCGCATGCACGCTAATAGAAGCTGGTCCTTGCGTAGTGACGCAAGTAAAAAACGTCGAAACAGACGGGTACAACGCAGTGCAGTTGGGATTCGGTGAGCGTAAGGAGAAAAACACTCCTAAGCCACTAATTGGCCATTTCAAAAAGGCTGGTACGACTCCCAAGCAGAAAGTTGTTGAGTTCAGAGACTTTGAAGGTCAGGTAGAGCTCGGAAAGACAATAAGTGCAGGAGAGCTATTCGTTGAAGGTGACTTCGTGGATGCTATCGGTACTTCAAAAGGAAAAGGATTCCAAGGCGTAGTAAAGCGTCACGGTTTTGCTGGTGTGGGTGGACAAACTCACGGTCAGCACAACAGAGGAAGACACCCAGGTTCGATTGGTGCTTGTTCTTGGCCATCACGTGTATTCAAAGGCATGAAAATGGCTGGTAGAATGGGTGGTGACCGTGTTACGGTTCCTAACCTTCGTATATTGAGAGTGTATGCAGAGCAAAACCTTATTTTGGTTTCTGGTTCGGTACCTGGTCCAAAAAATTCATTTGTAATTCTGGAGAAGTAAGCCATGGAACTAGCAGTAATTAATCATAAAGGACAAGATACAGGTAGAAAGGTGAGCCTTTCTGACGAGATCTTTGGCATTGAGCCCAACGATAACGCCATTTACCTGGATGTGAAGCAGTACTTGGCTAATCAAAGACAGGGAACTCACAAATCAAAAGAAAGAAACGAAGTAGCTGGATCAACTCGAAAGATCAAGAAGCAAAAAGGTACCGGTGGTGCTCGTGCTGGATCTTTGAAGGCTCCAAACTTCCGTGGTGGAGGTAGAGTATTTGGTCCTAGACCAAGAGACTATTCCTTCAAGTTAAATAAGAAAGTGAAGCAATTGGCGCGTAAGTCAGCGTTAGCTTATAAGGTAAAAGAAAATAGTTTGATGGTTTTGGAAGATGTGTCTTTTGATGCAGCAAAAACCAAAAACTACTTAGCCTTCTTAAGTGGTCTTTCATTGACTGGCAAGAAAACCTTATTGGTTCTTGCTGAGGACAATAAGAATGTGTTTTTGTCTAGCAGAAACCTTCCAAAGGCAAAAGTTGTGACCGTTCATGATGTAAATACTTACCAACTCCTGCATGCTGATCAATTGATGCTTTGTGAAGGATCTTTAAGTAAGTTAGAAACCATTTTAGCGAAATAAGACTATGGAAATTCTAAAAGAGCCTTTAATCACAGAGAAAGTATCTGCAGGCAACGAAAAAGGAGTTTACGGCTTTATTGTCGAAAAAACCGCTGACAAGCTTCAGATCAAATCTTCTATTGAGAAAAAGTACGGTGTACATGTGGTGTCAGTACGTACCATGAGATATGCTGCGAAGCATAAGACGAGATACACGAACAATAAAGTAGTGTCAGGCTTCACCAATGCTTTCAAGAAAGCGATTGTGCAAGTAGCCGATGGTGAGGTAATTGATTTTTACGGAGAACTTTAATTGAATCAATATCATGGCAGTTAAAAAATTAAATCCTGTAACTCCAGGAACCCGATTTAGAGTAGCTCCTGCATTTGACGAGATTACTGCGTCAAAGCCGGAAAAATCTCTTCTCGCTCCTTTGAAGAAGTCAGGTGGTAGAAATAATGAAGGCAAGATGACCGCTCGCTACATTGGTGGTGGTCATAAGCGAAGACTACGTATCGTAGATTTTCAGCGAAACAAGTTTGGTGTACCTGCTACTGTAAAGAGCATTGAGTACGACCCAAACCGTTCAGCCCGTATTGCCCTACTGTATTATGCAGACGGTGCTAAAGCCTACATTATCGCTCCGGAAGGTTTGCAAGTGGGACAAACAGTGATTTCCGGTGAGAAAGTTGCTCCAGAAGTGGGTAACGCAATGCACATGGTCAACATCCCAATGGGTACAATTGTACACAATGTGGAGTTGAAGCCTGGTAAAGGTGGTGCATTGGCGAGAAGTGCTGGAGGGTATGCCCAGATCGTAGCTAGAGATCCTAGATACGTGACGGTTAAATTACCTTCTGGAGAAATGAGATTGATTCTTGGTGTATGTATGGCTACAGTAGGAACTGTAGGTAATGCGGATCACATGAACGTGGTATTGGGTAAAGCTGGCCGTAAGCGTTGGCTTGGAGTAAGACCTCGTACAAGAGGTGTTGCGATGAACCCAGTAGATCACCCTATGGGTGGTGGTGAAGGGCGTTCTTCAGGTGGTCACCCTAGATCCCGTAAAGGGCTTCTTTCAAAGGGTAAGAAAACCAGATCTCCCAAGAAGTATTCAAACAAGTTCATCGTCAGCAAAAGATCTAAGTAAATATGGCACGTTCATTAAAAAAAGGTCCTTATATCGAACACCATTTGGTGAAGAAAGTAGATGTTATGAACGAGTCTGGCAAGAAATCTGTCATCAAGACTTGGTCAAGAAAATCTATGATCTCCCCAGATTTCGTGGGACATACCTTCGCTGTGCATAATGGGAATAAGTTTATCCCTGTGTTTGTAACCGATAACATGGTAGGTCATAAATTGGGTGAATTTGCACCCACTCGTAACTTCCGTGGCCACATTGCTAAAAAAGATAAAGGAAAGAGATAATCATGGAAGCACTAGCAAGATTGAAAAATGTTCCTACCTCCCCTCGCAAGATGCGTTTAGTCGCTGACTTGGTGAGAGGCAAGCGCGTAGGTGTGGCACTAAGTATTTTGAAATTCACGCCCAACCACCCAGCAATCCGTTTGGAGAAGTTAGTTCTTTCTGCGGTTGCCAACTGGCAAGCAAAAAATCCTGATGTGAAATTAGAAGAAGCTGATCTTTTCGTAAAGACCATCATGGTTGACGAAGGACGTTCTCTAAAGAGACTTCGGACTGCTCCTCAGGGACGTGGACACAGAATTCGCAAAAGATCCAATCATGTAACACTCGTTATTGATTCATTCAATTCTGAAGAAGTTACCGCTGATGTAGTAGTAAACAACGAAAAGGCAAATTAAGAAAGACTATGGGACAAAAAATTAACCCAATAGGATTTAGACTTGGTGTAATCAAAGGCTGGGATTCCAACTGGTATGGTGGGAAAGACTTTGCTGAGAAGCTATACGAAGATCAACAAATCCGTAAGTACGTCCTTGCCAGAATACCTAAAGGTGGTATTGCCAAAGTGATCATTGAGCGTACGCTTAAAAGAATCACCTTGACTATCCATACTGCTAGACCAGGTGTTGTCATTGGTAAGGGTGGTGCCGAAGTAGATAAGCTTAAGGAGGAACTAAAGAAGATCACCAACAAGGATATTCAGATTAATATCTTTGAGATTAAGCGTCCTGAAATGGATGCTAAATTGGTAGGTGAGTCTATCGCACAGCAACTTCAAGCTAGAATATCTTTCCGCCGTGCAATGAAGCAGGCGATAGCAGCCACCATGAGAGTGGGCGCTGAAGGAATTAAAGTTAAGCTTTCTGGCCGATTGGGCGGAGCCGAAATGGCACGTTCCGAAATGTACAAAGAGGGAAGAATTCCCCTTCACACATTGAGAGCAGACATCGATTATGCCCTTTCTGAAGCACTTACAGTGTACGGAATCATTGGCATTAAGGTATGGATCTTCAAGGGTGAGGTGTACGGTAAGAGAGATCTTTCACCAAACCAAGGAGCAGCCAACGAGCCGAAAGGTCAGCGTGGTCCAGCACCAAAGGGACGTGATAACGACGGTCCAAAACGCAGAAAAAGAACTAACTAATTTTCCCTTTCCAAGCGAGAAATCATGTTACAGCCGAAAAGAACTAAATATAGGAAAATGCACAAGGGCCGTGTCAAAGGTCTTGCGCAAAGAGGGCACGAGCTTTCTTTTGGCAACTTTGGCATTAAATCCCTTGAGCCAGGATGGATTACTTCTCGCCAGATCGAGGCAGCACGTATTGCCATGACAAGAGCTATGAAGAGAGAAGGTCAGGTTTGGATTAGGATTTTCCCTGACAAGCCGATCACTAAAAAGCCCGCAGAGGTTCGTATGGGTAAAGGTAAAGGTGCTCCAGAATATTGGGTGGCCGTTATCAAGCCGGGTACGATCCTTTTCGAAGCTACAGGCGTGAGCCTGGAGACTGCTCAAGAGGCACTAAGACTTGCTCAGCAGAAGCTGCCAGTAAGTACAAGATTTGTTGTAAGAAGAGACTACGCTGAATAATCAAGATTATGAAAAACGCAGAAATCAAATCACTTGCAGCAAGTGAGATCGCCGAGCGAATTGTCGCCGAGCAGGAGAATCTGAGCAGATTGAAGTTTGCTCATGCGATATCTCCTATAGAGAATCCTAATAGAATTAGAGAGTCCAAGCGTTTCATCGCAAGATTGAAAACATCTTTGGCCTCCAAATAACTAGCTAACAGAAAAGAAAATGGCTACGATCGAGAGAAATCTTCGCAAAGAGAGAGTTGGTAAAGTCGTAAGCAACAAGATGGATAAGTCCATTACTGTGGCTGTAGAACGTCGTGTAAAGCATGCGATCTACGGCAAGTTTGTTGCCAAGACTACCAAATTCATGGTTCATGACGAGAAAAATGAATGCAACCCAGGTGATGTGGTTAAAATCAGTGAAACACGTCCGCTGAGCAAAAACAAGCGTTGGAGATTAGTTGAAATTATAGAAAAGGCTAAATAATCATGATACAACAAGAATCCAGATTAGGCGTTGCGGATAATTCAGGTGCCAAAGAGGTATTGGTGATCCGCGTGCTGGGAGGAACTAAGAAGCGTTATGCTTCTATCGGTGATAAAGTAGTCGTGACTGTAAAGTCAGCCCTATCTTCCAGCAACATGAAAAAAGGTACCGTTTCAAAAGCGGTTATCGTAAGAACGAAAAAAGAAATTCGTCGTAAAGACGGTTCATATATTCGATTTGAAGACAATGCTGCCGTGTTATTGAATAACAACGATGAGCCTAGAGGAACCCGTATTTTCGGCCCTGTCGCTAGAGAGCTCAGAGAAAAGCAGTTCATGAAAATCATTTCCTTGGCCCCTGAAGTACTTTAATCATGGAAAGAAAATTCAATAAGCAGCCAAAGCTGCACATCAAAACTGGAGATACCGTGAAGGTAATTTCCGGAGATGACAAGGGAAAAACCGCAAAGGTTCAATCCATTGATCCAGCGAAAAGAAAAGCCATCGTGGAAGGAATCAACATGATTACCAAACACGTGAAGCCTACTGCAGCGAAGCCGCAGGGTGGTATCGAGAAGAAAGAAGCAGCGCTTCACATCAGTAACCTGATGCTTGTCGATCCTAAAACAGGTGAAGCGACTCGTACAGGTCGTAAGACTGGTGCGGATGGTAAATTAGTTCGTTATTCTAAGAAAACTGGGGAGGTGATCAATGGCTAATCCAAGAAAAAAAGACCTCTATGTGAAGGATATCGTACCTGCATTAAAAGAGAAGTTTCAATACTCTTCTGTAATGCAAGTGCCTAAGCTCACTAAGATTGTCCTCAACAAAGGTATTGGTGCAGCAGTAGCAGACAAGAAATTGGTAGATCAAGGAGTTGAAGAACTTTCCTTGATCACTGGTCAGCGCGCTGTAGCTACCAAGTCTAAGATAGCGGTCTCTAACTTTAAGTTGAGAGAAGATATGCCTATCGGTGCAAAGGTGACTTTGAGAGGTGAAAAAATGTATGAGTTCCTGGATCGATTGACTACTGTGGCCTTGCCTCGAGTACGTGATTTCAAAGGAATCTCAGACAAAGGATTTGATGGTCGAGGCAACTATACACTAGGTGTAACTGAGCAGATCATTTTCCCTGAGATTTCTATCGAAAAGGTAACTAAGATTACCGGGATGGATATCACTTTCGTAACTAGTGCGGCTACAGATGAAGAAGCTTTTGCGTTGTTGAAAGCTTTGGGTATGCCTTTCGTTAACAAAAATAATCCAGAATAATCATGGCAAAAGAGTCCATCAAAGCTCGCGAGCGAAAAAGAGAACACTTGGTAGCTAAGTATGCTACGAAGAGAGCTGCGCTTAAAGCTGCAGGCGATTACGCTGCACTTGATAAACTACCAAAGAACGCTTCTCCGGTAAGACTTCACAACAGATGTAAACTTACTGGTCGTCCTAAAGGATACATGAGAAAGTTCGGTGTCAACAGGGTTACCTTCAGAGAAATGGCTTCTGCTGGTAAGATTCCTGGTCTGACTAAGTCTAGCTGGTAAAATAACGACAGTAATTTTTATTCTAAAAATCAATTCGTAACTTTGCACGCCCAAAACAGGGGTGCTAGACAATAGAAAATATGACCGATCCAATAGCTGATTATCTAACACGATTGAGAAATGCCATCAAGGCTTCTCATCGTATTGTTGAGATACCTGCTTCTAACATCAAGAAGGAGATCACTAAAGTATTGCATGATAAAGGATATATTCAAAACTACAAGTTTGAAGAAAACGGGCCTCAAGGCACCATCAAAATTGCGTTGAAGTTTAATCCTACCACCAAGCTGAATGCAATTGTGAGTCTTGAGCGTGTAAGTAAGCCAGGTTTGAGAAAATATGTCAAGCATGACGAGCTACCAAGAGTTATCAATGGCTTAGGTATTGCCATCGTCTCTACTTCTAAGGGAGTAATGACAGACAAAGAGGCCCGAACCGAAGGTATCGGAGGCGAAGTACTTTGTTACGTTTATTAATCTACGATTATGTCTAGAATAGGTAAAAAACCAATAAATATTCCCAGCGGTGTTACTGTAGACGTGTCAGCTCATGGAACTGTCACTGTTAAAGGTCCAAAGGGTACCCTGACTCAGGATGTGAATCCCGATATTCAGGTAAGCGTAGAGGGACAAGAAATCATTCTTGTTAGGCCTACCGAGTCCAAAAGACACAAGTCTTTCCACGGTCTTTACAGATCATTGATCAACAACATGGTGATTGGTGTTTCTGAAGGATACAAGAAAGATTTGGAATTGGTCGGTGTAGGTTTCAAAGCCACCAACCAAGGGCAAATACTTGAGCTTAGCTTAGGCTATTCTCACAGTATTTATATGGCACTTCCAATAGAAATCTCTTTGGTTACGGAAACTGCAAAAGGTAAAAACCCGGTGATTTCACTTCAAGGAATTGATAAGGAATTGATCGGTCAAGTAGCTGCAAAAATTCGTTCCCTACGTAAGATCGAACCTTACAAAGGAAAAGGTGTGCGCTTTGTTGGTGAAATTGTTAGACGTAAGGCTGGTAAAACTGCTGGTAAAAAATAATAAGTTATGGCATTTAATAAGAGTTCCAGAAGACTTAGAATCAAAAGAGGTATCCGCAGAAAAATCTCCGGTACTGATTCCAGACCACGTCTGTCAGTTTTCAAAAGTAATACTGGCATTTATGCCCAATTGGTGGATGATCTTAAAGGTCAGACCCTTGCTCAGGCCTCTTCCAAAGAGCTTGGCGCCAAGGCAAATACCAATGTAGCTGTATCCAAAGAAGTAGGCAAAAAGCTTGCTGAGAGAGCAGTTGCAAATGGAGTATCCGCTGTAGTATTTGATCGTAATGGCTACTTGTATCATGGTAACGTGAAGGCTTTGGCCGACGGCGCCAGAGAAGGAGGGCTAAAATTCTAATCCATATGTCTCAGATAAAAAGAAAACCCATTAGGGCGACAGATACAGAATTAAAGGAGAAAGTAGTTGCTATCAACCGAGTAGCCAAAGTGGTGAAGGGTGGTAGAAGATTTTCCTTCTCTGCAATCGTTGTGGTTGGTGACGGCCAAGGAGTAGTAGGTTACGGATTGGGCAAAGCCAATGAAGTAACTGACGCCATCACCAAAGGCATTGAAGATGCAAAAAAGAATTTGGTTAAAGTGCCTGTATTGAAGGGAACAATCCCTCACGAGCAACTAGGTAAATTTGGTGGTGGATTTGTCCTCATCAAGCCTGCGGCTGCTGGTACAGGTGTAATTGCTGGTGGTGCGATGCGTGCCGTGTTGGAATCAGCTGGTGTTACGGACGTATTGGCAAAGTCCAAAGGTTCGTCTAACCCGCACAACGTGGTAAAAGCAACTATTGACGCTCTAGTACAGCTTCGTGATGCCATCGCGGTATCGCAGCAAAGAGGAGTTAAAATGGCTAAAGTCTTCAACGGATAAGCATCATGGCAAAGATCAAAATCACACAGATAAAAAGTACGATCGATAGACCAAAGGATCAAAAAGCAACTATTGTTGCGCTTGGTTTGGGTCGTATCAGCAAATCAAAGATTGTTGAAAACACACCTCAGATTGCTGGAATGGTAAATAAAGTGAGTCACCTTGTAAAAGTGGAGGAAGCGCTATGAAATTAAATACATTAACTCCGTCAGAAGGTTCAACCAAAAACCGCAAGCGAATTGGTCGTGGTACCGGTTCTGGTAGAGGTGGAACTTCTACAAGAGGTCATAAAGGAGCAAAGTCTAGATCTGGTTACAAAAGAAAGCTAGGTTTTGAAGGTGGTCAAATGCCTCTTCAAAGACGTGTACCTAAGTTTGGCTTCAAGTCTTTAAACAAGATTGAGTTCAAACCAGTAAATTTGGACACCTTGCAAGCCCTTGCTGAGCAATTTAAGCTTACTGCTGTTACTCTTGAAACTCTCGTGTCACACGGATTGGCTTCTAAGAATGACAAAATTAAGGTTCTCGGCGGCGGTCAATTGACTACCAAATTAGATGTTAGCGCTCACCAGTTTTCTGCTACAGCTGTAGCTGCAGTAGAAGCATTGGGCGGCACAGTAACCAAGCTTTAACTAGATGAAAAAGTTTATTACGACAGTAAGGAATATTTTCTCAATCGAAGATTTGAGAACACGGATCGTGAACACGATCGGTTTTCTCATCATCTTTAGATTAGGATCATTTATCGTACTCCCTGGTGTAGACCCTTCCAAATTGGGTGCTGCTCCTGAGGGAATTTTCGGCTTAATTGATACTTTTCTTGGTGGCGCGTTTAGCAATGCGTCCATCTTCGGTTTGGGGATCATGCCCTACATTTCTGCTTCTATTGTGTTGCAGTTGCTCACTGTCGGAGTTCCTTATTTTCAGAAGATGCAGAAGGACGGGGAGTCCGGGAGAAAGCGAATCAATCAAATCACCCGCGTACTCACCATCGCCATTACCATCGCTCAAGGTATAGGTTACATCACAGCGACTATCCTCCCTACTGGAGCAGTAATGATCGACACAACGCTCTTTATGTTTAGCTCTCTTGTATTGCTATCTGCAGGCACTATGTTCTGCATGTGGCTAGGAGAGAAAATCACTGAAAAAGGAATTGGAAACGGAATTTCCATGCTGATCATGATCGGTATCATCTCTCGATTCCCAGGTGCGTTAATCGCTGAGGGATTGGAGAAAGGATCTTCTGGAATGTTACTTCTAATTATTGAAGCACTCGTATTGTTCTTTGTAGTAGTGGGTGTGATTGCTTTGACTGAAGCAACTCGTCGCATTCCAGTACAATATGCGAAACAAGTAGTGGGCGGTAAAGTATATGGTGGACAGCGTCAGTACATTCCAATTAAAGTGAATGCATCTGGTGTAATGCCAATCATCTTTGCACAGTCTCTGATGTTTGTTCCTGCATTGATTGCTCAGATTTGGGCTGGAGAAAACGACATTGCCAACTACATTGGCACTACCTTCTCTGACTTTACTTCTTGGCAATACAACTTGTTGTTTGCTTCCTTGATCATCGTTTTCACATTCTTCTACACTGCGATTACTGTAAACCCAGAGCAGATTGCAGAGGACATGAAACGCAATGGTGGTTTTGTACCAGGTGTGAAACCAGGTGCTCCAACAGGTGAATTTATTGACGGAATCATTTCCAAAATTACCTTACCAGGTTCTATTCTATTGGCAGCAGTAGCGATTCTTCCAGCTTTAGCCATCGTGGCCGGAGTAGGTGGTGAGTTTGCTCAGTTCTTTGGGGGAACCTCTCTATTGATTATGGTAGGTGTAATCATGGATACCCTTCGTCAGATTGAAAGTTACTTATTGATGAGACATTACGAAGGAATGATGAAGAGTGGAAATGTGAAAGGCAATTCCTCGGATTATCAGGTTGCTTCCTAATGATTCATTACAAGACTTCGGAAGAAGTTGATAAAATTAAACAGAGTGCCGACATACTTGGAAGAGCTCACGGAGAAATCGCCAAGCATGTCAGGAAAGGAGTAAAGACTTCTTTCTTAGACAAAGTTGCTGAAGAGTTTATTAGGGATCACGGAGCAGTACCTTCCTTTAAGGGCTACAACGGTTTTCCCAGCTCGCTGTGTATATCCGTTAATGAAGTAGTAGTTCACGGATTCCCCAGCGAGTATGAATTGAAAGATGGCGATATAATCTCAGTAGATTGTGGAGTCTTTCACCAAGGTTTTCATAGCGATTCCGCTTATACATACCCCATAGGTGAAGTACCCCCTTCTGTCTTAGCATTACTTAGCGCCACCAAAGATTCGCTCTATTTGGGAATTGAACAGGCTGTTTTTGGAAATCGTGTAGGCGACATAGGCCATGCGGTCCAAAAATTTGTGGAAGCCAAAGGCTACACCGTTGTTCGAGAGTTAGTCGGACATGGGTTGGGCCGGAAGCTACATGAAGCTCCTGAGGTTCCTAATTATGGCAAAAAAGGCAGTGGCCCCTTGTTGAAACAAGGAATGGTGATTGCAATTGAGCCCATGATTAATCTTGGTACACGAAATATTGTCCAAGAGAAAGATGGTTGGACGATCCGAACTGCAGACCGGAAGCCATCCGCACATTATGAGCATACGGTTGCAATATTTGAAGATAGAACAGAAGTGTTAACTACGCATAAGTACATAGAAGAGAACTTTAAATTCTAATATGGCCAAACAAACATCAATCGAGCAAGACGGCACCATAGTGGAGGCTTTGTCTAACGCGATGTTCAAAGTAGAACTTGAAAATGGACATCAGTTGATTGCTCACATTTCCGGAAAGATGCGGATGAATTACATCAAAATCCTTCCCGGAGATAAGGTTAAGTTAGAGTTATCTCCCTATGATTTATCCAAAGGCAGAATAGTGTATCGATATAAATAGACTGACATGAAATCGAGCAAAGAGAGTTGTCCTTCGGGAATAGTTTCTTTTTCAGCGAGATGACATAGGGCCGGAATGTAAAACAATAAGCATATGAAAGTAAAGGCATCTATTAAGAAAAGAAGCGTTGACTGTAAGTTGATCAGAAGAAAAGGAAAACTTTATGTCATCAACAAGAAAAATCCTAAGTATAAACAAAGACAAGGTTAATCATGGCTAGAATTGCAGGTGTAGACATACCAGACAATAAGCGCGGCGAAATCGGACTTACTTACATCTTCGGAATCGGAAGAAGTTCAGCCAAAGCTATCCTAAGCAAAGCCGGTATCTCTTTAGATAAAAAAGCCGGAGAGTGGAACGACGAGGAATCCACCGCCATCCGTACCATCATCGCTGAAGAATTCAGAACTGAAGGTGCGTTGAAGTCGGAGATTCAATTGAACATCAAGCGTCTGATGGATATCGGATGTTACAGAGGTTTGAGACACAGAAAAGGGCTTCCAGTTCGTGGACAGGGCACTAAAAACAATGCCAGAACCAGAAAAGGTAAGCGTAAGACTGTTGCTAACAAAAAGAAGGCAACTAAATAAAATCTGATTTAGATTATGGCTCAGAAAAGAAACGATAAAGCAAAGGGTAAGAAAAGAGTAGTTAAGGTAGAAGCTGTAGGGCAAGCGCACATTAAGGCGTCCTTCAACAATATTATCATCTCTATCACCAATATCTCAGGTCAAGTGATCTCATGGGCTTCTGCCGGTAAAATGGGTTTCAGAGGATCAAAGAAGAATACTCCTTACGCTGCACAGATGGCTGCACAAAATTGTGGTCAAGTAGCATACGAACTCGGTTTGAGAAAAATCGAAGTGTTCGTAAAAGGTCCAGGCGCAGGTCGTGAATCAGCGATCAGAACCTTGCAAAATGTAGGTCTAGATGTTACGACGATCATCGACGTGACTCCTATGCCGCACAACGGTTGTCGTCCACCTAAGCGTAGAAGAGTTTAACTTTAAAAAAGCAATAGCATGGCAAGATATACAGGTCCTAAAGCAAAAATCTCCAGAAGATTTGGAGAAGCGATCGAAGGGCATAGCAAGGCACTTCAAAAGAAAAACTACCCTCCAGGAATGCATGGTCGTGGTAGAAGAAAGAAGCAGTCAGAATATGCTGTTCAGCTATCAGAGAAGCAAAAAGCAAAATACATCTACGGTGTACTGGAAAGACAGTTCGCTAAGATGTTTGACATCGCTTCTAGAAAATCAGGTATCACAGGTGAAAACCTCCTTCAGCTTCTAGAAGCTCGTTTGGACAACACCGTATACCGTTTGGGAATTTCCCCAACCCGTCGTGGAGCAAGACAGCTCGTGTCACACAAGCACATCTTGGTTAACGGTGAATTGGTAAACATTCCTTCTTATACACTTAAGCCAGGTGATGTGGTTTCGGTAAGAGAGCGTTCTAAGTCTCTTGAAGCGATTACCAACAGTTTGGCAGGTAGAGGAACATCTAGGTACTCCTGGTTAGAATGGGATAATGCCTCTTTGTCTGGTAAGTTCGTGACTGTTCCTGGTAGAGATGATATTCCTGAGAATATCAAAGTCCAGCTCATCGTCGAACTTTACTCTAAGTAATATTTCACTATTTTCAGCTAAAACAGAACGAAATATATGTCCATACTAGCATTTCAAATGCCCGAAAAAGTGGTGATGGAAAAAGCCGATGATTTTCATGGCTTATTCACATTCAAACCGCTTGAAAAAGGCTATGGAGTTACGATAGGTAACGCCCTAAGAAGAATTTTACTTTCTTCTTTGGAGGGATACGCCATCACTTCCATAAAGCTTCCAGGAGTGGTTCATGAATTCTCTACCGTAGCAGGTGTAGTAGAAGATGTGACAGATATCATTTTGAATTTAAAGCAGGTTCGATTCAAGAAATTGCACGATGCATTTGACGGAAAAATTTCTGTTGAAATCAAAAATCAGTCTGTTTTCACAGCAGGGGATATAGCTAAGTTCACTTCTTCCTTCGAAGTGTTGAATCCGGAATTGGTTATTTGTCACATTGACCAAACCAAAAATTTCGAGATTGAAATCACCATCGAAAAAGGTAGAGGATATTTACCTGCTGATGAATCCAAGCCTAAAGATCAGGTGTTTGGACAAATTGCAATTGATGCCATCTTTACACCGATCAAAAATGTAAAGTATAGCGTTGAAAATACCCGAGTAGAGCAAAAGACTGACTTTGAAAAATTGATCCTTGAAGTACACACGGATGGTTCAATTCACCCAGAGAAAGCGCTTCAGGAATCTGCAAAGATCCTTATCCAGCACTTTATGCTCTTCTCTGACCAAACCATGGTTCTTGATTCCACTGGAATCGCTGAGCCAGAGCCTATCGATGAGGAATTCCTTCACATGCGTAAGCTTCTCAAAACCTCTTTAGGGGATCTCGATCTTTCTGTTCGTGCCTTTAATTGCTTGAAAGCTGCTGATGTGAGAACTCTCGGAGATCTTGCGCGTCTTGAAATTTCAGATATGATGAAATTCAGAAACTTCGGTAAAAAATCTTTGGCCGAATTAGAGCAATTGATCCAAGAGAAAGGTCTGATCTTCGGGATGGATATTTCTAAGTACAAACTTGATGAAGAATAATTAACGATGAGACACGGTAAGAAATTTAACCACCTTGGTAGGACTGCTTCCCACAGAAAGGCAATGCTTTCCAATATGGGAGCTTCCCTACTTCTTCACAAGCGTATATCCACTACGCTTGCCAAAGCAAAAGAATTAAGGAAATTTGTTGAGCCTCTGGTGACCAGAGCTAAAGAAGATTCCACACACAGCAGAAGAATTGCTTTCTCCTATCTAAAGAGCAAAGAGGCGATCAAATCCCTTTTTGGTGAGGTAATCGAGAAAGTAGGTACTCGTCCAGGAGGATATACCCGAATCATTAAAACCGGGTTCCGATTGGGAGATAATGCCGAAATGTGCATCATCGAACTAGTTGATTTCAATGAATTGATGTTGAAGGATGCTTCTCCAGCGAAGAAAACTACAAGAAGATCTAGAAGATCCTCTGGTGCAGAAACTAGCGCTCCGGCTCCAGTAGCTCCTAAGGCAGCAGCGAAGGCAGCAGCTCCAGCTCCTGTAGTTGATGAAGTGGAAGAAGCTCCAATCGCTGAAGCGGAAGTAGTTGAAGAAACTACTCCGGTAGCAGAAGCGGCGGCTGAAGAGACTGCAGCTCCTGAAACTTCTGAAGAAAGCGAAACAGAAGAAAAATAAGTTGAAAGCAATTTCACATCTAAAAGGATTGGACGTCGTTCAATCCTTTTTTTTATTCCCTAGCGGCATCTCACCCTCCCCAAGTTTTATTAACTTTGTGCAACTTTCAAGGAAATGAATACACAAAAAGCTACCCTTCTTCTTGCAGATGGTACCTGCTTCTCTGGAACACTCATCGGCGCTCCCGGCACCAATGGCGGTGAGATCTGCTTCAACACGGGCATGACCGGTTACCAGGAGATTTATACCGACCCTTCCTACACCGGTCAAATCGTAGTGACCACCACGGCACATATTGGGAACTATGGTGTACACCCGGAAGAAGTTGAATCTGCCGCACCTTGTGTTGCTGGCATTGTAGTCAATAGTTTCTCTGAAGTGTTTTCTCGATTAGATGCCTCTGGATCCTTGCAAGACTATTTGATAGCTGCGGGCATTACGGGCATTGCGGATATAGATACCCGTAAGCTGGTACGTCACCTTCGAGATGCAGGAGCCATGAATGCGATTATTAGCTCTGAGTTTGAAGGGGATTTGGAAGGCTTGAAGCAAAAGCTCTCCGAAGTGCCAGACATGAATGGGCTAGAGTTATCCTCCAAGGTCTGTACGCAAGAGCCTTTCTTTTTTGGTGATCCAGCATCTCCAATTAAAGTGGCCTGCCTTGATTTTGGTATCAAAACCAATATTCTGCGGAACCTCGCTTCTCGCGGTGTCTATTGCAAAGTGTATCCTGCCAAAACCTCTCTTGCCGAAATGGAATCTTGGAAGCCTCAAGGCTATTTTCTTTCCAATGGACCTGGAGATCCAGCAGTGATGGACTATGCCGTGGAAACGGTAAAGGATATCTTGGAAACCAACAAGCCAGTTTTTGGAATTTGCTTGGGACATCAACTCCTCGCAGAAGCGGTGGGAATCTCTACCTACAAAATGCACCACGGTCATCGTGGACTCAACCATCCCATCAAAAACCTGATGACTGGAAAGAGTGAGATCACTTCCCAGAATCACGGATTTAATGTGGTACGTGCCGATGCAGAAAAAAATGCAAATGTGGAAATCACCCACGTACACCTAAATGACAATACCGTTGCAGGTATAAAGTTGAAAAATAAACCTGCTTTTTCCGTGCAATTCCACCCGGAATCTTCCCCAGGGCCGCATGATTCCCGATACTTATTTGATGACTTTATATCTTTGATTACTAAAAACTAATCCTAACAAACCTGTAAAAACCATGACGTTGATTCAATCCATTCATGCAAGACAAATCCTTGATTCACGAGGAAATCCGACCGTAGAGGTAGATGTGGTGACTGAAAATGGAGCTTTTGGAAGAGCTGCAGTACCAAGTGGTGCCTCCACTGGAATAAATGAAGCAGTAGAACTCCGCGATGGAGATAAAAGTAAATACCTAGGTAAGGGAGTTTTGAAGGCAGTTTCCAATGTGAATGATGTCATTGCTCCTGAGCTTGTGGGCATGGATGTGTTTGAACAAAACACCATCGACCAGATCATGATAGATTTGGACGGCACTGCCAACAAAAGTAAGTTGGGTGCGAATGCTATTTTGGGGGTTTCTCTTGCGGTAGCTAAGGCTGCTGCCATGGAGTCTGGACAGCCGCTTTACCGCTACATCGGCGGAGTGAATGCCAATACGCTTCCAGTACCCATGTTGAATATCATCAATGGTGGTTCCCACTCGGATGCTCCCATTGCCTTCCAGGAATTTATGGTTCGCCCAATTGGAGCGACTAGCTTCTCAGAGGCGATCCGCTGGGGTGCTGAGATCTTTCACAACTTGAAGAAAATACTTCATGACAAGCATTTAAGTACTGCAGTAGGTGATGAGGGAGGTTTTGCTCCGAATTTCTCTGGAGGAACTGAAGAAGCACTTGCTTGTATCCTTGATGCGATCAATAAGGCTGGATACCGTCCTGGAGACGATGTGACCATTGCTTTGGATTGTGCATCCTCTGAATTCTACAAAGACGGAAAATACGATTACTCCAAGTTTGAAGGACCAAACGGAAAAATTCGCTCCAGAGAAGAGCAAGTAGCTTACTTGGCTGAGCTCACTGAAAAATACCCAATCGACTCCATCGAAGATGGTTGCGCGGAAGAAGATTGGGCTGGCTGGGCGATGCTAACCGCCAAAATTGGCTCCAAAATTCAATTGGTAGGGGATGACTTGTTTGTGACCAATGTTAGCTTCTTGAAGCGTGGTATTGAAGAAAAATCTGCCAACTCAATCCTAGTTAAGGTAAACCAGATTGGTACGCTTACTGAAACCTTGAATGCAATCAGCATGGCACATAAGGCTGGATTCACAGCTGTAATGTCACACCGTTCTGGAGAAACAGAGGATTCAACCATCGCTGATTTGGCTGTGGCGGTAAATTGCGGACAGATCAAAACTGGTTCTGCTTCCCGTTCGGATCGTATGGCAAAATACAACCAGCTGCTTCGCATCGAAGAGCAACTTGGAGATTCAGCAGTTTTTAAAGGAAGATTGAAATAATTTTCTTTCTAGAATTTAAATCGACAGTCCCGAAATTTCGGGACTGTCTTTTTTTTGCATGATTTTTGTACCTTAGTCATCCAAAGCGCTTTCCATGAAAAAAGTCATCAAATACAGCAGCAATTTTTACGTTTTGGCGACCTTGTCTTTTTTAATTTGGATGATCTTTATTGATTCGAATAATCTTCCTACGCAGTGGAGACTCACCAAACAGCTTTGGGACTTGGAGGATCAAAAAGAGTACTACAAACAGAAAAAAGTCCAAATCCAGCAAGAGCGTAATGCCCTCTTTAGCAATCCGGAATTGTTGGAAAAATTTGCCCGTGAAAAATACCTCATGAAGAAGCCAACAGAAGATCTGTATGTGGTGGTTGAAAAATAAATTTTTAGTCTTTTTTCTAAGTGTATTTTTTGGATTGCAATTGCCTTCCTATGCGCAACGGGAGATTGATCCTGAAGCCAAATTTTCGTTTAAGGACAGAAGTTATTTTGGGGGAAACCTCGGTCTTCAACTTGGAACGGTTACGCTAATAGACCTTTCTCCTTTGGCAGGGGTAATGCTTAGTCCCAAATTTTCTACAGGCTTAGGTGCCTCGTATCAGTACTACGAAGACAATCGCTTTCAGGGTGCCGCTGGCTCCTCTTTTGGAGGGCGAGCTTTTGTTCGCTACAATGTACTCCCCAATATCTTTGCCTATTCTGAACTGGAATCGATCAATTGGAATGCCTACAACTATGGGCAGGATAATTTTCAGCGCACTTGGACAGAGGCGTTTTTTATAGGAGCCGGGTACTTCGCTCCTTTTGGCGCTCGCGGGGGTGCTAATTTCACTTTTTTATACAATCTCAATCATTCCAATCGAGAAGCCTATTACAGTGAGCCCTATTTGCTCCGTGTAGGATTTGTGCTCTAATACAAGCTTGCTAGAGACTTTGATTGCCTTCCTGTCGCAGGATATTTGAAGTTTAATCCCGGCTAATTCTAAAAGAAACGCTTCATTTTTTCCAATCCTGTTTTGGCTACAAAACCCGCATCCATGGCGTAATATTCCGGGTTGAACAGTTCCAAGGAAAGAACGATTTGCCCTCCTTTGGCACGCAACGTGTCGGCAAGATCCTGTAGTGGCGCAGCGCCATCCCCAGGAAATACCCGATCCTTATCTTGTTGGGCGGTTCTTGGGATGGCTCCTGGAAAGTCGTTGAGGTGAAAAATAGAGATGGCATTCCCATCGACCAACTTCAATCCTTCAAAGCCCGAACCCCCTCGAAAAAGGTGGTAGACATCAGCAAGAATCTTGGCATCGGGATCATCAGCAGCTGCTGCTACGGCTAAAGCCTGGCTGAGGTGAAAAAAGGCAGGATAGGCTCCCCAGAATTCCAATTGGGGCATGACGCCTGTTTTCCGTCCTAAATCCAAGAGCTGCTTGTACCGCTCACCTGCTCGTAGGAAGTCCAGCGGAGCATCTGCTCCGATCGCTGGAGCTGCCACTCGAGTACAACCAAGCTCGGCAAGTAGGCCCATTTCTTTTTCCATCTGTGTAAACCCAGCCTTACTTTTCGCTTCATCTTGAGCCATCCAGGTAGGAAAGCCGATGCAGTCTACAAGGCTGATACCCGCATCGCTCGCAAGTTTTTTCAAGGAAGCAATGCTTTTACCAGCTTGTAGATACCCTTCAATCTCCATCATCCAGGGCTCCAGTCCTTGGTATCCTGCTCGAGCAGCCAGCTCAATCATCTGAGGGAGCGATAATTTTTGACCCCGGATGGTACTTGTGTTTAGCGAAAAAATAAACTCGGTTTTGGGGTCTGCCTTAGGTTTTGCTTCAGTTGAAGGCACAAATGCGCCTACCAAAGGGGTAAGCGCTAAAGTTTTAAGGAGGGATCTTCTGCTTGTCATTGGGTTGCTTTTAATATCCGTTCAAATAGTTGGGTTGCCATTTAAACATAATCTGAATAAATAGAATTTATCCGAATTTTCAATCGTATTTTTCATAATGCGTACTATATTATTTCTAGTGGCTTTGGTATTTTTTAAACAAGTGGCATCTGCTCAAGTAGCAGGGAGGGATTTGCCTTTCTTATCCTCTTACCAAGAAGAAATTCCCTATTTTCAAGAATTGATCACTGGAGGCCAATATGCGGCCCCTTCCTCACTCATAAAAGGGGATCCTTATTTCGTTACTCGGCAATTTGAAGCTGGAACCTTACGCATTAATGGAATCTCCTATCCTCAGGTTCCTTTACTCTACGATATTTACCGAGATCAGCTCGTTACTTTTCATCCGATTTTCAACCAAAAAATATTGATTAAGCCTGAGAAAATTGATGGATTTGAGTGGGGTGATGGGAAGCTATTCCGGTTTTTTCCAGGCAATGAATCCTTTCTTCACCATGGTAATGGGATCTATCAGGTGTTGGGTCAAGGAAAAGCAATTGCCCTGGTCAAGCGCTACAAAACCACCCGCTCCTTACGCGAAATAGCACGCTACAATTTGGAGTATGTGGAGAAAAAGGACTATTTCCTTTGGAAGGATGGAGCCTTTTTTCCCATAAAAAAATCATCTCAAGCCATTTTGGCCTTACAGCTGAATGTCAAAGCGCTGAAAAAAGAACTTAAGGGAAAAGGGTTGAAATTCAACAAAGATCCTGAGGCCTATTTGAACTATCTGGTGGCCTATCCTGAATCCAACTGATGCGTTCGCTTATTTATATCGTCCCCCTACTTTTTTTTATCGCTTTGGCGACTGGGTCGGCATTTGCGCAAAAGCAAGAGCAAAAGGAGGAGCCAAAGGTAAGCGGCTTGTTTGCTGGAGTTTCCTTTGAACGGTTTGCCGAACTGGTAGAAAAGGATACGCCTTACCGTTTTCTATTCAAAAAAGAGGAGGTTGCAAACTTAACAGTTAGCCTACAAGCCAATGGGGATAAGTTGGAAGATGTTTTGGGCGTACTTTTTTTAAAAACGGAGTTTACCTTCTCCATTTCCAAGGATTTTGAAGTATTCATCTTTAAAGGAGAAAAGAAAGCTGTAGAATTCCTTCCAAATTATTTTCAAGCACCTTCTAAGGCAACTCTTTCTGCTGCTTCTGTTCAAGATGAGTTTGTTCGAAATCGGCGCTACATCATTGGGGTTCCCGGTCCTGGAACGGAGGCAAAGCTTCAGGGTAAGGTGATTAGCTTGGAAAATAATCTCCCGATTGAGGGGGCGATTGTATTTGAAAAAGAGGCCATGCGCCAAGCGGTGACCAACAAGTCTGGGGAATTTGAATTGCTTGTTCCAAAAGGCAATAAAACCTTGTTTATTCAGAATATTGGTGGCTATACGGAGCAGCGGCTATTGGATATTCAGGGGGATGCCACCCTTGAGCTCAGTATTGGTGAGGGCGTTTTTGCATTAAATGAGGTCGTGGTAAGCTCTGGAGCCATGTCTCAAGTAGCAAGACCAGAAATGGGAGTACAGTCACTTTCGGTACAAGAAATGAGAAGACTTCCTGCCGTCATGGGTGAAGTGGATATAATCAAAGGACTACTGACCATGCCGGGCGTTAATACCGCGGGAGAAGCAAGTGTTGGTTTTAATGTGCGAGGTGGTGCTGCGGATCAGAATTTGATTTTGATGGATCAAAACACGCTCTTCAATCCCTCACACTTATTTGGATTTTTCTCGGCGATCAACTCGGATATGGTGCAGGGAGTGGAGCTTTACAAGTCAGGAATCCCTGCCAGCCTTGGCGGTAGACTTTCCTCTGTGTTGCAAGTGACACCCAAAAAGGGTCGTTCAGATAAAATTGGAGGCTCTGGAGGAATTGGTCCAATGACCAGTAGGCTAAGTTTAGAAGGTCCTATCGGCGAAAAAACCACCTTTATCTTGGGTTCTCGCCTTACGTATTCCGATTGGCTTCTTGATTTTTTATCAGAAAAAATTGATTTGGGTGCAAGCAGGGCAGCTTTTTCGGATTTCAACGGTACGGTGGAGCATGAATTAGGAGCAAAGGACAAACTTCGGTTATCGGGTTATTTTAGCAAAGATTCCTTCCAATTTGATCCAGATACGGTTTACAGCTACTCCAACCAGAATTATGCCCTCTCCTGGACTCATTACTTCAACGATGCGCTAGAGGCTACATTCTCAGTAGGTCAGGATGCCTATGATTTTGAGGTCGAGGGGGAAGACAATCCGCTAAATGCTTACCAATACCGATTCGACATCCGTCAGCAATTTGTAAAAGCACAATTCCGTCAGGAGCTGGGAGATCGACACCTGCTCAACTATGGGGTGCATGGGATCCGCTACCAGCTCAACCCTGGGGAAATCGTACCTTTTGGGCAAGAGAGTGGTGTGATTCAAGATCAAGTGGCTCCTGAAACGGCTATGGACTGGTCCCTCTACCTAGGGGATGAATTTGAAATCAACGATCAATGGGCCCTCAGTGGCGGATTACGATACAATTTTTACACCTTTCTTGGACCACAAACCATTCCTACCTATGCAGTAGGGGAGCCCTATCTGAACGAGAACATTACCGGCGAAGCTCGCTTTCAGTCCGGTGATCCAGTTCAAACCTATCATGGTCCTGAATTTCGTTTTTCTGCACGCTATGCCCTGTCCAACCAATCTTCCTTAAAGGCAGGGGTCAACTCGATGCGACAAAATATTCACTTGCTTAGCAATTCATCCGTGATTACGCCAACGGATACTTGGAAGCTGAGTGATTCCTTCTTGAAGCCCCAGCTAGGTATTCAATATGCCTTGGGTTACTTCAAAAATATGAACCAAGGTGCTTTTGAGTTTTCTGCTGAATTGTACTATCGATCTATGCAGAACTTGCTGGACTACCGATCTGGTGCAAGCATCGTATTGAACGACCGGATTGAGCAAGAGGTACTAGTCACTCAAGGAAAAGCCTACGGCATGGAGCTTTATCTCAAAAAATCAACGGGAAAGCTTAATGGATCCCTTGCCTATACCTATAGCCGCTCGCTGATGCAGACAGATCCTTCGGAACAAAAAGAGCAGATCAACCGATCTGAATGGTATCCTAGCAATTTTGATCAGCCTCATAATGCCAATTTTGTAGGGAATCTAGAGTTAAGCAAACGGATTAATGTGACCTTGGCAGGAAAATACAGTACAGGAAGACCTGTTACCCTGCCAATTGCAAAGTTTAACTATGGAGGTTCGGAGCGGGTCTATTTCTCTGACCGCAACTCCTTTAGAGTCCCCGATTATTTCCGCATGGATCTTTCTGTTAACCTAGAGGGAAATCACAAGGTAGCCAAGTTGGCGCATGCCTCTTGGTCCTTTGGGGTGTACAACCTGTTTGGTAGAGACAATGCCTATTCGATCTATTTTGTTCCAGAGGGAGGCAAATTGAAAGGCTATCAGCTTGCGATTTTTGCGGAGCCAATTCCATTTATCACCTATAACTTTAGATTTTGATGCGTAAAGCCATAGGTCTTTTTGTACTACTTCTCGCAACGCTTCTAGGGTGTAGGACACCCTATGAACCAGAAGTACCTGCGACAGAATTGAGGGTGCTCGTGGTGGAGGGTTATTTGGATACGGAGGGTTTAAAAAGTGAGTTAAAACTAAGCCGCACTGCTCCACTGGGTGCTGCATCAGCATTTATTCCAGAGGTTCGCGCCAAAGTAGTGCTCAAAAGTGCTGGAGGACAAATTTTCCCACTCCAAGAAGCGGGTTTAGGGACCTACATCTTCGAAAAAAACATCGATGAAAAGCTAAGTTATGTACTAGAAATCGAGCTTAGTTCTGGAGAAAGGTATGTTTCTGGAGGCCTTCAGCCCATTGTGACCCCTCCAATTATTGATGCGGGATTTAAGCGGGATGAAGAAGGGGTAGAGGCATTTGTATCCACCCAAGGCAATGCCAATGCAGATGATTTTTTGTGGACTTTTGAAGAAACTTGGATCTTCCGACCTAGAATCCGTACGGCCTACATCTATGTTCCAGATCTTAAAAATGTACGGGATCGCAAGGATGCAGAACAAACCTCACTTTGCTTCAAGACGGAGCCTAGTCCTGGGATACTTTTGGAGACTAGCTCTCGATTTAAGGATCAGGTAGTCTTCCAAAAAACCATTACCGAGATTCCTACCGGTAATGAGCGGATTATGGAGCGCTACAGTATTCTTGTTTCGCAAAAAGGCCTTGCTTCCAAGGACGTTCCTTTCTGGGAAATTTTAAAGAAAAACACTGAGGACATCGGTTCGATCTTTAGCCCACTTCCTTCCTTGATAGGAGGGAATATTCAGAGTTTGGATGCAGCCAAAAGCCCTGTGATCGGGCAGGTCAGCCTAGGAGTGATCCGCCAAAAACGAATCTATATCAATCAAGTGGAAGTGAGTCCATGGAATTACCTAGATCCAAAGTTTAATGATTGTGCAATCGGTGAAGAGGCTGTTTTGGCCAAGGATTATCAAGCAATCTTTGGTAATGGAGCAGTAGTGCCAACAAGACTACTGATGGTGGGAACTACGATAATTGGCTATTATCCTTCCTCAAGAAGATGTACCGATTGTAGCTTGTATGCATCTAAACTTAAGCCCACGTTTTGGATAGACTAATGTCATGCAACTACTGAAGATATCCTTTAAATCACCAAGCAGCCTTAAAGCCCTCATTTGTGGGTTGCTGTGTTTCCTTGGGCTCGTAGGAACAAGCTTAGGGCAATCAGCAAATGTTCCGAAAGAGCAAATTTTTTTCCATACGCCAAAGACGCTCTATTTTTCGGGTGAGAAAATCTGGTTTGAAGCCCAGGTTAGTTTGGGGGAGCAGGCCACTTCTTCACAGGTGTTGTATGCCGAATTGGTGGATCGCAATTCCAACTCAATTACCCATGTCAAAGTGCCGCTTCAGGTTGGGAATGCCTTGAATTTTATTCCAGTTTCAGATCAAATCCCTTCCGACCAGTATTTGCTACGAGTGTATACCCGTATCAGCCCCTATTTGGATTTGAATCAAGGGATCGCGCAGCAGCTGGTGACAATCATCAACCCGAAAATTCCGCCCAAGGAGCTTAAATCCTCCAATCGCCAAATCTCCCAATCTTCTAAATCCTACGCAAAAGGGGCTGTTGTCAATTTTGGTTCTTCAAGCACCGCTGAAGGACAGGTACTGGCTTCGGGAATTTCCATTGCCAATCCATTTTTAGTGGAAGAACAGAAGCAGTTGCCTGCTGCCGAAGTGTATGGTGATTTAACCCCTCAGCCTCTGCTCCCCGAGCTTTTCGGACATCTAGTTCAAGCGAAAGTAGCTTCTTTAGACACTGCACTTACTTATTTTCTTTCCCTTCATGGAGCAAAAAGTGCGCTGTTTACAGATCATGTGGACGAGCGGGGTGTGCTTGTTTTTGATGCTGGAGGCTTACGGCATTGGGATCGTTTGATCCTGCAACTTGAAAATGGAGAAGAGATGCCTGGCTTGGAAATGGTTTCTCCATTAATCAAAACGAGCTTTCGAACGGATTTCAGTTTCCCTGAACTATCCTTGTCGCAAGAGGATCTTGCCTACCTTCAATCTCTTCTCAAAGCAGCGGTAGTTCAGCAGGAGTATTTGGAAGTGTCTGACCAGGATTCTTTGGAAGTAGTCACTGGCTTTGTTGAAGATTACAGCTTCAACTTAGACGACTACACTCGGTTTGAAGATGTGGAAACGGTGTTAAAAGAATATGTTCCTAGTGTTGCGGTGCGGCTAAAGGACAAAAAGAAAACTTTCCGATTGTTGAATGAAGCGGATAAAGGTGTTTTCGAGACCAATCCCTTGATACTAATCGATGCGATGCCCGTATTTGATTCGGATCTTTTGGCCTCCTTTAATCCAAAATTTCTTCAGCGACTAGAGGTGCTCAACCGTGAGTTTTACCTGAACGATCGCATCTATCCTGGCGTACTTAGTTTTTCGAGTTATGCCAATAATTTTGGTTTATTCCCACTAGCTCCTGCGGCACGGTTTTTTGATTACCCGGGGATTCAACCCTCGGTGATCATCGATCGAGACCAGTTTGTGCAGCCTTCTACTACCTCTCGAATTCCAGATTGGCGAACGGTGTTAAATTGGCAAACAAATGGGAAGGAAGTGCGGGTCAATCTTCCGAGCTTGGAGGGAATTTTTGTGCACTGGGAGCAGGTGAATGTAGGTGGCAAGCTGAGTATTCACCGAACATTTTTTGAGGTGAAGAACTGATTTAGTCTAACTCAACATGCCTGCTTAAAAAATAGGCCGACTAGTCTGGGATTAGGTATTCCAAGAGTGTTTTCCCGTAGCGTGTACGGATTAGGTATTGCCCTTGACTAGGGAGGTGGCTCAATTGGATCTCACCAGAACTTTGAAGTGGGGAGCTGATTAATAGATTTCCTTCTAAGTCATACAGGTATCCCAACCCCTGCTCTAGGTCGGTGACTGCAATAATTTTCCGTGAATCACCAAAATCAAAATAACCAATCCAGGCTTTACCTCCAGCCAAGGGGAGGCTCATCAGGAGAACCTGTTGACTATCAAAAAGTTGTATTTTATTGAATTGTTCCAAGGCAAGAATTGAAGAATTGCCCTTTTGATCACTCAGGCTGCGAAACTTATCGTCTCGATTTGATTTTTGGGCTTGGGTTTTCTTGAGGATTTCGCCGGAAAAGGAAATGTCAAGGATTTCCCCACCAGTGGTGACGGCTTGAAGTGTTGGGGTGCCTGTCTTATTAACTAAAAGAGGGCTAACAATTCCGCCTGGGAGCTTGATTGGGGATCCGCTTCGAGATTCGCCTTTACGGCTGAAGAAATGCAAATCACCAGAGATGCCTAGCACTACCATAAAATCCCCTTTTCCAGGTATGCGTGCATGAAAGGGAGTACCATTGGTAGCTTCTCCTAGAGGCAATGGGTCCCAGTTTTCCAACTCCTTGCCCATTTTGTCCAGCAACCATAAATTTCCCTTTTCAGTTGCTAGAAAGAAGCGGTAATCTAGCGTTTGGTCATAGTCAAGCACGCTGAGATGGGTGATTTTTTCTCCAGGTAGTGCCTTGGGGAATCCAGGCAAAGGATCTCCTAGACGGTCTATGGCATAGATCTGATCCGCTGTGGCTAGTACGAGTTGTAATTTGCCATTTTTAAAATAATCTATTTGGTAGGTTTCGGATAGGATAGGGCCAGTTAAAGCTTGGCTGTATACTTGTTCGCCAGCTGAATTGATGACATACAAGACATTATTTTGGTCTTGAACTACAAGGTCTTCTGTATTATCATTGAAATTTTTGATTGCTTTAGGGCCGAAAATTAGATTTTCGGGAAGCACTACTTCTTTGCCAGATGCCAACTCAAAAGTTTTGTTGACATCGACTAGAGGGACAGCCTCACTGGTATAGCCCAGGGTGAGTGTTGCTTCCTTACCTTTTGAATTTTGGTGGATTCGCAATCCCAAGCTAGTGAATGCCTTCAACTCCGTTTCGTATTTCTGGATAAATGTGCTCCAGCTAGGGTTGGCAGTTTGAACCCAACTTGGCCAGATTTTTTGGAGGAGGAAAGTTTTGCTGTAGCCAGCAGCCGGTGATAAGCGGGGTTTAGTTTCGCTCTCCTTTTTTGCCCAGGTATTTCCTTGGCTGTAGTCGTCCAACAAGCCCCTCATGCCATTGGCAGAGTTGCTCATCAGCAGAATTTGTCCCACTTGGCTGACAAAGGTTTGTTTAAACCCCACAAATCGCCCATTGAATAGGTGAGCAGGAAAATCCTCTTCAGGGAAAAATAAAATTTCCTGTTGTAAGTAGTATTCAGTAGGATCAAATTCAGTGGTGTCTCGGTATTCCTTGAGGATTTTCCAGGCTTGTTCTGGATTCTCCAACTTCACTAGAAGGGCACTGTTTTTTTGAGTTGCAGACAGAGGCTCCATTTCTATTAAATACTGTTCGCCACTGAGTAAATCCAAAAATCCCCGATCGATTAATCGAGTTTGAACTTCCCCGCTGATGGTAGATTTGGGAACAAAGGAGCGGTTTTGAAGTTTCTGAGCTTCGTAATTGTCCTTCAAGTTGACCTGGGTGATGGCCTGTGTACGCGTGGAAATCAAGCTTTCAAATCCTGCAAGCTCAGCCTGGACAGAGGGTAAAAAATCTACTTCAGGCAGTCCTTGGATTGGGCCCTTAAAAACGAGTTGTTTGTCTTCAAAGGTTAAAGTCAGGGCAAGTAAGAAATCTGTGGTCTGCAATTCTTGAAGTGCTGCCGAGGTTTTGTCTGCAATGACCCCACTTACTAGCTTGGACAGTCCTTTTGAAGAAAGAATTAGCCTACCCAAGCCTTCTGTATTGGGTAAGTTGTCACCTAGCTTCGTGGAAATTGGGTTTGCATCCTCACTGAGGTAAAATCGAATGGCCTCTTCAATGACAAAAGAGGAGGAAGAAATTAGCAGCACATTATTAAGGACAGTACTAGACCATTGGATGCTATTGTTTGCGTCCAATACATCATAAATCTCTTGCTCGCTGTATTTCCGTGTTTGAAATCGAGTAGTCTTAGGTGCCTTAGATTTCAGTTTATCCAGTAGTTCCGAAGGGGAATTGGAATCGAAATTCAGGGTATACAACAGGCTAAATTTGTCTGTGCCTACCGCGTGATAGCTTACAGTCACCTGTTTGTTTCGGAGGGTTTTGGTCACAAAACCTGCTTCGCCCACAAGGCTATCTAAGGAGTTTAACTGGCTGGATAAGGATTGAAAAGCTGGAAATCTCGAAAGGGCTGTCCAGATGGGTTGTTTTCGAAGCTCCGACCATGCTAAATCGGCTTGTTGAGTTTCGAATAAGAATACGGCATCACTCGATATCAGTTCAAGGCTGTTGATGGTTCTGGACTGAATAAATCGTTGATACACTTCATAGCCTCCCCAGCTAACGAGGGATAGCACTAAAATGACCAACAAACTTTTCCAGATTTTCAAGTTGCAGTATCGAGTAGGAGTAAATGGAGTAAAAAAAGACCTAAGACACTTTACGCTGTGTAAAGTGCCTTAGGCCTTTGATCCGACAAGGATCAGATTAGTTGCTCAAGCGATCCAAAACTTGCATCACTTCTTTCACGTGACCTCTAGAGGTTTCTAGCAATTGCTTTTCTTCAGCATTCAGATCCAGTTCGATTACTTTTTCGATGCCGTTTTTGCCTAGGATAACAGGGACGCCAAGGTAGCAGTCATCGATGCCATATTCTCCGTCCAGCTTGATGCATACTGGGAATACTCTTCTTTGGTTTTTCAAGATGGCTTCTACCATTTGTGCGGCAGCAGCTCCTGGAGCATACCAAGCAGAGGTGCCCATTAGCTTTACCAACTCGCCGCCTCCAAATTTGGTGCGCTCGATGATGGCATCTAGCTTGTCTTTGGCGACTAGTTCAGTAACAGGGATACCAGCCACAGTAGTGTAGCGTGGAAGAGGAACCATGGTGTCGCCATGGCCGCCCATTAAAATTGCCTGAATTTCTTTTCCTGAGACATTCAATTCTTCAGCTAGGAAGGCACGGTAGCGGGCAGTATCCAAAATTCCAGCCATTCCCATCACTTTATTTCTTGAAAATCCAGAAGTTAAATGCGCTTGGTAAGTCATCACATCCAAAGGATTGGAAACTACGATGATGATGGCGTTTGGAGAATGTTTCGCTACATTTTCAGTCACAGACTTCACAATTCCAGCATTGGTTTCGATCAAATCATCGCGGGTCATCCCTGGTTTTCTTGGGAGTCCTGAGGTGATGACTACTACATCCGAATTTGCGGTTTTGCTGTAATCATTTGTGCTGCCAACAGTACGACTGTCGTATTGATTGATGGGTGCTTTTTGCCAAATGTCAAGTGCCTTGCCTTCAGCAATGCCCTCTTTGATATCCACTAATACGATTTCTTCAGCTACCTCGCGGCATGCCAATACATCAGCACAGGTGGCACCTACGTTTCCTGCCCCAACAACGGTTACTTTGCTCATGGTTTTATATTTTTTGGTTTGATTGCCTAAAATTCGACCCTAAGTTAATAAGGGATATTTAGGAATTGAAACCGCTACTGGATTAAGTTCGTTGCGAAGGCACTGTTTTTTTAATGCGCGTCGTGTATTTTTTTTATGCTTCGCTATTCAAACATTTGCCGTAGGCTAAAGAACCCAAAAGACTCGCGGTAGGACCTGAAAAGTCGTTGGTTGTTGGCATTGTAAAATTCAGCCAAGGAGGACATCATTTTTGCCTTGATTTTGGGATTGTTTTCAAAAATCTCCAGTAAGGCAAACTGTGGGATCACCAGTAATTCTGCTTCATCTGAGCTCACCAGGGCGGTGTAAGTTCTTTTCGAGTTTTCCAGAAGAGAATTTTCACCGAAGGCATCTCCACGCTTGAGCTGCATGATGGTTTCAAAATTCTCGCTCAGGTCGATGGTCAGGTCTACCTGGCCTTTTCGAATGAGGTAGAGGGCTTGGCTTGGGTCCTTGCTAAAAAAAACCACTTCATCACGGACATATTTCCGCTCGTGCATCGTGGGTAAAAAACGAGCGAGTTCCTGCTGCTTGAGCAGCTCGAAAAATTTGATGCCTTGCAGGAAATCAAACATCCGCAGTTCTTGGGGCTCATAGGTTTTTGAAAATGGATTTCTCATGGCTTAGCTTTTTTGGATGTGCAAGCATTTTTGGCTGTCTGGGCTCACTTTTGCCCAATCTGCAATCCGCATGCCAACTACCCAGGCTATTTTATTTCCTGAAACTAGGACTTTTACCTCTTTTTTTAAGGCAAAGGGCACTTTATTATCAATCAGGAAGTCCGAAATTTTCTTTTCGGATTGCATTCCTAGTGGATTAAATCGATCTCCTTCCTGCCAGCTCCGGATTTGAAGCGGAAATTCCAAACAGTCCAAATCGAATACAGCATTTGCTGGATTCCGATCAATTCCTCCTTGAGGAATACCCCAAGTCAGCTGGTAACCTCCTCCCGGAAGTTCAAAAGAAGGAGTTCCAAAAGGAAGTTCAAGCTCAGGAAATACCACAGGGATAGGATATAGGAAGAGCACTTCTCGGTCTAGACTGAGTTCATGCGTTGCGCTTCGCAACAATTTGCCTGGCTGGATGGCTTCTAAGCTTTTTGAAAGAGTTAAAGCTTGGTCTGAATTGAACCCGTAAGGCCTCAACCAAAAATAGAGCAAAGAGGCAAGTCCTGGCATGTTGCTCAAAGATTTGTAGGCAAGAAAGCTGATTCCCTGCTGCTCACGAACATGTGCTGCCTTCCAGCTTTCAAACAGGCCTGAAAACGCCATACCGGTATCTTTTAACCGCTCAAAGCTCTGCAAGAGATTCTGCCGAGTATCGGGTTCCAGATTGTAAATGGCAGGTAGTCCACTATGGCGCAGCTTATTTCTTTTGTAGTCTTGGGTAGTATTGGATCGATCTTCTCGCCAGGTTTGCTTGACCTCCTCCATATAGGATTCAAGTTGTGCTCTAGAAAAAGGTAGCAGTGGACGAATCAGCCAGCCGCGACGGGCGCTCATGCCATACAGTCCTTCGATGCCGGTGCCTCTTACCAGGTTGAGAAAAATCGTCTCTAACTGATCATCCTGGTGATGGGCAAGGATGATGCCCTCTAAATTTTTCTGATTCCGAATCTCTTCAAAAAACTGGTAGCGGATTTCTCGGGCGGCCATTTGTATGGAAATGCCTTTTTTATCTGACCATTCAACCGTATTGGCCTGCTGAATGTGGATGGCTAAAGAACGGTCCTGAGCCCAGTTTTTCACAAATTCTTCGTCTCCATCGCTTTCTGTGGCGCGCAAGCCAAAATTGACATGAGCAAGCTCTAGTTGAATCCCCGCTGCGTGTAGTAGATGCGCCAGTGCCATGCTATCTAGTCCGCCACTGCAAGCCAATAGGTAGCGTTTGTTGGGTTCAAAAAGTGTGCTTTGTTGGATATGCGAGATAAAGGCGTCGTACATTAATCAAAAATAGCTTTTTTAGCTAAATTTGCCTCCATTCCATCCCGTATGAAATCTCCTTTTTTCATTCTATTCCTTCTCTTGGTGCTTTGGATGCCCATAGCTGTCCATGCGCAGTTCTCTTCGCTCTTGGAGATTCGAAGCGCGGATCTACTCCAGGGTGCCAAAGGCTTTGAGCGATTGCTGGGAAACGTGAAAATGAAGCACCAAAATTCCCTTATTTCCTGCGATTCAGCTTATTTTTTTCGGGATGAAAATCGGGCTCAGCTTTTTGGGAGGGTGCAAATCAAGGATGAGGTGGATCCCATCACCACGACCAGCTCCTATGCCGAATACGACGGTGCAACCAAGGTAGCCAAGCTTCGGAGGAATGTGGTTTTCACCAATCAGAAGACCAAGCTTTACACCGAATACCTCGACTACAACCGGGAGTCCAATCTAGCCACCTATTTTGATGGGGGCAAGGTGGTAGATTCAGTGAATGTGCTGACGAGTGAGAAAGGAACTTATGAGATCAATTACGAGCGGATCAGTTTTCAACAAGATGTGATTTTGGTGAATCCAGATTACACGCTTAAAACGCAGGATCTTATCTACATGACCGTTCCTAAAACTGCCCAGACACCTGGATTGACCAACATTGTTTCCAAGGAAGGATACCACTTAGATGCTCAAAAGGGCAGTTTGTACGACACGCAACTCAAGCAGTTTAAGTTTTTTGAGGGCTTGGTGGAGACGGAAGATAGCCGAGTGAAGGCGGATGAATTGTTTTACGATGAGCCCAAAGCCTACTACGAGGGAAAAAAAGATGTGCGGGTGCTGAATAAAGAACGGAAGCTGGAGGTCTTTGGGGATGAGGGAAACTATTGGGAGACCAAAAAATACTGTCAGGTATACGGAAAGGCTTTGGTGCGAAAGTATTTTGAGTCAGATACGCTTTTTCTTACCGCTGACACCTTGATTTCACAGGATGCAGAAGCCGATTCAGCCAAATTTTTGCTTGCCTTTCATCAAGTAAACTTGGTTAAATCAGATCTTTCTGGAAAGGCAGATTCCTTGCTCTATGCCTTCGGGGACTCGGCCATCCATCTGTATAAGGACCCGATTTTATGGAATCGTTCTAGCCAAATAGCAGCAGACAGCATGGTGTTTTACTTAAAGAATGAAACCTTAGACCGGGTGTTCATGAAGAACAAGGCCTTTGCGATTTTGACAGATACCTTGTTGAATTTCAACCAGATGAAAGGGAGAAAGATGACGGGAAATTTCAAGGACGGCCAGCTGAGTAATTTGTTTATCGAGGGAAATGGGGAGTCGCTCTACTATGCGCTCGAAGGGGATACCTTGACTCAAGGAATCAATCGCATTCTGAGCTCAACCATCGGGCTATCTTTTGTAGATGGCCTGATCAAAAAATCAAATTTTGGAGTTCGCCCGGATGGGAAGTTTATCCCAGTTCAGGATATTGATGAAAAGATGAGCCGCCTGGAGGGCTTTAAGTGGAGGGTGGAGGAAAAGCCTGTGCGTGCTACAATTGATGCCTGGCGAAAGGTGGTTGAAATTGATCCAACCCTTCGAAATTTTTTCAACGAGCCAGAGGTGAAGCTGACGATGCCTACCCAAGGGCAGCTACAAAAAGCGTTGCAAGAAAAACCCGTCAAGCAGACAGGTGGTAGCTAAGTGCCTAGAAAAGGGTCATTTTTAAAACTTAACAACAATTAACCCGGTTTTTGGGAAAAAAATGTATCTTTTTAAATACATTTAACGTAAAATCTATCGAGTTTATTGTCCCGACAATACCCTTATTGAGTAACTATTTTCCATGAACGCCCAATTTCTCAAATTGACCTTTGTATTGCTTCTACTGTTCCCCATTTTTGCGGGAGCCCAGCAGGTACATGTCTTGAGCGAAGCGGTAGAGTTTTCAGGAAAAATTGGTTCCTCCCAACGGAAAACAGTAATCCTCCATAACGAGTCAGCACAACCAAAAACATTCCTTTTACGAAACATTAAGGGGAGTATCGGCTCCTCTCAAAAGATGCGTATTTGTCTAGGAGATCAGTGTTTTGATCCTAAAAAAGACTTGGCGAAGGTGATGTTAAAGCTTGCTCCAGGGGAAATTTATACCGATCTGTTTATAGAGTTTGAATTAGGCATCGCGGAGACCTTAGGGAGTTTCGATTTGGTGTTTGCAAATAGTGAAGCCTTGCGCGATTTTTTTGTAGTGGAGGCGAAATACTCCGTATCAAGTGAGCCAAAAGCAGATTTTTCACACAAAGATGTCAAGCTGGGGGATATTTATCCCAATCCTAGCAACCGGGTAGCGCAATTGGATTACACGGTCGTAAATCCAAAATCCAAAGCAAAAATCACAGTGACCAGTTTTATAGGCAATCCCATTGCAGAATATGAATTGGATCCTACGCGAAATAGTTTGGTTATTCATGTGGCGGACTTCCAGCCCGGGGTGTATTTCTACACCTTATTCGTTGATAATAAAAATGTGGTCACTAAGAAATTACAGGTGAAAAAGTAAGGCTTGCTGTCCTTTGTATTTCATTTGAAATCTTACAATTATCCCTTATCTTTGCGGTCCTTTAACTAATCATGCGTCACTATTCGATCATCTTTGTATTCGTCTTGGTTCTCCTAGGAGCCTGTGGACCTTTTGCCAAGTTGGAAAAGAGTACCAACTGGGAGGAGCTGTACAATGGCGCCAACAAATACTACCAAGAAGGTGAGTACAACAAGGCAATCATCTTGTATGAAAAGGTACTTCCTGTGATTAAGGGATCTGAAAAGGCTGAAATGGCGGAATACAACTATGCCAACTGCCATTTTAAAACGGACAGGTACATCGAGTCGGCTGGATATTTTAATACCTTTTTCAAAACCTACAACCGAAGTTCACTGGCGGAGGAAGCATTATTTATGCATGCGTATTCCTTGTACTTAGATGCTCCAGACTACAATTTAGATCAACAGAGTAGCAAAGAAGCGGTTACGGCCATTCAGCAATTTGTAAGTAAGTTTCCAGCCTCTGCCAGCTATGAGCGGGCAATGGACATGTTGAAAGATTTGGAATCTCGATTTGAAGAAAAGGCTTACAGCGAGGCAGAAATGTACTACCGATTGAAGGAAGGCTTGTTTCCGGGCGACTTTTACAGGGCTTGTATCATTAACTTTCAAAACTTCGCCAAAGACTTTCCGGAAAGCAAGCGCAATGAAGAGCTCGCCTACCGCTTGGTTGAAGTGGGGTATGCTTACGCTAAGAATAGTGCTTTTGACAAAAAAGAGGATCGCTTGAATGATGCCTTGAAGTTTGCAAACAATTTTTACCGAAGGTATGCAGCAAGTGGGTATTTGGGAGAGGTTAAAAAATTAGAGGAACAGACGAAAGAAGAGATTCAGGCGTATTCCAAGCAGAAAAAAGAAATTGCAGATAAGAAAGCTGCAGAAGAGGCGGCAACAACTACCTCCTCAAATTAATTTAGTTACACGCATTTAAACACTTATTCATATGGCTGTTAATCCATCAATCATCACCAGAGACCTAGACAAAGTTGCCGATCAAACAGGCAATATCTATGAGTCGATCCACATCGTGGGTCAGCGTGCAAAGCAAATTTCTTCTACCTTGAAGGAAGAATTGAACAACAAGCTTTCAGAGTTTGCTTCTACTGTAGACAATTTGGAAGAAGTATTCGAAAACAAGGAGCAAATCGAAATCTCCAAGTTTTACGAAAGGATGCCTAAGCCAACCTCTTTAGCGATGGAAGAGTTCACAGAGGGAAAAATCCACCACAGATTTCCATCGCAAGAAGGAGCGGAGTAATTTCCAATGAATCTTAAGGGCAAGCGAATTTTAGTCGGTGTTACGGGCAGCATTGCCGCCTATAAAACAGCGATTTTAACGCGCTTGCTTATCAAATCTGGAGCAGAGGTACAGCTTGTAGCGACTACCTCTGCTCTTGATTTTATTACCCCCCTCACCTTAGCTACCCTCTCCAAACGACCGGTACTTTCTGCTTTTTTTGAAAAAAGCTCCGGTCAATGGCACAATCATGTGGAGCTAGGCCTTTGGGCCGACTTATTTATAGTTGCTCCTCTGAGCGCGAATACGCTAGCCAAATTTGCTCAAGGAGGTTGTGACAATTTACTGACTGCAACTTATCTTTCCTGCCGTTGTCCTGTGATGCTTGCGCCCGCCATGGATTTGGACATGTACCAGCATCCATCCGTTCGGGCCAACTTGGAAAAAGTAGCCTCCTTTGGAAACATAGTCTTGGATGCCGAAACTGGGGAGTTGGCCAGTGGTCTCTCTGGCCAAGGAAGGATGATGGAGCCGGAGCATATTCTAGAGCAGGTCATTCAGTTTTTTAATCCCAAGAAAGATTTTCAGGGCAAGAAAGTTATGATTACTTTGGGGCCAACTCAAGAAGCACTCGATCCTGTTCGGTTTTTAAGTAATCATTCCAGCGGGAAAATGGGCTATGCCCTAGCCAAAGCATTTGAAGCCCAAGGGGCATCAGTTGCCCTCGTCGCAGGCCCCGTTGCTTTGAAGTTGGACGAAAGCCGATTTCAGATCCATCGTGTGACTACGGCCACCGAGATGTTTGAAGCAGCCAAGTCCTTGCATGCACAGATGGATGTGGTGGTATTTGCCGCTGCTGTGGCGGATTTTAGACCTGAAAATGCAGCTGTTCAAAAAATAAAAAAGGCTGGCGAAGAACTAACCCTTCGCTTGGTGCCAAATGTGGACCTTGCTCTTGCCCTTGGGAAAATAAAAAGTGCCAACCAGATTCATGTTGGCTTTGCCTTGGAAACTGAGCAGGAAGAGGTGAATGCCAAAGCGAAAATGGTCCGGAAAAATTTTGATTTGGTCGTGTTGAATTCAGCAACAGAGGCTGGAGCAGGTTTTAAGCACGATACTAACCAGGTTCGTATTTTTCATAAAGGAGGAAATGAAGTTCAAACCGCGCTTTTATCTAAAGAAGCGATTGCTGAAATTATTTTGGAGGAAGTCAAAAAAGTAGCTTCTTGACGAGGAGCTAAAGATTTTTTGTAAGTTTAGTACATGAAAAAAGGGATACTCATCCTAGTTGGAATTCTTGGATTTTTTATAGAAATCAAGGCTCAAGAACTTGATTTTAGGGTCATCATCAATAGCGATCGCTCTAGATTTCAAGGTACGGAGGTCTTTAGCCAGATGAAGACCAGCTTTGAACAGTTTTTGAATGGGAGAACCTGGACTTCAGATGAGTTTAGGCCTGAAGAGCGAATCAAAGGAAACTTGTTAATTACCATCAACCAGGTGCCACAAGTAGGGGTTTACAGTGCGACCGTGCAGGTGCAGGTGGTACGTCCAGTTTTTGGAACCAACTACGAGACGGTGGTGCTCAACTTTATTGATCGAAATTGGACTTTTGAATACCAAGATTCGCAACCGCTCGAATTCAATCGAGTTTCGTTTTTAAATAACATCAGTTCCTTACTTGCCTTCTATGCGAACATCGCGCTTGGCATGGATTACGACACTTTTTCGCTTAAAGGGGGTAATCCCTATTTCGAAGTAGCGAATGATATCGTAAACAATGCCCAGCAATCGGGTCGTGCTGGCTGGGTTCAAAATCCCAATGACCGAAGAAGTCGCTACTGGCTGATCAATGACATTTACATTTCAACCGTGTATGCCCCTATTCGGGAGGCATTTTATTTGTATCACAGAAAAGGGATAGACCAACTCGCTACGGCGCCAGAGGAAGCCTATACTTCCATTTTGGAAGCGATTCAACGTGTTGCGGAAGCCAATAGATTGCAGCCCAATGGGATTTTTACAATCAGTTTTGTCGATGCTAAAAGTGATGAAATTGCTCAGCTATTGAAGAATGCTCCATTTGAGATTCGCGAAAAAGCCGTTCCGCTACTCCTTGAAATCGATCCGAATAACGCTAGAAAATACAACGAGCTGCTCAAAAGCTGAAGCTTATCCTTTAGTTTTGTTGGAAAGCCATCCTTAATTCATGCTTACTTCACTTAAAATATCCAATTATGCGTTGATCGATCACTTGGCCATGCAGCCCAGTGCTGGATTGAGTATGATTACAGGTGAAACTGGAGCGGGTAAGTCGATTATGCTTGGAGCTGTAGGCCTTTTGCTTGGCAATCGGGCGGATACCAAGGTGTTGCTTCATGAAACGAAGAAATGTGTGGTGGAAGGGATTTTTGACATTCGATCCTACGGCCTTCAGGAATATTTTGAGGAGCTCGAACTAGACTATGAGGACAGCTGCATTATCCGAAGGGAAATTAGTCCAAATGGCAAATCTCGATCCTTCGTAAATGATACTCCGATATTATTGGATCATTTGAAGACCTTGGGGGAGAAGCTTATGGATGTACATTCCCAGCACGACACCTTACTCTTGGGAGAAGGTGATTTTCAGTTGGGCTTGGTAGATGCATTTGCCCAAACCGCAGTGGAGCGAGCTGATTACCAACAGGTTTTCAAAGAGTTTAAGTCCTCCAAAAAAAGACTAGAAGAACTTACAATTCAGTCGGGAAGGCTTAAAAAAGAGTTCGACTTCAATCAATTTCAATTGAATGAGTTGAGTAGTCTATCGCTTGTAGCCGGGGAACAAGAAGAGTTAGAGGCGAGTCAGCAGATCCTTGAAAATGCAGAAGATATTAAAGTAAAGATTCGGGAAATTCTTTCCCTTTTCCAGGACGAGCAGTTTGGAGTACTTCAGGGCATGGGGCATATTCAATCGAGTTTGCAGGGCTTGGAGCGATTGGCTCAGGCTTTTGGCAGTTACCGACAGCGATTTCAGGAGGCTTTAATTGAATTAAATGATTTGGTAGAAAGCTTGGGTGACGAGGATAGTGTCGTTGAAGTGGATGTTGAAAAATTGGAACGTACCCGTGATCGTCTCAGCAAAATCTATCAATTGCAGAAAAAACATGGCCTGCAGACCGTGAAGGAGCTTATGGAATTAGAAAGCCAGTTGGCGGACCAAGTTTTTCAAGTGCAGCAGGTAGAAGATCAGTTGCTTGCCGCCAAGAGAGATCAACTTGAGAAGGAAAAGGCAATGCTTCAGGCATCTGAGCTGCTTAGCCAAAAGCGAAAAGCTTGCTTCCCTTCTTTCGAACGGGCATTGGAGGAGTTGCTGCATGAGTTGGGGATGGAAAATGCCCGAATTCAATTGGAGAGACAAGCCCTTGATCCCCATGCTTCCGGTGGAGATCGGGTAGAGTTGCTTTTTTCGGCCAACAAAGGGATGCCGCTACTGCCCTTGAAAAAAGTAGCCTCAGGAGGTGAATTTTCGCGCTTACTTTTTGCGATTAAGTACCTGATGGCCGACAAAATGGCCTTGCCTACGCTCATTTTCGATGAGATAGATTCCGGTATTTCGGGTGAAGTGGCCTTGCAGATGGTCCGCATGATGCAGGTCATTGCACAAAACCACCAAGTGATTTGCATCACGCACCTTCCACAGATGGCTGCCAAGGGTGACCTGCATTTCTTTGTTTACAAGGATCATAGTGCAGAAAAAACCATCTCCAAGGTCAAGCAATTGACTGCCGAGGAACGGGTACATGAGCTAGCAAAAATGATTGCAGGAGACAATCCTTCGCTTGCTGCTCAGACTAGTGCCAAAGAGCTCTTGATGAATTGAGGGGCTAACTCCTAAATTTTATGTAGTTTTACCGCAGATTTTGAATCCAACCCCATTGCTATATGTCACAAAATTTACTTACCGGAAAAGTAGGAATCATTACTGGAGCACTTGATGAAAACTCAATTGCTTGGAAAACTGCACTCAAGGTAAAGGAACAAGGCGGAAAATTTGTCTTGACCAATGCGCCCATTGCCATGCGTATGGGAGCGATCAAAGAACTTGCTCAGGAGTGCAACACCATTGTTGTAGGTGCAGATGCCACCGTCGTAGAGGATATTGAAAAGTTATATGCTGAGGCAAAAGAGTTTTTAGGAGCGGATTTTGACTTTATTTTACATTCTATCGGCATGTCTCCAAACATCCGGAAGGGCAAAGCCTACGGCGATCTCAATTACGATTGGGCCATGAAGTCCTACGATGTGTCTGCGATCTCTTTCCATAAAATGATGCAGGTAGCCGAAAAAATGGATGTCATGAAAGAATGGGGATCTATAGTAGGGCTTTCCTATATCGCAGCACAACGGATATTTCCTTTCTACACGGATATGGCAGATGCCAAGGCCTTGCTGGAAAGTATCGCCAGAGGCTATGGGTACCGTTATGGTAAACTGAAGAAAGTTCGGGTTAACACCATCTCTCAATCTCCTACCAAAACCACTGCAGGTAGCGGTATTGGAGGATTTGATTCGTTCTACAACTTTGCAGAAGCGCTTGCTCCCTTGGGAAATGCCTCGGCAGATGCATGTGCCGATTACATTGTGACCCTGTTTTCGGACTTGACTCGTATGGTGACCATGCAAAATCTCTTTCATGATGGAGGATATTCCTTCACTGGGATTTCCGAGGAAATCATGGACAAATTCAAGGATCTGTAAAATGCAGATAGTCAACGGTTGACAGTCCATTGTCGACAGCAGGGGAGGTATTTATAAATCGTACTTCTAATCGATTGGATAAGTTTTTGCTAAGTCAAGGGATTCAATCCGTTTAACAAATTAAAGGCCCCGTCCGTTCGGGGCTTTTTTGTTGTCCCTACTTACAAATAGGATTCATGAATCTTCACTTCTTCACCACTAACCGAAGAAAATAAAGGTTGTAGTTCAAGAGGGTGGGCAGTCGACTGTGGACCGTCGTCTGTCAACGATTTGAGTTAATCATAAAAGTATTTTTTCATTTCTGTATTTCCCCTAACTTATACACGTTAAGAACCCAACTAGCTATGTTGAAAAAAATACTTTTCCTCGGTCTCGCATTGGTTGCTAGCGTCAGCTGGTCCAGTGCACAAATTATGCCTTCCCCTGCAAGAGCAGAGGGAGAGGGCCCTTATGAGAAATTGATCATTCGTGGCGTGACGCTTATTGACGGCACCGGTGCGCCCCCACTAGGTCCAGTGGATATTGTGGTAGAGAAAAACCGCATCACTCAAATACAAGCCGTAGGCTATCCTGGTGTGCCGATCAACGAAAATCGTCGCCCCAAAGCAGATGATAAAACGAAGGTCATGGACTTGACCGGGCACTACCTCATGCCAGGCTTGATCGACATGCACGGGCATATCGGCGGTTCAGGACAAGGCACTCCAGCAGAATACGTATTCAAACTTTGGATGGCGCATGGGATTACGACTGTGCGTGACCCATCGGCAGGAAATGGACTCACTTGGGTCTTGGACCACAAGAAAAAATCTGCTGCCAATGAGATTACTGCACCAAGAATCTTGGCTTACACATCCTTTGGGCAGGGAGCTAAGGGTCCCATCAACAATGCCGAGCAAGCAAAGGCTTGGGTGAATGAGAACAAAGAAAAAGGAGCAGATGGAATCAAGTTTTTTGGAGCGAAGCCTGAAGTGATGGAGGCAGCAATCTCAGAAAATAAGCGTATTGGATTAAAGTCTGCCATGCACCACCAACAATTGGATGTGGCTAGATGGAATGTGCTTCATTCTGCACGTGCTGGACTTACTTCCATGGAACACTGGTATGGGCTTCCTGAGGCGCTGTTTACCGATCGAACCATTCAAAATTTCAGATTGGATTACAATTACCAGAATGAGCAGCATCGCTTTGCAGAAGCAGGAAAGCTATGGCAGCAGGCAGCTCCACCTTTCTCCGAGCATTGGAATAAGGTGATGAACGAGTTGCTAGAGTTGGATTTCACGTTGGATCCTACACTCAATATCTACGAGGCCAATCGGGATCTCATGCGCGCACGCACGCAGGAGTGGCATGGCGTGTATACGCTACCTTCACTTTGGCGTTTTTATGCTCCCAACCGTCAGTCTCACGGCTCCTACTGGTTTGACTGGACCACTGAAGAAGAAGTATTGTGGAAAGACAATTACCGTCTTTGGATGACTTTCGTGAACGAATACAAAAATCGTGGAGGTAGAGTAACTGCAGGTTCTGACTCAGGGTTTATTTACCAGCTGTATGGCTTTGCCTACATTCGTGAACTCGAAATGTTGCGTGAGGCAGGATTCCATCCTTTGGAAGTTATCCGAGCTGCGACCATGCATGGGGCGGAAGCCCTAGGCCTGGATAAGGACTTAGGTACGGTAGAAGTAGGGAAGTTGGCAGACTTTGTCATCTTGGAGGAAAACCCACTTCAAAACTTGAAGGTATTGTATGGTACTGGTGCGATTCGCACCAGTGAGGCAAACGAGCCGATTCGCGTAGGTGGTGTCAAGTACACCGTGAAGGATGGTATCGTGTACGATGCGAAGCAACTTCTTAAAGATGTACGCGCTATTGTAGATCAGCACAAGGCTCGTGAAAATGCACGCATTACTCAGCCAGGATTGGATTGGTAAGCTTTTCATTTTTGGCTTTTTGAATAGAAAGAAGGAGAGCTCACCTAGCGCCTCTCCTTCTTTTTTTAGTAAATTATTGGGTTGACTCTCTTTACCTTATCTCTATAAAATTATGCCGTTTGTAACACTTTCCCAGACCAAACTATTTTACCAAGAACATGGATCTGGATCCGAGACTTTGGTTTTTTCACATGGCTTACTTTGGAGTCACAAGATGTTTGCTGCGCAAGTCGCTGAATTATCAAAGCAGTACCGAGTGATTGCCTACGATCATCGTGGACAAGGTAGTAGTGAGGTTGGAGGTCCCTACGACATGGATACGGTGGCTGCAGATGCTGCAGAATTAATCCGGTCCTTGGTTGGCGGCCCAGTTCATTTTATAGGGTTGTCCATGGGCGGCTTTGTGGGCATGCGTCTCGCTGCTCGTCACCCGGAATTGGTCAAAAGCTTGACTTTGCTCGAGACTTCTGCCAATGCGGAGCCCTTAGAGAATTTACCGCAGTACAAGTTGCTCAATGGCGTGGTGCGTTGGGTAGGGGTAATCCCTCCCATAGCGAGCAAGGTCATGAAAATCATGTTTGCCAAAAGTTGGCTCGCCGATCCTGCTCAAGTTGACGCCATCCGTCATTGGAAAAAGGAATTGACTTCAAATAAAAAATCCATCACTGGCCCTGTGGAAGGGGTGATCTACCGGAAGGGGGTAGAGGAGGAGCTTGCCAAAATCAAATGTCCTACCTTTGTGATTGTAGGAGATGAGGATGTGGCGACCACCCCGCAAAAAGCGGCTTTTATTCACCAAGGGATTGCTGGTTCCAAGCTAGAGACCATTTCAGGTGCAGGGCACAGCAGTTGCATCGAAAAGCCAGAGGAGGTCAATCGGTTGCTGAAGGATTGGCTGAAAAGTTGACATCGGTCCACGGTTGACGGTCGACGGACCACAGTCAATTGTTCAGCTTGTGAAAAACCTATCTAATTTTAGATTTTTTACTTGTTACCAAACGAATCGGCTGTCGAAAGTGGACCGTTAGCTGTTGACAAATTCATTTTTTAATAAGCTATTTATCAAGTATTTAGGTGTCCCTAGGTAATTTTTTCAACAAAACCTGAACCTTTTGCCTACAATAAATGTATATACATCAATTGAAAGGCGAGACCATGGGAAAGATTGAAGAAGCAATCAAACAGTCGGAATTTAAGGATACCTACAACAAGGTGGTGGTCAACTTATTGTACACCCACAGTTACTTGGTGAATTTCCAAACTGCCGTATTGAAACCCATGGATCTTTCTCCCGAGCAATACAACGTTCTGCGGATTTTGCGTGGGCAGCAGGGGAAGCCCGCTACCATCGCTGCCATCCAAGAGCGGATGCTGAATACGATGTCTAATGCCTCAAGGCTGGTGGATAAGTTGAAAGCCAAGGACTTGGTGAAGCGTGATGAATGCCCTGAAAATCGCCGCAAAGTGGATGTACTCATCACCGAAAAAGGGCTACGCCTATTGGAATCATTGGAGCCTGAAATTGTAGCGATCAATAAAAAAGTAATTCACCTCGAAGAAGCTGAACTTAGTCTTCTCAATGGCTTATTGGACAAACTTCGAGGGTAGTTCAACTGAAATTTCTACTAAAACTTATCTATTCTAAATTCTAAACTTAAACCAAAACAACTATGAGCACCACAAAATGGATCATCGACCCTACCCACTCCGAGGTAGCATTTAAAGTAAAGCACTTGGTAATTTCTACCGTAACCGGTTACTTCCGAAAGTTTGAAGGACATGCAGAATCTACTTCTGATGATTTTTCAGGAGCGGCAGTTGCCTTTAGCCTAGATGTAAATAGCATCGACACGAACCAATCCGATCGAGATCAGCACCTCAAATCAGCAGACTTTTTTGATACTGCTAGCTTCCCATCGATCGCTTTTGCTGGGAAAATCGTCAATCATGGCGGAGAATACCAGCTCCAAGGAGATCTCACGCTAAAGGGAATTACCCAGCAGGTGACTTTGGATGTGACTTACGGAGGAACCGTAGCCGATCCTTACGGACAAACCAAAGCTGGATTTGAGATGGAAGGCAGTATTTCACGCAAAGAGTTTGGACTCACTTGGTCTGCCATTACAGAGGCAGGTTCGGTTGTGGTCAGTGACCAAGTACGTTTGCAGTTGAGCGTTCAGTTGGTAAAGCAATAAGCCAACGTACCTCTTTTCTTATTTACCTCAAAAGAGCTGCTGAAAGGCAGCTCTTTTGTACAACTATCCTTTCTTACATCCATGCAAGCGCTCATCTCAGGAATCCACCACATCACGGCCATTTCGGGCCACCCTCAACAAAATGTCGATTTTTATTCGGGCATACTTGGCTTGAGGCTAGTCAAAAAAACCATCAATTTTGACTCTCCAGACGTGTACCACTTTTATTTTGGCGATGCACTTGGACGACCTGGAACGGTTTTCACCACCTTCCCATTTGTGGGGGCTCGAAAAGGGAGTAAAGGAGTGGGGGAATTGACCTATACCGCCTTCTCCGTCGGTATCGACAGCTTGGCGTTTTGGGAGGAGCGGTTGAAGCGATTTGGTATCCCTGTTTCAAACAGGCTGACGCGCTTTGGCGTCGCACTCATTCGGTTTGAAGACCATGACGGCATGGGCATCGAGCTTGTGGCCAACGATGCCGACGACCGAGAAGGCTGGACGTATGGCACCGTTCCTTTGGAGCATGCGATCAAAGGGTTTTATGGGGCAACTTTGGTTTTGCGCAGCAAGGAATTGACTGAAAAGCTATTGCTGGAGGAGATGAACTACCGCTACCTAGGCCAAGAGGGGGATCGCTACCGCTACGGGATAGCGGGCAAGCCGGGGGATATCGTTGACATCTTGGTAAATCCGACTGGGCAGCGCGGCATGCAGAGTGCCGGCACGGTTCACCACCTTGCCTTCAGAACTGCTACTGCAGAGACGCAGCTGGAAATGCAACAGCTCCTCCTCCAAAAAGGCTATGGCGTGACGGAAGTTCGGGACCGTACTTATTTTACTTCCATTTACTTTAGAGAACCCGGAGGGGTGCTTTTTGAGATCGCTACCGATACGCCAGGGTTTGCCATTGACGAGGAGAAAGCCCATCTGGGCGAATTGCTGAAGTTGCCGGACTGGGCGGAACCCAAGCGTAAAAGCATCGAGGCAGCGCTAGTACCCATCACCAACCAACCAGAAAACTATGTTTGATGCACTTCATCAAGGCCTTCCCTTGGCTCAAGCCAAGAAGGCACTCATCCTGCTGCACGGCAGAGGAGGTACTGCGGCTAGCATGTTGTCCCTTGTGCCTCACTTGAGGCTTTCTGAAGCGGCAGTCTTTGCTCCTCAGGCAAATCAGCAGTCCTGGTATCCTTTTGGATTTTTGGCTTCTGATGAAGGCAACTTTATTTCGCTAGAATCGTCTATTAAAAAAGTTTCGCTCCTGTTAGAGCAGTTGATCCAAGAGGGAATGCCCGCCAAGCAGATTTACTTGCTCGGTTTTTCTCAAGGAGCCTGTCTTTCTCTGGAGTTTGCAGCACGAAACGCCCAACCCTTAGGTGGTGTTATAGCCTTCACGGGAGGACTCATCGGGGAGCAATTAAAAAAAGAAAAATACGTGGGAGGCTTTGAGGGCACTCCTATCAGCATAAGCAGCAGTATTCGGGATATCCACGTACCTGCGCAACGAATACGCGATTCGGCCCAGCTCCTTCGGGACATGGGAGCGGAGGTGAGCCTAACCTTCTTTGAGGATTCCGAGCACAGCATCCGCCCCGAAGAGTTGGCTTTGGTCAACCAAAACATTTTCTTGTAAGGTTTCTTAGTTCAAAAAATCCCTGGCCCTGGTCAGGGTATTTTTTTGCTCAATTATCCTGCAGGTTCTGTTCATATGCTCGATTTTCAGCGCATAGTCGAAAAAGCCTTTTCGTTGTCGGCTTCTTTGTGTCAATAGGAGTAGCGAATCTGGGAGCCCTTTTCTGGGTCAAGCTCGATCTGAGCATATACACCAATTTCCTGCTGCAGTTCTTCCACATGGCTGATGATGCCCACCACGCGGTTTTCGTGCCGCAGTGCTTTGAGGGTTTCAAATACCACGCGGAGGGAGTTTTTGTCTAGTGCTCCGAATCCTTCGTCCAAAAAGAAAAAACTTTGATCCGCCTGATTCAGGGCTTTTACTTTTTCTGCCAAAGCCAGTGCAAGGCAGAGAGAGGCTTGGAAGGTCTGCCCCCCGGAAAGGGTTTTGAGCAGGCGTTTCTTGCCACCATTGAGGTAGTCAACCACCCAAAAGGTGTTGCTATCGTCTATTTCGAGGCGAAGGCTATTTTTGGTTAAGGTCATGAACCGCTTGTTGGCCGTGTTGCAGAGTTCGCGCAGGTAGATGGAGCTCACGTATTTGACAAATCCTTTGCCGGAAAAAAGCCTTTCCAGCTCTTTGAGGTGGGACTCTCGTGTCTCCACGGTTAGGAAGGTGGTGGTCAATTTTTCCTTCTCCTCCAGCTTGACCGAAATCTCTTTGCGTTGCTGCTCAAGTAGGGTTACTTGTGCTTGAAGCATTTTTTCCTGGGTCTGAGCTCCTGCAACTTCCTGTTGGAGTGAAAGAAAACCCTCTTCTGAGTATGACTCCATTTCCTCCCCCTCGGCGGAAACTAAGGTTTCAATCCGAGACTGTGTAGTGACCTGCTGTTGATCAAACTTCCGGAGATCGGCATCGGTTTTTTCTGCGTTTAGGTCGTGTTGAAAAAGCTGAAGGAGCTGTGCCAAATCAAGGAAGCCATGCGCCTCCCGTTGCGTCTCAAAGTCCTTTTGTGCACTAGTCAAGCGGTCTTGATTGGTGTGAATGAGCTGTTGGAAGTTTGCCAAGTCAGCCTCGTTTTTGGACTGGGCGATCTTCTTTTCTTGGAGGTGCTTTTGAATGCCTACGAGTGAAGTGGCGGCCGCTTCGATGTTCTGCTCCACCGTGGTGATGGCCTTCAAAATGGCATCAGCACTTTTTTCAAGGTAAGGATCGCAGAATTCTTGGTCTTTGATTTCCTGCTGTTTTCCAGCGATTCTGGAGAGTAGGTCTTGGTTGGCCAGTTGGGCTTGCTGCAAGTGGGTTGCGCCTTCTTCCCTTGCGGTCCTTTTGGTGTCCAACGTTTTGCGAAGCGCCTGAAGCTGGAGTTTTACCGCCTCAGCAGCCTGGTGGGCTTGACTAAGTAGGGAGACGCGCTCGACGAGTTGACCTTCCTCTTGGAGACCCAAGGGCTGTAATTTCAGCCATAGGGCTTCCTGTTGGGAGAGCAGAGACTGCTGTTCCACTCGTTTTTCCTGTTGATTTTTTGCTTGGTTGCTGCGTTGAATCTCTTCTCGCTCTTTTTTCTGGATCAGCTCTCGGATTTCTTCCAGGAGTTCCACGGCCTGTTGCAACCCTTCCTCTGCGTCTTGAAGCGATTGAGCAGCCTCCCCAGACTGAAGTGGCTGTGGGTGTTCCGCCGCTCCGCAGAGCGGACAGGGTAGGCCGGACTCCAAGAGGTGGGCATGCGCGGCCAATCCTTGGGTGCGCTGTAGGTTTTCTCGACGCGTTTGCAGTTCTTTCACTGTCGATTTTTGGTCCTCCAACCAAGTCTCAAGGCTGGTTGCCGGTGCTGGCACTTTGGCGTACAGCTGGGCTAGTTGCTCCGCACTCATGGCTAGCTGGGTTTCTCCTTGTTGGAGAATGATGCCGAGTTCCACTAGGCGTTTCTGGTTGGCCTGCAATTGGTGGTGGCTGGTCTTGAGCTCCACCAGTAGGGAAGGGTCTGCGTTGGGGAGATCGGCTTGCCTCAGTTCGAGGGAATTGATTTCTTGTTCTAGGGATTGGATTTCCTTCGTTTGGGCTTCCAGGGAGGGAAGCAGGTCATCCACCTCTTTTTGGCGCAGGGATTGGTTACTAGTTAAGACCTGAATTTCCAGTACTTTTTTTAGGTCACGGATTTTTGCCTCTCGCTGTGGGCGTAGCTCATTGATCTTCCGAAAATCTTCTTCCTCCTGTAGCAAGCTCTGGATTTCCTCAGCAAAAGACAGCTTGAATCGGGAACAATCCGTAAGGCTGACCCGGTATTTTTCCAGGTCTTTTTCCAGATCCTGTATGCGGTCATGGATGGGCCTGAGGTAGGTTTTGGCGTTGAGAAAATCACGGTATAATTGCCTTTTTTTGGCCATTTCGGGGAGTTGTGCCGTCAGGCGCTCCTGGAGCAGGCGCAATTCTTGGAGCTCAAGGAAGGATTTGCGGGTTCCTTCCATTTTTTTCAAGGAGGCAGTTACTTGTTCGAGCAGGCGGCTCGCTTGTACCGTCTCTTGGGAAAGGGCTACAAATTCCTGTTCTTTTGCCTCCCTTAGTTCGGTGGAAATATCCTGCAAGCCCTGGAGCTGGGTGTCCAGTCGGATTTTCTGCTCTCGGGTGGCCTTGAGCAGACTTCCGGTTTGGGCGGAAAGATCAAATCGATCTAGCCCAAAGAGCTGCTGCATCATTTCTGCCCGTTCCAGCGGCTTTTGGTCGATAAATTCCCGAAACTTTCCTTGAGGGATGATGATGGTTTGCTTGAAATTTTCCTTGCTCATGCCGACCAGTTCTTCGGCTTTTTTGTCGGTGGCTTGCCATTCTTGGCCTACCTGCTCGTAGAAGATGTGTGCTGCTGTTTCTATTTTTTCTGCATCCTTCTTATTCCGCTTGGCATGGTAGCGAGCGAGGTAGGTGCGTGCATTGTTTGGACCCGAGCGAAAGGTCAGCTTGAGGTCTACCTCTGGATGCTGCAGATTGACCATGCTTGCGCGTTCGCCGGTGGCGGATACCCGCTCTGGGTGTCCATAGAGGGCAATTAAGATGCCTTCCAGAATGGCGGACTTCCCGCTTCCTACAGCGCCAAAGATGCCAAATAGCCCTGCGGCAGTAAGGTTGTCAAACTCGATGACTTGTCGTTCTCTGTACGAGTACAATCCTTCAATTTCTAGTCGTATTGGGATCATGAGGCGTCAGTCTTGCTGGTGATTTCTTTAAACAGGTCGATTAGGGAAGCATTGGGCTCCATTCCTTTTTCACTGCTGTAGTATAGGCGAAATAGGGATTCCATGTCTTTGCCCAAGTCTTCTACCTGTAGGTCATGGCGCTCTTGGCCGAGATCCTGCCGGAGCTGTGGAATCAGGTTGACGATGCCGTCGTGTGCCTTGAATAGTGCCTTTCGAGTGGAGGCATCAATGGACTCATCCGTGAGGTAGGTAAGTTCTACGAAGCAGTACGGATTGGCTTCTAGCCAGGCGAGCGCTTCGGGAAGGTTGTCAAAACGCATCCGGTAGAGTGGGCGGCCCTGTTGTAGTCCGATTGGCTGGTAGCTTATTGGATGGCCGGGAGCGGCATGGATCAAGACCACATTTTTTTCTTGGTCTGCTTCTGAAAACGAGTAGGCGAGGGGAGAGCTCGAATAGATTACCGGGCAAGTGTTAGTTCCCACGCGCTGGTAGCGGTGGAGGTGCCCGAGGGCAGCGTACTGCAGTTGCGCTGGGAGATCTTGCGTATAAAGTGCTTGTGTGCCACCAATGTGAAGGATGGGCCGTTCGGATTCCGGTTCAGCTTGCTTTGTGTTCGGGCTTTCTGCGTCCGCAAAAAAGAAATGACCCATAAATAGGTTGACGCCTTCGGCATCGCAATAGGTGTCTGCGAGATTCTGCCATCTACTTGAAAGCAGCTCACGAAAAGCAGCTTCTCGGTCTTCTTCACCGAGGTAGGTGCGAAGACTGACTTCGTTGGCATAGGGCGCCAGGAGGATGCGGATGGGGAAATCGTACTTGGGAAGGGTGAGTTCCACAAAGCCACTTTCCGATTGGGTGATTTCTACGCCTCCATCCAAGGTGCCGCAGGGGATGACCGTGTCGTAGCGGCTGTAAAAAAGGATGCCTAGCTGCCTTGCGAGTGGGTCGGGCGCTTCGACAAACTGGCTGCTGTCGTGATTCCCTGAGATGGCAACGATTGGGCGGGTTCCTTGCTTGGAGAGGCGGCGCAGGGTTTTGTAGAGGAGCTCGACGGCTTCGTGGCTGGGGTTGAAGGTGTCAAAAATATCTCCTGCCAGGAGAACCAAGTCCACTTCCTCCCGGTCTGCTACCTGGCAAATTTCCTCCAATACGAGCTTCTGCTCCTCTAAGCGGGAGTATTCTTGCAGGCGTTTTCCAAGGTGCCAGTCTGCGGTGTGGAGGATTTTTAGCATTCGAATGGTGCTTGGTCTAATCTGAAATTTAAGCGTGGAGTCGGTGGGGAAGACCGGCTTTCTTAAGTCAAAACAATTTAATTCTCCCTAAGATAGAAGAAGGGATGTTGCCTATCAAGCAGGTGTAATGACTTTGACAGAAATTGGCACCTTTGATTGATTCTGTCTTAACAAGATAAACCGTTTTCTTTTTAGTGTCCAATGGAAATGCGGTCTGCGGTTCGCTTTGGTGAACTTTCGGCAGTCGTCTGGGATAGGTTGTGTGCCTATTTGAAATTCAGAAGTCTAAAATTTATCCGAGAAACTTTTTCAATTGAAATCTGATCTCTTTTTAAGAAAAACAAAGTCAGAGGGTTACGACTTTTTTTAGTCAGTTAATTTTGCCAAAAATCCATAGAATTAATTTTTACCAAAAAATTTCTTGAATTAATTAAAGATTTGAAAAATAAATAATAAAACTTGAAAATAAATTGGTTACGTTAATAAATAGAGTGAATTCCAAATAAGATAAGAATTATAGGAGGAGGATAACGAATGTTTCAAAATATTATTTCGAAAAAATTCATTTTTCAGATTGTACTTTTCTAATAATCGCAAGTGTCTGACCCTAAGTGATTTGGAAGGTTAACACTGATTTTTTACTATTTATAATTCATTAAATTATTTCAACACTAACCATTAACAACTATGGAAAAATTAACAAATGACCAGATGGAACAACTGGTGGGGGGAACGGATCGCGCAACCTATTGCACGACTTTAGCAACCATGTGGAATTCTGGAGGCTGGCAAGGAGGCATTAATTTGTTTATTGAAGCTTGGAAGCCAAACTGCGGTGATTACGGATATGATTTTGATGCAATTCAATAGTGGGTCACAAGCTAATAGCTTCCTTTTTTAGGGGGCTATTTTTCACTTTTTAAAAAACTATTTAGTAATGTATATTAATGTAGCTAAATGATGCGTCTTTTTGTTCAGGTAATTATTTTTATGTTTTGCACAAAGGCTTTTTCTCAGGATCATAGTAAATTCTTTGGAAAAGTCATTGATGCTGAGAGTAAGGAAGCCTTAGAGAATGTTTCTGTTTACATTAAAAATGGTAATCAAGGAACCTTTACTAACAAGGAGGGGAACTTTATATTTACTACTAATTTTAAGGAAGGAGCATTAGTTTTTCAATTGTTAGGATATAAGCCATTTGAAATTAATTTGGATTCTAATACTAACCAACTTTTAATACCAATGTATCCAGACCCGTTTTTTCTGGATGAAGTTGTGGTAAAGGCCGATTCATCATTACAGATTATGAAAGAAGCATTTTCAAGAATAAAAGAAAATTATCCAAATAAACAATTTTTGTTAAAAGGATATTATCGAGAATCTGTTTTGAAGGACACAAGTTATGTGCGATACTTAGATGCTGCAATTGGCATCAATGATTATTCTTATCGGTCTGATCCCTTAAGGAGAAAAGTCCAAGTTTACAACCTTAGGAAAAGTCAAGATTTTGTTGAAGAGGATTTACTTACAAAGTTGCTATCAAATTTATTTGGCAATCAAAATGATTTTCTCATAAGTTTAAATTTTAGAGATATTTTGAGAAGGTACCATGTTGAGCCTTCTTATTTTAGAGGTATTAATAAAGATATTTTAGATTTCTTTAATTTTAAACTAGATTCTATTTTTAATAATGGGGCTGATCCAACTGCTAAAATATCTTTTTCTGCACCAACTGGAATGTTTTCAACAAATGGATTTTTCTTAGTTAATTTGTCGGATTTTGCAATAGTTTCAATTGAAATGGTTCGTAGTCCGAATGATAGATTGACAACAGATTTATTTATGAAAAAGGCGCTAACAAATTATTCGATTGTGGAGTATCGAAAGGTCAATAATAGATATTTTTTATCTAGGTTTTTTTCTTAAGGTACAGAGAACCTATCTGCTATTGATAATGAATCTATGAGTGGTATTCAAGTCTTAAAAATGGAACTATGGGTAAATGAAGTTTTTGACAATAAACGGTTTTTTGAAAAAGTTAAGAATAGAAATGTATTAGCCTGGGAAACAGAGTTGAGAGATCTAGACATACCGTATGATCTAAATTTTTGGAAGAATTTTAATTTCATACCGGATTCTATGGAGTACAATAAAATGATTCGAGATTTAGCAAAATTGAAAGGTAATGAGTAATTTTGTTTCATTAAAGATCTCTCCAATAATTGAGTTTTCAAATAACTCTTTTTGTAGGGTTTTTGTTGTTGTAGCTTCTTTTAATTTGATCTCTACAATTATCTACAATCATTTTGTCTAGTCGGATTTAATTTATCTGAACGAATCTGGCTTAGATGCTTCAGATAGGACTTTTGTAAGTGGAAGTAAAACTCGTCTAATCATAAATATAATAGTTGAAGTATTGTCTCCAATTTGGCTGCTTTTTAAATCCTTTGTATTTTCAATTCTAATGTATTCTGTTGGTTATTTGCTTAAATTTTCTTTTTCCTTTACTGAACTTAATAAAATATTTTTAGTTTCATATCTTTTTGTTATTTTTGGAGATTTTACTAATTCGGCTTTACTCTTGGTCGTTGAACAGCCATCTATTAAAAATGATATACTTTATTACTATCCATTTAGTGTTTTAGATTTTTTATCTTCAAGTTCTAATTTTTTAGAATATCATTTTATTTGGTCTAGAATCAATATTTTTCAATTAGGATTTATATTTTCAATTTACTATTTATTGCTTAACAAATTTCTACTTACTAGTAAAAATTCTATTTATTTAGTTTTGTCTTATGGGTTTTTCTATGGGTTGTTTTTGGTTTTGTGGCTTTTAGTTTCCATTTAATCCTATTTAATAGCATGAATACAAAACTTGTAATTGCATTTTTGGGTTCAATTCTATTTTTATTTATAGTTATTTGTTTGTCGGTTTATTTATACAACTCAAATAGAGAAATTTCTTTTCAAGTTTTTCCAGAATTAGTAGTAAGTGATTTGTGTTCTGGATCTGTTAATCTTAGGGACCATGCTACTGATGTTCCTTCGGGGTTAATTTATTTCAATTCCTCCTGTCCGATTTGTCAATCAGAGGCTGAGTTAATTGAAAGAAGTTTTAGAGAGGATACGCTTACGCGATTTTTATGGGTTTCATCCGAGCCGGTTGAAGAAGTCAAAAATTTTGCAATAAAATACAGGTTGTATAGGATAAATAGGCATCGCTTTTATTCCGATACCCTATTTAGATTAGCTGCTTCCTTTAAGTTGACAGGAGTGCCCGCTACGTTTGTCTATAACGGAGAGGGGCATTTGGTAGATTATACCTTTGGGGCGGAATCCATGTCAGACTTGACCCTTTCCATTCAAAAAGCCCATGATCACTCCCGCTAAGATTCCTGTGATCTTGCAGTAGGCGAGTTCCGATTGTGGAGTAGCCTGTTCGGCTTCGGTGATTCGGTATTTTGATGGGGATAGTTCGATGGAGTACTTACGCAATCTTAGTGGTACAGCCATTCAAGGAACTACTGTTTTGGGTTTGGTTGAAGCTGCTCGGCAATTGGGGATGGAAGGCGATGCCTTCCGAGTAAAGCAAATTAGTTATTTGGATGACTTGGAGTTTCCTGTCATTCTTCATGTGGTGATCAATCAGAATTTAAGCCACTTTGTGGTATGCTACGGTAAAAAAGGAGAGAAGTACCAGCTAATGGATCCGGCAGTTGGTATTCGCTGTTTCACGGAGGAGGAACTTTTGGAGATCTGGCAAAGCAGGACGCTGATTTTAATTTGCCCAGGTTCCGAGTTTGAGACCTCGGGAAGTAGCCGTCAGAAAAAGAAAAAATGGTTCTTAGACCTGATCCGTCCGGATTTGCCGATTTTGTTGATTTCGGGTTTTCTAGGTTTGGTCGTCACAGTCTTGGGGCTGGCTGTGGCAGTTTTTTCCCAGAAACTCATTGATGAGTTTCTGCCCAATCAAGCCTGGCAAAAGCTGAGTTTGGGTCTGGCATCGCTTTTTGTCCTCTTGATCGGTAGGTCGGTGCTCAGCTACCTGCGTGCTTCCATTTTGGTACATCAGAGCAAAGAGCTGAATCTCCGGCTGATCAGCGGATTTTTTGTGCAGTTGCTGGGATTGCCGAAGGTGTTTTTTGATTCTAGAAAAATCGGGGATATCACCTCCCGTATGAATGATTCTCGCCGCATTCAGCGGGCTGTATCGGTCTTGACCACAGAGCTGATGGTGGATACCTTTGTGGTAATTGTGACCACGGTTTCGATTTTCCTGTACTCTTGGGAAATTGGATGTTGGGTTGCTGTTTTTCTCCCCGTTTATTTTATTCTGGTCTACCAATACCACAGACTGATCCAAAAGGGTCAGAAGGCAGTGATGGTGAGCTATTCGGGTTCGGAATCGGGTTTTATCGATACGCTCACTGGCATTGGAGCCGTCAAAGGAGAATCCAAAGAAGGACTTTTTATGGAAGCCAATCAAAGGGGATATCGTCGATTTCAGGAAGATGCTTTTGCGCTAGGACAAGTCAGCAATCGGTTGGGCTTGGTGTCCCAACTTGCAGGAGTGGTGTTTTTGGTTTCTGTTTTGGGTACATGCTGCTATCTGTTGGCACAAAATCAAATGGATCTAGGAGTTTTAGTGGCCATAAGTGGAATGCTCGGCATGCTAGTCCCGGCAGTGAACAAACTTGCCCTTGCCAATCTTCAAATTCAAGAGGCACAGATCGCAGGGGATAGACTCTATGAATTTGTTCAGCTAAAAAAAGAGCAGGTAGAAGAGGGGGCGCAAATTCCGGAGACGGTAAGTCGGATTCAGGTGGAGAATTTGAGTTTCCGCTTTCCTAGTAAAAAACTACTCTTTGGCGGGCTGACTTTTGAGCTGCAGAAAGGGAAATTGAGCGTACTATTGGGCGAATCCGGGGGTGGAAAGAGTACACTAGTACAGGTCTTGATGGGGCTTTATCCACCTGAATCGGGAGCTATCCTGCTTAATGGTGATAAGTCGCTGCAAGACTTTTCTAAAACCAGCTGGCGTGAACAAGTGGGATATGTGCCTCAGGAGATTAAGATTTTTAATGGGAGTCTGGGGTATAACCTCAGCTTGGATCCCAATCCGGCTGGTTTTGAACAAGTGGTTCGACGATGTCAGGAGTTGGGCTTGCATGAATTTTTCGAGCGGATGCCTCAGGGGTACTTTACTCAAGTGGGAGAAGAAGGAGTGAATCTTTCGGGAGGTCAAAAGCAGCTAGTAGGCATTGGTAGGGCTTTGATTAAAGGACCTAAAGCACTTTTGCTGGATGAATTCACAGGAGCTATGGATCGGCTGACCGAAAAAAAAATGCTTGATTTGATTCTGAAGCTAAAGGAAGAGATTCCTGTATTGGTGGTAACTCACCGCGTCCGACCGGCCCTACTTGCAGACGAAGTCTTGATTTTGGATCAGGGTAAACTAGTGGAGGTGGGTGCTCCTGAGCTACTGATAGAGGGAGATAACTTGCTTTCGGTGAGTATTCGGGATTTAATGAGAGGCTTGTAAGCATTCGAAATGACTTTGACAGAAATTGGCACCTTTATTGGTTAGTTGGAGGGAAATTGTAGATTCGATCGTGAAATTTAAGTTTATAGTACTTTTTGTTCTCCTTTTTTCGCCGCTGCTACTCCTAGCTCAAGGAGAATCGCTCTTTATGCAAGTCGGAACGGCCAGCTATTATGCGGCCAAATTTCAGGGAAAGCGAACTGCCAGCGGGGAGGTTTTTTACCTCGATAGTCTCACTGCAGCGCACAAATCGTTTCCTTTTGGCACAATCCTTCGGGTAACCAATCAAAAAAATGGGAAGACGGTTGTGGTACGCGTTAACGACCGCTTGCCGAGTAGCTCCAAACGGGTAATTGACCTCTCTTATGCGGCAGCAAAAGAAGTAGACATGATCCGAGACGGACTGGCGAAAGTGAGAATCGAAGCAGTAGATCTAGACCAGCTCGACCAGCTTGTGGACTATTTCGCAGACAGGGAGCATCCTGGATTGCGAATAAGGCGGTATTATCGAGGGATTCCTACGCCGAGGAGGGAAATGGATTTGAAACTGAAACCACTCGAAACAGTCCAATTGCCATCGATTACTTTTCTGTAAATCGGCCTTCCCCCTATTTCTGTTTGCTGCATTTCCTGATCGAGAGTTGAAATGAGATCTTTTGGCTTTTCTTGGCCATTTGAACCATCAATGGTTTGGTTTTTAGTAGGGTGGGTGGTATTTTAGATTTTGCCGGTAATGATGTGGAGCGAAGGATAGTATGTCCTATTTGCTTATTTGGATTGATCCAAAAACTCCAAAAACCCTCTCAGTCCTATCACCCGGATATTTTTTGCCATGGGATAGTTTTCATCCTTAGGTACGATTACATGGAGCTGAGGAATGCCCAAGTCTTCCATAGCGATGTAGGTGCCTTTGGTAAGGATTGGGGCAGAACTGAACTTGATTTCTGCTGCGGCTAGCCATTGGTTGTTTCGGCGGATGAGCAGGTCGATTTCTGCGCCGTCCTGGGTCCGATAGAAGTACATTTCATCATCCGAATTCAAAACAGCAGCCACCTGATTAATGATGAATGTCTCCCAAGAAGCCCCAAGCACTAGGTTTCCAAATAAGTTTTCCATGGAGGAAATACCCAGAAGATTGTGAAGCATACCTGTGTCTCTAAAAAAAAGTTTGGGAGACTTTACCAATCTTTTTTTGATGTTCATGTGCCATGACGGCAGTTCTCTCACCAAAAAAGCCTCGATGAGGAAACTCAAATAGGTTTTGATTGTAGGGATGGTCAAACCCAAAGACTTCCCATAAGTGGAATAATTAATAATTCCACCGTTGGAAGAAGCGATCATCATCAACAACTTTCGGGTGATCCTTGGATCAGCGGGTAGTCCATAGTTGGGCAAATCCCGCTGTACATAGCTGGCAATAAATGACTTATACCATTCTGAGGTAAATCGCTCGGTGTCTTTTAGAAACGGCTCCGGAAATCCCCCTATAAGCCAAAGTTTATTTTGATCGCCTTGATTGATTTCTAGGAGGTTAAGCGGAGTCATCTCCAGGTAATTGATTCTCCCTGTCAAGCTTTCTGAACTTTGCCTTAATAATTTTGGCGAAGCCGATCCCAAAATCACATACTTTCCTGGCCTCCTGTTTTCATCCACCATCGAGCGGATTAATGGAAAAAGGTTAGGGACATTCTGGATTTCATCCAGAATGATTGTTTTGTCTTGGTACTCGGTAAAGAACAATTCAGGATCTTCGATTTTATTGAGATCTGAATTTTTCTCGAGGTCCAGGTAAATGGAGCCTAACGGATAGAAGGCTGTTTTAGCTAAGGTAGTTTTTCCTGCCTGCCTGGGTCCAATCAATCCAGTCACGGGAAAGTGCTGGATCGAAAAGTAAAAATCAGCTTCAAGTCTTCTCTGTATCATTCCTGCAAATCTAAAAATAAATTTTAGAAATGCAGGATTAAAAATAATATAATGAATTGAATAACAAGCTTTTTCAACTTTAGGATTAAGAAAAGTGAAATCTTAGTACTGAATGCAAATTTGTCGCTTTATCTCTTCAAATCTAAAATTCAAGTTTTAATTTGCAGGGATAAGTTTTTTAAAAATAGACGAACATAAAAAGAAAGGCCTGATAGGTTTTCAAAACCTATCAGGCCTGGATTGCGAACAAAAACTTGGAATATTTTCATATCCCAGACTTCTCCTCTTAATCTCCTACACTTCGACAACTTAAACCGTACTCGGCTCTGGATGTTTCCATGGTCCTCGATACGGCCGTCTTAGTTTAGCAGTGGCCTCTGCATCGTTTAGGACTGTTCTTGTTTTTGAATCATACTTCAGCGGTCGCCCACCAAGTTCCATGGAGATATTGGCCAAGATGCAGGCGGCAGTGGAAATATGCCCTTCTTCCACATCGGCGACCGGTAAACTGTCTTTGTCAATGGCTTCCAGCCAGTCTTTCATTTGTAGGCGAGTGGCAGGTGCTGCATTCAATTCAATGCGATCTTCGGTAAGGTCTTCTGGATATTGCTCCTTCTCAAAGACACAGTCGAAGTGTATTTTCTGAGCTTTTGCATCCGTAGGATAAAAGTCAGCCTTGGTCGTGCTTCCTGCAAGCATCCCCTTTTCTCCATAAATCTTGAATGCCCAAGGATACTCTGGATCGGGCGTATTTCCCCAGGTACGGTGTTGCCACACCACATTCAGCTCGGGAAATTCAAAGATGGCAGTTTGGGTATCTGCAATATTGGATTTGCCCTCCTTCTGTACATAAATTCCACCTGTGGCAGTGACTTGCGTAGGCCAGCCAAGCTTCAGCATCCAGCGCACTGTATCCAGCATGTGTACGCACATGTCGCCTGGAATGCCATTGCCATATTCCATAAAGGTTCTCCACCAGCGGGTGTGGGGCAGTCCATCATAAGGGCGCAAGGGGGCAGGTCCAGTCCACATTTCGTAATTAAAAAAGTCAGGGATAGGCTCCACAGCTGGGTTGCCATTGGCGCGCATATGGTAGTAGCAGCATACTTCAGCATGACTGATTTTACCCAGAAGTCCACTGTCAATAATTTGTTTTTTTGCTGAAATCAAATGTGGGGTACTTCTTCTTTGGGTGCCAATCTGGCAAACGCGCTTGTACTTTCGAGCTGCGGCTACGATGGCTTCTCCTTCGATGACGTCCACGGAAATCGGCTTTTGCAGGTACACGTGCGCACCTGACTTCATCGCATCAATGGCTTGCAAGGCATGCCAATGGTCCGGAGAACCAATCACTATGAGGTCACAGGCATGGGCTTTAAGTAGTTCTCGGTAATCTTCAAAAAGCTGCGGTGCTTTTTTGGATTTTTGACGCTTGGAAACGAGTTCCCCCGCTTCGGTCAACATTTTTTTATCTACATCGCACAGGGCTACCACCTCCACATCGGCTACCTGAATCAATCGAAATAGGTCGGATTTTCCATACCAACCTGCACCAATCAAGGCGATTTTTAGTGGACCTGATTTGGATTTGAAATCCATACCCAATAAGCCAAAGCTTGCTAGGGTCATGAGAGCGCTAGAGCCCTTCAAAAAGTCTCTTCGATTCAATTCGTTCATTTGTGTACCAATTTGATTGTAGAATTTGAATATACAAAAAGCAGCATTTTATCCAAATCGGTTTTGGAAGAATGGTCAAGCAAGTTCCAAGAAACGAACAGGCTAGTTGCCAGGATGATAAACACGCTTGGCATTCTGAAGCACGGTTTTCTTATCCAAAGTCATGGGCTTCAGTTTCCGTCCTACAAAACGCTCCATCTGGTCGGCATAGTGCGGAGAATCGGGACGGTTGCTCGCTCCATACACATTGATGCTTTCTAGGACAGGTAAGCCCTTTCCAAATCGGGCCATCAAGATGTAGGATTCCCCTTGGGCTGCTTTCCGCATGCCCTTTTCCCAAGCTGTAGAGCGGATCGTGGTGAGTACGTCGTCGATGCCCCAAAGTGGAACTACTTTATCGCCACGAACTAGCTTTTGGTACTCACCCAGCTGTACCAGCTCCTTTCCAAAATGAGTTTGAAAGTGTGTCTTGGCAGCTTGAAGACTCTTTATAGCTTCCTCCTCGGTAATCACGGTATCAATAGACCTGCCTGTTTTGGTGAAATCATCCCACCAGTAATAGTAGACAAATGCAAATAGCGCTGCTCCTTCACTTTTGACATCGGCTTCCTTATTCCAAGTAGCGAGCGCATTAATTTGTGCCTTGAGGTCCGGATAGGTATCCGAATTTAGGGTGAAAAGGGCTTGTAAATTGGTTCGGAAAGCCAAATCCTTTGGAAGCGTTTGGTCGAATTTGATCTGGTTGAATTGCTGCCAAGATATTTTTCCTGTTGCGGGCATCAGTTCTCGGAAGCGGACGGATCGATTGTTATCGCGAAGGTCAAATCCCATTTCCTGAGGGTGAGCAGCTGCAGCTACCGTATCCGCAAGGTCGCCAGCTTTGTAAGGAGAATGGTTGGTGTTGTAGAGGTAGCCAATTTCTGGATTGAGCTGCTGCGGGAGCTCCTCAAAGGAATGGTACTTATTCCATACCACAGCCGAACGATTTCCTAGTACTGTTTCGCTATGGTCTATTCCAGGGCTACGTTTGGGCAATAGCGCATTGCTCACGTAGTAAATCGTATCGTATCGGTCAGCATAGACCGTATTGAAGTTGGGCAGCTGCAGGCTTTCCATGGCCGCTTTCCATTCGGTGAAATTTTTGGCTTTGTTCATTCTCCACCACTGTTCTGGTGCTCCAATCCGATCCAAAACGCCCATTCGAAATGCGAATGTCCCCTTTTTAGTAACTAAAGTAGGTCCGTAGATGGATTTCCAGACGGTTTGTGGAACAGGAATGGTGATCCAATCCCAGAGTTTCACCTTCAGCCAAACTGTTTTTTCTTCCAGCGTCAGCCACTTTCCATCTACACGGTAGCGCATGGGGTCATCTGCATCCACTTCCAGTTCAAATAGATCCAACAAGTCGGGGGAGTTAACCGTATGCGCCCAGCCCAGGTGCTCGTTGACTCCATGGAAGATCATGGCGCCGCCTGGGAAGAGGCCTCCAAGCATGTTCCAGCCTTCCTCCGACTGGATATGTGCTTCGTACCAAGCCAATGGACCTTCTAGGGGTTGGTGGGAGTTGATGGCCAAAAATGCCTCGCCAGTATCGGTTCGTGAAGGGTGAATGGCGATGGCATTTGAACCTTTGGGTAGGGAGTCTTCGGCGATTTTTGGGACGGTACCGTTAAAGATCGCTTGAACCGCCCGATCTGCTCCCGCCATTTGGGCTAGCGAAAGGATGTAGGCGGAACTGATTTCTTGGGCCGTGATCGGAAAAGCAGGTGCATAGAGGAGTTCCTCAGGATGCTGGTAGGCATAGTCATTCAATCCCGCAGCATAACCTTCCAGCACTTTTTTGAATTCAGGGGAAAAACTTTCAGCATACTTTTCTTTGGCGATTGCTTTGGTGTCTAAAAGGTGCACAAAAAAATCGATGGCTGCGCCTTCTTCTCCAAATACTCTGCCTGCAAGTCCTTTGCCTGCGAGTACCGTTTTTTGAATCGTCTCAAAGTCGTCTTCGGCATGTGCCCAGGCCAATCCGTAGGCTGCATCGGCATCTGTCTTGCCAAAAATATGGGGAACGCCAAATTCATCGCGAGCGATTTGGATGTTTTTTGTCTCCCAGCCTGAGGACTGGTGCACACGTTGGCAGGAGATCAATAGGATTCCAGTTAGGAATAGGAGGGCTGTGTTTTTCATGGGGTGAAGGAAACTGGATGAAAGTTAAGCGTTCATCCGAAATTATCAGTCATTCTTTCCAATCTTGGAGTCCTACTTTCCAGGTTAGGGATCAGTTGGGTTGCTGATAACAGCGTAGTCTATTCGGGACTTGCTTCAGTCCGTTGGTCATAAAAATTACCTATTGAAGAAAACTATTTCTATTTTCACAACTCTTATCCTTTCGAACTATGAAAAAAATACTAACCCTACTGATTTTCCTAGCACCTCTTTGCTCGCTTTTTGCGCAGGAGAAAGAAATTCTTTCCAAGCTGGATGCCAAGGCTGATTTCTATGGAGACCTGGCCCGCCAAATCTGGAGCAATCCAGAGCTTGGGTATCTGGAAACAAACTCTTCCAAGCTCCTTCAAAAAACACTTTCCGATGCAGGATTTAAAGTGACCGCTGGAGTAGCAGGAATTCCTACTGCTTTTGTGGCTGAATACGGATCAGGCAAACCAGTAATCGGAATCATGGCCGAATTTGATGCGCTGCCAGGAGTGTCCCAGGAGGCAGTCTCTGTACGTAAGCCGGTAGTGGTAGGCGGAGCAGGACATGCTTGTGGACACCACCTCTTTGGCGCTGCTTCTGTGGCGGCTGGCATCTCGGTGATGGATTGGATGAAAGCCAACAAGATTAAAGGAACCGTTCGAGTGTACGGAACTCCAGCCGAAGAAGGGGGTGGAGGAAAGGTGTACATGGCCCGTGCTGGATTGATCCAGGACGTGGACGCCATGCTACACTGGCACCCAAGCTCCCAAAATGCAGCTGGAGCTACGTCCTCTCTAGCAAATATTTCAACCAAATTCCGATTTTATGGAGAAGCTTCCCACGCGGCAGCGGCTCCAGAGCGAGGCAAGTCTGCCTTGGATGCGGTAGAGGCGATGAACTTTATGGTCAACCTGATGCGTGAGCACGTGCCGATGCAAACGCGCATGCACTACGTGATCACAAGAGGTGGAGAAGCGCCTAACGTGGTACCGGCATTTGCTGAATCCTATCATTATGTGCGCCATCCCGATGCATTGGTCGTTCAGCAAATTTTTGACCGCATGATCAAAGCAGCCGAAGGTGCCGCTCTAGGTACTCAGACACGCATGGAATACGAGGTGATCAATGGGGTGTATAACCTCATGCCCAACGAGACCTTGGCACGCATCATGCACAAGAACCTTGAGAAAATCGGAGGGGTAACCTATTCTCCCGAGGAGAAAAAATTTGCAGAGGAAATTATCAAAACCTTTCCTGAAGGCGTAAAAGCTAGCCCTGAAGATGCTACCAAAATTGTTCCTTTTGTGGTAAGCGAAGAGGGTGGAGGTGGATCCACCGACGTGGGGGATATCAGTTGGCTGGTGCCAACAGTAGGCTTAGGCATTGCTACCTGGGTTCCAGGAACTTCTGCACATACCTGGCAAGCTGTAGCAGCTGGCGGTATGAGCATTGGCCAAAAGGGCATGATGGTCGCTGCCAAAACACTGACCTTGACGGCCATGGATATTTTCAATAATCCATCGGTCACTGGCCAAGCCTTGCAGGAGCTCAACACCCGAAGAGGGGAAGGGTTTTCGTACAAGGCCCTAGTAGGAAATAGAACCGCTCCATTGGACTATAGAAAGTAAGCTACTCCCTAAAAATGAAAGGCTAGATTTCCGCTGATGGAATTCTAGCCTTTTTTTTGTGCTTTTTTTTGAAAAATGGTACCTTAGGTAAGGCGTCTTCTCGCCAACTTCTTATTTATGCAAAGACGAACTTCCTTAAAACTTCTCGGCGCAGCAGGTGCTGGTATAGCTGGACTAGCCTTGGTGGACTGGAAATGGCAGATTTTAGATCGCCTCACCCATGCTGGTTTTTTCACTTATGATCAAGAGAGGCTCATTACTTCCCTCGCAGAAACTCTTATTCCGGAAGGAATTCCCGGTGGTTCAGGTACTGCACCTATCGGTGCCTTGAGCACAGGAACAGACCAGTTTTTAATCAAATTCTTTGAAAAGTGTCTTGAAAAGGAGGAGCAAGAAATCTTAAGCCAGGAGCTAAAAGTCTTGCAGAAACGGGGTTTTGCAACGCTTACAAAACAGGAGAGAGAAGCGATTTTGGGGGAATATTCCGAGACAGAAGACCAAAACCAAAAGAAATTTTACGAATTGATCCGAGCCAATACCATTTTTGGATTTACGACCGCCCGAGAAGTGATGGTCGATCATTTGGGCTACCAAGTAGCTCCAGGATTTTACAACGGCTGTGTGGAGGTGCCTGCCGAAAAGGCTTAAATCAACGATGTTACAAGATTCTAAAGAAAAACGAACCTACGATGCGATTGTCATCGGCTCTGGAGCTTCCGGAGGATGGGCTGCAAAAGAGCTCACAGAAAAAGGGTTGAAGACCCTTGTTTTGGAGCGCGGCCGCATGGTACGACATATTGAAGACTACCCCACCGCTTCCAAGGCGCCCTGGGAGTTTGAATTCCGTGGAGCGGTGCCCATCGAAAAGCGTTCTGGACTGGGAGCGGCCAACTGGAAGCGGGAGGAAACCATGCAATGGGCCCTAGCCGAAGACGAGCAGCCCTATATTGAAGAGAAGCCTTTTCGCTGGTTTAGAGGCTACCACGTCGGAGGCAAGTCCCTGCTCTGGGCACGGGGAACGCAGCGCTGGTCAGACTTTGATTTTGAGGGACCGGCTCGCGATGGCTATGCAGTGGATTGGCCAATCCGGTACAAAGACATGGAACCCTGGTACACCTATGTGGAGACCTTCGTAGGCTTTGCTGGAAGTAGGGATGGCTTGGATGTACTTCCCGATCAGGTGGTGCAGCCAGGTTTTGAACTGAGCTGTGTGGAGCGATATTATAAGGAGAAGCTCAAGGAAATGTACGGTTCTGAGAGGCACCTGGTGCAAGGTCGCTGTGCACACCTCACCGATCCTCAGCAGATCCACCTGGATCAGGGGAGGTCGAAGTGCATGAATCAGAATATGTGCAACCGAGGTTGTATTTATGGGGGCTATTTTTCAGCCAATGCCTCTACTTTACCTTGGGCGGAGAAGACAGGCAACCTGACCCTGCGCCCCGATTCGGTGGTGGAGTCGATTATTTACGACGAGCAAAAAGGCAAGGCCATCGGCGTGCGCGTGATTGACCGACTGACTCATAATCAGGGGGTCCCAGGATTATGCCCTGGTGGGCCCACAGCCGAAAGGCAACATTATCAAGGGTTTATGCTGTCAAAAGCGTAGACCCTTTTTGTTTGTGGTTAGTCTCGGCCAAGTTTGGGCCAAGTTTTACATTTATTGAGGGAAAACAGGTGTGAATACGAGTGAAGGGGTGGAATTATGAACATTTTATTATTCTTGATGTTTTAAAA
>JBBAKO010000002.1:0-339949 GCA_040403475.1 Algoriphagus sp. | reverse complement strand
GAAATCCAGAAACAGCTTTTAATACACTTTTATTCAATGGATTGAGAAAAGATTTATCTTTTCGTAGGCAATGACTTTACTAAGGGGGAGTTGCCCGATCTGGACTCCAAATAGAATTTTATAAAATCAGACCCTTTGGATTCAAAAAAATCAAACTTTAAAATTAATACTTTGGGAATGGCAGCGATGCGATTCCCCCTTGAAAGGGGGCAAGGGGGATTATTTTCCCAAATAACCCTACCCCTTTAAGAAGGTGGATTAAAAAAAAGACTCTCCTTATCGGGAGAGTCTTTTAAAAAATGAGTGGGTGACTTATTTTTTACTTGGTAATGGTAACCGTCTCGGTAACAACTTCCTTGCCATCTACAATCTTGATTTCCTTCTTCACCTCTTTGTTGATCATGCCAGCTTCAGCAGCTTCAACGTGTGGTTTTTCAGAAATGTGTGGAGCGATAACCAAGGCAACGATAGACATCAACTTGATCAAAATGTTCATCGATGGTCCAGAGGTATCTTTGAATGGATCCCCTACGGTGTCACCAGTTACAGAAGCCTTGTGTGGCTCAGATTTTTTGTAGTAGATCTCTCCATCGATTTCCACTCCTTTTTCGAAGGATTTCTTCGCGTTGTCCCAAGCGCCACCGGCGTTGGACTGGAACATGCCCATCAATACACCAGAAACAGTAACACCTGCAAGCATACCGCCCAATACTTCTGGACCGAAGGCAAAGCCTACCAAAATTGGAGAAAGCAAGGCAATCGCTCCTGGAGCAATCATCTCACGGATAGAAGCTTTGGTAGAGATTTCCACGCACTTTTCGTACTCAGGCTTGGCCTTGTACTCCATGATGCCTGGAATCTCACGAAACTGGCGTCTCACTTCGTTGACCATGTCCATGGCCGCTCTACCTACCGCCGCAATGGCTAGGGAGGAGAAAATAAATGGAATCATGCCGCCCACAAATAGTCCGGCGAGTACATCAGCTTTGTAAATGTCAATTGCATCAATACCTGCAATGCCCACAAAGGCTGCAAACAAGGCAAGTGAAGTCAATGCTGCAGAAGCGATGGCAAAACCCTTACCAGTAGCTGCAGTGGTGTTTCCTACTGCATCTAAGATATCGGTACGACCACGTACTTCCTCAGGAAGCTGGCTCATCTCAGCAATACCGCCTGCGTTATCCGCAATAGGTCCGAACGCATCGATTGCCAACTGCATCGCAGTGGTGGCCATCATGCCGGCAGCAGCGATTGCTACGCCATACAAACCAGCAAACTCATACGCTCCATAGATACCACCTGCCAATACCAGGATAGGAAGCACTGTAGACTCCATGCCTACTGCAAGACCACCAATAATGTTGGTTGCGTGTCCAGTAGCAGACTGCTTGATGATAGACATCACTGGGCGCTTGCCCATGGCAGTGTAGTATTCGGTGATGATCGACATCAAAGTACCTACTACAAGGCCAAGGATGATGGCATAGAACACGTCCATGTTGGTAAACTCGTATCCACGGATGGATAGCGTCTCAGGAAGCATGTATTTTACAATGAAGAAAGAAGCGATACCGGTAAACACGATGGAAGACCAGTTGCCCATGTTGAGTGCTTTTTGTACGTCGCCTTTGTCGTCTTTGATGGACACGAAGGCCATTCCCATGATAGAAAAGATGATGCCTAGACCTGCCAATACCATTGGCAAAAGGATTGGGGCGATACCGCCAAAGTTGTCGACAGAAACAATCTCACGACCCAACACCATGGTAGCAAGGATAGTCGCTACGTAAGAACCGAAGAGATCGGCACCCATACCGGCTACGTCACCTACGTTATCTCCTACGTTGTCAGCGATAGTGGCTGGGTTACGTACGTCATCCTCAGGGATACCTGCTTCCACCTTACCTACTAGGTCCGCTCCTACGTCAGCTGCTTTGGTATAAATACCGCCGCCTACACGGGCAAAAAGCGCAATGGATTCAGCACCTAGGGAGAAGCCTGCAAGGACTTCTAATGCTTTTTCCATCTCGATGCCGTTGACACCTGCACCTACAGATACGACATAGAGTTGGTAAAATACGATGAATAGTGAGCCCAAGCCCAATACTGCAAGACCTGCAACTCCAAGACCCATAACGGAACCTCCAGTGAAGGAAACCTTAAGTGCTTGCTTTAAGCTGGTACGTGCAGCCTGCGTGGTACGCACGTTGGCTTTGGTAGCGATCTTCATTCCGATGTAGCCTGCTAGGGCAGAAAGGAATGCGCCAATCAAAAAGGAAATGGCAATAACGGGGCTGGAGGTAGGCACTAGGGTACCTGACCAAGCCAGAACGATAGCTGCAATAACGGCAAAATAGGAAAGTACTTTCCATTCTGCTTTCAAAAATGCCATGGCGCCATCGGCGATGTAACCGGCGAGTTCCACCATGTTTTCATCTCCTGTGGGCTGCTTGGTCACCCAAGCAGACTTTACTGCCATGATGATTAGGCCTACAAGTCCCAGCGCAGGGACTAAATAAATCAGCGCTTGTTCCATAAACTAGTCGGATTCAGTGTTAGATTCTGTAAATAATTCGGCAAAGATACGATTAATCCCTTTTCTGCCAAGTTTGAAAGTCAAGGCATTTTTGGATTTTTTTACCTGGATTCAGCGGCTTCGGGATCAGTTTTCTGGTGATAGAATCGAAAGGGATGTGGGAAGATTTAGTACTCTAAAAATAAGTGGTCTAGCTTCTTAGTTGAGCAAATTAAGGTGGCGGCTGTAAAAATTTGAAGAAAGTTTTAAATTTGCTACGCTGAATCGGGGTGTGGCGCAGTCCGGTTGCGTGGACGTCTGGGGGGTCTGTGGTCGCAGGTTCTCCCGATACTTATCGGGACTGTCACCCCGACTTGATTGGCAAGGAGTTACGAGTTCAAATATCTTAGCTCCTTTTTTGTTTGCATACAATTTGCACAAAATGAGGATTGTTTTTGAAGCTACCCCTTCAAGAAGTAAAAGTATTGGCTAAAAGCATCACTAGCTTGCATACAAGTGCATTCTATTCCTTATACTTACGGTTGATTTAATTTATAAATTATCCAAAGTCAAGAAATAGAATCGACCGGTTCACAAGTACAAAGTGAATTAAGCTGGAATGAATACTACTCGGTCATTAAGTCAGTAAAGAACTAAACATGAAAAAAATTATAAAACTATTCACGCAAGAAGTTGCGATTGTTGTACTACTTGGCGTCATCTCTGTGATCACTGCATGGGCAGGAGTTCAATCCTCTCTACATGGTGGGAATTCTAATAAATTTATGTCGACCTACATGGAGAGTCTTGGTAAATCCCATAACCTATTTTTAACTTCAGAACTTAAATACAGAACTGATATGGTTGTTTGGGCAGATAAACAAACAACCCTAAATGAAGGAGGTGACATTTACGCAGGCTACTCCGCGGGTTCAGCTGAGCTTTTTAAATACGCAATGCCCTTCCTATTAGATAACCCAGAAAGTCAACTGTCAGATTGTAAATCGTATATGGATGAATTATACTTGCCTAATGAGGAAGCAATGGCAAAAGCTTTTATATCTCTAAAGAAAAACGAGGAATCCGGCGGATACAGTGACAAGCTTCAAATGCTATCCGCTCTGCTAGCAGTTGCCTTGTTTATGCTTGGCATTACCTCAGTCATTCGCAAGGAGAAGTTACAATTTGCTATAGTTCTTGGGGCTATTGTTATCGCTGGATTTAGCATTGCTGTTCTATTCAGCGTGCCGGACGTCTCCGTTTCTTTTTAGTAAAGAGTTAGGGATCTAATGAAAAGGCTAGGCCCATCTGAAGATTTCAATACCAATTTGGCAGCAGTTATTGAGTAGCCTCTAGCGGCAATAGGAACTTGAAAAAATTACTCTTGAGTTGAATCAATTTGGAAGGCCACCTCATTTCGGCGGTTGATCAGATCCCAAGGGGCATTGTAGCCCATGTATAAAAGTGATCCTTTTGTTTGGATGTTATTTTCTTTCAGAACTTGGGTCAAGATTTGGGCATGCTTTGCAATTTTCTCGTCGGAACTGAATCCTCCAAACCGCAAGACTGCCAGCTTCATGGAATCTTGACTGACCAGCGAAACCGCCGTAGAGTTGGGTGAAGGAAGGTCAGCTAGTTGGTACTGGCTAGGCATCACGAAAGACATGGATGCTTCCGTGTCTGACATATTCATGATCACAGGAGCCGTCATGGCAATCTTCTGCTGCTGCTGGTTTCCCCCAAAAATATAGTTGGCCACTACACCGAAGCCGTTGTTCCCATTGGATTGGTAGCGCTTGCTACCCAACTTGGTCTGCGCCAGAATCATCTGGGGATACTCCCTGATTTCCACTTCCCCAATGGTTTTGATTACTTTATAGTTAGGGGTCTCGATTCCTATAAACCGAAATGAGAAAAAAGAAACCACTCCACCCAAAATAAGTATACTTCCTGCAATCCAAATGATAGTTTTCATAGACAAGAAACTAATGGATTGAAAAAAAAGTTTGAAACGGGCCATATACTTTTTGTTATCAGATACCATAGAAAATAAGGTTTGAAGTTCAATTAAATGAGCTGTCGACCGTGGACTTGGACTGCCTGCAGACCATGGTCTGTGAGCGATTATCTGCAGAAATTAACAGACATAGTTAGCCTCTGTCCTAATCGTGGATAATCCTTTATCCCCCTAACTGACTTTAATCATGAGATTCCTGCTTGGGAAAAGGGATATTTGAGTTCACCTAAACGGAAGCACATGGCTAAGGGAGCATCCATTTACCGACACCTCGGAACAATCCTGCTCCCTCTAGTCTTCGTAAGCCTCGGCGCCTGTAGCCAAGGCAAAGAGGAGGTCGTATTCCCCAAGAGACAGACCCTCACCGAATCGGTATACGCCTCGGGCTATGTGCGGGCCAAGGAGCAGTACGAGGCTTTTGCCCTGGCCACAGGTCCCATCCAAAAACTCTTTGTTTCCGAAGGAGATACGGTACACATCGGAACTCCTCTCCTCCAAATTTTCAACGAACAGGAGCGCCTACGCAGAGAAAATGCGGAAATCTCCCGGTTTTTCGCAGCCCCAACGGCCACCCAAACTAAGCTTCGGGAACTGGAATTGGCCATCGAACTCGCCAAAAGCACAGCGAGCAACGACTCCCTCCTACTCCTGCGACAGCGACACCTCTGGGCGCAGGGAATAGGTACAGCCATCGAACTGGAGCAGCGGGAGCTGAAATTCAAAAGTTCGTCCCTAGCCTACCAATCCACCCGCTTAAACTTCCAGGACCTCAAACGGGAGCTAGCTTTCGGCAGCCAAACCGCTACCAAAAACCTCGCCATCAGCAAGTCTCTGGAGACCAGCTCGATTTTGAAAAGCAAAATCGAGGGCATCGTCTATGCCTTGCCCAAAGAGGAAGGTGAAATGGCCAGCCCACAAACTCCACTGGCTATCTTGGGTCGGGCGGGGGAATTTATCCTGGAACTGCAGGTGGATGAATTCGATATCGTGACCATCCAAAAAGGGCAGCGGGTACTGGTAACCCTGGATAGTTTTAAAGGAGCGGTATACGAGGCTACAGTGGTCAAAATCCATCCCATACTAGATACGAAGTCGAAGACCTTTACCGTCGAAGCTGAGTTCAGCAAAGCTCCACCTCGCCTCTATCCCAATCTGAGTTTGGAAGCCAATATCTTGATCCAAGTTCATCCGAATGCGCTGGTCATCCCTCGAAATCTCCTCTGGGGTCAAAACCAGGTCATCACCGAGGATGGAGATACCCTAACCGTAGTGCTAGGTATACAGACCTACGAGTTCGTCGAAATCCTTGGAGGAATCACGGAGAAAACTGGGTTGATCCCACCCAAAAAATGAGTTGGAAACTAATCCTAGAAATTGCCAAGGCACTTATGCTGGCACGGATCAAGCAAACGCTCGTTGCTGCCGTGGGCGTCTTGTTTAGCATCAGCATGTTTATCGCCCTACTGGGCTTTATGAATGGACTCAATTCCCTGTTGGATGGGATGATCCTAAATCGGACTCCACATATCCGGTTTTACAACGAAATCAAGCCCAACCCGAATCAGCCCATCCAGCTGAGTCCAGAATTTGCTGCAGACCTACACTCAATCCGATCGGTGAAGCCGAGTACGAGCCGATTGGCCATTCACAACAGCCGCTCCATCATCCAACAGTTGGAACAGGATCCACGGGTACTTGGGGTGAGCCCCAAACTGGCCGCGCAGGTATTTTTCAATGTGGGCACCCTCGACCTGAGCAGCAACATCAATGGCATCGATGGATTTAAGGAGAGCCAACTTTTTGGATTCGAAGAGTATGTAATCGAAGGCCGGGTCGAGGATCTGAATCAATTGAATACAATTATTTTAGGAAAAGGAGTGGCCGATCGGATGATGGCCAAACTCGGAGATGTCGTCCAAGTGACCACTGCCCAGGGCAACCGCATCCAGCTGAAGGTGATGGGCGCTTTTCAAAGTGGATTGGGGGATTTTGACAAGACCAATAGCTATGCCTCCCTTGCTACAGTCCAAAAAATGCTGGGGCAACCTGCCTCCTACTTCACGGATATTCAAGTCAAGTTGCATGATTTCAACCAGGCCCCTCAGTTGGCGAAGGAATTGGGTGCAATATTTGAGGTGGACGCAGACGACATCCAAACCGTCAATGCACAGTTTGAAACGGGTTCAGAAGTGCGCACCATCATTAGCTATGCGGTAGGGATTACCTTGCTTGTGGTGGCTGGGTTTGGGATCTACAACATCCTCAACATGATGATTTACGAGAAGTTGGACAGCATCGCCATCCTGAAAGCCATAGGCTTTAGCCCGAAGGATGTCAACCGCATCTTTACGAGCATTGCGATCCTTATTGGACTTGTGGGAAGCAGCTTGGGATTGGTGGTGGGGTACCTGTTGGGTGTGGTCATCGATCACATTCCATTTGAAACGGAGGCGCTACCCACCATCACCACCTATCCGATTGACTACAATCCCAAATTCTACCTGATTGGCGGAGTATTTGGCTTGCTGACCACCTACTTAGCTGGCTTTTTCCCCGCCAGAAAAGCATCCAGTGTGGACCCTGTAGAAATCATTCGCGGCAAATAGATGGCAGCAAACCGGGTATTGGAGGCCAAATCCATCAGCAAGTATTTCTACAATGCCAGCACCACTCAGGTGTTGGATCAGGTGAGCATCCAGGTAAATCGCGGGGAATTTGTAACCATCATGGGAAAGTCAGGCTGCGGAAAATCCACCCTCTTGTACATTCTTTCTACCATGGATACGGACTACGAAGGCCAACTCTGGCTGGATGGAACGCTGGCTACGGGTAAGGATCCCAGCTACCTCTCCCAATTGCGAAATGAAAAAATCGGCTTTGTATTCCAGTTTCATTACCTGCTGAATGAGTTTACGGTATTGGAAAATGTGATGATTCCAGCCCTGAAGCTGGCACGCCTTTCCCGAGCAGAGATCGAGCAGCGGGCGATGGAAAAGTTGCGGATTTTTGACATGCAGGACCATGCCCACAAGAAGCCGAACCAACTATCGGGGGGACAAAAACAGCGGGTATCCATTGCGCGTGCCTTGATCAATGATCCACTGCTGATTATGGGAGATGAACCTACCGGAAACTTGGACCACAAAAACGCAGCCTTGGTTTTTGACAAATTCAAGGAGCTGACGCAGGAGTTGGGGCAGACCCTATTGATCGTCACCCACGACCAGGAGTTTGCCAAAGCCACCGACCGCACGATTGAGATGGAAGATGGGAAGGTGGTGGGGAAAGTAACAAGTGGTTAGTATTTAGTAGTAAGACACAATATGTACGAAGTACCCTGCCTGTAGGCAGGCAAATACAAGATGCCAAGTAAACTAAGATAAAAGAGTCGAGAAGCAAGAAATGGGACAGGCATAAAAAAAGCCTGAATTAAAAAAATCAGGCTTTTTTAAAGTTTAGCAAATCAGATTATTTGATATCAGAAAACTTCACCGCGTTATCGATTAGTTTGGTAAGTCCAGTACCATCTATATTGCAAGAATAAAGTGCATCCTGAGCGGTTGCTTCATCAGGATTCGCAATAAAGAAAAACTTTTTACCATCAGGGGAAATTTTTATGGTTTCCTTGGAAAAGAAAGCCTTTGATGGCAATGCAATGGAGATCTTTTTTTGATTAGTTCCATCAATATTAGCTGTCCAAAATTCATTGTATTTATCATCTTCTTTGGAGAATACTAACACATCTAAATTTTTAGTACTGAGTGTACCATCCGCAGTTACAGCTAAACCAGATCCAACTTTAACACCACCTACTACAGCGTTTGTTGCTAAGGGAATGGTGAATTTAGCAGGGTCAATAGTAGAACTTAGCAATCCATCCGGCGTAATGGATAATCCTGAACCAACAATCACTCCTCCAAGTCTAGTGCTTGTAGCTATTGGAAGTGTATAAGTTGTTGGGTTTTGGGCAACAGATTCCATTTCACAACTAATGGTTAAAATTGTGATAGAAAAGAAAACTAAAAGGATGACCAGTGAATTTTTTAAGAGGTTTTTCATTGTGTTAATGTTTTTTTTGTTTAACGATTTATTTAAATAACTAGACAAAGGACAGGGTTGAATACAAAAAAGTTTAATTGTTTCGTGTTAATCGTGCTTGTTGCGGATGTAACTTATCGATACAGACTGGGTCTGAGATTGAAAAATATATTGAATGGAACTAGTTAAAGAGTAAAAAATACGAAACACAAGCTTGACTTGGTTAGATATAAAAAATCAAAACTTCCAGCCGCTCAAACTCACCTTGCTTTCCAAGTTTTGCTCAAGGGCATCTTCTAGCTGAGGGAAAAAATCGATGCCAGTTTGCTGTTCGAGGGCATCGATGGTAATTACAAATTGCTGTACCGAACCCGATGCCCCTGCATTGGAAAGGAGGAACCCCAACATCTTAGGGCTTGAGCCACCGGTGAATACAATCTTGTAGTAGGAACAGGGAATGGTGATGGACGAATTGAGGGATCCGCAGGATTTGGAAAGCACAGGCCCGGTAACCACAAAGAGCCCTCCTTCTTGTAAGGCCGCATCTCGCACCCAATCCTCCAACTTGGACCAAATGCCTCGATTGAAAGACGGGGTCATGGGCGACATGTTGGACATAAAAAAGGTCTCGGACATCGCCGTCAAATTCAAAGCCATGTCGGCCGCAGGACAGAGATGCCCCCGATCGTAGCCCGAACCTTGGTAATCCGTACTCTTCACTGGGTTCGCATTCACCTTCGGATCTACTCGGAAATCGTCTGTGCGCTTCTGCCCTCCTTGTATGCTCTCTGGGCTCAAGTAATAGTAAGCATACTCTGCCTGCCGGTGCGTGCTGGAGTAGGAAAGTCTGTAGTAACTGTGTTGGATCGGATACCCAAGAGATACTTGAGGGATATAATCCGCTGATTGAGCCGCAGAACGAGGAGCTTGCTCCTCCTGGGCACAGGAACTGCAAACAAAAAAGAACACAAAGCCGAGGGTCTGTAACAATCGCATCATAGAATAGGGCAAGTGAGCTAAAAAGGAGGGTGAGTCCCAGACAAAACTAACCCATAAATTTAGATTTCCTCCAACTCTCTGTCTGCTACCTCCTTAAAAAATCTACTGCCCTACTTCCATAAACTTCAACACATCCTTGTATCCCTTGCTCCAAGGGAAGTAAAACTGAGTAACCATCGGGATATGCTTGGTTTTGGGATAGAAGGAGTAGTCAACTTTCAATCCCTTTTCTTCTGCAGCCTTGCGAAAGCGCTCTACGGTCAATTTGATTCCAGGATAGGTGAGCTCCCCTTCCATCAGCAAAAGCGGAATTTCCTTGGACTCTAAGTAATAAATCGGTGAATAGGTTTTCCACACCGCAGGGTCAGCAGTAAAGGCATCGTAATTGTCTTCCTTATTGTATTTTTCCTTGAGCTCGGTCAGGAACCAGTACCAATCCAAACCTGCAGGATCGTTCAAAATAGCCCCTTTCAAAGGGTTCGCCATTCCCAACTCCTTCCATGGCTCGTCTTTGATGGCTACCAAGGCCGCCAAATGCCCCCCAGCAGAGTGGCCCGACACATACATATTTGAAGGATCCCCTCCATAAGAGGCAATGTTCTCCTTTACCCATTGGACGGCTCGCGCACTGGCCTTTTCCATAGCTGGAAGTTGGTAGGTCGGCGCCAAGGGATAATCGATGATAACCGACACCACCCCTTTTGCCGCGAGGCGGTTGCCCATAAAATCATAAATCTCCTTTCTTCCGCTGTGCCAGCTTCCACCGTGGATAAATATCAAAACGGGAGCATTTTTTGCCTTTTTGGGAGCAAAAACATTCAGAGTTTTTTCTGGCATTTCGGCAGTTGCAGATAAGTAAGCGATGTTTTTATTCCGCTGGGTCTGCAGTACCCCGCAGGAGGAAGAGAATACAAATAGAAGGAAGCCGAAGACTAGATTTTTCATGACAATGAATTGAAAACTAAAGCGCAAAGAACTGTAATTTGTTTAGTGAACCCAAGAATAGGAATGATACTTTCTGTTTAGCAGGTAAATGAATCCGTAAAAAAACATCTTTTTATTTAATTTTCAGAAAGGCGAGAGGAAAGTAAGCCCGAGGCTAAATCTCGATTAAAAAAGACCCCTGAATTGGCAGTTTGTGCTAAGGCATCTTCAAACACGCAGACACCCAACTCATAAAGCACATTATTCTCCCAATCCATTACGTTCCAATGATCCAATTCATCTGCTTCGTGGTAATGAGTAAGCAATCGGTTTAAACCCTTGATCAATCCCACCGTATTTTTTTCAATTCCAGCAAACTCTGTGAGGTAGGCCTGCAGTAGGCTACGGTCGATTTTTTTTAGTTTGATTGGTGGGAATTTAAATTGTGAGGGGGATTTCAGCACCCTTGAAGGGGATAAAGAAATTGCTTCTGCGCAACGTTTGGCAAATACCAATCCCTCTAATAAAGAATTGGAAGCCAGTCGATTAGCTCCATGCAATCCAGTCGAAGACACTTCGCCTACTGCATAAAGCCCCGGTACTTCGGCTACTTCTCCAGAGGGCCCTACCTGAATTCCTCCACAAGAATAGTGTTGCACAGGAACAACGGGAATCCAATCTTTTGTGATATCCACTCCAATCCTTGCACTACATTCTCTTACAATATTCGGAAAATGGGAACTGAGGAAAGATGAATCTAAGCTAGTTGCATCCAGAAATACGTGCGGTTCTCCACTATCTTTCATCTCCATCCAAATCCCACGAGAAACAATATCGCGCGGAGCCAATGAACCTCTACTGTCGTAAGATTTGAGGAAATCTTTCCCTTTAGCATTCCTTACGATGGCACCTGCTCCTCTGAGGGCTTCTGTAATTAAAAAAGTTGTGGAGGAATTCTCTTCAACTAGTCCAGTAGGATGAAATTGGATGTAGGATATATCTCGTAATCGTGCTCCTAGGTGTTTGCCCAAGAGGTAGCCATCACCTGTTGCGATGGATTGATTGGTTGTTTTAGAATACAACATCCCAAGCCCACCTGTAGCAATTACTAGGTGGAGTGAATGAATTTGATCTAGTTTTTCCTTCGCTACCAGTTGGAGATGAAACCCAGAATTAGAATCTTTTTGAACTTGAACGAGGGCCGTATCTTCTAGGAGAGTGATGAAGGACAATTGATGGATCCGTGTGACCAAGGTAGCTTGCAATGCTGCTCCCGTTGAATCTTGGTAATGCCAAATTCGCTTTTGACTATGCCCACCTTCTTTTACTAAATCAAAGGTTCCTTCAGCATTTTTATCAAATGAAATTCCCCAACGGAGGAGATCCTTTAGGGCTTGAGGGGCATTCTGCACAACCGTTTCTACAACATCCTGCTTATTTTTGAAAGCCCCTGCAGCCAGGGTATCGTCCACATGTGCTTCAAAGCTATCGCTTTCGAGGGCAACTGAGGCGATCCCGCCTTGGGCCCACTGCGTATTAGTTGCGTTAATAGAAGATTTGGTCAAAAGTAAGATGCTGAACTCCTGCTTGGTCGCCTGGCAGTGTTCAGCGAGGTAAATTGCAGTTGCTAAACCTGCAACACCCGTTCCTACAATAACCACATCGTAATGATCCTGAATTTTGTCCATTTAGATGGATAACATATTGTGTAAAGCCTTCAAGGCTCCTTCTTGAATATGTGGCTCAATTTGAATTTGAGGTGCTTCGAAATGCATGGCATTGTATACCTTCTCCAACGTATTCATTTTCATGTAGGGACACTCCGCACAAGCACAGGTATTATTATCCATAGCAGGGGCTGGAAAAATCTTTTTTCCAGGGGCTGCCTCTCTCATCTTGTAGAGAATCCCTGCCTCGGTAGCTACAATAAAAGTGGAATGTGTTGAGTTTTGTACATAGTCAATCAACGCTTTTGTAGACCCTATAAATTGAGCTTTATCCAAAATAGAACTTTGGCATTCAGGATGTGCTATTAATTGGGCATCAGGCTGACTTTTCATCAATTGGACTAGCTTGGCTTCTGATATATTCACATGAACTATGCAGGCTCCATCCCAAATATGCATCTTTCTACCAGTGACTTTGGAAACATACCTACCTAAATTCCCATCGGGAGCAAAAATAATTTCCTTATCCTCAGGAATTGATTTCACGACTGAAACAGCGTTGGAAGAAGTACAAATGTAATCGCTCATCGCCTTGACTGCAGCAGTACAATTGATGTAACTTACTACGACAGCTTCTGGGTGTTGCGCTTTAAAAACACGAAATTCCTCCTCAGGAGCTGCATCCGCCAAGGAACAGCCTGCATGTAAATCAGGCAATACCACTTTAATTTTAGGATTGAGAATTTTTGCTGTTTCTGCCATGAAATGTACCCCACAGAATACAATCATGTCTGCATTAACTTTCTGGGAATACTGAGCTAGTGCAAAGCTATCTCCAACAAAATCCGCAATTGCCTGAATTTCATCCGCAACATAATAGTGAGCGAGAATAACTGCATTTTTCTCTTGTTTTAATCGAAAAATCTCTCCCTTTACATCTATACCAGCTGGTAAAGATTTTGTTACGTATCCAAATTGTTGTACCTCTTCTTGAATTTTCATGTTGTGCATCCGTTACTCAATTTTTAAAGAAATATCCACAGATTCTATATGGTGAGTCAGATCTCCAATAGAAATGAAATCTACTCCTGTGGCCGCATATTCTTGAATATTTCGCTCATTAATACCCCCAGAAACTTCCAAGGGCTTTCTTTTTTGGGTAAGCTTCACCATCTCTGATACTGTGCTCGGAGACATATTATCCAAGAGAATTCGAGTGACCAAATCGGCAGTTAGTGCTTCTAAAAGCTCTTCTCTAGTTTTTACCTCTACAAGTACCGGTAAGTTTAGCTTATGCTCTTTGCAATAATCCTGCGTAGTAGACAAAGCCTTGGTGATGGATCCTGAAGCTTTGATATGATTGTCCTTGATTAAAATCATATCGTACAAACCAAACCTATGGTTTATTCCACCTCCAATTTGAACAGCCCATTTTTCCGCGAATCGAAAGTTTGGTGTAGTTTTTCGAGTATCCAAAATTACCGCAGGATATTCTTTTATAAGCTCCTTCAAGCGATTCACCTTAGTAGCAATTCCACTCATGCGCTGCATGCAGTTCAACATCAAGCGTTCTGCCAAGAGGATACTTTGGGTATTTCCCGTTAGGGTGCCAATTTTTTGATTTTTTGAAACCAAGTCACCATCCCTAACCCAAAAAACAGGCTCAAGATTTGGATCTACTTCCAATGCAATCGCTTCGACAAGGGCCAGTCCAGCTAGTAAACAATCTTCCTTGACTAAAAAGTGAGCCACACTTTTTTGATCTGCTGCTACAGTCGCTAAACTCGTGACGTCACCTAATTGTCCCGCATCTTCATCTAATGCACGGTTAATAAATAACTTTAAATCGGTAAGCCTTGGGCTCGTTTTTTTATCCATTTAACTCAAATCTAAAAGGAGTAATTAAAGAACACTAGATAATCGCTAGTTCTAAACAAATCAATTGAAAAACGGATTTAAACCGAGATGGTTTTAAGTATTTTTTTTATCTCAATATACCGTAGCGTAGGTTATACCGCTGGTTCTTGCTGACTCAAACAATGGAAAGATCCCAATCCCCAAATGATGTCGGTACTATCGATCCCCACTACACGGCGAGTAGGGAAACAACCGGATAAGATATCTAATGCCTTTTGGTCGTTTTTGTCTCGAAACGTTGGAACCACCACCACTTCATTGGCAATGTAAAAGTTGGCATAGGAAGCAGGAAGTCGCTGCTCCTCCCAAATCACTGGGCTTGGCATGGGGAGTTCGACCACGTTCAACTGCTTCCCATCTTCCAAACGCATCTGCTGGAGTAGCTGGAGGTTTTCTTGCAAAATCTCGTAATTCCCATCCGCCTTATTTTCTTCCACCATAGTCACGACGGTATCTGCATTCACAAAACGTGTGATGTCGTCGATATGTCCATCCGTATCGTCTCCCAGGATGCCATCCCCTACCCAGAGGATGTGCTGCACCCCATAATAGTCGCAGAGGTATTTTTCGATCTGGGCTTGGTTGAGCTGCGGATTGCGATTGGGATTCAAAAGACAGGCGGTGGAGGTGAGCAAGGTGCCTTTGCCATTGAATTCCACCGAACCTCCTTCCATCACGATACCGGGAGTAAAGTAGGGAATACCTAAGGCTTGGGCGATATGAATCGGAATCTGGTTGTCGAGGTCATGCGGCGGGTATTTTTCTCCCCAAGCATTGTAGTTCCACTTCACGAGTACCTTTGGGATGGCAGCTGCAGGATTAATCAAGAAAGCAGGACCATGGTCTCGGCACCAGGCATCGTTGGTTGGGAAAAAGTGAAAGTAGACCCGATCCATGCGTACTCCTGCCAGTTCCAACTGTTGCGTCGCAAATGCCTGCATGGCCACATCGGCTACGTTGATGTGCACTTCTTGTCCCAAGGCTACTTCTTTGACGAATTGCGAATAGGGAGCATAAATAGTTTGGATTTTTCCAGGCCAGCTTTCCTCTTTGTGAGGCCAACTGAGCCACATTGCTTTTTGCGGGGCAAACTCAGCCGGGAAATAATACCCGAGTTCCGCGGGAGTCATGAGTCCTCCTTTAGATAAATCAATACGATCCTGCATGGCCTATTCTTCGTCAAGAAAACGCTTCGTGATCGGGCCGTAGGAATCGATTCGACGATCCCTCAAAAATGGCCAGTGGGTCCGGTAGCGGTCCGAGCCGCTTAAATCCAAGGTTTCCACGTGGACTTCTTCCGTCAAATGCGGGGCTTGATAGGTCACGCGACCAAAGGGATTGGCCACGAAAGAACCGCCCCAAAACTGCATTTGTCCTTCCTCGCCTGTTCGGTTGACTGATACCACGGGAATGCCGTTGGCTACTGCATGGGAGCGCTGGATGGTCTGCCAAGCACCGTATTGCTCCTCATTGGTGGCAGCATCTTGTGATTTGGCCCAGCCAATAGCAGTTGGGTAAACCAGAAAGTCCGCACCCATAAGGGTCGTGATGCGTGCCGCTTCTGGATACCACTGGTCCCAGCAGATGAGCACACCGATCTTTCCAAATCGGGTGGCAAACACTTTGTAACCCAGATCTCCTGGGGTGAAGTAGAATTTCTCGTAGTAGCCTGGGTCGTCAGGGATATGCATTTTACGGTACTTGCCTTTGTAGGTTCCGTCGGCATCGAGCACGGCGGTGGTGTTGTGGTACAAGCCTTCCGCTCGTTTTTCAAAAAGTGAAGCAACGATTACTACGCCCAATTCCTTGGCAAGGGCAGCTAGGGTTTCTGTGGATGGGCCAGGAATTGACTCGGCCAATTTGAAGTTGTCGTACTCCTCCACATCGCAGAAGTAGAGGGAGCGAAAGAGTTCCTGTAGGACCACGACCTGCGCGCCTTTTTGGGCGGCTTCGCGTATGCCTGCAGTTGTTTTTTGCATGTTTTCGGTCACATTCCCAGAGCAGGATAGTTGGACCAAACCTACGTTAACGGTTTTAGTTGCCACGGCTTCAAATTTTGCTTGAACGGCAAAGATACCGTGGACAGTGGGGATTGACAAATGAAGTTTTTGAGGAAGCCTGATGGGAGGAAATAAATGTTGTGCTATTCCAAAGAATCTGAAAAATCAAAAAATGGAAATTAAAACAATTAAGAAAGGTCAAGTACTAAACCCAGTTTTTCTTTCAGTTCAATTGCATCTTCTTTTTCCAGGGAACCAAGCTTCTCCAAAAAGCGTAAATTATCAACAGCTCTAAGTTGATCAATCAATATTTCTGAGTCTTGGTCTAAGCCTGTATTTTTCCCTCCAATCAATCTCACGCGCAACACATTTTCTTCAGCTATGAGTTGAGAAGTAATTGGGCAAATCAAAGTTGAGGGATGATTCAATTGATTTAAAAAATTAGTTTGGACGACCACAACAGGCCTAGTTTTTCCAGGTTCAGTACCTCTAGCAGGATTTAGATTAACGAGCCAAATATCAAATTGCCTCTTCATCAATTAGTTGATCAAATTCAGCATTGATTTCCATGGAAGATTCTCGTACTAGTGCACTTGCTTTAGCAAAAGCCTTGGCCATTTTTTTTCGTTTGTGGTAACGATTGTAAAAATCTAAGGCTTCGTTGATGTACCGATTTCTTGGAATGCCCTTTTCTTTCAAAATTTCTTCAGTTTCCATAAATATGGGTTCGTCAAGTTTCAAGGATAGTAGTTTCATCTTCTAATGAAGTCTAGTTTGGTACCACTAAAGGTATATACTTAAAAACAAAAAAAAAGTTCAATTGGAATTACTTTTTTGATTTAGAAGTGACCAAGGTTTAAACTGCACCATCCTCCACTCAAAAAAATCCCCTTGCACTTACTTGGTCATTGGCTAACTTTAGACCAGCTCAAACACGAACCCATTATGAAAAAATTGATCACCCTGCTGATGAGTAGCCTATTCTTCGGATTTGCCGCTTCTGCACAAGAAGCCCTTTTCCAAGCTCAAAATATCCAGTCTCCGGAGGTTCATGAAGATAATTCGGTCACCTTCCGAATCTTTGCCCCCAATGCACAGGCAGTTCAAGTGACGGGGGATTTTCTCCCACCCGTAAAAATGGATACCCCCATGGGCCAAATGGACGGTCCAGGAAAGGTAGCCCTTACCAAAGATGCCAACGGAGTATGGTCCTTCAAAACCAGCGCCCTCAACCCTGAACTCTATGCCTACTCCTTTGTGGTGGATGGCTTTACCGCTACCGATCCGAGCAATCCCTTCTTGATCCGAGACGTGGGCACGGCCACCAACTTCTTTTTGATCGGTGGAGGACAAGGTGACCTGTACAAGACCAACGACATTCCACACGGCACAGTGAGCCGAAGATGGTACGATTCCCCAGGCCTGGGCATGGATAGAAGATTGACGGTGTACACCCCTCCTGGTTACGAAACTTCTAAGGAAAATTACCCTGTCCTCTACCTCCTGCATGGAGCTGGAGGAGATGAGGAAGCCTGGATCAATCTAGGGAGAACTGCTCAGATCCTGGACAACTTAATTGCTGCAGGCAAAGCCAAGCCTATGGTTGTGGTGATGCCCAATGGCAACGTGATCCAAGATGGAGCGCCAGGTGAGGGAAGCAAAAACTTCTACAAGCCCCAGTTTATGATCCCAAAAACGATGGATGGCACCTACGAAGGCGCATTTGAAGACATCATCCGTTTTGTGGAAAGCAACTATCGGGTGAAGGCAGAAAAGAAGCAGCGCGCTGTTGCAGGGCTTTCCATGGGAGGTTTTCATACCATGCACATTTCCCGCTACTACCCCAACACCTTTGATTACATCGGTTTGTTCTCCGCCGCCATCATGCCTCGAGAAGACGCTACCGGACGCGTTTATAGCAATTTCGACCAAACCTTGAAGACCCAACAGGACAACGGGTACAAACTGTACTGGATCGCCATCGGCAAAACGGACTTCCTCTACAAGGCAAACCAGGAGTACTTGGAGAAATTGAAGGGAATGAAGATGCCCCACACCTACGTAGAATCGGAAGGTGGACATACCTGGAGAAACTGGCGGGTCTACTTGAGCCAATTTGCTCCGCAGTTGTTCCAGTAATCCTTAATGAATTGTATCAAGAAGAAGCCCCTAACGGGGCTTTTTTTGTACTCTGTTTTTACGCAGATCTTCACGGAAAAAACACGCAGATCAATTCTTAGGAAGAAAATACCCCTCACTTTCTACTTGTTTTTTTTACGTAGATGATCACGGAAAAAAAACGCTGATCAATTCTTAGGAAGAAAATACCCCTCACTTTCTACTTGTTTTTTCTTACGCAGATCTTAAAGGAAAAATTACGCAGATCAGAGGTAGGCCGATCCGCACAGAGGTGGACCAGTCCGCCGCGGTGGACTTGTCTACCGCGGTGGACGAACCATTACCTACCCTCGGGAAAGCTCCATAGGAGCAAACAAAATCGGAATCAAGAAACAAGGCCGGATTCTTGACACTTGTTTTTTCACGCAGATGATCACGGAAAAAATACGCAGATCTTAGTTGGGCTAGCGTGCTCCTAGGGAGTCCAGTCCGCCGTAGCGGACCTGTCTACCGCGGTGGACGAAACATCACCTACCCTCGGGTTTCAACCCGAGGAAAGCCATACAGGCATCCCCTCCCTACCCCTATCTTTTTTCCGCCTTTAATTGGATATTAAAGATTTGTATATTTACTTTGTATTTCAAAGTACTTTTAAAAATGAGAAAACCAGAAGAAGAATTAACCGAAATCAAATCCATGATGGAGCGGAGCACCCGCTTCCTATCCTTAAGTGGCCTTTCCGGAATACTAGCAGGGATCTATTCTCTTTCCGCAGCAGGATTAACTTGGTACTGGATCTATTCTCCAAACAGCAGTATAGAACCCCTTTCCTTTCGAGAGCTTTTAAATCGCCTGCTCTTGTTGGGCTTGGTCACCTTAATCGCAGCAGTAAGCACCGCCTATTTATTAAGTAAAAAGAAAGGAACAGCCGCTACCCAACCCTTTTGGTCACCAGCAAGCAAACGCTTCCTAGTAGCGTTATTCCTTCCGGTTGCGATCGGTGGCTTTTTTTGCTTTGCCTTGCTGCACGAGTCTGCTTTCGAACTTATTCCTGCAGTCATGCTCCTATTCTATGGCATAGGATTGGTGCAATCTGCTCAATTCACTTTAGGAGAAATCAAAAACCTAGGATTCACCCAACTCGTCTTAGGCCTAGTTGCCGCCTTCTTTCCTGATTTTGGATTGCTTTGCTGGGCATTGGGCTTTGGGGTATTCCACCTTATTTATGGAGGGCTGATGTACTACCGTCATGAGCGTTGAAAATCAAGAGGGCTACGACAAAGCCTTCGACAATGTGCTGCGCTTACGCATCATGTCCATTCTGATGGTCAATGCCCGTTACGAGTTCAACTCCTTTAAGGCACTGCTCCAGGTGACTGACGGAAACTTAGCCTCTCATCTCAAGCACTTGGAGCAAGCTGAATTCCTCCTAGTTGAAAAGTCTTTTGCGAGCCGAAAGCCCTTGACCACCTATGCTGCCTCCGAAAAAGGTCGAAAAGCATTCCAGGCCCATTTGGACTTTCTCGAAAAACTAATTCGCCAAAATAAGGCCTCTTGATGTCCTCTTCTGGTCCACGAATTTTCCCAAACCACATCTTATGAACGAATCCCTTCACTCCCTGATTGATCAACCAGCCGAACTGGAAAAACGCTATCGGAAAAATAAAAGCGCATTCACCAAAAGCTTCAATGAACTCTACCCCAGTGTCAAAGGCAATCCGCTAGCGGACGCCTGGCACGAACGACTAAATTACGAATCAGAAGGAGTGCAATGGGGATCAAAAGCCGATTGGCTTTTTATCTTGATTGCCGGCGGGATCGCAGGAACCCTAGCCAAACTGCCTACATTCTTTAAACTCCAAGAAGATGAATTCTATGCCCGCAACTTGGGTTTTGTGGTATTCCCCTTTCTCTGCACCTATTTTATTCGAAAAAATAGGTTGCCCCTAACTTCACTAATTTTCCCTATCACCAGCATCCTGCTAGCGGCATTGTACATCAACCTGCTTCCTAGCCAAGATGGAAGTGATACCGTGGTCCTGGCCTGCATCCACCTTCCTTTATTTCTCTGGGGCATCCTCGGACTGGTCTTCTCGGGATCCGATACCAAAAACTTAAATAAACGCTTGACCTATCTCCAATACAACGGGGAAACCATCATCGTTGGCGGAATTTTACTCCTTGCCGGTGGGCTCCTGACAGGCATCACCATCGGCCTTTTTGAGCTAATTGGGCTCAATATTATAGATGTTTACTTCAAGTACATCGCAGTTTATGGCCTGGCGGCGGCTCCCCTTTTGGCTACTTTGATTACCCAAAGCAATCCGGAATTGGTCAACAAGGTCCCACCAATCGTAGCGAAGATTTTCAGCCCATTGGTGTTGATCATGCTTTCCTGTTACCTAGTCGCCATCGCCTACGCGGGCAAAAACCCCTACAGCGATCGAGATTTCCTACTCTTATTTAACCTGCTCCTCCTAGGAGTTATGGCGCTTATCTTTTTCTCTGTGGTCGAATCGGTTGGAGAGAAGAAAGTGAGCTTGATGACTTGGGTATTGGGCTCCCTTTCACTTATCACCCTGCTGGTAAATGGGATCGCGCTCTCTGCCATTGCCTTTCGAATTTCCGAATGGGGCATCACCCCCAATCGACTTGCCGTCCTTGGGGTCAACTTGGTCATGCTCGTTCACTTGGTGATGGTATCTCGGCAATTAATCCAGACCGTACGTGGAAAAAGTAAACTGGAAAAAGTTGGCCTAACCCTGGTACGTTACTTACCCATTTACCTGATTTGGACAGCCATTGTGATTTTCCTTTTCCCAGTGCTATTTGGTTTTGAATAAAACCAATACTAGGCTCAGTCCTCCGTTACTAAAAAATGAAGTTTCATTTCACTTCGAAATCAGTATATTGAATTGTATTTAATGCCCAACCTATGAAAAAAATAACCTACTCTCTCTCGATCCTTTTTGCTTTGGCGCTAGGACTCTTATCCTGCGGTCCAGCCAAAACCACCGAAGAAACCGTTGTTGAAACCACTAATAAAGTTGGTGGACTGGCCTTGTATACGCTCCGTGATTCCATGGCAATCAATCCCAAAGCGACCCTGAAGGCAGTTGCTGATGCGGGCTATGCCTACGTAGAATCCGCAGACTATGCCGAAGGTAAGTTTTACGGAATGACTCCAACCGAATTTAAATCTACCCTAGATTCACTCGGCCTAACAGCCATTTCTGCGCACATGGGCATGGTCACTTTGGATAATGCAGACCAACTCATCGCTGACGTAAAAGCAGCGGGCATTACCTATTTTGTAATTCCCGTACCGCCCATGGGCATGTTTACGTTTGATCCAGCTACAAATACCCTAGGCATAAACGGCACAGCTGCAGAGCTAGTGGACATCATGAATACAATCGGCGAAAAATGCCATAAAGCAGGCCTCAAGCTGCTGTACCACAACCATGATTTTGAGTTTGTGCCCCTCGCTGACGGGACCGTCATCGAAGAAATTCTCCTCGAACAATGCAACCCTGAATGGGTCAACTTCCAGATGGATCTCTTTTGGGTAACCAAGGCGAAGGTAGATCCATTGACTTACTTTGAAAAATACCCAGGTCGATTCAAGGCTTGGCATGTGAAGGACATGGATACAGAAGGCAAGTTTGCTCCCGTGGGAACTGGAACGATTGATTTTAAACGTATTCTAGCACAAAAGGAAAAGTCGGGCATGGAATTCTACCTGGTAGAGCAGGACCAAACCTTCGGTCTAGACCCCATGGAAGCCATCAAAATCAGTCACAAGGGCTTGATCGACATAGGATTTAAGTAATCTTAAGCCCGATGAGTATCACAAAGCGCTCCAAGAATTCGGGGCGCTTTTTTTGTTTTGACCAAAATCATGAAAATCCACTAGATTAAATTTTGGTGAAGTTTACCTGCTATTCCCTCGCCCTCTTGAGATTTTTGTTAAATTTAATTCTTCAAACAAGTACTTCCCTCCCATGCAAAAAATCATCTTTTCCCTTCTTTTGATGACCTTTTTCTCACACCCAATCTTGGCTCAGTCTACCTTTATCCAAAACAAAATCATCGCCCACCGCGGGGCATGGAAAGCAAAGGAGTTGCCGCAAAACTCGATCGCTTCACTACGCGAAGCCATCCGCCTAGGTTGCGAAGGCAGCGAATTTGATGTTTGGATGACCGCCGATGAGGTCTTGGTAGTCAACCACGACCACGATTTCCAAGGCTTGGATATAGAAACCTCCACCTACGAGCAATTACTTTCCAAGACCCTTTCCAACGGAGAAAAAATACCTACCCTCAAGGCTTACCTCAGCGAAGGAATGACCCAAAAAAGCACCAAACTGATCCTAGAGTTTAAGCCTTCCATGATTAGTGTAGCACGAAGCGAGCGCGTGGGGGAATTGGCAGTGAAAACGGTACATGAACTCGGTGCCCAAGCCTGGGTAGACTACATCACCTTCAGCTACGAAGGAGGAGTCAAAGCCATTGCCACCGACCCCAAAGCAAATGTGGCTTACTTGAATGGGGATAAATCTCCCAAGGAACTGAAAGATGCTGGATTTTTTGGGTTTGATTACCACATCTCCCTCCTACGACGAATGCCGCAGTGGATCGCTGAAGCAAAGGCGCTCGGTCTTACTACCAATGCATGGACCGTTAACAAGGAAGAGGACATGAACTGGCTACTGGATCAGGGGGTGGACTTTATCACTACTGACGAGCCGGAGAAACTTGCGACACTAATTCCTTCCAAAAAATAAGCAATGCCACAAAAAAAGGTCTCTTTCTAAGAGACCTTTTTTTGTGATTAGGTAGCAGGAAGGAGCTTCCCAGTCACTTCACCAAAACCGACGCGAATGCCGTCCTTTTCCGCATAGCCTCGCATCCGAACGGTATCTCCATCCTGTAAAAAGCTTCGTGATTCTCCTGTATTCAAGGTAAGTGGGCGGGTGCCTTTCCAACTCAATTCCAGCATAGATCCGAAGGAATCTTCTGTAGGCCCAGAAATCGTTCCAGAGGCCATCAGGTCCCCAATGTTCACATTACAGCCATTGACAGTATGGTGGGCGAGCTGTTGCGCCATGTTCCAATACATGTATTTGAAGTTGGAGGTACAGATTTTACTCTCTTTTTGGCCATCCGGCTGCAATCCTACCTCCAATTGGATGTCAAAATTGTGCGCCTTACTGCAAGACAGGTAGGGCAATACTTCGGGCTCCTGTGCCGGTCCCGCTACACGAAAAGGTTCCAAAGCCTCCATCGGCACTACCCAAGCAGAGATCGAAGAACCAAAATTTTTTCCTAAAAACGGGCCCAAAGGCACGTATTCCCAGGCTTGTATGTCACGCGCAGACCAGTCGTTGAAGAGAACCATTCCAAAAATATAGTCTTCCGCTTCCTGAGTAACAATGGATTCCCCCAACTGGGTAGGTTTTCCGGTGATAAAGGCCAGTTCCAACTCAAAATCCATGCTTCGGCTTGGGCCAAATGCAGGTTTATCCATAGTTGCATCCTTAAACTGCCCCTTGGGACGGTGGATTGGGGTGCCTGACACGACAATCGAAGAAGCACGACCATGATACCCTACAGGCAGATGCCTCCAGTTGGGAAGCAAGGCGTTTTCTGGATCACGAAACATCTTGCCCACATTGGTAGCATGCTCCATGCTGCTGTAGAAGTCGGTGTAATCGCCAATTTTAACAGGCAACAGCATGTCTACCTCTTGGATATTTACGAGCACCTTTCCTCGGGCCGCATGGTTTTGCAGTTCCTGGTTGTCCTTTAGCAAGAGCTGCTGCACGCGCTCACGGATTTTCTTGGTTTGCGGTTTTCCTAACGCGATGAGATCGTTAAGCGCATCTTTGATAAATATCCCTTCGGGCAAAAACAGAGATGCAAAAAACCCTTCCTGATCTAATACGGTCAAGTCAACAATCTTGTCGCCTATGGCCATTCCAATTCTAGGACTCCCCTTTTTGGTTTTAAATACCCCAAAAGGAAGGGCATAGAGGGTGAAATCAGTGTTCTTTGGAAGTTCTACCCAGGAGGTTAAAAGAGGGGTTGCAGGGTTGCTCATCGTTAAAAATTTAAGGTGCTGCAAGGTAGCCATAACTCGGGGATTGAAAAACCAATCCAGGACACTTAGCCTGCAAAAAAGGATGAAATCAGTTGATATGGAGCGGAGTTTTAGAAAAAAAGAAGAGAAAATTCCTCGCTTTCTCCTAACTTACTTTTTCAATTCGAATTCAATCCTTGCCTTTGGTCAAAAAATCGGTGCATCTGCCACTTTTGAATCGTAGGTTTCTCCCTATCCCTTTTAATAAGATGAAAAACTTCCTCTACCTCCTTAGCCTCCTGCTTGTATTAGGAGGGAATACGCCCCTAGCCGCACAAGATACGCCCGTACTGCTGCAGCTCGATGCCGTGGCAATTATCGAACAGAAAGTCATGATGCCCATGCGAGACGGCACCCGCCTCGCCACGGACATTTACCGCCCCAAAGGCGACCAACCTGTACCGATCGTATTTTCACGAACGCCCTACAACTTCAACACCTATGGCAATGGGGAACTCAATGCCCGCACCATGCAAACGGCCTTGGAATGGGTCAAAAAAGGCTATGCCTATGTCGTACAGAACGAGCGGGGACGCTTTTTTTCCGAAGGAAACTGGGACATCCTAGGCTTGCCACTCACGGATAGCTACGATGCTTTTGACTGGATGAGCAAGCAGGCTTGGAGCAATGGAAAAATTGGTTTGCTCGGCTGCTCCTCCACTGCCGAATGGCAAATGGCCGCCGCCTCCCTGCAGCACCCAGCCCTCGCTGCACTGGTGCCCCAAGCCTATGGTGCGGGAGTGGGTAGAATTGGCAAATTTACCGAGCAAGGAAATTGGTACCGAGGAGGTGCTGGACAGATGCTCTTTACTTCTTGGCTCTATGACACCCAACACGATCCTCTAGCTCCGAGACTGCAAGCGGGAATCGGGCAAGAAGATTTGCTTCGCTTGCAGCGCTTCTACGACATGGCGCCAGAATATCCAAAAGTAGATTGGAAAGCGGCGCTATCCCATCTGCCTGTTCAAGACATCTTGAAGAACGTAAATGGTCCGAAAGGAATCTACGAGGAAATGATCACCCGAAAGCCCAACGATGCCCGCTGGTATCAAGGAGGGCTATATCATGACAACATGCCTTTTGACACCCCAAGCTTGTGGTTTGTGTCCTGGTACGACGTCTCTTCCTCTCCTAACATTGCGCTATACAATCACGCACGTACGAATGCCATCAGCCAGATGGCTCGGGACAACCAGTATTTGGTGATCGCCCCAGTCTTGCATTGCTCCTTTACTCGAGCTACCGAAAACACGGTGATCGGCCAGCGTAGCGTTGGAGATGCACGCTGGAAATACGACGAAGTAATTACTGCATGGTTTGACCGCTGGCTGGTGGGAAAAGACAACGACATCATCGCCAAACTTCCCAAGGTTACCTACTATACGATGGGTAAAAATGTATGGCAATCTTCTGATGTTTGGCCACCCAAAGAAGCGGTGATGACCCCTTTCTTCTTGGATTCCAAAGGCGCTGCAAATACCCGAAATGGGGATGGCAAACTGGTAGCCAAGCTTCCAAAAGCGAATACCCAGGACAACTACCGCTACGACCCCATGAACCCTGTAACTTCGAATGGTGGGAATGTCTGCTGTACCGGCAATGCCATCCAAGGGGGCGCCATGGACCAGCAGGAGATCGAACTTCGTGAAGATATTTTGGTGTACACCACAGATCCTTTAGAGGCCGGCGTGGAAGTTTCTGGATTTATTGAAAGTGTGCTCTACCTATCCTCAGACGTGAAGGACACGGACGTAACCATCAAACTGATCGATGTGTACCCGGATGGCACCGCCTACAACCTAGACGAAACCATCCAACGGGTGCGCTACCGAGAAGGATACGAGAAGGAAGTATGGATGGAAAAAGGGCAGGTCTATGAAATCCAATTGACCCCCATGAGTACTTCCAACTACTTTGAAAAAGGACACCGCATCCGCATCGAGGTGAGCAGCTCCAACTTCCCACGCTTTGACCGCAACATGAATACCGGAGGTAATAACTACGACGAAACCAAGGGTATTGTAGCCAACAGCTCCATCCACCATGGAGGTAAATTCCAAAGCCGAATTGTGTTGCCTATTGTTAAAAAGTAAGTCAACCGTCGATAGACCATAGTTGACAGCCGATTCGTTTGGAATCAAGTTTAGAATCCAAATTTTAATACGGTTTTCATTTGATAAACACAATTAACTGTGGTCTGTCGACCGTCAACCGTGGACCATTTCTGTCCACTGTCGACAGCCGATTTCTAATGAAACTTCAATCCTTAATTCCATTGGCTATGTTTAAAAAAATAGCTAGTCAATAGCTAGTCTATCCAAAGCCGGGAAATCCCCGGCTTTTTTTGTGGAAGATCAAAAGGTGTTTTGGATATTGGTTATTTTTATGCAATTTAGGAATTGAATTCCTAAATTGCATAAAAATGGATTACGTTAATCGATTACTAAAAGATAAGGCGGCCTTACTTTTATCAAAATTTCCCTTCTTAGCAATTATTGGCCCAAGACAATCTGGGAAAACGACCTTTGCAAAGCAGCTGAGGCCGGATTTTACCTATGTCAATTTAGAACTTCCAGAATACCGCGAATTTGCGAAATCAGACCCTTTGGCATTTTTAAAAAGTTATCAAAACGGAGTTATCCTAGACGAAATTCAATGGGTTCCTGAACTTTTTTCCTACCTACAAGTCCTCTCTGACGAACGAAATAAACCTGGCGAATACCTCCTCACAGGATCTCAAAACTTCCTACTATCCTCTCAAATCACCCAATCACTGGCTGGCAGGGTTGCCTTACTTCAGTTATTACCTTTCTCTTTGAAAGAACTTGAAGTTCACTATAAAATTGAGCGTTGGGAAGAACTGGCATTAGGCGGAGGATACCCACGCAAATACCTATTTGATATCGATCCCACTGACTTTTACCCCAATTACATACAAACTTATCTGGAGCGGGATGTACGTCAAATTTTGAACATAAAAGACCTAGCTGCATTTCAGAAGTTTATTCAGCTACTGGCAGGAAGAGCTGGCCAACTCTTCAACCAGCATAATTTTGCGAATGAATTGGGCGTAACTAACAAAACCATCGATTCCTGGCTCGGTGTATTGGAAGCTTCTTTTGTGGCATTCAGACTACCCCCCTATTACCAGAATTTCAATGAACGGATTTTGAAAACACCTAAAGTTTACTTCTACGACACAGGCGTACTTTGCAGCCTTCTGGGAATTCGAAAATCAACCGATCTAAACCTTCATTTTGCCCGCGGTCAAGTTTTTGAAAACTTGGTAGTCACTGAAATGATGAAGGAGGAGCTGAACCAAGGGAATAAAGCAGCATTCTATTTTTGGAGAGATTCCAATCAAAGTGAGGTAGATTTACTCCAAGAAAAAGATGGGAAACTGATCGCTATTGAGATAAAAGCATCGGAAACTTTCCATAACGACTTTTTGAAAGGGTTAAAAAAATTCCAAAAAATTGCTGCTCATGTCGAGCCTAAACTAATCTATGCAGGGCAAATGATGCATCAAAGAGATGGCATTCAAATCAGTAACCTTTGGAATCTTTGACCCCATTGAATTGAAGTGATCAATCATGGTATTCTGAAAGAATCCCAAGAGGGGTTATTCATCCGTGAAATTGGAGGAAATAGTTGACGCTGAATAAATCTGCTGTGGCTGTCAACTGTAGACTGTCGTCCAAATGACCTTCCATCTAAAAATCAATACCCCAATCCTCCTATTTCTTTACCTTTCGGCTCCCGCCCCCAAACTTTTTCTGCTATTTTTGCAACTTAAGAACTCAGTACCTATGTCTATTGCCAGCAAATACGAACCGGCATCCGCCGAGGCCAAGTGGTACGCGTATTGGATGGAGCACAAGTTGTTTTCCTCCAGCGTAGATCCCAACAAGGAACCCTACACCATCGTTATCCCTCCGCCCAACGTCACCGGCGTGCTCCACATGGGGCACATGCTCAACAATACCATCCAAGACGTACTCATTCGCCGTGCTCGAATGCAAGGCAAAAACGCCTGCTGGGTGCCTGGAACAGACCATGCCTCCATCGCTACCGAGACCAAGGTCGTTCAACTCCTCAAAGAGAAAGGCATTGATAAAAAAGACCTTACCCGAGAGCAATTCCTCACCCATGCTTGGGACTGGAAAGAAAAATATGGAGGAATCATCCTCGAACAATTGAAGAAATTAGGGGCTTCCTGCGACTGGGATCGAACAGCCTTCACCATGGATCCAGGACTCAGCAATGCTGTCCTATCCGTATTTGTGGACCTCCACCAAAAAGGAAAAATCTACCGAGGCATCCGCATGGTCAATTGGGATCCAAAAGGCCAAACTGCCCTTTCGGACGACGAGGTGATTATGAAGGAGGTAGCTTCGAAGTTGTACTACATCAACTATGCCATCGAAGGCAGCCCCAATGAATTCCTAACCATCGCCACTACCCGCCCAGAAACCATCATGGCAGATGTGGCGATCTGCATCAATCCGGAGGATCCAAGATTTACCCACCTGAAAGGAAAGCGTGCGATTATTCCGCTAATCAACCGAAGCATTCCCATCATTGAGGATAGCTATGTGGACATGGAATTTGGGACGGGATGCCTCAAAGTGACCCCTGCGCATGACCTCAACGACTACGAACTGGGCCTCAAGCACAAGCTAGAAGTCATCGACATCCTCAACGACAACGGCACACTCAATGAAAAAGCACAGTTGCTGGTAGGTGAAGACCGATTTCTAGCGCGAAAGAAAATTGGCAAGCTACTGGACGAGGCAGGGCACCTGCAAAAAGTCGACGAGTACCGCTCCAATGTCGGCCACTCCGAACGAAGCGATGCCGTAATCGAACCGAAGCTCTCCATGCAATGGTTCTTGAAGATGGATGAAATCACCCAGCCTGCTTTCAAAGCGGTGATGGAGGACATCATCCAGTTGCACCCACCCAAATTCAAAAACATGTACCGGGTATGGATGGAAAATGTCCGCGACTGGTGCATTTCGCGTCAACTCTGGTGGGGACATCAAATTCCCGCCTACTACCTCCCCAATGGCGAATATGTAGTTGCCAAAACTGCAGAAGAAGCCTTGGCGCAAGCAAATGCGCAATATGGTACACAGTATACCCTCGCTGACCTCCGTCAGGATGAGGACGTGCTCGACACCTGGTTTAGCTCTTGGCTCTGGCCAATTTCCGTATTTGATACGGAAGTGTTTACTACAGGCAAGCCCAACAAAGAACTTAGCTACTACTACCCTACTAATGATTTGGTGACTGCTCCTGAAATTTTATTCTTCTGGGTAGCACGTATGGTCATTGCTGGCTACGAGTACATGGGCGAGAAGCCTTTCAAAAACGTGTACCTCACGGGTATCGTGCGGGACAAGCTCGGTCGAAAGATGTCCAAGTCCTTGGGCAACTCCCCAGATCCCCTCGAACTTATTGCTCAGTATGGTGCAGACGGCGTGCGTACAGGCATGCTTTTCTCTTCCCCTGCGGGAAATGACCTCCCCTACGACGACAAGTTGGTGGAACAAGGGCGGAATTTTGCCAATAAAATCTGGAATGCTTTTCGCCTAGTTAAAGGATGGGAGATCGATCCCAACCTGGAAGGTTCGGTCAATGCCTCGAGTATCGAATGGTTTGAACAGCGATTCCAGCAAAGCTTGAGCGAGATCAACGAGCATTTTGATAAATTCCGGATTTCAGATGCCTTGATGGCTACCTACAAGTTGGTCTGGGACGACTTTTGCGCCTGGTACCTCGAAATGATCAAGCCTGCATACCAGCAGCCCATTGACCAGGCCACCTACGACAAGACCTTAGATTTGTTTGAGGAGATTTTGAAACTTCTCCATCCTTTTATGCCCTTTATCTCCGAGGAACTGTGGCATCAAATCAACCAACGCTCTGTGGCAGAGTCCTTGATTCTTGCTTCCTGGCCAGAATCCAAGCCTTTTGATTCTCAAATCACAGAAGACGCCGCTCAGGTATTTGAAGTGGTGTCGCAGATAAGAAACTTGCGTGCCTCCAAGGGCATGTCTCCGAAAGAGGCACTTGCACTTAGCATCCGTACCCAAAACCCAGGTTTGTACATCCGATTTGAATCCGTATTGATCAAACTTGCCAATCTATCCTCGCTTCAATTTGGAGATCAAGTGGATCAGGCCATGAGTTTTGTCATCAAAGGAGACGAATGCTTTGTTCCGATGGGAGGCAGCATAGATGTGGAGGCAGAAAAAGCCAACATCCTCAAGGAATTGGAATACACCCAAGGCTTTTTAGCTGGGGTGGTCAAAAAATTAAACAACGAACGATTCGTAGCTGGCGCTCCTGCGCAAGTATTGGAGATGGAGCGAAAGAAGCAGGCCGATGCAGAAGCAAAAATCAAGGCCTTAGAAGCAAGCTTAGCCCAATTGGGATAAGGTATCACTCCCGATTCTTGAAAGTTCAGGCATCGGGAGGTTTACTTTAATTCCCGAATTTTTAGGTTTCGAAAAAGCACCCCTTGTCCTTCACTTTGTAGGCCAATGTAGCCTGACCGCAGGGGCGTTCCATCGACTTTGAGGGTCGGATTGTAGCGGTTGGCTACTCCTCCACCGATTTGAGGAAACGAATAGGTCAAAACCGTATCTCCATTCACCAAATGGTGCACGATGGAGTCTCCAAAGACGATCAATTCGGCTTTTACCCACTCGTCCCAAGCAAAGGTGGGAGAGGAAGAGTTGATGCAATGCCGAGGGTCGATTTTACCTTGATAGACGATGTCCGTACCTGGGGAACACATATTTCCCGTAGGTCGGGATTCCCCCTCTTTTTCTCTGGCTAGCATCTGGTATTCCACCGAAATCGGCCAATCCTGTTCCTTCAAGATGCTTTCTGGAGCTTGCGAGTGAAACATCACGCCTGAATTGCGGTAGGTATAGCTGGGTGCAGAAGACACAAACTGTTCCGTAAATCGATATTCCCAGACCAAGTGAAAGCTAGAGAAGGGCTTTCCGTAAAATAGGTGTCCAAAGCGATCTTCAAACTCCCCATAACCGTCGTAATTGACCGCTATGGCCCCATCCTGTACTCGGAAGGTCTCCGCATAGTTGTCGCCCACTTCGTGGTGGTGGATCTTGGGAACCCAGCCTTTTAAGTCCTTCCCATTAAAGAGCACTTGCCAGTCTGAAGAGGCCTTATTAGGCTGCTCACTTTTTTGAACCTCCATTCCGAAAATTGAAAGTCCAAGCGTTAGGAAATAAAGAATGAATGAGAGGATGGACATGGCTAGCTGCTATTAGGTCAAATCACTTAATTATTCCCAAGAAGGTTCTCCCTTATCGGTATTTAATGACTCCAGTCGTAGGAATCCAATTGTTCGAGACAAGCCACCAGCAAGGCAATGGAGTCAGAAATATCCTTTTTGTGAGCCATTTCGATCACTTGGTGCAGGTGGCGCGTAGGAATGGAGATTGCTCCTGCAATTGCTCCTTGCTTGCCCATGCGCTGTACCCCTGCGGTATCCGTCCCTCCTGCAGTCAATAGTTCCGGCTGCCAGGAGATTGCTTCTTTTCCTGCTACCTGCTTCATAAAGGCTACCATGCGGTAGTCACAGATAGTCATCGCATCCATGATCTTGATGGCGGTCCCCTTTCCGAGTTCGGTCACCTTCTCGTGCGGAGCTGCTCCAGGCACATCAAAGGCAATGGTGGTATCGAGTGCAATACCAAAATCTGGATTAATTTGGTGTGCTGCTACATTCGCTCCACGAATGCCCACTTCTTCCTGTACCGTAAATGCAGCATAGACATCATAGGCTGGGTTTTTGAGTTGCTTCAGCGCCTCAATAACAATAAAGACTGCTACACGATTATCGATAGACTTACAATTGACACAGTCGCCCATCTCGATCAGTTCCCGATCTCGGGTTACTGGATCACCGATGGTAATGTATTTGTCTACCTCTTCCTTGGGCATGCCCAGGTCAATGAAAAAGTCCGTAGTCTTGGGAAGTTTAGTTTTCTCTTCTGCCGTCATCACGTGGATGGGCTTGCTGCCCATCACGCCAATTAGGTCTTTTTTGCCGTGTACGATCACACGTTGAGCGGTGAGGGTTTTCGGATCAAAGCCTCCGAGGGTATTGAATCGTAGGAAACCCTGCTCATCGATATGGGAAACGATAAAACCGATCTCATCCAGGTGAGCAGCGAGCATAACCCGCTTCCCATCGGGATTACGTGTTCCCTTTTTGAGGGCGATCACGTTGCCAATGTTGTCGATGCGCACCTCGTCTACATGTGGGGACACCAAGGAGACCACTAGGTCACGAACAGGCTTTTCAAAACCAGGGGCTCCTGGGATTTCACAAATTTGCTTGAGTAGGGAAACGTTGATCATAGGAAACAGTTACTTTTTCCTAAAAATAGCAGAAAAACAAAAACGGAAGGGAGAATTTCCACTTCCGTTTTAGATTGATCTGAATTTCAGTAGCGTTTTGGCAACTGCTAATTAGACTTTATTAAATGCGTAGTAGTATAAATATAAGTAGCAACAAAGAAAACGCTCACAAGGCCGAACAGCAATGCTAACAAAAAGGAAACTAAAAAATCATGATTCAAGTAGAGTAAGGTTTGCGCGAGAATCACAAAACTTAAGAAGCCAATTACATAGCCCCAAGTGAATGATTTTGAGCGTTCAGGAATAATCTTTTCGCCACAGTTTAGGCAGTCAAACGCATGATCCGTTTTATCTTGGTCACAAAAAAGAAGGGTAATTTCTTTTTGCAGTTCGGGCATTCAAATTTTACTTTTCTTTCCATAAGACTTTACAACCAATACCTAAATCCTAATAAATACCCTCCAGATTAATCTCCAAATCTTCCAATAGAGCATCAACAAACCTAAGGTGGAGAAAATAAGGGGTCTGAGAAATCTTTAGGACGACATGGTCATAGGAGTCAAACGTTCGATTATAAAAATTTGACCTGTATCCATCTCCATGAAAATTCCTTGCACCATAGGATTTGGGAAACCGCTTTTTTACCTCAGCTATACTCAACTCATTTACCGGCAAGCCTTCAAGAGAAACATTTTCCAGCGAGATCAAATTTAAAAATGCTAGACGTTCCTTAATCGTAACAATACGCAAAGAGTCTTTCGTTTCCGAAAGGAATAAAATATCCTGCGACTCTATCCTCTTTAACCGAAACTGAAGCATAAAAAGCTTTAAATCCAGCGATTGAATCGGCTCTTTTGTTACGGAAATTGAATTAAGCGCTACAGAATCCAAAATCCCCAGTAAATATTCTACTTCAGGTATATCTTTTCCTATCCAAACTGGCGTGTCTCCATGGGTGATCACTTCAATATCCAGTGAAAAGGAGGAACTATCATCAGCTGCAACGGGCACTATCTCCTTGGCAGTAGGATCACTCTTGCAGGACAACAAAAAAATCAATATAAATAAACTAAGTAGTATAGTTCTCATACCAGTGTCTTTTTACAGTAAGTTGTAAATCTCAAATTTGCCTTATTTACAAAGGCATCCTATTTTTTCAATCGATAGGTCCCATCTTCCCGCTTGGTAAAATGGAAAACTGCAGCTGAACGTGGAATCTTTTTAATAAAAATAGAATCACCTAAAATCTGATCAAAATCTACGGGTGCTCTAGGGCAAGAAGAATAGCACTTTAAATTCCCTTCCTCCAAAAAACCAGAGATAATCACTCCGTCGTTTACAGTTCTTTGAGCAAGAAATCTGCTATCCAAATAGCTCAATCCGATTTGCTCCGAAGTTGCATAGGGAGATAGGAATACCAGTGTATCCCAGGATCCAGGATTGATTTTTGTGAAATCGACTACTATTTCCTTGTTATTGATTTCCGTAAAGGAAAAAGGAATGTGACTTTGATTTGGAAGTGAACATCCAAATATAATTTGACTTAGCAACAAAGCCTCTAAAACGATAAATCTTGAATATTTTAATTTCAGCATGTTCCAAAAATCAATTGATCTCCATAAATGATCTTAAATCCTGCACTGTAACCAATCTTTACTAAAGTTTGTCATAAAATTTGAGAGAATGAACCGCCGACTCCACTGTTCAGAATTTCACTAGCTTGATTTAAACCAACGCTGTTATTAAAAAGGTCCATGGTTATAGAAAGTTGGTTATCTGGTTTTTCTTCATGAGCATCTCCCAGCTGTTTTGCTAAAGAATATCCAAGACTGGAAACATTTAACCCGCTGAAAAATGCATGCCTAAACGCATCTGCACAAGTATCACGTTGATCACCTGGATATAATCCTTGAGCTAGGTTAAGAGCATCATATGCATTAGAAAGGTATTTTAACTGTGAAAATCTATCCATATTTTCGAAGATTTGAAGTTCACGTGTAGACATTTCTTTCTTATAATTCACTTCAAATTCTGGAAGAACAAAAATATCATCAGAATTATCAAGATCAGGATGAGGTATACAGGTAGGGTCAAAATCACAAATGGATTGAACAACAGGTCCACCAGTACCCCCTGGAGCAAATCCTCCACTGCCATTCCAAAACGGAAAGCCTGATATCAAGGGTGGACTAGAATTGAAGCAATAGGTAGTAAACGTATCGTAACAAACAACTCCATTCTCTCCAGAAATCGGTTCGCAGGGTCCTTCCGTCCAAATGGTGGTGCAGGTAGTGTTGGCTGATTGGGATGGATGGATGTCATCAAGGCTACCCAGTTTCATAGTCTCCGTACCGATCACCTGACCAATGACCATATCAAAAGACACCAAGTGAATTTCATTTAAGGAATAGAGGTCAATTTGGCCTTTCCAGTTCTTGTCTATCGCATCGTAGTTGACTTTCTGGAAATCAGCAATCCATTCTTTTTCGCCCGAAAAATAGTAGCGAACCACATAGGCCTTGACGACTTCATTGCCTTGTGCATAAATCAAAAGCGTTTGCTTTGACCTCTTTAAGGCTCCCTCAAACCCAAATTCTTTTTTGAAATTAAAGGGAACGACCACATAAGGTGCCAAAAAATCAAATTCATAAATCGCAAGCTTACTAGGGATGTTTAGCTTTTTGTAGGAACTCCAATCCACCTCTTTGTATCGGTAGGTCAATTGAACACTGGACTCAAATTTCACCCTAGCGTTCGATTTAGGCGCTTGAATCTCCCTATTCTCGGATTCGTACCATTTTTCAAAGTTGGTTTCGGATGGCCTAGCTTCTTTTTCCACCAAACTTACTTGCTCCTGGGTTTCAGGACTACAGGAAGCAAATAGGAAGACTGCAACTAAAAAAAATGAAAATACCAACGATTTGGGTTGGCTTACCTCGACTTGAGTGAGTTGTCGCCAATTGAATTTAAGATTTATTGTCCTCATTTTGATAAAAAATTGTGTTTTAAAAATAGATTAATAAAAAAAAATATATCTTAACTAAAATAATATGTTTTAAAAAAGCAAGCAATTGCAAAAATAAATTTTTCAATTGTTTACTTTCCTTAATTTTTCCCGCAAAAAACCTTCCGTTGTAGAAGCGCATAAACCAGTGTTAAAACAGAAAGAGCACACAGTTTTCCTCTACGCGGCCCTTCATAATTAAAGCAAAAAAGCCTTTGAATCCGAAGATTCAAAGGCTTTTGAACTACTAGCTAGTTAACCGTTTAATACGCCCGAACAGTCTTTCCTTCCATGTAGTTGACAAAGGCTTTGTTGACCACGCGGGTACCGCCTGTCGTGGGGTAATCTCCGGTAAAGTACCAGTCTCCGGTGTGCTCAGGGATGCAGCGATGTAAGTTATCGACCGTTTGGAAGATCACCTTTACTTCTGCTGTAATGTCTGAAGTGGTCACAATTTGTGCCACCTTATCGGAAATCTCCTCTTCCGTAAAGGAAGCGTATACGTGCTTGACAAAGTTTTCGGTGTGATCCGGATGCGCTACACATTGTGCATATACCTGATCGAGCACATTTTCCATCCCTCGTTCCTTGAGTAGCTCAATGGCCGCCCGAAAGGCAATAAACTCTTTCATCCGCGACATATCAATGCCGTAGCAGTCTGGATATCGGATCTGCGGAGCAGAAGACACAATCACAATTCGTTTAGGTTTGAGTCGCTCGAGCGTAGTCAAAATGCTTTTTTCCAAGGTAGTACCCCGCACAATGCTGTCATCAATCACCACCAGTGTATCAATTCCCTGACGGATCACCTCATAAGTGGTATCATACACACTGGCCACCATGGAATCTCGATCGGCATCGCTTGCAATAAAGGTGCGGAGCTTCACATCCTTACTCACCAACTTCTCTACGCGTGGACGGAAGCTGAGCAACTCTTCCAAGTCACCCACATGCGGCTTCCCATCCAGAAGCACTTCTTTCCGCTTGGCCACAAGATACTCATCTAGCCCCTCAATCATGCCCAAAAAGGCCGTTTCTGCGGTATTGGGAATGTAGGAAAATACGGTGTTCTTTAAATCGAAATCGATGGCTTTCAAGATTTGAGGGATCAGCGCCTTGCCTAGGTTTTTACGTTCTTGGTAGATACCTGGGTCGGTTCCTCTTGAAAAATAAATACGCTCAAAGGAACAGGATTTTTTCTCGCGAGCAGGCAAGATCTCTTCCTCGGCAAAGGAACCGTCCTTGTTGATCACGATTGCATGTCCTGGCTTGATTTCTTTGATTGCCTTGAAGTCAATGTTGAAAGCAGACTTGATGGCTGGCTTCTCAGATGCCACCACAATTACCTCGTCGTCGGCATAGTAGAAAGCCGGTCGGATGCCGGAGGGATCTCGCACCACAAAGGCAGAGCCATTGCCAATCATTCCAGCCATGGCATAACCTCCATCAAAGTCACGACAGGATCGACGCAAAATTCGACCCACGTCCAATTTATCTTCAATGATATGTGTCAATTCTTCATTGGAAAACTCCTCCTTGAATTGATCAAAAATGCGCTGGTTTTCCTCGTCCAAAAAGTGCCCGATTTTTTCCATTACAGTGACTGTATCGGTTTTTTCCTTCGGGTGCTGACCCAACTCCACCAGTCTTCCAAAAAGTTCCTCGTTGTTGGTCATATTAAAATTACCCGCCATGACTAGGTTGCGGCTTCTCCAATTGTTCTGCTTCAAAAAAGGGTGGCAGGTTTCAATGCTATTTTCTCCGTGCGTCCCGTAGCGCAAGTGTCCCAGCCAAACCTCCCCGGAGAAGGCCATATTTTCTTTGAGCCATTCCCCATCGGAAAGTGCTTTCTTGCCGCCTAGCTTCTTCGCTTTCTTAAACTTACTAGTGATTTTTTCGAAAATATCGTTGACTGCGGAGGCATCTATGGAGCGGTACCTACTGATGTAGCGAGTGCCTGGCTTGGTGCCAATTTTGATGTTGGCGACGCCAGCGCCATCTTGTCCCCTATTGAGCTGCTTTTGCATCAACACATAGAGTCGGTTTGCTGCGAATGCAGCCGTTCCGTAGGTGTCGATGTAGTATTGAACAGGTTTTCTGAGCCGGATTAGGGCAATTCCACATTCGTGTTTGATAGCGTCACTCATGGAAATAGAGGATGGGTTTACAGGAAGGAATAAAGGTACATTTTTTCAAAAGATTTACCGATTTGAAAAAGACCAATTCCTAAAAAAAGTCCGAAAATCCAGACTTGTCCTCCCCTTAAAACTTCAAGACGATATATCCCTTCATGGAATAGGTCGTGATGGTAGTCAACGCGGAATGAGCGATGGTTACGCCGGACCAGAGATCTGAAGTCTTTAAGTTTCTTGCGATCAGCGACTGCCCGCAAACTAAAATTTCTGCTCCAGCTTCTTCCAAAGCGGCAAATACGGCCAGGTTGGGATTGTCTACCTCGTATCTTTTCTTGTAATTTTCGTCATTCAGCACCGAAAAAATTCCTCCTCCATGCAAGACCACCTTGACCTTGATCCGGTCTTTGGTCACTCCTGCTAGGCCATGAAGATTCATCAGGCGAGCTACATTATCTACAAATCTTGAGATCTGCTTGGGATCTTCCGAAGGGGAGGTCAGGTCTACTAGTATTTTGTACTCCAAGGTTCCATCTGGTCTTTCGGTTGCATCGGGAATTTCATAGATTCCTCCAAAGCCTTTTACGATGGGGAATTGTGGGGTTTGTGCCTGGGCAGTAAATGAAAGCAGCAGAACTGCAATTACGAGGAGAACGGGTTTTGGAGAAAGCATAAGGCTATTGTTTGGATGTAAACTAGCTATTTTTTTTTAATTTGATTGGCTGCAATTTCATGAGTGGTTAAAAAATGGAGTTGGAAATTAAAGGCAGTGGCGCAGACTTGCAGAAAGACTTAGTACTAATTTTTTACCAAATCCCCCGCAATAATGCGGGGCAGGCACCCTGCCCCTTCTCAAGGGGGAGTGACATCTTCGGCCATTCAATAATTAATTTGTAGAAAGGATAGCTTTATTACTGACTTCAGAAACATTAACAAAGGATCTCTTGAATGGATTAAACTTTCAATGTTCACCTTCGTCTAAGACATAAATTAATTCTCCACATTCTAGCCTAGCTCTCTATGAAAAAAATCGCCCTTCTGTATTGTGTAGGACTTCTTGGCTTGCTGACCTCTTGTGAACCTGAAACTAACCCCGAAGCCGAAACTCCAGTTGCGAATCAAGCGATATTGGAGACGTTTGGAACCAAAATTAATCCCAATGCCTTACCGAACTATGCCAACCAGGCTATCCCGAACTACATTCGTAAGGACAATACGGGAGCCAATCCCATCACCAACGAGAAAGCAATTTTGGGTAGAGTGCTTTTCTACGATAAAAGTCTCAGCATCGACAATACGGTCGCTTGTGCTAGCTGTCACCAACAAGCCTTTGGATTCAGCGACCCTACCCTTAACAGCCAAGGAGTTCAAGGAGGTCTGACCACCCGCCATTCCATGCGCTTGATCAATACCCGATTTGCCATTGAATCCAAGTTCTTCTGGGATGAGCGCGCAGCCACCCTTGAAGCGCAAGTTACCACGCCTATTCAAGACCATGCAGAAATGGGTTTTAGTGGGGAAAATGGCAGACCTAATCTCGCTACTCTCCTCACTAAATTGGGTGGTATTGCCTACTATCAGGAATTATTCACGCTTGCCTACGGGAGTTCGGCCGTCACCGAACCACGCATGCAGCAGGCATTGGCAGCTTTTATTCGCAGCATTCAATCCTTTGATAGCAAATACGACCTTGGAAGAACGCAGGTAGCCAATGATGCAGCCAACTTTCCAAACTTTACGGCACAGGAAAACCTAGGAAAGCAGCTGTTCTTGACTCCACCCGTATTTGATGGAATCGGCACTCGAATAAATGGTGGAGCTGGTTGCCAAGGCTGTCACCAAGCACCTGAATTTGACATTGATCCCAATAGTCGAAACAATGGAATCATTCGTCCTTTGGCTCAAGGAGCGGGCTTAGAACTAGCCATTACCCGATCTCCTTCCCTCCGAGATGCAGTCAACGCAACGGGAGGAAGCAACGGTCCCTTCATGCATTCAGGGGTGCTAACCACCCTCCAAAATGCGGTAGGACACTACAACAATATTGCCGCCTTACCAGGCAATACGAACCTAGATCCACGCTTGGTTCCAAATGGCAATGGCCAAAAATTAAACCTGACAGGAGCCGAAATGAGTGCCCTTGTCGCCTTTTTACAGACTCTCTCAGGGAAAGACGTCTATACCAACGAAAAATGGGGAAGCCCTTTCAATTAAGAGAATAACGAGCTAGGCGGATTTAAAAACAAGAAAGGCGACTCTTTGCAGAGTCGCCTTTCTTTTTGGAGTGCGCACGAGAAGATTCGAACTTCCACACCCGAACGGGCACCACCCCCTCAAAGTGGCGTGTCTACCAATTTCACCACGTGCGCGATTGGGGATCGCAAAAATAGAAAACCGAGCTTTGGGAAGCAAAGCTTCGCTCCGCTTTTCTTTAGTTTTTTTAGCACTTAGCCGAAAACCTTCTTTTCAGCGGACTGAAGGGTATTGTAAAGCAAGGCAGCGATAGTCATTGGGCCCACGCCACCCGGTACAGGGGTGATGGCCGAGGCCAAAGGTGCTACTTCATCGTACTTTACATCACCGATCAAACGAAATCCGGATTTCTTAGACTCGTCAGCGATGCGGTGGATACCCACGTCAATCACAACAGCCCCTGGCTTCACCATATCAGCTGTTACAAATTCAGGCTTGCCGATGGCAACAATCAAAATATCAGCAGTTTTACAGATCGCTGCCAAGTTCTCGGTCCTGGAGTGGGTAAGTGTCACGGTGGCATTGCCAGGGTTGCCATTGCGCGCCATCAAAATGCTCATCGGGCTGCCCACAATATGGCTACGGCCGATGACCACACAGTGCTTACCGGAGGTTTCGATCTGGTAGCGCTTGAGTAATTCTACAATTCCATAAGGAGTGGCTGCGACGTATGCAGGCCAGTTGAGGGTCATTCTGCCCACGTTCGCTGGCGTAAAGCCATCCACGTCTTTTTCTGGACGGATGCAGTTGGTCACCTTGTCTACTGAAATATGCTTGGGCAAGGGAAGTTGCACAATCAATCCGTCGATGTCCGGATTTTGGTTGATCTCCTCCACGGTTCGAAGCAATTCTTCTTCACTCACCTCTGCAGATAGGCGCACCAACGTAGAGGTAAATCCTACTTCCTCACAAGCTTTCACCTTGGCACCTACATAGGTTTGGCTGGCTCCATCTTCTCCAACGAGTATGGCTGCTAGGTGTGGCTGCTTTCCGCCTGCTTGTTTAATTTCCGCTACCCGCGCTGCAATTTCATTTTTTATGTCTTTCGCGGTTTTTTTACCGTCTATTAGTATTGACATGATATCTCGGATTCTATTTATTCTTCAATCGACATTCTTCAATTGACGTTCATTATTATTTTTTCTTTTCAAAAACTAAACTCCTACATATTTAGAGTTAGTTGATTAAAATCAATAAAGGCCATTTGCTTTTGCCTTACCCTACTCAAATCGGTTACGTTCAACAGTTAATACACTTTTGACAAAAATAGAAATCAGTTGGTTGCATTCATCTTTCATTTTATACAAAAATGAATTGTCCTGATGAAGGCCTGCTCTTTCTACTATTTTCAATCCAATTAACGTCTCTCGTAACTCTTTTAAAATGACTTTAAACTTATGTATAAAATCTTTTCTCGATTCCCCACTTTGCGCCTCCCCATAATTCAAAGCAGGACTTGTTCCGCTTCTGAGTAATTGATTTGCTAAATGATTTCCAGATTTGCTCGAAACCATACTTTCTGTAAAATGGATTAGTTGGGCCGCAAACTCAATTAATCGCTCTTCCAAATCAAACTTTTTCTCCATCATGACTTTAGTAAAAAATTTAGGTGTAATTGATTAAAAAATAAAATTCAAAATTGGACATTCGGTGTTTGAAAAGGTGTTAAACTCCGAATGTCGAATATTGAATAAAGAATGATGAAGAAAAAAACTGAAACTAGGACCTTCTTTATTAATCTAGCTTCAACACCGCCATAAACGCCTCCTGCGGGATCTCAACGTTTCCAACTTGACGCATGCGTTTCTTTCCTTTTTTCTGCTTGTCCAACAGCTTGCGCTTACGGGAAATATCACCCCCATAGCACTTGGCCAACACGTTTTTACGCATCGCCTTTACCGTTTCTCTCGCAATGATTTTCTGCCCAATAGCCGCTTGGATTGCGATTTCAAACATTTGCCGTGGCACCAACTCCTTCAGCTTGTCGCAAAGGCGCTTGCCCCAATCGTAGGCTTTATCTCGGTGCACAATCGCAGAAAGCGCGTCCACCGGCTCCCCATTGAGCATGATGTCCAGACGAACCATGTGCGACTCCTGGAAGCCTTTCATTTCGTAATCCAAGGAAGCATACCCTCTAGAAATGGTCTTCAATCGATCGAAGAAGTCGAATACGATTTCGGCCAAAGGCATGTCAAACTGCAGCTCTACTCGATCTGAAGTCAAGTACACCTGGTTTTTGATTTGCCCTCGCTTGTCCATGCAAAGGGAAATCACAGGACCCACGTATTCTGCCGCGGTGATGATGGATGCCTTTACAAAAGGCTCCTCGATATGTTTAAATCGCGTAGGATCAGGCATGTCGGATGGCGCATTGATCACCTGGTACTCATCGTTGGTCATGAGCGCCTTGAACTGCACAGAAGGTACCGTCGTGATGACAGTCATGTCAAATTCACGCTCCAAGCGCTCCTGCACAATTTCCATATGCAGCATTCCCAAAAACCCGCAACGGAATCCAAAGCCCAAGGCCGCAGAGGTCTCAGGCTCCCAGACCAGGGAGGCATCGTTGAGTTGCAATTTTTCCATGGACGCACGTAGCTCCTCAAATTCGGTAGTATCTACGGGGTAAATCCCCGCAAAAACCATAGGCTTCACGGTTTCAAAGCCTTTGATGGATTCTGAGCAGGGGTTTTTCACGTGTGTGATCGTATCCCCAACAGCCACTTCTTTAGCCACTTTGATACCGGAGATCAGGTAGCCCACATTTCCGGCACTCATGGTTTGCTGTGGAATCTGGTTCACACCCAAAATACCTATCTCGTCAGCAAAATACTCCTTGCCGGAGTTGACAAACTTGATCTTGTCTCCCTTATTCAAGGTACCGTTAAAAATTCGGAAGATTACCTCTACCCCACGGAAGGAGTTGAACTGCGAGTCAAAAATCATCGCTTGAAGCGGCGCCGCAGGATCTCCCTTGGGTGCAGGAATTTTTTCAATGACCTTGGCCAATATATCTGTGATGCCAATACCTTCCTTACCTGATGCTAGGACAATGTCCTCGCGATCGCAACCCAACAAGTCGATGACCTCGTCGGCCACAGCCTCAGGATCTGCACCAGGAAGATCAATTTTATTCAACACAGGAATGATTTCGAGATCGTGCCCCAAAGCAAGGTAAAGGTTGGAAATGGTCTGCGCTTCCACGCCTTGGGAGGCATCTACGATCAATAATGCTCCTTCACAGGCAGCGATAGATCGCGACACTTCATAGGAAAAATCCACGTGACCTGGAGTATCAATCAGGTTGAGGGTGTACTCCTCTCCCTTGTAAGTATACTTCATCTGAATAGCGTGGGACTTGATGGTGATGCCACGCTCGCGCTCCAGATCCATGTCGTCTAGCAACTGGTTTTGCATCTCCCGGTCGGTAACCGTGTTGGTCGTCTGCAGCAACCGGTCTGCTAAAGTACTTTTGCCGTGGTCAATGTGGGCAATAATGCAGAAATTTCGAGTATTTTTCATAAGCTTAAGTCATACAAAAGTAGGAAAAAAGAAGCTTTATTGGTTAGGACAGGTAAGAAATAGACTAGCCTATTTCCAAGCTTTTTTCTCTTTCCTTTAATCAGTATGCTAATCTCTTGTTCACCCGTATTGTTTTGAGTAAAATTCAGTAATTCCCGCTATTTTTTTGGAGGGCTGTTGGCGGCAATTTTCTTTTCTAAGTTACCTTTGAGATCCCAACCTATCCCTATCCCATGCAGGCCATTGCAGAACGGAAAAAATCCCAAAACATAGGCGAATACCTTGTGTACATGTACCAGATGGAAGACCTCATTCGTTCCTACCAAGGGAATATGGAGGAAATAGGCCAGTATGTGGTGTCCCATTATCCGGTATCTGAGGCCGAAAAGGAGAGCATAAAAACCTGGTTTGCTGGCTTGGCAGCGTCCATGAAGCAGCAGGAGCTGATGCAAAAAGGGCACCTTCTAGAACTCCAAGACTTGGTTCAGCAGCTGCTCGAGCTCCATTACCAACTGCTCAAGACCGATGCCAATTACGTGATTACCTTTCATTCTGCCAAAGCTCACCTGCTCGAGGCAGTAGAAGCTGCCCAAACAGAAGAGATCGGAAATGAAATTCAAATCTGCCTAAATGGCGTTTATGGCTTGCTGCTCTGCCGTCTACTTGGAAAAAATGTGAGCGATCGTCAACTCGAAGCAGCCGATGCCTTTGGCAATGTACTTAGCCATTTAAATTTCAGCTACCAGCAGCGGATATTTATGACGCCGAACTGAAAGAATTTTAGGTAAAAAAAACGAAAGTACCCCATGCCGAAAAGTGTGTCTGTTAAATTTTAAAATGTTTAGATTAGTAGTCTACCCCTGAAATGGGTTTAATATACAACTCTTCGCTACACTCATTATGTGCATCAAACTTGCTGAGCGTATAGATAAAGTAGGGTAAGAATGCGTTTTCAGTTTTTAAAGAATCATTTCGATTATTCAATTTAATATCTTCAAGAATAGAAAGGCCGACATAGGCAGTCGCTCAACCTACGGATGTTCCTCCTTCTTGCGCTCCAACTGTATTCTCTTTAGAATTAACTGGACAGTAAAAAATTACCCCCTCTTGTTTTTACTTGGACCACCTCAGATTCTGATTTATAACAGCCTTGGCTAACCTAACCCCTTACTCCAGGCATCCATTTTTTTTTGGCAAACGAGTGAGAAAAAAATAAGTATGAGAATTAAACTTAGCTTTTCTACTTAATTTGAAGATTAAAAGGCGAATTTCTCTTCAGAAAAAGGGATTTAATGGGGATTTGGCAAATTAAATTTAGATTAAATTCTTTTATCAAAAATTAAGAGCAATATTTAGGCGAGTCAAATTAGTGTGTTTTAAAATGATGTTTTTCATCGAAAAGTTCCAAAAAACACTTAAACCAGGAATTTTTGTTCTGACCATATTTTTTGGTGGTTTTTTATTGTTTCAATTCAATTTCTCTTTTCTTGACCCTGTCACCATCGCTTTGGAAAAAGTAAGTTTCCGGGATATTTACTTTTCAAAAATACAAGGAGGAGAAATTAAATCTGATGAACGGGTTGTTCTTATAGATGTAGGAGATACCCTGAAAAGGGCAAATATCGTAAAGCTGCTATATAAAATTAAAAAAATCGACTACAAAGTCTTGGGTATTGACCTTCGATTTGATGCCAGACGTCCAAATGATCCCAAAACAGACAGTCTATTGGAAGAATTTGCATTGACAACTCCTAAAGTGGTTTTTGGTAAAGATGAACTCATTGGCGGATCATTTTTTACGAATGATGGACAAGAAATTAAACAAGGGCTCGCAAATTTTGGGAAAGAAGATAAGGATTTCCCTGTCCGTTCTCTCCTAAACATCTCTAAATCTGAGCCTGGCACGCAGTCTTTTGCCTATGAAATTGTAAAGACTATTGCGCCAAACAATAAGAGCATTAAACACTTTGCCGATAAAAAAGAAATCGACATAAATTTTGAGCGTCAAAATTTGTCAGTAGTCATCAAAGCAGAGGAATTGTTATTTGATTCAACGAATACTTACTTAAACTATTTAGAAGATAAAATAGTGATTATAGGTAGTATGAGTGACAATGGGAAAGACATACATTTGGTACCCAATGCCTCATACAATTTAACCACAGACGAAGATAATTTTTATACAAAAGTTAGCGGCCCATTTATTCATGCCATAGCGATTTCAAACCTGCTAGATGAAAAAATAATCAAAAATTCAAGACTGTTTAATTGGCTTTTTTCCGCAATTATATTCATTATTACTCTTCTAGTCACTGTAAAATTGGAATATAGCAAAAGCCCATATGTGAGACTGATCGCAAAATCATACGTTTTAGTAGGATCCTTACTGATATTCCTATTGTATATAGTCTTAATGAATAACTTTCTCTTCGAATTTTCATTAGGTGGAGCATTAACTGCCTTGGTTCTAACTTTGGAACTAGCAGGACTTTATCACCCTATTGCATTGCTCAGCAAGGACTTTACGCGTTTTGTATCGAAACTTTTCTCAAGAAATTCTTCATGAAAACCATTCAACCTTATGAAAATTAAGTTTTATTGCCTCATTATCGCAGTTATTCTTTCTGTAACATCTTTACAAGCTCAGGGACAATATTTTGTCTATTCGATTACGGGAACTGCTTCTGTGTTGCGAAATAACAAACCACAGCCATTAAAAATTCTTGATAAAGTACTCGAACTTGATAAACTTAGTCTGGGTGCAAAGTCTGGAATTTCATTGGTAAATGTTCAAACCAAGAAGCTTTACCAAATTTCACAGGCAAAGCCATTTGTAATTAGGGAAGTTGTAAAAAATTACGAAGAAGCCCCATCTACTGCAAAGAAGACAATTGATTACGTGTTAGCCAATTTCATAGAAAAAGGAAAGGGTTTTCATGAAGAAAAAGATTATTCGAGTGTGGGTATGGCTACAAGAGGCGTATCTAAGAAACCTTTGCTTTTTCCCTGGCCAGGAACAAACATTTATTTAAATGATAGCTTTGTACCCCAATTTGATTCTGCCCTGTCTGTTGTTGAAAATAAGTTCTACATTTCAATTTCACAGAACAAAAAGATTATTTCGGAGTCATTTCTTGAACAAGGCGATACACTTCACCTTCCTACGGTCCAGGATAGTGCATCTCCGATAGTCATGACCTGCAAGTGGCGTACTTTCAGTTACAGTGTTGATTTAATGTTCCTAAGTGATGCCGAAAAAGCCATTCTCAATGCTGAACTATTAGAAATTGAAAATGACAACGATTTACTAAAAAATCCAAATGATAAAATCCTAGCGAAAGCTATTTATTTGGAAGCAAAAAATTGTTTTATCGATGCTGCTGAATTATTCAAGTCAATAAATGTTGACTATTAAGAAAATGAATTTATTAACTTAATTCGTTTTTATAAATACTGAAAAGTTAACGAATAAGACACATTCTTAATCTCATTGTTGCCTTACAGCCTTGCGATTAAATGCAATCAAACAGATTTGTTTAGCAGCTAGTTACAGAAATGTGACTTTAATCGCTCCAGACTTAGGGCAATCTTGACAATGCCTTACTAAAAGCAACAGCTGGAGTTAAAGCGAATCATCGAACCAGCACAAAGCCTGCCCATAAGAACGGGGATGTCGGATACTTTTCCTTCATGGCCTGCTGGGCCTGTTGGAAGGAAAGCGTTGGACTCTTCGTTTGGGTGAGATCTGAATAGAATAAGGACATGAGTTCCTGCGTCTCCTGGTCTGGAATGGTCCACAAGGACACAATCATCTGCTCTACCCCTGCCAGCTTAAAGCCTCGCTTCAGTCCAAAAGTCCCCTCATTTCCCTCAATTTTACCTAGTCCTGTTTCACAAGCAGATAGCACTACTAACTTGGTTTTCTTTAGGTTGAGTTGGGATACCTCCAAGGCCGTCAATATACCGTTCTGCTCCGCGCCAACCTTAGTCAGGGTATCACTTCCTGTCCAGGCCCAATTGCCTCCGGCAAGGATAAGCCCGCTGCGCACCATGGGGTTGGTACTGTATCGATAACTGTATTTCAAAGAGTTTTGGCTAATGGTCGTGTCTTGAAAATCGTATGCTGGAAACGCAAACCCATGAGTAGCCAAGTGCAATATCTCCCTAGACTCCTTCCCTTCCATTTTGGTGATCTTTTCCTCCGTAGCATCATTGCCTTCCAATACGGTAGTTTTCCAGCTTGCCGTACTCACCTGCTGATTGATCACGTCCACCTCTGTTTTAGTTCCTTCTAGGTAGTCCAGCTTTCCATAGGCATTGTTGCTACTGAGATTCTGAGTCTCCCCTATTTTATTCTTTGTAGGAGCTGTGACCCCTTCAGGCAAGTAATCGTAGTTTACAGCCCCTACCATAGCTAAGTTAGTCCCCACCGGCTCCGTAGCCTTTTGCTTTAAGCCCAAGGCCAAATAGCGAGTAGAAGTCAATTGGTGCAAGGTATAGCGATCCATCAAATAGGCGGCATCCTGCTCGGTTTTTGTATACTCCGGATAGATCACTTGCCTTTTATTGTTTAACTTTTCTGGCACGATTTCATCACCGGTATCTTTGGGGGCATAGATCGCATGGAAGGGCACATTGTATAGCTCTCCAGTGGGTGCGTAGTAGATGGTCTTGATGCCTTCTAAGGCATTTTCCATGGGTTGCCAAACTAGCCCGTAGTACGCACTGTATCCCTTTTCCGGGTTAATGGTCTGCAAGTCTCGTTCTGCACAGAGCTGGATTAGCCTAGGTTGGCTATCACCCTTTTTGAGCACCAAGGCATTGTAGTAAATCAGTGAATCAGACTTGTTTTTAAATCGTTCAAATTCAATCGCCGCTTCCCCTTCCTCAAGACTTTGTTGGACTTGATCCCAGGTGATCAATAGGTTTTTCTTCTGCTGGGCATACTCTGGCCAGCTCAGTGACAATCGCTTATCTAAGGAATCGACCTCAAATTTTAATTTATCCAATTTTTCTTTTTCAATCGAACCATCAGATTCCACCTTCGCCAACAATCTTCGACGGTAACCTAACTCTTCGCGGAGTTCTTGACTCTCAAGATCAATTTTATCATCTTGACTCAATTGATCATTACTAAGAATCTTGACCTCCAACAATTTACTTTTCGCTAGAAGTGATGCGTTAAAGTTTAAGCCGACCGCTTCAGGCACTTTTTGAAAAACCTCGTTTGCAAATTCTGACAAATCCTCGTAGAATGAACTTTCTTTTTTCCAATATGCTTCTTTTTGGTTATCAGTAAGCCATTCAAAATTATCAGCTGTTTGCTTCGCTAGCTTTGAGAAATTTTGCTGTAAAATCGCGTAAGCCTCTGGTTCCCGATTGATTTTTTCCAACACATAGGCATAGGAAGTTAAGGCGTCTAGATAATCTGGATGCTCCTCGCCTAAGGCATTCTTATAAATCTCGGCGGACTGTTTGAAATAGGGTTCAGCAGAGATAAAATCATTTATATAAAAATAAAGTTGACCGAAATTATTTAAGCTCAAGGCATAATCTGGATGCTCCTCCCCTAAGACTTTCTTTCTGATTTCTAAGGCTTGTTTGTAGTAGGGCTCTGCAAGTTTGAAATCACCCATAATAGAATACAAATATCCAAGATTGCCTAAACTGGAAGCATAACCTGGATGCTCCTCCCCTAAGGCTTTCTTTATAATTTGTACGGTTTGCGTATAATAGGGCTCAGCGGCTTTGTAATCGCCCATTTCCGAATAGACACTACCGAGATTACCTAAGCTGGAAGCATATTCTGGGTGCTCATCCCCGAAGACTTTCATTTTGATTTCTAAGGCTTGTTTGTAATAGGTCGCTGCAACTTTGTAATCACCCATGTCTGAATGCAAAACACCAAGGTTGCCTAAACTGGAAGCATAATCTGGATGTTCCTCCCCTAAGACTTTCTTTCTGATTTCTACCGCTTGTTGGAAATAACGCTCTGCCGCTTTGTAATCACCCATTTCCCTGTCAAAAAGGCCAATATTGTTTAAACTGGAAGCATACTCTGGATGATCCTCCCCTAAGGCTTTCTTTTGGATTTCCAAAGCTTGCTGGTAATTGGGCTCGGCGGCTTTGTAATCACCCATTTTCGAATACAAATTACCAAGGTTGTTTAAACTGACGGCATAGTCTCGATGCTCCTCCCCTAAAACTTTCTTTCTGATTTCTAAGGCTTGTTTGTAGTAGGTGGCTGCAACTTTGTAATCACCCATATCTGAATGCAAAACACCAAGATTGCCTAAACTGGAAGCATAATCTGCGTGCTCCTCCCCTACAGTTTTCTTTCTGATTACTAAGGCTTGCTGGTAATAGAAATCTGCCGACTTGTAATCACCCATTTCTTTGTACAAAACACCTATATCATTTAAACTGGAAACATAATCTGGGTGCTCCTCCCCTAAGACTTTCTTTCTGATTTCTAAGGCTTTTTTGTGATAGGGTTCAGCAGTCTTGTAATCGCCCATACCTGAATACAAAAGACCAAGATTGTATAAACTAGAAGCATAATCTGGATGCTCCTCCCCTAGAGCTTTCTTTCTGACTTCTAAGACTTGTCCGAAATAGTTCTCCGCGGATTTGTAATCATCCATATCCTCATACAAAAAAGCAAGATTATTTAAGCTTGAAGCATAATTTGGATGCTCCTCCCCTAAGGCTTTCTTTCTGATTACTAAGGCTTGCTGGTAATAGAGCTCTGCCGACTTGTAATCACCCATTCTTCTATACAAACCACCTATATCATTTAAACTGGAAGCATAATTTGGATGCTCCTCCCCTAAGACTTTCTTTCTGATTTCTAAGACTTTTTTGTAATAGGGTTCAGCAGTCTTGTAATCGCCCTTACCTGAATACAAAAGACCAAGACTGTTTAAACTAAAAACATAATCTGGATGCTCCTCCACTAGGGTATTCTTTCTGATTTCTAAAGCTTTTTTGTAATAGGGTTCAGCAGTCTTGTAATCGCCCCTACCAAAATAAAAACTTCCTAAATTGTTTTGGCAACTAGCAGCATCCAAGGATTCAGCTCTTTGCTGCTTCTCCAGTACCTCTAGCGATTTGTTCCAATAATAGAGCGCTGAATCAGTACGAGATAAACTGATAAAACTAATGCCTACATACCTCAAACTCACTGCATACCTTAAGCTGCTATCTGTTTCAAACTGCAAGGCCCAAGCATTCATTTTTTTTGCCGCGGTTAGGGAACTGTCATTTTTACCTTCTTTACGAAATTGATCGTATGCTGCCTTCAGTTCCTCGTAAACATCCGATTGACCGTAGCCATTTTGGGAGTAGGCAAAAAGTAGCAAAAGAAGGAATAACACTTTTTTCATAGACTGGATCACTAGTTTAATAGCAATATAAAAAACTTATCTTAAGACAACACTTCTAAAGATTAATAAAGATAGATAGACCTTCATTTCAGGAGAATAGTAAAAATAAATTTAAGTTTAAAACTAATCCCAAACGATTCCATCATTCCTTAGCCTGCTCCATGCTACTGGGTAAAGGAGTCTCGAGCAATTTGACGCTTCTCTACTTTTTCTTAAACCTGCAGTCCCTTCGATGCATCATCAAACCAGCACAAAGCCTGCCCCTAAGAACGGGGATGTAGGATACTATTTATTCAATTTCACCTAGCCCCTTTTCACAACCAGATAGTCTCGCCTGAAGGCAGTTCCTACTTTTTTTATGCTATCTTTTTAAGACTGTTTCCCCATAGTCCTTTTTGAAAGGTGTAATTTGGGGAAACTACAGATAGCTACCATGTTTTTCTATCAAGAAACCCCCGAGCAACTTTTTATCCGTTTGGATGCTCCCTCCACCGGACTGGACCAGGCAGAAGCAGCCCGCCGAAGCGAGAAGCATGGGCTCAACCTCCTTCAAGAAAAAAAGAAGCAGTCCACCTGGCTCCTTTTTCTAGGTCAATTTAAAGATCTCATGGTCCTGATTCTGGCCGCCGCCGCCCTGCTTTCTGGGCTAATCGGCGAACTAGCAGACACGGTAATTATCCTAGTCATCTTGGTGTTGAATGCCCTGCTGGGCTTTGTTCAGGAGTACCGAGCTGAAAAAGCCATGGATGCACTCAAGCAGCTCACCGAAACCCATAGCAAGGTGCTCCGCTCTGGAAAGCTCGTCACGCTGCCCTCCAAGCAGCTAGTAGTGGGTGACCTCCTACACCTGGAAGCTGGCAATAAGGTGCCCGCCGACCTTCGCTTGCTGAAAACCTTCTCCCTAAAAATTGACGAATCCTCCCTTACCGGCGAATCCATCGCCAGCGACAAGAGCCCAGAGACCCTTTCCGACCCAGCACTTCCCCTCGGCGACCAAAGCAACCTGGCCTTCAATGGCACCCTAGTCACACATGGCCGTGCAACGGGAATGGTCGTGGCTACCGGTATGAATACCGAGATTGGTAAGGTTGCTTCCTTACTCGACTCGGGTTCTCCGAAGACGCCTCTACAGCAGCACATGCAGCGGTTTAGTAAAGTCATTGCCCTTGTCATCGGCGCAATCTGTGTCCTACTTTTCCTTGCTGGACTAGCCCGAGGGGAAGAAATTCTCTCCGTACTCTTACTATCAGTGAGCCTTGCAGTGGCAGCCATACCTGAAGCGCTGCCCGCGTTGATCACGATCGCCCTTTCGCTGGGCGCCAGCCGGCTGGCAAAGGGAAAGGCGCTAGTTCGCAAGCTCCCGGCCGTGGAAAGCCTCGGCGCCGTCACCTACATTTGTACGGACAAGACGGGAACCCTTACGCAAAATAAATTGACCGTGGTGCGCACAGAAGCCAGTTCGGACAGCCCGCTACTTGAGGGCTACAGCAACCTTCAACTTGCCCTGGGACTCTGTCAGGACGTCCACCTCAACGCAAAAGAGTTACCGGTCGGTGAGGCTACCGAACTGGCCCTTGTAGAGCAGCTGCTCAAAGAAATTTCGGTTTCGCAGTACCAAAACCTCCATAGCCAGCTACCAAGGAAGATGGAGTTGCCTTTTGATTCGGTAAGGAAGCGAATGAGCACCCTCCACCCTCTTGGGAACAAATTTCTAGTCCTTTGCAAAGGAGCGCCTGAGTCGATTGCAGCCGTACTGGAGGACCCTACTCAGGCCAAGCAACTCACCGAAAGCGCGGGCAACTGGGCCCGTCAAGGTGAGCGAGTTCTCGCCTTTGCAGGCAAGGTACTGGACAGCATGCCCACGGAGGAGGAAAAAGGCAGCTTGGAGCAGGGCCTTAGCTATTTTGGTAAAGTGAGCATGATCGATCCCCCCAGGGAAGGAGTGAAAAAAGCCATCCAGGACTGCTACCATGCGGGTATCAGACCCGTCATGATCACAGGAGATCATCCTGCCACCGCCAAGGCCATTGCCGAAGAAGTGGGCATCTGGAAACCAGGAAGCTTGGAACTTACGGGAACCGCCTTGGCCAAACTGTCCGACGGGGAATTTGCGGAGCAGGTGGAGAAAGTGAGCGTATATGCCCGAGTAGCCCCTGAGCAGAAGTTGCGCATTGTGCAAGCCCTGCAGCAAAAAGGACACTTCACCGCCATGACCGGTGACGGGGTCAACGATGCCCCTTCGCTCAAAGCAGCCACCATCGGCATCGCTATGGGCATTGCAGGTACAGATGTGAGCAAGGAAGCTGCACACCTAATCTTGTTGGACGATAATTTCTCGACCATCGTCAAGGCCATCCAAGAGGGGCGGCGAATCTATGACAACATCGTTCGCTTCATCAAATACATCCTCACCTGCAACGGTGCTGAAATCTGGGTAATCGGCCTGGCACCTTTCCTAGGCCTTCCTATTCCCCTGCTTCCCATTCACATCTTATGGATCAATTTGGTCACGGATGGCCTCCCTGCACTGGCCTTGGCCAATGAGGGAGCAGAACCAGACAGCATGCGGCGCTTTCCTCGCGCACCCAAGCAAAGTCTATTTGCCAATGGTGTAGGCTTCCACATCATCTGGGTAGGAATCTGGATGGCGGCAGTGACGCTATTTACCCAATACCTCGCTCTACAGCAAGGATGGCACTGGCAGACGATGGTTTTTTCGGTGCTTTCCTTCTCTCAACTCGGGCACGTGCTCGCCATCCGCAGTAACCGAACCTTCTTGTTTAAGCGGGGAATCTTGACTAATAAGCCTCTACTACTCGCCGTGGGAGGTACTTGTGTACTTCAATTGGTGGTGATTTACCTCCCCTTTTTCAACGACTTGTTTAAAACAGAGGCACTATCTCTAGGGGAGCTTGCCGCTTGCCTCGGGATGTCTGCCTTGGTTTTTCACGCAGTGGAACTTGAAAAATGGGTTCGACAAAAACTTTACCCTCTTCCGCAATAAAAAAATATCAACAGACCAGCAGTCCGTTTTCAGCAAGTATCTCCCAAACCTCGGAGTCGATCAGCTCTTCAAAATCACCTAGCTCCTGTTCGTAGTCCTTGCGAACGTCCAGAAGCAGGGTGTTGGTAGGCTGACTGAAACTCACTTTTTCCAGAAGAAGGAAGAGCCACTGCCCCAGCTCAAGGGGAAGTTCGAGAGCGAAATCATCTTTTTTACCCGAAAAAAGCAGTTCGCACAAGCCCTCTTCCAGTTCCTCAAGTAGGGGAGCGCTGCCCAACCAACAGATGCGGTGGTGGTCCTTGAAAGGCTTGGTAGAAAGTTCTTCCAATTGTTGCACAATGTATGCGCGGGGGATGCTGGTCGATGGGATTTTGAAGTCAAACCAATTTTTCAAGGGGAGATCCAGGCCTACTCCTTGCATGTAGTTGAACAAGGATTTGCGCAGCCCTTCCGAAAAAGCACCATGATCTACCCCGATGGGATCCTCAAAGTCCACCTCGTTATTGGCGAATGTTCCCAGTTGGTTGTCCAGCCGCTTCACTCCAAAAGCGGAGGGATTTAGACCCACTGGGCTGTGCACGGTCATGGCAAAGCGATGCCAGAAACCCGATTGAATGATCCCCTGCTCAAAGAGCTGCCGAACCATCTCCAGGGAATCTACCGTTTCCTGAACCGTTTGGGTGGGATAGCCATACATGAGGTAGGCATGCACCAGTATTCCCGCTTGGGTAAAATGCTGGGTAACCTGTGCCACCTGAGGCACGGTCACTCCTTTTTTGATTAAGTCTAGGAGCCGATCGGAAGCCACTTCTAGTCCACCGGACACGGCGATGCAACCCGAGGCACGTAGGAGGCGGCACAGGTCTGCCGAAAAGCTGCTTTCAAAACGGATATTGGTCCACCAGACCACCACGATTCCTCGGCGGAGAATTTCATAGGCTAGTTCACGCATCAAGGCGGGAGGAGCGGCTTCATCTACAAAATGAAAACCGTTGGTTCCCGTTTGGGCCATAATCTCTTCAATGCGGTCACAGAGCAGTGCGGCAGTGATGGGTTCGTAGCGACCAATGTAGTCGAGGGAAACATCGCAAAACGTGCATTTACCCCAGTAGCAACCATGGGCCAGGGTCAGCTTGTTCCAGCGCCCATCGCTCCACAGGCGGTGCATGGGGTTGGCCACCTCGATGACCGATAGGTAAGAAGAAAGTGAAAGATCACTGTAATCTGGAGTACCCAGTTCCCGCTGTGGAAGGTCTTTAACAGCAAGATTATTCACGTAGGTCACTAGCCCATCCACACGTAAAAAGGTACGTTTCAGTTCCGAATGCGGTCTTTTTCCTGCAAGGTGCTCCAAAAGCAAAACCACAGGAGCTTCCCCATCGTCGAGGACGATGTAATCTACGTAGTCAAATACCCGAGGCTCTTTCAGTGAGCGCAATTCTGTATTCGGGTAGCCTCCACCCATCCAAACCTTGATCTCGGGGTGATTCGTCTTGAGGTACTGCCCACATTTGAGTGCTGCATAGAGGTTGCCCGGAAAAGGCACCGAAAACGCCACCGAACTGGGGTGATAGGCCTGGATTTTTTCCTCGAGGAGTCGAAGTAAGAGTTCATCAACCAAAGTAAGAGGCAGCTGCAGGGCTTCTTGTAGTTCGTCAAAGGACCGAGCTGATAGGCCCAGACGCTCCGCATAGCGGGTAAATCCAAAATGAGGGTCAATGGCTTCGGTGATCAGGTCGCCTAGATCCTCCAAATAAAGTGTGGCCAGGTAGCGGGCCTTGTCCCGGATACCTAGGGCACCAAAAGCCCAATCCATGTCCTCCACCTGTTCAAATCGACCTGCCTCCGGAAGAAAATCACCTTCTGCAATGCGGTAGGCGAGCGTGGGGTTTTTGTCTTGCAAAAAATCCACCACTGGACCAATGGTTTGTAGGTACTGCGCTCGAATCCGAAGGATGCGAAGGGCATTATCCGATAGGGAGTCTACTTTTTCTGCCTGCTCAAAAATGTGCGTTAAGCCGGTTTTAGATAGAATGGCCAACATCACCTCGATGCCCAAATCTGCCTGTTTGGAAGCTACCCCAAGCGTATTCAAAAACCCCTTCAGGTAAGCAGTCGCCGGATAGGGCGTATTGAGCTGGGTAAAGGGTGGGGTGATGAATAAAACTTGAGTGGACAAGGGGCAGCGGGGTTTGGCTCTAGCAAAGGTCGTAAAGAAAGAAGATTTTCTAGCTTTTTTTCATGGAATGCAGGAAAATTCAAGCCTGGTTTTGGAAGATATGAGTTCCCGAAGGAGGAAGAAGAGGTGACTTGGGGTAGATGTGGGTAAAATTTCGATCTTTGCCTACATGAGCAACAACGACATCCTGCGTACCCTTCGGTACACCTTCCACTACCACGACCACAAGATGAAGGAAATTTTTGCCTTGGGTGGCAAAGATATTTCGTTTGAGGAAGTGGCTCTTTGGCTCAAAAAGGAGGAGGATGCTGACTTCGTGAAGCTGTACGACAAGGATTTAGCCCACTTTCTAGATGGGCTGATCGTGGCAAATCGCGGCAAAAAAGAAGGAGCCGCGCCGGTAGTCGAAAAGACACTGAACAACAATGGCATCCTGCGCAAACTCAAGATTGCATTGAATCTCCAGGAAGAAGGGATGTTGGAGGTTTTTGGCTTGCGTGGCTTTCGTCTGAGCAAGCACGAGCTGAGTGCCTTTTTTAGAAATCCTTCGCAGGCACAGTACCGCGAGTGCAAGGACCAGGTCCTCCGCAATTTTTTGATGGGCTTGCAAGAGAAGTACCGGGGCGATGGAAAGTGAGTCTGTGATTTACTGAAATATTAAATAATTTGGTCTTAAAGTTTTTGACCGAATCAAAACCTTTTTTTGAAGATTCCCGTAGAAGATCCTAAGGCGTTTTGGAGATAGTAACTCTTTTTAATTCTTTACAAATTCCTCCACTTTCATTTTTCAGATTTTTTTCAAGTTTAGTTGATCCTTTTCTGTATGGAATTTTAACCTTTTTAACCCTAATTTTTTATGAAAACAAAAATATTTAAATCTGTATTTTTCTTATTTCTTGCGTTATTCACTTTCGGTTGTTTGGATGAGGATGTGGAAGTAAATGAAATAAAACAATCCCAATACAAAATTGTCAAAGCAACAATTACGGAGAAAACCATAGTCTCTGATTGGATTTCGTCATCCATTTCGAGTCGAATAAATGGGAGTTTTAACTTAGAGGAATTACAAAAAATAGTAGACCTTGAGAAAGGTTACCAAATACTCACCGTTCTAGATTCAAACAACTCCAATCAAGCTATCTCATTTTCATTAGACGAAAAGGGACAAGTTGCATTTTCATTTTTAAGTAAGACTTTTAAAAGTGAAAATGGTGATATCACAAACGAGATTTATTCTACAAATGGCGTCCTAAGAATTTCTTATGTGGATAGAATAGACGGATCAAGAAGTATAATTTACAGCGAAAATTCAATCATAAACGGAAGAACTGCTGGTTGGTGGAGCGATGCGGATGATTGTGTAGGCAGGTTTCACAATTTAACTCCTTCAAATATTGCTAATTATGCAATTGGCTTTACTTTGAATTCTGCAACATTAGGTTTATATTCTCCTCTTTCTCTCGTTGTGTGTGCAGGATATGCCACAGCTATACTCGCTAAATAATGAAAAAACTAGCTATCTATCATCTTACCACATCACTACCCTTACTGGTAATCCTACCGCTTTACATCTATAAGATCATTGGATTAGCCCCTTTTGGTATTGCGGTTTGTCTTTATGCGTTCGTTTATAGACCTGTCGTTGATTTTAAAAGACTCCAGGAAAAAGGGCTTGTCACTAAAGATGAATTTATAAAATCATTTGGCTTTATCCGGTTCAGATTCTTGCACGAATTATTATTTGAAAAGTAAGTCTAATTATATAGGACAATTACTTTCTTAGGTGATATCACCCATTTTTGGCCTGAATTGGGTTCTGAGGAGTTTCCAAAGTTTTTTATGTATTTATTCTTCTAATTATTAAAACTTAAACAGATGGAAACTCTCCTAATCTTTCTTATTCTGCTATTGGTATTGATTTTGGTAGTGGTCACGGTACAAGAAATTGCAAGTAATACCTTACTTCTTCTCAGAGAGCAACTAAGTTTTATTGTCGTAGTGATTGGATGCCCTCCATTTGGGATTTTGTTTTACCATTTTTTCAAGAGGAAGAGGTAGAAAAATAATGGCGTCGCTCCCAAACTTTCCGTAGGTTTCGAAAACAAAACCGAGTTGAATGAAACCAAACGAAACCTTCATTTTTGAAAGAATGCTAGCCGGAGGACTGATTTCTTTTGCGGACCCAGAATACCCCAAAATTTTTGAGGAGGTGTCCAAGACTATCCAGCAATCCCTGGCCCTAAATACCTCCACTGATATTGCCCAAATTCGTGAGCGCCTTTCGGAGGTAATCGGGCAGCCGGTAGACGAGAGCACGACTGTATTCACCCCTTTTCACACCAATTTTGGGAAGCACATCTCCTTGGGTAAAAACGTATTTATCAACCATGGTTGCACATTTCTAGACCTTGGGGGCATTGTAATTGAAGACGAGGTGCTCGTAGGACCTAAGGTGAGTTTGATTACCGAAAACCACCCCGTTCGACCGGAAGATCGCAAGATGCTGGACTTGAAGCGAATCGTCCTGAAACGCAATTGTTGGATCGGTGCCAATTCCGTAATCCTTCCAGGTGTGACGGTTGGCGAAAATTCCGTGGTTGCAGCCGGATCTGTGGTCACCAAAGATGTTCTTGCCGATACCGTAGTGGCAGGAGTACCTGCTCGGGTGATCAAAAAAGTAACGGAATAATTACCTCGGAATATGAAAGCCACCGAAGACCACCATCGACGAGTTGCTGAGCTAACCTTTGCATCGGTCTATCCGCATTATTGCACCAAGGTCCTAAAGCACCAAAGAAGTCTTGAGGAATTGCACCAGGTCATTCAATGGCTAACGGGCTTTGACCAAAAGGAATGGGAAGCATTAATCGCTGAAAAGGCAACCTTCGCCACTTTTTTTGAGCGAGCTCGGCTGCATCCCAATGCGCATTTGATCACAGGCCTGATATGTGGGTATCGAATTGAGGAATTGGACAATGAATTGACTCGAAAGGTCAGGTACCTCGACAAGTTGGTCGATGAATTGGCAAAAGGGAGAAAAATGGAGAAAATTTTAAGAACTGAGAAATAAGATTGCTAGACCTAGCTTTTTTTTCTCTTTGAACAACTTAGCCAAGACCTAAGCGTAGAAAGAAGTCTAGAGTAGGTTATTTTTTTGTTTCCAAATTTAGAAACTTTTTAATTATTTTTTTTTAACTTCGATTATTCTAACAATGAAATTCTTTGAAACAAAATTTTTAGATGCTGCTGATAAATTTCTGTCCGAATTAGATCCAAAAATTGTAAGAAAAGTCCTGTACAACATCGATTTGGCAGAACAGACACATGATCCAAAACTCTTTAAGAAACTTTCGAAAGAAATCTGGGAGTTCAGAACAAATTATACTGGTCTTCAAATTAGACTTCTTGCTTTTTGGGATAAAAGAGAAAACAAAAAATCCTTAATTATTGCGACTCATGGCTTTTTAAAAAAAGACGATAAAGTCCCAAAAAATGAAATCGAACGTGCCTTAAAACTTAAAGAAAACTATTTTGCCACCTTCCGAAAAACATGAAACATGCCTAACACAGAAATGAAACTTCATTCCCTTGCCGAAATGAAAGACAAGCACCTCGGGAAACTTGGTTCAGAAGAGCGCGACCACTACGAGTACGAACTTCGCATGGAAGTATTGGGCAAAATGATCAAATCCACTCGGCAAGAGCGGAAGCTGACCCAGGAGGAGCTTGGCCAGTTGGTAGGCGTACAAAAAGCCCAAATCTCAAAGCTTGAAAGTAGCGCCAACAGCGCCACAGTAGACACGCTATTAAAAATATTTACTGCGCTAAAGGCTGAAATTAATTTCAGCGTAAAGCTAGACGATCGGTTTGTCAAACTTCCGTAGTGATTACACCGTTCCTTGCCAACAAATAAATACCCCTTGTCCTTCAAGAAAGTATATCAATTACATCCATTTACCTAAAAAAATGAAAACGCTACTTCTACTTTGCTTCCTCTCCTTCGTTCACTTGGCTAAAGCCCAAGTGCAGGAGAACAGTTCCCTGTTCCAAGACTTAAAGGCCCAAGACAGCGTTTTCTTTGAACGGGGATTTAATCGATGCGACCTGGACTACTTGAAAAATCAGGTGGCAGACGACTTGCGCTTTTACCATGACCAAGGCGGATTCCAGGACAAAACTAAATTCCTGGAAAATACCGCAAACAATATCTGTGGGTCAGGTGACAAAAAACCCATCCGGAAAGTCGACGCAGAAAGCTTGGACGTCTTTCCACTGTATTCAGATGGAAAACTCTACGGAGGCATTCAAACTGGCATCCACCATTTTTACATCCAAGAAAAAGATAAAAAAGACTATTGGACCAGCACTGCAAGGTTTACACACCTCTGGATCCTGGATAAGGAGAGCTGGAAACTAACGGAAGTACTGAGCTATGACCACCAAAGCAAAAGCCCGCCCCCATCAGAAACCAATTAATCTCTCGCTGAAATTGTTGAAATAACTCTTATTTTTCTTGACCATTTTTTCCTTATCTTCTCCTACAATTCAAACAGACCATGGAAAAACTCAATAAAGCCGATATCCCACAGGAGGCATTTGACCTTTACGATTACTACTGCCACAACAAATTGGATCGCAGAACCTTCATCGAAAAGCTTTCCGTCTATGCGGTAGGAGGCATTACTGTTGCTGCCCTACTAGGCAGCATGATGCCAGACTACGCTAGTGGTAGAACTGTTGCACTAGACGACGAGCGCCTTCAAAGCTCGGATTACCTGATGTACAACTCCCCCAAAGGTGGAGGACAAATCAAAGCACTCTTGTCCAAACCTACCGGTAAAGGCAAGTTTCCAGGCATCATCGTAGTTCATGAAAACCGCGGCCTCAACCCCTACATCGAAGATGTGGGAAGAAAGTGCGCTGTGGATGGGTTTATTTCTCTTGCCCCAGATGCCTTGACTCCACTCGGTGGCTATCCGGGCAATGACGACGAGGGCCGTGCCATGCAGGCCAAGCGTACGCGCGAAGAAATGCTGGAAGATTTTATTGCGGCCTATGAATTCCTAAAAAACCATCCCGACTGCAATGGAAAAGTTGGCGTGGTCGGCTTTTGCTTTGGTGGATGGATCTCCAACATGATGGCCGTCCGTATCCCAGATCTGAAAGCAGCCGTTCCTTATTACGGTGGACAACCCGAAGTCAGCGAAGTGCCTCAAATCAAAGCTCCTCTCCTGGTGATCTATGCTGCACTAGACGAGCGTGTCAATGCGGGATGGCCTGCCTACGAAGCTGCGCTCAAAGCCAATGGAAAAGAGTTTGAAATGATCAACTACCCAGGTGTCAATCACGGGTTCCACAACTACAGCACCCCACGCTACGACGAACCCGCGGCTAAGGCGGCTTGGGAAAAAACCATTTCTTTCTTCAAGGAGAAATTGGTTTAAAATCCTACCCGCTAGGAAAGAAGGTATTCTTTCCTAGCGGGTAGGATTAAGAAATAAAACGTGGGTGAATGGATGAAGAAGTCATCCAATCACCCACACTTAGACTTTTTTATGGACCAGCTACTTATTGATACTGAACAATTTACCCTGAGTTCTTGGGAGTTTTTTGTGCGGCTACTCGTAAGCATAGGTATTGGAATTGTGATCGGTCTAGAAAGGCAATACAGTGCCATGAAGGAGCATACCGATGGATATTTTGGCATCCGCACCTTTACTTTTTATTCCTTATTAGGTTGTATATCCGTACTGTTCAATTTTCTTTTCTCTCCTTGGATCTACATCGCCCTATTTTTAGGAATGGTGATCCTCACTACCGTGGCTTATTGGCAAACAGCCTTGAAAGGCGACCGAGGCTTGACTACAGAAGTCACTGCACTACTCACCTTTGTACTTGGCAGCATGGCGGCTTACGGCTTGATTTCCTTTAGCCTGATGCTCACTGTGATTGTGGTCGTCTTGCTCTCCTCCAAATTTAAAATCAAAACCTTTGTAGGGAAAATCACCGCCGAAGAGCTCTATGCCTTTATTCGCTTTGTGGTCTTAGCCCTGCTTATTTTTCCCTTTCTCCCAGATAAAAATTATGGGACCTACGAAGTCCTTAACCCCAGAGAGATCGGTTGGGTAGTGTTGTTGACTTCAGCATTGGGGTTTTCGGGTTATATTTTGATCAAAACGCTGGGCAACCATCGTGGAATCCTTTTGGGAGGACTCTTGGGAGGATTGGTGTCCAGCACCTCGATCACTTGGGTCTATGCAAAAAAAAGTAAGGTGGATCCATCCTTATCCGCTTCTTGTGCAACTGCAATTTTGGGAGCCTCTTCCATCTTGTTTATCCGAGTTGGCGTGTGGACTGCCCTCTTCCATGCCCCACTATTCCGCTCACTTGCGGTGTACCTTTTCCTACTTCTCCTAGCTGCCTTAGGCGTCACTTTCTACACCCACTTGAAGGGGAAAAAATTGGCTACTACCCCTACCGATACTACAGTCCTATCCAAACCACTTGATTTGATTAGTGCCTTAGTTTTTGGGGGCATCTACGTGCTTATTCTATTCGCAGTAAGCTATGCAAATGATTATTTTGGGGATAAAGGAACCCTTATATCCAGCGCCCTAGCGGGAATTTCGGACATCGATGCGGTGAGTATTTCCATCGCCAAACTTACAAGGATCTCCATTTCCCTTCCCCTTGCGGAAGTCGCTATCCTTATTGCCTGCTTATCCAATACACTTGTCAAGCTAGGTTTGGGCTGCTACTTGGGAAGTCCCCAACTTAGGACACTATTAATCAGGGGCTATGGATTTAGTGGCGGCTGTTGCCTGCTGATTATTCTTCTGATTCTTTTTTCCTGAGTGTTCTAATTTGAAAAATCTTGAAGGCCAGACCATGCATCCACAATCTCAACCATCCTTTGGAAGATTTGGAATAAATCGTTGGTCAATAGCTCGTTTTAGTTTCTTTTTTTCTAATTTTTGATATCCGCTGCCTTTAGCCCATCTCGTAATCGATTCATGTCTACGCTCCTCTTTCTATTACTTGTCATCGCCTTTGTCTTAATCGCAATCATCCGCTACGAAATACATCCCTTTCTAGCGCTTTTTGGTGGAGCTATCGGCTATGGTTTGCTCGTAGGCATGGACCTCAACATGATTTTGCAATCCATCACCGACGGCTTTGGTGGCGTGATGGGCAATGTGGGCTTGCTGATTTTGTTTGGAGTGATCCTAGGAACTTTCCTCGAGAAAACCGGGGGCGCCATGGTCATTGCAGAGAAGGTCTTGGCTTGGGTCGGCGAAAAATCAATCAACCTCTCCTTGATGCTCAGCGGCTGGGTACTTTCCATTCCTGTATTTGGGGACAGCACCATCTTGATGATGAATCCCATCGCCAAGTCTCTATCTGCTAAAAGCACGGTTTCCTATGCGGCTACCATTGTGGCCGTTTCCTTGGGTGCCATGGCTAGCCACTCCCTGATTCCTCCTACCCCAGGACCCATTGCGGCAGCTGGTATTTTGGGTGCAGACCTTGGACAAGTGATTCTCTACGGTACGGTTGTTTCCTTGATTGCCTTGATCCCCGTCTATTTTTTCGTTCAAAAGTGGGTAACAAAGATTTCCGTTCGTCCCCAAGAAAATCCTCAAGATCAATACATCCTCCCAGAAGAACGACCGAAGTTAGTCACCTCCCTCCTCCCTATTCTTACTCCACTGGGATTGATTTTTCTTGCTTCCATTGCTAGTTACCCATCCAAACCATTTGGTGAAGGCATCTTACCTGAAGTGCTTACCTTCTTGGGAAGTCCAATCATCGCGCTGTTGATCGGAGCATTGCTTTCGTTTACCCTACCCAAAAAGCTGGACCGAAAATTAGTATCTGCAACGGGCTGGGTTGGGGAAGCCCTAGTTGCTGCCGCACCAGTCATCTTCATTACGGGAGCCGGGGCAGTGTTTGGAAAAATACTCCAGAATTCAGGCATTGGAACGGTAGTCACTGATTCCCTTCAAGGCGCAAATTGGGGACTATTTCTACCTTTCCTACTTGCCTTTGGACTCAAATGTGCCCAGGGATCCACCACAGTAGCCATGATCACCACCGCCTCCATCGTCGCTCCACTACTAGGCCCTCTAGGACTCGACACGGATATGCTGAAAGTTTTCGCCACCATCGCCATCGGATCGGGAGCCCTTGCCATCTCCCATGCCAACGATTCTGCCTTTTGGGTAGTCACGCAACTTTCGGGAATGACCACCAAGCAAGGCAATCTATCCCACAGCTTAGGAACCCTCATCACCTCCTTCTCTGCCATGGCTGTACTGTACCTGATCAGTTTGGTGATGATCTAGTCCCTTCTTAGGGATTCAATTTCCTCCAACTCATTTTTCAAAGGGATCAGCCTTTCCTTGCGTATTCGTACCTTTGTGAAAATTAACCTCATGCATTTTTCCGACCTAGGTCTTTCCCCTGCACTGTTGACGGCGATTCAACGAGCCAACTACGATACGCCCTATCCCATCCAGGTGGAGGCAATCCCTGCAGTTTTGCAACAAAAAGACATCCTAGGTCTAGCGCCAACTGGCTCTGGAAAAACTGCCGCTTACATCCTGCCCATCCTGCAGCACTTGCTACAGCAAGAGGCCCCACGCGATCGACAGGTACCCATTTTGGTGCTTGTACCTACCCGGGAATTGGCGATACAGGTAGCAGAGGTAACTGAAAATTTTAGTCGATTTCTTCCCAGACGCATCAAATCCCTCGCCATTTTTGGTGGCGTATCCATCAATCCACAAATGATGAAATTGGGAGGTGTCGAAATCCTAATTGCCACCCCGGGAAGATTGATTGACCTAGTAGGACGAAATTCTGTAGGCATCAGCCGTATCCAAACCCTCGTAATCGATGAAGCAGATAAACTCCTGCAAATGGGCTTTCGAGAAGAGATGGATCACCTCCTGGAACTGACTCCAAAAAAGAAACAGACGCTGCTTTTCTCTGCTACCCAGGACCAGGAACTTGCTTCGCTTATCCAGCAACTACTTAAAAACCCTGTTGAAATTCAAGTTGCGCCAACAGACTTCACCCCTGACGCCATCCATCAGGAAGCCTACCGCGTAAGTCCAGAATCCAAAGGGCCATTTCTCCGGCAACTCATTCAGTCTGGAGATTGGAAACAAATCCTAGTCTTTGCCTCTTCCATCCGCACTGCGGATAATATGGTCGTAAAATTGATTAAAAATGGCATTCAGGCAGTTGCATTTCATGGGGACAAAAGCCAAGGAGCACGGACAGAGGCCCTGGCCAAGTTTAAATCCGGTAAAACAAGAGTGCTTGTAGCCACCGATCTGGCAGCTCGAGGCATCGACATTCAAGGATTACCTTTAGTGATCAACTACGAACTGCCCCGCTCCCCAAAGGATTACATCCACCGCATCGGTCGTACAGGCAGAGCAGGAGCCACTGGCCATGCGATTAGTCTCATTACTCCAGAGGAGCAACACCACTTCAAGGTCATTCAAAAGAAGATGGGAAAGTGGGTCACCTTGGTCCCAGAAGAAGCCTTTGGTAAAGAAAGTTTGGAGCCAGGAGAAGCTCCCAGTGAATAAGCCCCTAGAGAAATTCCCACACACTTTTGTAGCTTCCATTCTCCTCAACATAGCCAAGTAGGGAATCAAAAAACGGGTGCTGTGCCAGGGTACTGCTGTCTCCAACCACTATCAATTTACGCTTCGCTCGGGTCAAGGCCACATTCATGCGGCGCTTGTCGGAAAGGAAACCAATCTCTCCCCGGTCGTTGGATCGCGTCATCGAGAGCAGCATCAAATCCCGCTCCTGCCCCTGAAATCCATCTACCGTATCTATGGTGATCATACCTGCAAAAGCCTTCAAATTTGGAAAATCATAGGTCTCAAAAATCAAGTGGCGCAAGCGCCGCACCTGTGCGGAATAGGGTGCAATCAGGCCAATGGTCCATCCCTTTTCTTTAAAAAGTCCAAATCCAATTCGCAGGATGGTATCGTTGAGGTACTGGCAGGCAAACTGCGCCTCCTCGGGGTTGAAGGTGCTGAGGCTTTCGGATTCTGCCTGCTCACTGTAACCCGCTCCTGCTGTATCGACCCATTCCATTACAGATTCATCCGGAGAAAAAGCATGCGTTTCCGTGTTCGCTGCTGCCTGGAGCTTTCCCTCATAAAACTGCTGATTCGAAAAACCCATAATCGTGGCCGGCATGCGGTACTGCACCTGAAGCATTTGCGCAGCCAGGGAATGGCGTTGAATCATTTTTTCAAACAAGGTAGTGGAGAGTCCCTGCCTAGCCGCATCGATAGACTTGATGGTGGGAGGAAGCTGGCAGTGGTCGCCCGCAAAAATCACTTTTTTGGCTTTCAAAATCGGAATCCAAGTTGCCGCCTCCAAGCCTTGCGCCGCTTCATCAATAAATACCAAGTCAAAGACCATCCCCTTGAGGTGATGCGATCCTGCACCCACCAAAGTACTTGCGAAAACTTGAGTCTTCTGGTACACATCAGATCGAATGTAGTCCTCCAGATGCTCCGCAAGTTCTCGGATACGGCTCACTTCCTGATACAAGAGCTTGCGCTGCGCCCGCTCTTCGGGTCCAAAATTTCGTTTGTACTGCTTGGCCAACTGCAGATAGGATTCGGTCTCCTTGCGTAACTTCTTCAGGTCACGGTAGCTGTCGTGCAAGGCAATCTTGGCATCTAGGGTCTGGTTGAGGATTTTCTCCTCCACGCGAGCAGGGTGACCCAATCGAAGGGTGGATATACCCCGGTCAGTCAGCTTTTCTACGAGCAAGTCTACGGCTGCATTACTCGGAGCACAAACCAGTATCCGCTGATTAGACCGTGTTGCACGCGAAATCGCCGCAATCAAGGTAGTGGTCTTGCCCGTGCCTGGAGGGCCATGAACTACCGCAATGTCTCGGGCTGCCTCCATCTTTTGGCAGGCCAGCACTTGGGAAAAATTCAATTCGGGCAGGTCAATTTTTGCTTCATCCCCAAAAACGGGACGGCCTTCCCCATAGATCAAATCCCTAAATTTTAGGAGCTGTGGCTCCTCGGTAACCAGCAGCTTTTTCATTGCCGACTCCATCTCCCGGTAGCTAGCCTCATCAAAAAGTAAGTCCACCCCAAGCCTGCCTGAGTCCATCCATTCAGGTACCTCATCCGCCTGAAGGGTAACGATTAGGCTCTCTTTTTTGGCCTGATTGACTACTCCATTCACTCGGAACTCGGGGCTATGGTATCCATCCTGCGTAGAAAAAAATGAAACAGACTTGCCTGAACTGAAGGAAGAAGGGTAATTGGTATCGGTACGCTCCACCTCGATGATGAGCCGCTCGCCCATCCCTATCTTCGTTTTTTTGAGTAAGATTGGATGCCAGGTGATGCCCTCTTTCTTTTTGTCCGCGATGGTGGTGTTGAGAAACTTCTTTTTGTACTGAGCTAGATCCTCTTGGCGCTCCAGTTGCAAGAGCTTGAGGCCTACCTTAATTTCTTCGAGGGAATTACGCATGAATGATTGTACTTTAGCCTTGAAACTAGGGAACACCCCTAGTGTTTGCTTATCCTGGATTTTAAATGAATTTTCTTGCGCATGCCTATCTTTCTTTTGGTCAGGAGGAAATCCTAGTCGGTAATTTTATTGCCGACTTTGTCCGAGGAAAGGAGATGGAAAAATACCCAAAAAAAGTGCAACTCGGCATACAGCTGCATCGGGCCATCGATACCTATACCGATTCACATCTCTTGGTCAAGCAGGTGCAATCCTTCCTAATCCCTCGTTTTGGGCATTATTCACGGGTGATTAGTGATGTTTTTTTCGATTATTTTTTAGCCAAAAATTGGAATAATTATTCGGACACCCCCTTGGAACAATTTAGCCTAGACAGCTATGGGATCCTTTCTTCCTATCCACAAGAGCTCCCAGAAGCATTTCGCCGGATGTTTCACTGGATGCGCACTCAAAACTGGCTGTATGCCTACCGCGAACCTGTAGGCATTCAAGCCGCTTTGGACGGGCTGAGCCGACGTGCCCGCTTTGATTCCAAAATGAATGAGTCCACCCAAGTGCTTTGGGAAAAAGAAGAAGAAATTGAAGCGATTTTCTTCGCTTTTTTCGCGAATTTGGAGACTTTTGCCTCCACAACCCTTGCAGAACTAATTCAAAGCCATGATCCTGCTTAAACCCAAGCTATCGACCTACATTTCCCTAGGTGCCGTACTTTTCATCTTACTTCTTGGGCTTGTCCTAATCCTTCGTGATTTTGCCTACAGTAGAAGCTATGACTTGTGGTTTTACTTGGTTGCTAGTTCACTGCTTACCCTTGTGCTCTTGATGCTTTTGGTCAAAATGATGGCTGGATGGCGGTTTATATCGGCGGGAAAGGAACATGTGGTAATCAAACTTCCCCTACGCGGCAGCACCAAAGTATATCCTGTCACTGAGATTTTAGCATGGGAAGAGGAAACCGTCCTTGCCAATAAACGGGAGTTCAAACAAGTAACGGTGGCATTTCAGGACCAAAATTCTATTTCGGTATCCAATCACGAGCACGAGGCCTACACCGAATTCATCAGCTACCTCAAAAAGAAAGCGCCAAAGCAGCTGGTGAAAACAAGAAAATCCTGAATCAATTTTTGATTTTCCAAAACCCTACCAATCGCTGAAAAGGAGTGGGAATCAATGTAGAAAATTGTACAATGTACCAGGTACCAAGTAGTGATTCGGGTTAGAGCAGAATTCTAACTTTGTAATTCATACTTGATACTTTTTTTAATATCGAATTCTGAACGCCGATTGAAGAATGAAGAAGTAGGGATTCGTGCTGTACAATGTTCCAGGTACTAAATAGTGATTCGGGTAAAAAGAGAATTCTAACTACAAGAATACAATACTTGGTACTTGGTACTTGAAACTTTTTTAAATATCGAATGTCCAATTCCGATTGATGAATGAAGAAGAAGGTTTGAAGTCACAACAATAGGCTGTGGACCGTGGTCTGTCAACTGTTAGCAAAAACCTATTCCCACTCAATAGTTGCCGGTGGCTTGGAGGAAATGTCGTAAACCACGCGGTTGACTCCCTTGACACGGTTGATGATGTCGTTGGACATCTTGGCCAAGAATTCATAAGGCAAGTGAATCCAGTCTGCAGTCATCCCATCGACGGAACCCACGGCACGAAGCGCCACCACCTTTTCGTAGGTACGCTCATCCCCCATCACCCCTACCGATTGGATAGGAAGCAAGATGGCTCCTGCCTGCCAGACCTGATCATACAAGCCATGCTCCTTGAGCCCTTGAATAAAAATGTAATCTACTTCCTGCAGAGTCTTCACTTTCTCTTCGGTGATGTCACCCAAAATTCGGATAGCTAGTCCTGGCCCAGGGAAAGGATGTCTGCCAATAATTTTTTCTGGAATCTCAAGCGCTCGACCCACTTCTCTAACCTCGTCCTTAAACAAGGTATTCAGCGGCTCCACTACGGATAGCTTCATAAAATCTGGAAGACCGCCCACATTGTGGTGGGACTTGATGGTAGCTGAAGGACCTTTGACCGAAACCGACTCAATTACATCCGGATAGATCGTGCCTTGGCCAAGCCACTTTACGCCATCAATCTTATGTGCTTCGTCGTCAAATACTTCAATAAATGCCTTTCCTATAGCCTTTCTTTTGGCCTCTGGATCGGTCAATCCTGCCAAGGCATCGTAAAAACGCTGCTTGGAATCTACGCCAATCACATTCAATCCTAGGTGCTTGTAAGAATCCAACACCTCCTCGTATTCGTTCTTTCGCAACAAGCCATTGTCTACAAACACGCAGGTCAACTGATCTCCGATGGCTCTATGAATAAGGGTAGCAGCCACGGAAGAGTCTACTCCTCCTGAAAGGCCCATCACCACTTTATCGGCTCCAATTTTTTTCTTCAAATCCGCAACAGTGGAATCAATAAAGGTATCGGAGGTCCAATCCTGGCTGCATCCACAGATGCCCACTACAAAATTTCGAATTAGGTTTTTACCTTCTAGGGAATGGGTTACTTCTGGGTGAAACTGGATGCCGTAGGTAGACTCACCCTGCACCTTGAATGCCGCCACGCGGACTGATTCGGTACTTGCGATTACTTCAAATCCCGTAGGAACCTCCTTGATGGTATCTCCATGTGACATCCATACTTGGGAGCCGTGGGTCATTTCCTTCAGCAAATCCTGATGCAAATCAATATGGTCTAGATTTGCTCGGCCATACTCTCTAATGGTCGATGGCAATACCTCTCCTCCGTACTTACTGGCTAGCAATTGAGCTCCGTAACAAACCCCAAGTAAGGGCAATTTGCCTCGAAAAGCATCCGTATTTACATCGGGAGCACCTTCGTCACGCACCGAGCAGGGAGAACCTGAAAGGATGATTCCTTTGATGTCGGAAGTGATTTCAGGAACTTTGTTGTAGGGGTGAATTTCGCAATACACATTGAGTTCGCGCACGCGTCTGGCAATGAGCTGGGTGTACTGGGAACCGAAATCGAGGATGAGGATTTGTTGAGCCATGCGCAAAGGTAAGCACTGCCAACCGCTTGCTAAAACCAAAGGAGAAAATTTTAAAACAAAGCCCTAATTCTGATTATTAACTACTAGTATTTCAAAGAGTTAGCTTCAAAATAAATGAAGGGGATATGGATAAGATTGGGGATATCAAGAGTTAACTAACATAGAGCTATCTAGGGTCTCGCCCCCTATTCTTTTTCTTCTTCCCCAAAGAGTGTTTGAAGTGAAACTGCATCAATTCCTTTTTCTTCTTGCAGAAATTTTCCAAAGATAGCCGTACTCCCATGCGTCAAATACACTTTTTCGGCTTCGGTGGCCTGAATGGCCGAGATCAATCCCTTCCAATCCGCATGGTCAGAGAGCACAAATCCACGATCGAGTGAACTCCTGCGACGAATGCCACGCACATTCATCCAGCCTGAGCAATTGGCCGTGCGGTATGGGGCAAAACGATTCATCCAAGAAGTATTCATAATCGCGGGGGGAGCAATAATTAGCGCTCCTTTGAAAGCTGACTTGGGTAAGTCTTGATTGACCCGGGTAGCCTCCGGTAAAATAAGTCCATCCGCTGCCAATGCCTCGTTGGTATTCGCAATCACTCCATGCACAAAAATTCCCCCAATTTCGGACTGTAGGTGGGTTAAGACGCGCTGGGCTTTGCCCAAAGAGTAGGCGAAAATAACGGAATTAAGCCCCTGCTCCGCATTGCTCTTCCACCAATCGTTGATCTGTTTGAATACTTCTTCCTGTGGTTCCCAGTCGTAAATCGGCATCCCGAAGGTACATTCGGACACAAACTCATGGCATTTAACTGGTTCAAAGGGAGTAGAAAGCCCATCGTCCTCCACCTTGTAATCCCCACTGACTACAGCCACTTTTCCTTGGTATTCCAGTCGGACCTGGGCCGAACCTGGGATATGTCCTGCTGGATGCAAGGAAATTTGCACGCCCTGAATTTGAATGGATTCTCCATATCCTATGGTCTGCAAGTTGATATCCTTTCCTAGGCGCAACTTCATCACTTCTCGGGACTGATGGTGTGCCAAGTACTGCTTCATCCCTCTACGCGCATGATCCGAATGGGCATGGGTGATCACCGCCTTGGCTACAGGCCTCCAGGGATCGATAAAAATATCGGCCAGAGGACAATACAGCCCAGAATCGGTGAGTTCGAGAATAGTCATGGCTGCGAAAATTTACTACCTGAAGTTTTCGAATTTTAATTTTTATATCCCATGGAAAGCCCCGTATCTCCTTTCCTCACTAGTTTGACCGTAGCATCTTCTTTGGAAGGATTTTCAATACGCAAGGCTGTGTTTTTTTCTACTGTCAACTTGAGCGTTTCCTTGGGCTGAAGGGTTACTGGAGTGTGATTTCCGCCAGCAATTGGGCTTTTCCAAAGGATAAGTTCCGATTGGGCCTCGTTGGTAAGTGTTACCCTAAACTGCCTGTGTTCATTATTGCCAAGAATGAATGCATCGGTTGCCTTGATATAGGTCGTTGAATTGAGTGTTTTGAAAGGCAGGCATGCAGAAGCGAACAGGCAAATGATTCCGAAAGTCAGTAGGGATATTTTGCTCATATAATTGATTTAAAGGCGTTTAGACGTAGTAATTTGGTAAGGCACTCACTAAACAAAGTGAAGGTAAAAGAAACCTAAAATACATGATCTGTACGTAATTGGGAGTGAATTGTTTACACTTCTTTAGGAAGTATCCCTGGCTTTGGGTAGGTAAGTCTCCCTAAGGATTGCCCTTGATGGTATTCATCCAATCCCGTCACTGCAACGGTTCCCAGCGCATCGTAATCGAGCGTACCATCTTCCCGCAGACCTTTTTCGGCTACAAAAACTTGTTCGATTCGCGCGATGACTAATACCGTTTGGTTGATTTGGAGGGTTTGCACTTCTTCAAGTACACAGGCGAGTTGAACTGGGCTACCTTCCACGAATGGCGCAGGAAAACCTGCCTTTCGCTCTTCTTTTAAGCCCGTGGCTTCAAACTCGCTTTCTTCCCAGTTTGCTGCCGTCCAATGGGCTTGGACATGCCATTCTGGAAGAACTTGATTTAAGGTAAAACTTCTAGTTTCTAGAATATTTTCTAAAGTATCCCGCTTGACGGTATGTGGACGGAATAAAATTCCAATCAGCGGTGGCACTGCACCGAGGTGGATGATTTGCGAAAAAATGGCAAGATTGGGTACTCCAGCTGAATTTTGGGTACCGATCAACTGTAGTGGCTTGTATCCAGGAAGGCAATTGATCAAATTTCTTCGGAAAGAAGCATCAAGCTGCTCCAGTTGCTCCGAATCAAACTGCCGCATTAGGTCAATACTGCTTCTTCAATGGTATCACAATAGGCAATATCCAATTGGTCGATGATGTTGTCTGGGTACTGGGTGAGGATTTGTGCTTTGGCGATTTGAACCATTTTCTCAAACCATTTCTCTGCAGGAAGAATTTTACGGTGGGTCTTCACCCCATAGCCAAGCATTTCCTTTTTCCAATGGATAAAATACCACTCCATAGTAGGTTGGTGAAAGGCTCGCAAGGCTCGCTTATCAAAAATAAATTTAGTGAAGTCCCCTGCCTTAACTAGGTCTCCAATTTCGGCAAAAATCTCTTTGAAGTCTTCAATGGGCACATAATCCAAAAGTAGTTCACAGATTAGTATTTTTCGAGCAGGATTACTCCAGACTCTTGCATACTTGTGGTCCAATGCAAGGTCAAAGTCCATAATACCAGGAAAAGATGTAGTCTCGTTCATGTCTAGTAGGATAGAATTAGTAAACGGATTTTTTGTGCGAGGTCGTGGCTTGGGCAACCTCTTCTTTGACCTCAGTCAATCGGATTTCCAAGTTGGAGGCATATTCCAAGATAGTCCGCATCATGTCCTGTTGGGATTGAATCTGCTCTTTCAAACGTAAGAGCTCTTGATTGACCTCAGTCAAATGTTGTTCGTAATACAGCTTCAGCCTTTCCTTCTCCAGTTGGGCCTTTACCAATTCTTCTTTGAACAGTAGAAATGATTCAGGAGGTGTCTTCATAAACACAATGCTTTCTTCTCGGGACAATACCCGTACTCACTACAAAAATAAGGATAAAATTGTTTGAAATTATTTTAAATGAGACATTCCTCCGTCCACGTGAAGGATTTGTCCTGTCATCCAAGAAGACTTTTTAGAAAGCAAAAACACGGTAGCCTCAGCAATATCCTCCGGTCTCCCCACTCTCCCTAGCGGATGCCGCTTGTCAGAGGCCTCTTTTTTCTCAGGGGTAGAAAGCAAGGCACCTGCCAGAGGTGTTTCGGTAAGCGAAGGAGCTATCGCATTGACACGGATTTTGCTGGGTGCCCATTCTGCTGCCAAGGAACGCGTCAATCCCTCAATGGCGCCTTTGACCGAGGAAATGCCGGAATGAAATCCCATGCCGGTTTGTACCGCCACCGTACTGTAAAGCACCACTGCAGGTGCAGTTGATTTTTTCAAGCCTTTCAAACAAGCCTGGAGCACGCGAACGGCACCGTAAAAATTCACCTCCATCTCCTGCTTAAAGTCTTCGATGGAAATCCGATGAAAAGGCTTCAGGTTGATGGTTCCGGGACAATACACTACTCCATCGATTACCTCTGGTAAACCGGGCATTTCCACAAAATCTTTGGAAAAATCCAGTGCAATGGTTCCTTCTCCGCTCTTTGAATACATAAAAAGTGTGGCCCCTTGTGCAGCTAACTGTTCGGCTACTGCTTTGCCAATGCCGGAGTTTCCTCCGACCAAAATAATATTCTTTCCTTTCATGGATGTGGTATTTGTAGTAGAATCAAAAAGACCTTAAAATGTTTGACAACGACAAAAAAACCCAGCTATTTTGCTGGGCTTTTTCGTTGGTTTAGTTTACGCTGCTTTAATAGAAATGGAGCTGCCAATCGCAGCCTCCACTCACTTATTTTTTCAAGCTGAGGTATTTCAAAAACTCATTTCTGCTTTGCTCGTCCGATTCGAATTTACCGGAGTAAAAGGAGGTAACTGTGGAGCTGCTGGTGTCGTTGATGCCTCTGGAGCTCACGCACATGTGGTAAGCATCCAGGATCACCGCTACATCTTCTGTGCCCAAAATTTCACGAAGTTCGTTGCCAATCTGCATCGTCAATCGCTCTTGAACCTGCGGACGCTTTGAGAAATACTGCACAATGCGGTTGATTTTTGAAAGCCCAATTACATTTCCATTGGAAATATAGGCTACATGCGCTTTCCCATAGATGGGCACAAAGTGGTGCTCACAATGTGAAAAGAAGGTGATGTCTTTCTCCACCAACATTTCTTTGTACTTGTACTTATTTTCAAAAAGCTTGGGCTCAGGCTTATTTTTAGGATTCAGTCCTGCAAACACTTCCTTCACATACATTTTTGCCACACGGTGTGGGGTACCTTTCAAACTGTCATCGCTGAGGTCAAGCCCCAAAATATGCATGATCTCTTTGAAATGCTTTTCAATCAATTCCACTTTAAGCTCATCGTCCATCTTGAAAGCATCGTCTCTCAACGGTGTTTCAACAGATGTTCCTACGTGCTCATCTCCTATTTCCTCAAAAGAGGCACCCAGACTATTAATTCCCATTGTATTCAACATAGTTCCTTTCTGTTTCATAGAGTCGTACGATTAGTTCGTATTTCCGATCAATCTGTGCCCTCAGGATATTCCAAGTTACTACTGCAAGATTTTCAGTAGAAGGATTGAGGGTTTTAAATTCAACGGTATCTAAGTTTAAGTTTTTGTGGTCAAATTTATTTAGGACATGTGCCTTGATCAGGTCGCTTAGAACTTTGGTATCAAACACATATCCGGTGTCGGGATCAATTTCACCTACCAATTGCACAATCAAATCGTAATTGTGACCATGGTAGTTGGGGTTATTACACTTGCCAAACACAGAATTGTTCTTTTCATCCGACCAAGTCGAATTGAAGAGGCGGTGGGCGGCGTTAAAATGCTCCTTTCGGAAGATCGATACTTTCATTGGAGTAGGAACAGAAGAAATTTATTTTTTGTTTAATTTTTGCTCAATATTTATTAAACAAAAAATCAAATACTTGCAGGTCAACCACTTAATTTGGCAGTTGATCGTAAAAATAGAGATATTCAACGCGCAACCCAAACAAAACAATAGTGCTACATACGGAAAAGGAAGTGAGCAGGTTGCCGGCAAGTACTTCACTAGGGGAACTCTTTGGGTACCACTCAGGTTAGACTCCCTATACATCAAACACTTAAATGACAGGCATGACGTTAGCAACAGGTTTTCTACTGCCCATCTTTTGGGGCTTGTCAATTTTAGGTTTACTTGATAATCCAACTCCAGCCTCGGCTTCCCTTCCTGCTCCCACTGCCAGCAGTGTATGGGTTTGGAAAGAGCTCGCCAAGGGTGAACCTTTGCCACCATCTCTTCCAGTGCTTGAATTGGCACTAAATGGCTACGCACAACTCCAAGACAAGTTAAAAAAGCCCCTCCTAACCGTCATCGATTACAGCCTCCCCTCCACCCAAAAGCGCTTGTGGATCATTGACTTAACGCAGCAAAAAATCTTGCTGCACACGGTCGTCGCACATGGGCGGAATTCAGGGGCATTGCTCGCTGAGAAATTTTCCAATCGTCCCGAGTCCTACCAAAGTAGCATGGGATTTTTCAAAACTGGAGAAGCCTATCAGGGTAAGCACGGCTATTCTTTACGCCTGGATGGACTTGAAGTAGGGATCAATGACCAAGCTCGCGCAAGGGCCATTGTCATTCATGGGGCAGATTATGCAAAAGAGAGCGTAGCTGCGACAGCAGGAAGATTGGGACGTAGTTTGGGCTGTCCTGCAGTACCTCCAGACCTTTCCACTCCCCTAATCAAGTTGATCAAAGAAGGGACCCTCCTATTTATCTATGGGAAGGACTCCAACTACCTGCGCATTTCCAAATTTTTATCAAAGGCCTTACCTGCGCAATAGCTCCAAAACCTCTGCATCCCGCTTGTAGATATCCACAAAAAATCTAGGCTTTCCATTGGCTTCTGTCCAAAAGGTAAAGTAGACGATGCCTACTGGGATTTTGTAGGGAAGATTCACGATTTTTTCTTTGTCTTGACCCATGGCTAGTCCAACTTTTTCACTCGTCCATCCTTCGCTATTTTTGAGCAATAGCTCTGCAAAGTCGCGCGGCTGCGCCATCCGGATACAGCCGTGGCTAAAGGCGCGAAGGTCCTGGTCAAAGAGCTGCTTGGCTGGCGTATCGTGCAGGTAGACGTTGTTCGGATTGGGAAACATGAATTTGACTTGGCCCAAGGCATTGCTTTCTCCTGGCTTTTGCCGGATGAGGTAAGGAAAGGGCTTTGCATTCCAGTTGACCTGAGACAGTGACAGAGGCTGTCCAGCGGTGTTCACCACTTCCATGTTGTTTCGCTGCAGGTAGTTTGCATTCTTTCGGATAGCAGGAAGCGTTTCGTTTTTGGCGATGGAAGGAGGAATGTTCCAGTACGGGCTAAAGACCAGGTAGCTCAAGGGCGCAGTAAAGACCGGCGTTTGGTGTTTGATCGTTCCCACGATGACCTTGGTTGTAAAGAGCGTATCTGACCCTTTGTGATACACGAGCTCGAAGCTTGGTACATTCACCAAAATAGCCTCCCCCTTGAAGAAGTGCTCGGGAATCCAACGCATCCGCTCTAGGTTGACCTTTATTTTATCCATCAGCTGCGCTGGAGATTCATTGAGTGCTTGTAAGGTGGCATATCCAAGGATTCCATCCGCTTTGATGCCCTTTTCAGCTTGGAAAGCGAGCACTTCCCGCACGAGGTGGGAATCGTAAATCTTGGCATCCGTACGCCCAAAGGCTTCCAGATATCCCCAAAAAGCGAGCCGCTCCCGAACCTGAAGCAGAAAGGCGTTGGATTCTCCAGGGAGTAGCACACGGTCCGTTTTGATGGGCTTCCAGTTGATCTCTTTTCCTTTGGCACGTTCCTCTAGCTGCCTTAGAAGGAGTTTTCCCTTGCTGTAACTGGGGGTTTTTGGGTAAAGTAAGGCTAGCTGGCTACGCAGTTCAGCTGTTTGCCAGGCATGAGTTAAGAGGCTATCGTACTCCAAAGCCTTGCGCTTTCGCGGTATCGACCACTTGGCGGCAAGCCTCTCTGGATTGACTATGCCCAGGTCTAAGTCTTCTGCCAAGGCAAAGAAAGCATCGGTCATGAGGAGCTCAAGTTCGGCTAGCTCTTTGGGAACTAATCCCTCTTTTGCAGCCTCCCTTTTCTCCACCGTTGCAACATACGAATCAATCAAGGCAAGGTGGTAGGTGGCAGGCTGGAGGCCATCGTACAGGGACTGACGGAGCTCAAAGCGGAATTCATAGGCCAACTCGGTCAACCGACCTTCCGCAGACCAAATAGGGTCAAAATTTCGATGCGCATAGAATTGATAGGCCTCTCCCAACTTGAGTAGGTGGCTGCCCCGCAGCATCGCTGGACTTTCTTGTGTAGATTTTTCTAAAGTCAGCCGCAGCTCCTCTTGAAATACTTGTCCAGTAGTTGGCTGCACGATAAAAAATAAAATAAGCCCAATAAAAGCACGTTTTCCTCCTTGACTGTTGCAGTACATTCTTTACCTCCTGATGATTTTGTACACTTCGCACAACCTACGCTAAATCCGGCGTATTCCGAATAAAAGCACTGAAAATCAGTAGGTAAGCTGATTTTAATCATGAGAATGGGTCAAAAAAAAGGGCAGAAGTAAAACTCCTGCCCTTTTGTCTAGTACTTAAGTAGGTTGGCTATTCCACCGAAAAATCTTGGTAGCGTTGCCCTATTTCCCAGGAAGCTTTCAGCATCTGCAGAAAATCCCCCATGCGGTGCAAAGGAATCAAGTTAGGTCCATCACTTAGCGCCTTGCTCGGTTCGGGGTGGGTCTCAATAAAGAACCCATCAATCCCAGTAGCCGCGGCCGCTCTTGCCAAAACCGGGGCAAACTCACGTTGCCCCCCGCTACTTCCTCCCTGTCCTCCAGGCTGCTGCACGGAATGCGTAATGTCAAATACCACAGGAGCAAACTGCCGCATGATCGGCAAGCCACGCATGTCTACGACAAGGTTGTGGTAGCCCAAGGAAAAGCCACGCTCGGTCAAACACACGTTATCATTGCCTGCACTTCGCACCTTATTGACGGCATAGACCATGTCTTCGGGAGCCATAAACTGTCCCCTTTTGATTTTTACTGCTTTTCCAGTAGCTGCTGCTGCAAGAAGTAGGTCGGTTTGTCGGCAAAGAAAAGCCGGGATTTGGAGCACATCCACCACCTCCGCCACCTCGGCAGCTTGGTAGCTCTCGTGAATATCGGTTACCAAAGGTACATCTAACGCCTTCCCTACCCGCTGCAAGACCTCTAAGGAGGCGTCCATACCAATGCTTCGAAAGGAGGAAGAGGAGGTTCGGTTGGCCTTGTCAAAGGAGGCCTTGAATACATAGGAAAAGCCATGCTCTTCTGCCCAGGCCTTTACTTTGGTGCCTATTTCCAAACAAATGTCAAAGCTTTCTACGGCACAGGGACCGGAAAAAAGTACGGGCTTGCCGGATCCTAATTCGATCCCATCCCGGATTTTCATCGTGTTCGTTGTTCTTTTCATGCTTCTTTTTTAGCGAATTGCTCGATTAATGGAACCAATTGTCCTTTGGCATGCAACAACAGATCTGCTGCCTCACGGAAGACGCCTTTACCTCCAGCCAATGGGGATACATAATCCACCGCTGCACAGACATAGGGCAAGGCATCTGCAGGAGCGATGGAAAGCCCTACTTTGGTCAATACAGGTAAGTCGATCAAATCGTCCCCCAGATAGGCAACCTCTTCAAGTGTCAGCTCCATCGTTTCTAGCAATTCGGCTAGTTTCTTGTACTTGTCCTTCACGCCATGGTAATGGAAGTCAAGACGGAGTTCCTCGCAACGATTTTCCACCACTTGAGAAGCGCGACCTGTAATGGCCCCTACGAGGAAGCCTGCCTTTTTCAGGTGCTGCACAATGAGTCCATCTTTGACATTGTACTTTTTGTATTCCATACCCTCGTTGTCGTACAAGATACCCCCATCGGTAAGTACCCCATCTACATCGGTGATGAGTACTTTGATATGCTTTGCTTTTTCCAGCACCTCCACAGGGACATGCTGCAGGTAAGCTGCTACTATTTTTTCTGTTTCCATTGAATTGAATATAGATCTAGCCTGCGCTGCTCTAGGTTACGCACAGATCCCGCTTTTCGTTGTTTGGTTAATAAATCGAGGTCCACATCCGCTACGATGGTGGTTTCGGCATTTTCCGACGCCATCGCTACTGTGGCATCGTGTGGGAATGAAAAGTCAGAGGGGGAAAAAATCGCCGCCTGTGAGTACTGAATGTCCATATTTTCCACCTTGGGCAGGTTACCTACTGAGCCCGTAATAGCCACATAACATTCGTTTTCAATGGCCCGCGCTTTTGCGCAAATGTTGACTCTCAAGAAGGCGTTTTTGGTATCGGTCCAGAAAGGGACAAACAAAATATCCATTTCTTGCTCAGCAAGGATTCTTCCCAGTTCCGGGAATTCCACATCATAGCAAATCAAGATGCCAATTCGGCCCGCGTCGGTTTCGAATACATTGATTCCATTGCCTCCCTGCAAACCCCAGTAGGCTTGTTCGTCTGGAGTGATGTGCAATTTGTACTGCTTGTCCTGGGTACCATCTCGCCGGCAGAGGTAACTTACATTACGAAGTTTTTTGCCGTCGTATTCTGGCATGGAACCCGCAATGATGTTTACATTGTAGGATACGGCCAGATCAGACATCCTATTCACAATTTCGGTGGTATAGTCTGCCAAGTTTCGGATCGCCTCGGATGCATCCATATCATTGAACTCCGCCAGCATGGGGGCATTGAAAAACTCGGGCAGCAAACAAAAATCCGACTTGTAGCCAGACACGGTGTCTACGTAAAATTCCACCTGCTGCATCAAGTCATCCACATTTGAAAAACGTCGCATTTTCCACTGCACCAATCCCAGTCGAACGATGGATTTCTTGTTGCCAATCAGCTTCTCATCCTTTTCGTAATAGATGTTGATCCATTCCAACAAGGTGGCATAGGCTCGAGAATCTGTGTCTTCGGGAAGGTATTTGGTGATTACTTTTCTGACGTGAAACTCGTTGGCCAACTGGAAAGAAAGTACAGGGTCAAAAATCTCCCGATTCTTCACCAGGTCTATGTATTTCCGAGGGGTCATCTCATCGGCATACTTAGAGTAGCCTGGAATACGGCCACCAGCAATGATGGAACGAAGGTTGAGGTTCTCGCAAAGTTCTTTTCTGGCATCATACAGACGACGTCCCAGTCGCATGCCTCGGTAGTCCGAATGCACAAAAATATCGGTCGCATACAAGGTATCTCCATCAGGATCGTGGGTATCAAACTTGCCATAACCGGTAATCTCATGGTAGCTGTGATTGTCCCCAAACTTGTAGTAGTCTACGATGATACTCAGGGCTGCCGCAATGACCTTCCCATTGTCCTCGATACAAATTTGTCCTTCAGGAAAGATGCGGAGTTGATTTTTGAGCTCTGCTTTGGTCCAGGCTCCACCTTGGTTTTTGTAGATAGACACCATGATTTCACGAATATCCTCGTAATCAGAAAGCTTGATATTCCGTAATCGCAGTCGGTGTTCTAATTCTTCTCTTTGCTTACTCATGGGGCAAAATTACATGAAATCCATCACTTCTCTAACTCTTAGCACTAGCACCTAAACCTACAGGAATTCTTGAAAATTAACCAAAATGTTGTGCGCGTAAATTTTCTACTAGACCAAGTGAAAAGTGGCTGTTAAATCCATTTAAACCGAGTTTCTGGCAGCGTTTATCACACCAAACATACTTCGCGTAACTAATTTATCGTAGGACTCCTTCAGTGTTGGATCAATAGGCTGGATTTGCAATTTACTCAGCGCATAGTGCTGAATGGTAAGTAAAGGAAGCACGATTTTTTCTCTGAGTAGAATAGACTGTTTGCCTAAGGGATCCTTTTCCATCAAACTTGCAGCTTGGGTCAGTTCTAGATACAGTTGACGAGTCAAGTCAAACTCCTCTTGGATGATTTGACGGAAATCTCTAAAGTCGGGATCATTTTCAATATACTTGGTCAAGTCAAAATTTGATTTAACCATGCTCATGATACTATTGTCAACTAGGGATCTAAAGAAGGCATTGTTGTGGAATAAATCTTCCACTTCATTCCAGAGCCCTCCTTCCTTGAAGGCCTTCAATGCGGAACCAAAACCAAAAAATCCAGGAACATTTTGTTTCAGTTGGCTCCAGCTCCCCACAAAAGGAATTGCTCTCAAATCTGAAAAGCTAAGTTCATTTTTCGCCCCTCTTTTGGTAGGTCTACTTGCAATATTGCTTTTGCCGTAATAATTCAGTGGGCTAAATTTTTGCAGGTAGGGTAAAAATTGCGGGTGGTGTTTGAGTTTTAGGTAAGCTGCATAGCTGAGTCGACTCAAGGTATCCAAGGTCTCTCGGTTTTTATCGCTGAGTTGAGGCTGATTATCGGCGAAGAGTTCGTTGCTGACACCTGCGCTCACTAATTGTTCGATATTAAATTCCGCAGATTGAATCGTTCCAAAATTAGAGGTGATGGTCTGCCCTTGAATAGTTATTTGGATTTCTTCTTTTTCAATTCGATTTCCTAAAGATTCATAAAATTGATGCGTTTTTCCTCCGCCTCGAGATGGAGGTCCTCCTCGACCATCAAAAAATAGAACAGCCACTTGATTTTCTCTTGAGATAGCTGTCAAACGTTCTTTTGCCTGATAAATACTCCAATTTGCTTGGAGGTATCCTCCATCCTTGGTTCCATCACTAAAACCAAGCATGATTGTTTGTTTAAACTGCCTTTGCGCTAAATGAATCCTGTAGAAGGGGTCTGCATAGAGCATTTTCATAATCCCTTCCGCATTGTCTAAATCTTCAATGGTTTCAAACAAAGGGACTATGTCTAGTTGGGCCAAGTACTGATCCCACCCACATAACCTAAGTAAGGCGAATAATTCCATCACATGGAGAGCGGATTGGGTATTGCTAATGATGTAGCGGTGGCAAGCGGGTAGTCCATTTGTTTGTTGAACAGACTTGATTGCATAGATGGATTGAAGCGTGTCCCTGGTGATTGTCTCTTCAAAATCCAAGGGATCAAGGCTCCCTTCAAGTTCGGACAATGCTTGAAGTTGAGCTGCAAGACTAAGGCTGGAATAAGTGGCTGGCAATATCCCTTTCCCATCCTTTTTTTGAAGCGTATGCTGCACATCTAGCAACACTTGATGATGGATTCGGCTATCCTGTCTGATATCTAAAGATGCGAAATGTGTACCAAACAGCCGGACTTTATGAATCAAGCTTTCCAGTTTTGGTAGATACATGGAATAACTTCGTTCAACCACTAAGCCCTTTATTTTTTCTAAACACGCTAAAATTTCCTCTTTGGTGATTGGTGTTGCTTGCTCAGGGGTGAAGACATTTTCATAAAGCTTAGTCTCCAATTCGTTGATTAAAACATCCACTTCAGAGAAGGTCAACTTCCTTTTTAACTTTCGTATATCTCTGTAATAGCAGACAATAATGCTGCTTCGTAAGGATTTGGCTACAAACCGCGTGGTATCTGCATTCACAAAAGGATTCCCATCTCGATCCCCTCCTGGCCAAAATCCTAGCTCGATAAAATTAGTATCGCCGGAATAATTCCCTTCAAAAACCTCTGTTACAATTTTGGTATAGATGTTACCTATGGAATGGTAAAACACGTTTTCCAGGAACCACATCAAGGTAATTGCCTCATTTGCAGGGGTAGGTTGCTTTTTATTGAAAAATGGGGTTAAGCCCAATTGCTGGATAAATTGACTGATTGTATTGAAGTCATTTTTACCAATCGCTTCCCCCATGTCATGGATAATTCCCAGCACATTTGCTGGGTAAAATTGAGTCGGATGTGCTGTCAAAACGAGCCTAAGCTTGAATTTTTCGAGTTTTTTAGAAATTAAAACTGATTTTTTTAAAAGCCTTGCATCCCGTAGGATTGATTTTAAACTTCCTGCACCGGTCACATCATGCAGACTTGAAAAGGCAGCATCCTCAATCGCATCAAAAAGCACCACCTGCCTTTCAATGTATTGAACATATTTAAAGAGGTGATCCAATTTTTCTTGTTCACTGCTGACATCCGTATGCTGGCTAAAAAAATAGTCAATAATCTCAGCGGGGGATTTTTCCTTCTCATAGCCTTTCTCACAGGCTTGCAACAAAATGGGTAAAAGCGCACCCACATTGGCTACGCCAGAATAGGGCAGTGCTGCAAACAAGCTGTTGTAAATTGTGTATTTATCAGCAACCTGCTTTTTGAATTGTCCTGTCAAATAAGTTGAATTTATTTCCATCCGCTTTTTAAAAATGGGGACTCAATTTAGTCCTGTCCTATGCTAATTTGTCATCCTACGATCTCTAATCTAAGTTCACACGCATTCAGGCATATCCCAAAACGGTAAAAAGAATGGAAGCGATAACGGATAATTACTGATCTTTTAATACTGTTTAAATTACTACTAAATTCGATTTAATGATGTGTTATTTTTAACTATTAATCATTTAATTTAATTTATTTTCAAATTTATGGCCTAAAAAATGCATTTTCAATTATATGATTCTCCGCAATCATGCCAGTAGCTCAGCTCGCCTATTTAAAACTGCGGATAATCGTTGACAGACCACAGCCAACGGTCCACAGCTCACCTAATTGAACCTCAAACTTTTTTTCTCTTGTTAGTGGTGAAAAAGCGGATAATCAGATTCAATTAAATTGATTTCGAGAAAACCGAAAATAAAAAGTAGCCTGAACAGGCAAGTGGTTGAAACACCAAAAAAGAAACCCCTTAACGAGTCATCTATTCGCTAAGGGGTTTCTAATCAGCTAGTTAAACGATTATTCAACAGCACTGAAAAGCATTTGTCTAAACTTCCAGGCCGTCTGATCGCCCTTGCCGGCACCAGAGACCTGTTTGAATAGCAATCCAATGATTTTATGATTCGGATCTGCAAAATACTGGGTATTGAAGTACCCTCCCCAGTCAAAGGTTCCTTCGCTTCCTTGTCCCCCTTGGGCTACCCCTTTGGCAGTTACCACACCAAAAGCGAGTCCATAATACTTATCCGCATTCCAAAGATCACCCACCTGATTTTTCATGGCAGTCTGGATGGTAAGTGGGCTCAATAAGCGAAGGCCATTGTAGCTCCCCCCATTTAAATACATTTGCAAAAATTTGGCATAATCTTCCGTAGTACTGGATAGGCCAGCACCTCCGGAAAAGAAGGTCTTGGCACCTGCTTTCGGGTAAGCTGGATCATAAAACGTAACGGGATACTCCTGCCATTTGCCTGCTTTGTAGGTATGCACATCCACTAAGCGGGCCCCTTGGGCTTCATTGAGGTAAAAACGGGTATCATTCATGCCAAGTGGATCAAAAATTCGTTCTTTCAAGAACACATCAAATGGCTTTCCAGAGACAACCTCTACCAAATAGCCCAAGACATCTAGCCCTTCACTGTAGGTAAACTTGGCACCAGGCTCGTGGTGCAAAGGCAGTTTGGCAAGGCGCTTGACGCTTTCTCCAATTGTGATTTTCTCCGTTGTAAACAAGTCCGTCACACCTGCTTTGTGGTAGATCATTTTCATGCGCTCGTCTCCATCAATCACCCCATAGCCTAGGCCTGAAGTATGTGTGAGGAGGTGCCGAATGGTGATGACCTTAGAACTTGGCTTGCTCGTATAGGTGGTGTCTGCATAGCGAAAAGAAGCCAAAACCTGAGGATTGGCGAATTCAGGAATGTACTTGGAAATGGGGTCGTCCAACTGAATTTTCCCATCTTCAAACAACATCAGGATAGCCGTCGACGTGATCGCCTTGGTTTGCGAAGCAATTCGGAAAATGGAGTTTTTTTCCATCTTTTTTCCGTCACCTACATCGGCAAAACCTTTGGCTGAATGGTAGACAATCTTTCCATCTTTGACAACCATGGCTACTAGTCCAGGTACCTCTTCCGCTTTTATGGCCTCTTCAAGCATGGCGTCGATTTTAGCGATACGGTCTTTTGAAATTCCAGGAACAGGGCTGTTGCCTGCCGGACTGATCGTTTGTGCAAAAACTGTAGCCCCTAAACCAAGGTATAGCAGGCAATAACTAAGGAGTTTTTTCATGGTGATTTTGGGTTTGAAGAATAAAAAGTAAGCAAAATCGGAAACAAAAAAAACCGGATTTCTCCGGTTTAATTTGGTGTTCCATTTTGAAAGTAAATTACTTACTCTGGTTTGATTTCAAAATAGTATTCGGTACCATCCGGGAACATGCCCAAGACCACAATCTCCTCCCCTTTGGAATCCTCCAAGAAATCAATCATTTCTGCTGCACTAGTTACCCGCTTGCGGCCCTTATCCGAAATCACCGAGGTGATGATAAATCCATTTCTGGCGCCTGCAGCTCTCCAAGCTTCATTGGCATTGGACTTGATAACAGCACCACCTTCAATTTTCAATTGCTCTTTGGTTTGCTGTTTGACATCCTCCAATTGAAGTCCCTCAAAGGACAATACTTTTGGCGCTTCTTTCTTCACAATATTGGTGTCGCCAGAGAAATTTTTGAGCGTAGCCGTTACTTTTAGCGTTTTTCCATCTCTCAAGTAGCTTACTTCCACTTTATCACCTGGTCGTTTTCTAGCTACAAATTCCTGAAGGTTGGCTACAGTATTAACGGGCTTGCCGTCCAAGGCTACGATGATGTCTCCCTCTTTCAAACCGGCGGCTTTGCCTGCGGAATTTTCATTTACTCCACCTACATAGACCCCTTGTTCTACAGGAAATTTCTTACCCAGGTAGTCTGCCAATTCAGGGCTCACATCTTGGATTTGCACACCCAATAGTCCGCGCTGCACTGCTCCATGATTCAATAAATCGTCCATTACCTTTTTTACCAGGGAACTCGGTACAGCAAAGGAGTAGCCATTAAATGTGCCAGTACTAGAGGCAATAGCAGTATTGATACCAATGAGTTCACCTGCCAAATTCACCAAAGCTCCCCCGGAGTTGCCCGGATTAACCACGGCGTCGGTTTGAAGAAAGGATTCAATCTGAAGGTTGTTCTCTACACCCTGTAGAATCCCTATGTTTCTCGCCTTGGCAGAGATGATGCCGGCAGTTACGGTTGAGTTGAGGTCAAATGGATTGCCTACGGCTAGTACCCACTCCCCAATTTTGGTTTGATCAGAATCGCCAAACTTGATGAATGGAAAATTCTCCCCTTCAATTTTCAGCAAGGCCAAATCGGTAGTTGGATCGGTGCCCACCACAGTCGCTTCGTAACGCTTGTTGTTGTCCAAGGAAATATCTACTCGCGTGGCTCCTTCGATCACGTGATTGTTGGTGACGATGTAGCCATCCGGAGAAATAATTACTCCCGAACCAGAGCTCATCGGCATTTCTTGTCTTGGATCTCTTGGGCCAGATTCAGGCTCTGGAATCCCAAAAAACTCCTGAAAAGGATCCCGCTGTCCACGTGAACGCGGAGAGTAAGCAACTTGGCTTTTGACATGCACTACTGCAGGAGTAACTAGCTCTGCAGATGCGATAAAGTTGATTCCATCAGGAACTGTGAACTCCTTACCTCCAAGCAAATTGACAAAACTAGATTTTTGTTTTTCATCAAAGGTGCTGGCGTTTTGCGGTCTTATCAAAAAACTCACTCCCGCAACTGCCACGAATCCACCCACCAATGCGGCCACTAGGACCCCGAGAAAGAATTGTTTTTTACTCATTGTTATCGCTATTTAAATAAGATGATTTACTAGAATTTATTATTTCAATTTTTACGCCGATTATCATGTAAGGTAAGTTTCCTTAACAAGAATTAACCAAGCTCTTTTAGGCTGACTAATTTAACCATCCAAACGACTAGAAGTTTCGGTTGCTGCATTAAAAATATTTCCGATACAAACTGACTAATTGTCAGCAAAAAACCGAACTGCAGCCAAAAATCATAAAAAAAATCCCCCAAATTTGATTTGGAGGATTTCATGAGCCAAGCTATTCTTAGAAAAACTTAGGCCTTTTTCACGTTGATTGCGTTGGGTCCTTTTTTACCCTCCTTAATGTCGAAAGTGACTTTGTCGTTTTGAGCAACTTTGTCTACTAAGCCTGTAGCGTGCAAAAACACGTCATTTTGAGTTTCGTCATCAACGATAAATCCAAAACCCTTGGCTTCATTGTAAAATTTTACTGTCCCGGTAAACATAATAAATTGTGATAAATTGGAAATAAAAGAAGCTTAAAAATAACTATTCAATTAAAAAAAACAAAATAATCGTTTTTTTTATCTAGAAATGAAAAAAATAATTTTGATTCGACATGGAAAATCTGGTTGGGACAGCCAATGGCTCAGCGATCATGACCGCCCACTTGCGGAGCGGGGAATTGCCGATGTACCCCAGATGGCACACAGACTACAGGAAAGAGGCCTTGTCCTCGACTTAATAGTAAGTTCCACCGCCCTTCGTGCCGCCGATACGGCTCGACTTACCGCGGCGATCTTTGGCTATCCTGAATCGCAAATCGTCTTGGAAAAATCCCTTTATCACGCCTCTCCCGAGGAGCTTTTGGCCGTAATTCGCCGCCAATCTGAGGCCGTTCAAACACTAGTTTTGGTGGGCCACAACCCAGGCCTTACGGAGCTGATACAAGATTTAGGAACCAATTTGGACAATCTCCCTACATCTGGACAATTCGGCTACACGCTATCCGATACGCGCTGGGCAGATTTTGCTGCAGAAAAAATCAGCACCCAATGGATTGACTACCCCAAAAAGCTAGGTTAAAACTGGCGAACATCCTGAACCACGTCTGGGAATTGGTCGGGATGGGAGAGCATAAAACTGATTTTTTCAGCAACAGCGGTTGCAGGAAAAAGCATACCCTCGCTGTGGTAATCCTTAAATCGGGCTAGCGCAGGAAAATCTTCCGGATGGGCAGCTCGAATCTCTTCTTGCATCTCGGTATCCACGATACCTGGTGCCACGGAAAACACTCGAAAAGCAGCACTACGCCACTCGGCATCCATCACTTTGGAAAACATCTCCAAACCTGCCTTGCTGCTGCAATAGCTTGACCAGCCAGGTAGTGGCTTAGAAGCCGCTCCCGAACTCAAGTTGCAGATCAGCTTTTGCCCTGGGCTAGTTCCATACGCTTGCGCAAATGCATTGCTCAACAGCATGGGCGTAAGCAAGTTGAGCTGTAAGGTGCGCTGCAAGGCCGCGGGCTGCAACTTCCCAGTAGGCTTGATCTCGCCAATCCAGCCGGCATTGTTGATGAGCAGGTAGCGATCGGCAGGGATGCGCGGAAAGATTTCCGGAAGAATCCCTTCCACCGCTGCCGCATCCGACAGATCAACTGTCCACTCCGTCAACTTGGGATGGGATAGCTGCCCTTTGGTGCGGGAAATCGCATGAATCTGCATTCCGTCTTGACCAAGAAAATGAGCCAACAGCGCATGACCAATGCCTTTGCTATGGCCGGTAAGAACGAGGAGCGTTTTCATTGCTACTACCTTGCTGCCGGAAAAATTAAAGAATGTATTGAGACAAGTCTCTATTTTTCACCAAGGAACTCAAGCGTTCTATTACCATCTCCTTCGTGATGCTAATCCTTGAATTTGGACCTATTAAATCAGGGACTTCAAATAGGAAATCGTTGAGCAGGTGACTCATCACGGTGTGGAGTCTACGGGCACCAATATTTTCCACTTCCTGATTGATCAAAAAGGCAAGACTAGCAATCTCTTCAATGGCATCATCCGTAAAATCTATATACACTTCCTCCACTTCAAAAAGTGCCTGGTACTGCTTGGTCAAGGCATTTTTGGGTTCCTTCAATATTCGGGTAAAGTCCTCCTTGGTTAAAGCCTGAAGTTCAACCCGAATGGGGAAACGGCCCTGCAATTCTGGAATCAGGTCGGATGGCTTGCTCACGTGAAAGGCTCCAGCAGCAATAAAAAGCACGTGGTCGGTTTGAATGACTCCATACTTGGTGGTCACAGATGAACCCTCCACAATGGGAAGTAAATCACGCTGTACTCCTTCCCGGCTCACATCCGGTCCTCCTCCTCCTTTTCCAGACTTGGAAGCAATTTTATCAATCTCATCGATGAAAATGATTCCATTGTTTTCTGCCAATCGAATCGCTTCCTCTTTTACTTCATCAAAGTCAATCAGCTTAGACACCTCCTCTTCTAAAAGGACTTTGCGGGCCTCGGAAATGGAGAGTTTACGCTTTTTGGTTTTCTTAGGCATCATGCCCGAAATCATATCTTGGAGACCGGCCATGCTCGCATCATCCATCATGCCATTTCCCACCATGCCTATTCCCATGGGCGCTGCTGCCTTGACTTGAATTTCGATCTTCCGATCCTCCAATTCTCCTTGACGAAGTTTTTCTCGAAAGCGGTCACGAGTACGTTCGTTGAGTTCCTCATCGGAATTAGGCACCGAACTGCCATCAGTAGGGTAGGAATTACCGCTTGTAAATCCCATTCCTTTGACCGGAGGAATCAAAATATCCAACAAAACTTCCTCCACAGCCTCAGCTGCCTTCACCTTCACTTCTTCTTTTTTGGCGTCTCGAACGAGGTGAACACTCTGCTCCACCAGGTCACGAACCATGCTTTCCACATCGCGGCCGACATAGCCTACTTCGGTAAACTTGGATGCTTCCACCTTGGTAAAAGGTGCATTTGCAATCTTGGCCAAGCGTCGTGCAATCTCCGTTTTCCCTACACCCGTGCTGCCAATTAGCAAGATATTGTTGGGTACAATGTCTTTTTGGATATCCGAAGTGACCCCCATGCGTCGAATGCGGTTGCGCAAGGCAATGGCCACATTGCGCTTGGCATCCTGCTGACCAATGATGTATTTGTCAAGCTCTGCGACAATCTGTCTGGGGGTAAGGCTAAGGGGATTAAGCATCTGCTTGAACTGTTGGTGGTGAATCAATACAATCGAAAATAGAGCACACTACCGCAAATTAGACGGAAGGAATAGGCTCCGGACTCAAATTAAATTTTAAAGGACGATCCACTTGAACTGCAGTCAAAGCAATAGCAAGCACTTCATCCACTTGGGTTACGTAATGGAATTGGATACCCTTCAAGTAGTGCGCATCAATCTCTTCGATATCCCGTCTATTCTTATGGCAAAGAATGATCTCTTTGATACCTGCACGCTTGGCAGCTAAGATTTTCTCCTTGATTCCGCCTACGGGCATCACCTTACCAATCAAACTGATTTCTCCAGTCATGGCTACTTTTGCCTTTACTTTTCGCTGCGTAAATACAGAGGCCATGGCAGTGAGCATGGTGATACCTGCAGATGGGCCATCCTTGGGAACCGCTCCAGCAGGCACGTGGATGTGGAGATCGTATTGTTCAAAAATGCGGTGATCGATGCCCAATTGCTCGGCCTTGGACTTCAAGTAAGACAAGGCAGTCATGGCCGACTCCTTCATCACGTCGCCCAACTGACCGGAAAGGGTCAACTTGCCTTTGCCCCTGCTCAAACTGGATTCAATAAATAGGATTTCTCCACCTACACTCGTCCAGGCCAAGCCGGTCACTACCCCAGCTATGTTATTGTCTTGGTAGATCTCCTTATCAAAAATCGGAGCGCCTAAGACCTTTCGAACTGCCTCAGGGGTGATTTTGGATACATACTCCTCCTCCATGGCAATGGACTTTGCGATGTTTCGAACCACCTTTCCGATGACCCGCTCCAAACTTCTCACGCCCGACTCACGGGTATATTCTTCAATCAATATCTGTAGCGCTGCCTTTTCAAAGGTAATCTCCTTGGGCTTAAGCCCATGTTCGGTACGCTGCTTGGGAACGAGGTGGCGCTTGGCAATTTCCAATTTTTCCTCCTGCGTGTAGCCCGTCACCTCGATAATCTCCATACGATCGCGAAGTGCCGGCTGTATGGAATCCAGTGAGTTGGCTGTGGCGATAAAAAGCACCTTACTCAAATCGTATTCCACCTCCAGGTAATTGTCCAAAAAGGCATTGTTCTGCTCGGGATCCAAAACCTCCAAAAAAGCGGAGGAAGGATCGCCTCTGAAGTCAGACGAAAGCTTGTCGATCTCATCCAACACAAATACTGGATTGGAGATTTTGACCTTTTTCATGTTTTGGATCACCTTGCCGGGCATGGCACCCACATAGGTTTTGCGGTGGCCACGGATCTCGGCTTCGTCATGCAAGCCTCCTAGAGACATGCGGATGTATTTTCTACCCAAAGCTGAAGCGATGGACTTCCCTAAGGAGGTTTTTCCCACACCTGGAGGGCCATACAAACAGAGAATTGGACCTTTCAAGTCATTCTTCAGTTTCAATACGGCCAGGTATTCAATGATTCTGTCCTTTACTTTTTCCAGCCCAAAGTGGTCTGCATCCAAAATGGTGCGGGCATGCTTCAGGTCAAAGTTGTCTTGGGTAAACTCATTCCAAGGGAGTTCAACCAAGGTTTCTGCATAATTCAGCGCAATGGGGTATTCAGCAGCGGAAGGGTTGACACGTAATATTTTATCGAGTTCCTTCTCAAAATGCTTCTTCACGTCGGCCGGCCAGGCTTTCAGTGCTCCTTTGGCGCGAAGGTCCTCCACTTCTTTTTCAGGGCCTTCCTCTCCAAGTTCGGTTTGAAGAACCCGCATCTGCTGCCGCAAGAAATAGTCCCGCTGCTGCTGATCGATGTCGGTATGTACTTTTTTGTGGATTTCTGATTTCAGCTCCAGCATCTGGATGTCTTTCATCATAAACTCCAGCAACAAGGTAGCGCGCTCTACCCCATCGTTGATTTCTAATAATCGCTGCTTGGATTCTACCGGTGCATTGATGTTGGAAGAAAGAAAATGGGTTAGAAAGGCTGTATTGTCTATGTTATCGAGCGCTACCTGAGCTTCACGGGGAATCTCTGGATTCAGGTGAAGAATTTTGGTGGCCGCATCCTTAAGTGACTCTTCTAATGCCTTGATTTTCTTGGAATTCTTTGGGAAATTTTCCTCCAAGTAATCCACCTTGGCGATGAAATAGGGGTCGTCAGTAACCTGCTCTCGAATGGCAAAGCGCTTCTTTCCTTGAATGATGATCGTAGTATTGCCATCTGGCAAAACAATCATTTTAATGATTTTGGCGAGTGTACCCACCTGATACAGGTCTTCCCAGTTGGGATCGTCTTGATTGGGTTGAATCTGTGCACAGACGCCAATGTATTTATTGCCTTTTTGCGCCTTCTTCACCAACCGAATCGACCGCTGCCGTCCTACGGTAATGGGAATGACTACCCCAGGAAAAAGTACGGTATTCCGCACGGACAGAATAGGAACCTCTTCCCCATAGGCCTCCTTTGAGCTGGCATCATCCTCTTCATCAGTAATTAACTGAATCAAGTCGCCATCAGCGGCAAATTCACCGTTCATTAAATTATGGAATAAAGAGTTTTCGTATTGGCTCATATAGACAGATTGACAGCATGCTGTCAGGATATAGCTAAAATAAAGGAAGAACTTGGACTAGATCCAAGTTCTTCCAAAAGATTCAATTGAAATGCCAAACCATTAGTTGGCCATATTGACAGACCGACTAGAAGATGAGTTTGAGGATATCATTTCCGATGGCAAAAATCATCAAACCAAGCAAAATGACCATACCTACCTTCTGTGCAACTTCCAGGAATTTGTCTGAAGGGGCACGACCAGAAACCATTTCATAAAGTAAGAATACCACATGACCTCCATCCAAGGCGGGAATAGGAAGTAGGTTCATAAAGGCCAAAATCATGGAAATCAAACCAGTAATACTCCAAAATTTGACCCAATCCCAGCTATCCCCATAAATCTTGGCCATGCCAATTGGTCCGCTGACATTTTTGGTGGATACTTCGCCGGTAAACATTTTTCCCAAGGCCTTGGCATTGACGATCACTGCACCAAATGCGCGGCTCGTTCCTTTGGAAAAGGATTCGGTAAGGCTATAGTCTCTCTTTACTGGTTCAATCAAAGGGTTAACAGCGATTCCTATTCTTGCTTCATCTGTAACGGCTACGCTTAGCGTATCTACTTGAGTGCCTTTTTTACGAACAAGGGAAATGGTTTGATTTTTAACTTGCTGCAAGGCCGTCTGCATCTCATCAAAATAGGTGATGGGGAGGCCGTTTACGGCAAGGATCTTATCCCCTGTAGCAATGCCCACAGCTTCAGCTCCACTACCTGGGTCTACTGCTCCAACTTCAAAGGGAAAGCGGATGGCTACAAATTTACTGAAGGACTCCTCCGAATTGAAGGTATTGATGAATCCTCTAGGGATCTCCACTTTCACTTGCTGACCGGCACGCTCAACGGTATAATACCCATTTTCGCTGAGCAAGGCACTGCCGCTGCTCAGTTCAGAGATGCTTTGGTAAGGTTGCCCATTGATATCGAGGACCTTATCGCCAGTCTTAAAACCTATGGATTCCCCATATTCGTAGGCTACGATGCCATTTTCAATGACCTGATCTCGAGAGAAGTAAGTCTCTCCATTGGAATATACGAGGGTTACAAAGATGATGATACCCGTGATCACGTTGACGATCACTCCACCCAACATGACAATCAAGCGCTGCCAGGCTGGCTTGGCGCGAAACTCCCAAGGCTGTGGTTCAGAGGCTAGCTGTTCGGTATCCATGGACTCATCTACCATGCCGGAAATCTTCACAAAGCCCCCAAGCGGGATCGCCCCGATGGAATATTCGGTCTCTCCCCACTGAAATCCCGCGATTTTTGGAGGGAATCCGATGGAGAATTTTTCTACGCGCATGCCAAAAAGTTTGGCGGTAAGCAAGTGTCCCAGCTCATGTAGTCCCACCAGGATTGACAATCCTAGGAGCAGCTGGCCCACCATAATTAAGGTTTCCATTTATCGTTTTGAGGTTAGTATATTTTCACTTAGTTCTCTGGCTTGCCGGTCAGATTCGATGTAATCTTCCAATTGTGGACGGGCAAGAAAGTTAGCTTGGTTGAGCGTTTCTTCGATTAGGTCAGACATTTCTAAGAAGCCGATTTGTCGATTGAGGAAAGCTGCAACGGCAATTTCATTGGCTGCATTTAAGATGCAAGGAGCATTGCCACCTGCGGCCAGCGCATCGTAGGCCAACTGCAAGTTGCGAAAGGTCTTTACATCGGGCTGTTCAAAAGTAAGCTGCGGGTAATTCGCAAAGTTGAAGCGCTCAAAATTACTTTTCAATCGGTCGGGATAGCTTAGTGCAAACTGGATAGGGATACGCATATCGGGCAGGCCGAGTTGCGCTTTGATCGATCCATCTTCAAATTGCACCAAGGAGTGCACAATACTTTGGGGGTGAACGACCACATCAATCTGCTCTGTTTTTAGTCCAAAAAGCCATTTGGCTTCGATGACTTCTAGCCCTTTGTTCATCAGGGAGGCGGAATCAATGGTGATTTTTGCACCCATATCCCAGTTGGGATGCTTGAGGGCCTGCTCCCGAGTGACGGAGGACAAATAAGTCGTGTCTTTTCCTCGGAAGGGTCCTCCTGAAGCGGTAAGAATTATTTTTTCAATGGGATTGTGAAATTCCCCCACCAAGCATTGAAAAATAGCGGAGTGCTCGGAATCTACGGGGTAGATATTTACTCCATGCTGCTTTGCAAGTGCGGTAATCAACTCCCCTGCCACTACCAAGGTTTCCTTGTTGGCTAGGGCAATTTGCTTGCCCGCTCGGATGGCATGTACCGTAGGAATCAAGCCGGAATATCCTACCAATGCGGTCAGCACCACGTCGATCGTGTCCATTTCCACCACTTGTGCGATGGCTTTTTGGCCGGCAAAGACCTTGATTGGCTCTCCAGAAAGGGCTTCCTTTACTTTTGAATAATGGTCCTCGTTACCGATGACTACTGCGTTAGGTTTAAACTCCAAGGCTTGCGCCACCAAGAGTTCCCAATTGTGCTGTGCAGTGAGTACTTCTACGGTAAACCAGTCGGGATGCTGACGGATCACATCGAGGGTTTGTGTCCCGATACTTCCTGTACTTCCCAAAATGGCTACGCGCTTGTTTTCTGTCATGTAGGTGAGGATGAATACACTACAACCCCCCTGGCGCAGGAAGGTTGTGTAACGAACTGACAAAAATACCAATTGACCTGAATTTTCTGGTACATCCGCTCAGATTTTAGCTGCAAGGCTACTTTTTGTAATTTGTTTTTTATGAAATTTTATAAAAATAGCAGCAGTAAACAATAGGTCGACAGTTGATAGACCTTGGTCCACAGGCAGACCTCGGTCCACAGCTCATTGAATTGACCTTCAAACATCTACTTGTTTGATCACTAACCTATTCATTAAGAAATCAATCAGCGTATTTTTTCCAACTATCCGCCGCGGCGGAGCGTGAAAGAAAAGAAAAAAAATTACCGGAATAGAAATCCAGAAGGGCCTCGGCCACCCGTTAATTTACCAGCTTCCGCTCCTGACTTTTGGTAGACCAGAACCTCCCCATTTCCTTGGAATCCTTTCGCATTGGCTAGATAAACTTGCTGACGGTCGGAGTCGTAGCCGATTCCATAGAAGCCAGATCCTTTTTTCCAATCGGATACCAAGGTGCCAGATAGGATAGAGACTACAGAAATCCCATCCCGATAGTCTGGCCAGCCCGAACTCGTCAACACATAGAAGGTATCGGTATCCCCTTGTGCAATGCGTCCGGTGGCCTGGGCGATCGGAAAGGTGCGGATTTCCTTTTGGCTTAGTCCACTTTTGGAGATGGAAACGAAATAAACTTTCTGCGCATCGTAGCAAAATACCCAAAGGTCCCCATTCAACTCAAAAAACTGAACCGGCTGCCCAGGCATCTCCAAGGTTTTGAATGGAAGTTCAGCGTTGGCATCCAGCACCTCTACCTTTTTGCCTTCCGAACCCGCTACAAATACATAGGATCCAAAGGCATAGAGGTCTTCCGGTTTGCTGGAAACAGGGATCTTTTTCTTCACTACTCCACCATCCAAGCCTTGCACCACCGCCACGTAAGAGGAGGGCGTGTTGTAATTGGCATCGTAGGGCCCATAATCCGAAATAAACAACTTGCCTCGGGCAGTAGCCACCGATCGGGGTTGGTCCAAACCTTTATCCACGGCTCCAATCGACTTAAAATCTCCAGGCTGCACTACCTCCACCTTTCCCGTGTTCGCCACCAAATACAGCCGGTCTTCCTCCAAGACCAGGTCCTCCAACAACCCCGCAAAAGGTCGCCCATTTGCTTTTTCAAAGACGGCAGAACTGAGGGTCCCGGTACTTGGGTCGAAGTGAGTTACCTCTCCGTCATTGGCACCAAAGGCCCCTTCATTCAGAATCAATATTCCAGTATCGTATACCCCAAGTGGGCGCTCATCGGTGGTTGGGTCGCAGGCTGAAAAAGTCAGTGCCAACAGGGATAGTACAAGGATAGACTTGCTGAATTGAATCATAGTGTAAGCGTTAGATTGAGTTGGTAAGATCGACCGGGCATGGCCCGTAGGTAGAGTACTTGGTAGGATTGATTGAATACATTGAGCACTTGAAAGCGAAGGGGTAACTGCACAGATTTCCACTTGGCTCCTGAATAAGTAAGGCCTAGGTTGCCTAGTGCAAAGCCTTCCAGAATCCGTGAATTTCCCGCCGCGATACTGCGCGGACCCACATAAAAGCCAGATAGGTCAAAGGCAAAATCATCTCGCTTCACCTGCAATCCCGCATTTCCTTGATGCTTGGGACTGTAGGGAAGTTGCTGGGATCTTTCTTGTGCTAAGTCACGAGTACTAGAATAGGTGTAGCTGATATTGGCTTGCCAGTTCCAGTGGCCCGTAGTCCAGGAACTCTCGCCTTGATATTCAACACCTTGATTGTGCACCTCCCGGATATTTTCCGGAGTCCATAAATTGCCTTTGGGGAGCCAGATGATCCAATCGTCCACCTGCATTCGGTAATAGGTCAGGCGCTGAGACCAAGAAAAATTCCCCGTTTGCCTGAGTTGAAAACCAACTTCTCCATTTTGGCTTTTCTCAGGCCGAAGGTTGGGATTCCCTCCCGGCTCCCAATAGCGATCATTTAGGGTCGGCAGTTTCAGACCCAGCCCAAAAGCTGTTTTGAAGTAAAGGCTAGTTCGGTCACTTTCAAAAAGTCGCCAATCCATTCCTAGACCAGGTAGAAAGGGAACGAGGTCCTTGGGATAGGCCAGTTGGCGGAGATTGAGGGAAACCGAGATGCGCTCTCCCTTCTGCCAGCCCAAACTCTGGTAAGCTTCCCAGCGCTGCTCTGTGGCGGTGTATGTGCTGAGTTTGGCATTCATCCAAGTTCCACGCACACCCGCTCGAAGGGCCCAATTTCCAGCCGATGGGAGTTCCCAATCGAGTCCCAATAGGCCTTGGCTGGTTTGATTTTCTTGTGTGTTAAATTGAAGTTGATCCGCCACCCAGGCTCCCTTGAGTTTCCATACCGAAGACTTCTTTTGGTACCGATAGTCTATCACTGCCCGGAAACTTTCGTCGGCTTGCGTATCCTGCGTGCTACTTCCGATGAGGGGTTGAATCTCCCGTTGGGCTTCATTCCACCAGATGGAGGCTTTGACTTGTGCATGGGGAGCCGCTTGCCACCAAATATCCTGGAGCAACCCCTTCTGCTTGAAGGAAGCATGGTCTTGGCGCTCCCAGGGGGCTCCTGCTCGGGAAATGTCTCGGTAGCGAAAGGTATTCGGCTGATCTTGAAGGTAGCCTTTGGTTTGAAAGCGTAGGCTTGGATTTCCGTAGGCTGCCGTCAAGGAGGTTTGGTTTTGGCCGAAACTCCCGATCGTCTGACTGAAGGCCCCTTGCAGCCCTTCTTTTTTTGTGGGAGCGGTAGAGAGGTGCACCGAACCACCAATGGCCTCATTTCCAAAAAGTGCTCCAGCACTTCCAAATTGAACCTCCACCCGATCGGTAGCTTGTACCGGTAGGATGCTGAGGTCGGACTGCCCCAGCGAGATACTATTGATAGGCACCCCATTCCAGAAGAGGGCAGTGTGCCCTGGAGAGGTGCCCCGGAAAGATGGCGAGGCCAACATGCCCGCTCCGTATTGACGCACAAAAATCGGAGAGGTTTCTTGCAGCAAATCCCCCAAGGAGCGAACCGCATAGCGCTCTAAGGTAGATTTATTATAAGTCAAGAGCGTTTGACCTGAAGCAAAACGGTCCAAGGCTGCGGCATGCACGGCCACTTCAGCCAGCGCCACCGTATCTTGGGGAGAGGCAAAAGGAAGTACAACTACACACCAAAGGGCAAAAGTCATTGGGCTTCGATTAGAAGGTCTAGTCGAATCCGGCTGTAAAGGAAAAAATAGAAATGAAAACCAGCCAATACCCTAAATGGGGTAAAGGCCATTGTACGCTTCTACCTGCTTTTCCTCCGAAAGCTCAGAATCATTGACTAAGGCAGGTCTCCTGGCTCGTTTGACTTTTTGCAGGCCTTCTCAGTTTCACCGAAACCAATGGCGGGGGTTGCAAAAGCTTTTTCCTAGGTGTTTTCTAGGAAATCAAACTTACAGTTGCGGGGACAGCTCCGGTATTGCACCGGATTCCCTTTTAATTCCAAGAACCGAAACGCTCGGGTTGGAAACCAAAATCGATGTAATTAACGCCAATTCCCTTGCATAAAAAAGGACTTGATGGGAATTTTTTTGAGAGTCAACCGCTACCCCTTACCTTGCGGGAAAATTTCTCCACAGCCTGCATGCAATCATCCCCAAGCATTTTGCGATCCCTACCCTTTCGGCTTAGCTACTTGCTGTGGTTTGGTGTCGCTTTGCTGCTCGTTTCTTGTGCGGGAAAGAAACCCGATGCGCTCCTCAAAACAGCTGTTCCTTTGGATTTTGCGACAGGATTCAAGTTGTACCAGGGTGATGGCTTCTGGGAAATTGAAGTTAGCAAGGGCTATCCGGGCTCTTCCGAAACCTACCGCTACCTCATCTTGGATTCAGGAGTAAACCTCAATTCCAGTGGATACGATGCTGTGGTGAAGCTTCCCATCGATGCGGTGGCCCTAACTTCTACGACCCAGGTACCCCATTTGGATGCCTTGGAGCAGACCGATCTGCTGGTAGGATTTCCTCAAACTGACTTGATCTCCTCCCCCATAGCTCGAGCGCGAATCGCTTCTGGGAAGGTGAAGGAGTTGGGTGCTGGACCTTCAGCGAATCCTGAACTGGTATTGGATCTCCAACCCGACTGGATCATGATCTCCACCTTGGGTGATGACTTGCGCTACTTGGATATATTCAAACAGGCGGGTATCCCTACGCTAATCAATGGGGAATATGTAGAGCAAAATCCATTGGGTAGAGCTGAATGGATCAAGTTTACAGGGGTGCTGTTGGGTATTTATCCGGCGGCATTGGCCCAGTTTGAGCAAATCAAAAAAGACTATAAAGAAGCGGAACGCCTGGCGAGTTCCCTACAAAACAAAGAGCGGCCCAAAGTCCTCAGCGGCGTGATCTACCAGGACATCTGGTATGCACCCGGTGGAGAAAGCTGGGCGGCGCAACTCTTGGAAAAAGCGGGAGGTAGCTATGTCTTTGGGAAAGAAGGCGCAGCGGGTAGCCTCCAGCTCAACTACGAGGTGGTCCTCGACCAAGGGACTTTGGCGCCGATTTGGATCGGTGCCGCAGACTTTGCCTCCCTTACAGAGATGGGAAAAATTGAACCCCGCTACCAGGCCTTTGCAGCTTGGAAAAAGGGAGAAGTCTATACCTACACCGCTAAAAAAGGAGAGACAGGAGGCTTGGAGTATTTTGAATTGGGATATTTACGGCCCGATCTCATACTCAAAGACCTGATAAAAATTCTTCACCCCGAGTTATTGCCCGGCTACGAACCTTATTTTTACCAAAAATTAAAGAAATAAGGAGGCCAATATGGCAATTCCTCCCTTATTTTAGGGCAAGGCAGACTCCTTAACGGGAGTGAGATGCCCAAAACCAAAAACTAGTACCCCCTTCATGTCCTCTAGACCTTCCCTTTTTCCCTTAGTTCTCCTCGCCCTTGGGTTTAGCTTTTTGCTTAACCTAAGTTTGGGCTCGGTCTGGATCCCTCCTAGCGAGATCCTGTCGGGGCTGTGGTCTGGCGCTTGGGATAAAGATTCCTGGGAGCAGATCATCCTTAACTACCGAGTCCCAAAAGCTTTTGTGGCCATTATTGCAGGTATGGGACTGAGTGTGAGTGGCTTGCAGATGCAGACCTTTTTCAGGAACCCACTTGCCGGTCCCTACGTGCTCGGTGTCAGTTCAGGTGCTGGTTTGGGTGTGGCCTTGCTGATGCTGTCGGGAACTGCTTTGGGAATTTCAGCTTTGGGGCTCAATTCTTGGATGATTGCTTTGGCAGGGATTCTGGGTGCTGGAGCCATGCTTCTGGTTGTAAGCCTGGTGGCTTGGCGGGTCAGGGATTCGATGACCCTATTGATCGTAGGCTTAATGGTCGGTAGCGCCGTCTCCGCTTTAGTATCGGTCCTTTCTTTTTTCTCAGGAGCTGAAGCACTGAAAATGTATACCGTCTGGTCCATGGGTAGCCTAGGAGCTTTGAACTGGTCACAGGTAGGCCTGCTGGGGCTGGTTTTAGGAATCGGATTGGTGCCCGTGGTTTTTTCCACCAAATCCTACAATGCCTTCCTTTTGGGGGAAAGCTATGCCCGCAGCATGGGCATTCGCACGGAGCGCTTGCGCTGGATCATGATTGGCAGTACAGGAATTTTGGCGGGAGGAATTACCGCTTTTTGTGGCCCCATTGCCTTTTTGGGCATCGCAGTACCACATCTGGCACGCATGCTTTGGAAAACTGCCGACCACCGCATTTTATTCCCTGGCTCCGCTCTCTTGGGGGCGATTTTGCTTTTGCTCTGCGATGCATTAGGGCATCTTCCGGGTTGGTCGAGTACCCTACCCATCAATGCTGTCACGTCTTTAGTCGGAGCACCTTTGGTGATATCCTTGGTCCTACGGAAAAATTTAAGTAAAGATTTTTAGCCATGTCGAACCACCACATCACCTTAGAAGGAATCGGGCTGAGTTTGGGCTACAGCCAGCAGGGCAAGCGGAAGGAGCTCCTTCAGGATCTTTCCTTTCAGCTGTACTCGGGAGAACTCACCTGCTTGTTGGGCCCGAATGGAGTGGGAAAATCCACACTAATCAAAGCGATCCTAGGAAACCTTAAGCCCTGGGAAGGGAAGTTGCTGTTGGATCAGCGAGAACTGAGCAGCTATGGAATCGAGGAGCGTGCCAAACGCATCGCCGTGGTACTGACCGAACCGAGTTACCCGGGCAACCTGACCGTAGGGCAGCTGGTGGCGCTGGGCCGAACGCCGCATATGGGCTGGACTGGGAAGCTTGGTACCGAAGACCGAAAGTGGGTAGACCAAGCACTATCCGATACGCGACTGACCGCGCTCCAGGACGAGCGGCTAGGCGAACTAAGTGATGGGCAGCGGCAGAAGGCCATGATCGCCAGAGCCCTTGCTCAGGATGGTAACGTACTGGTTTTGGATGAGCCTACCGCCCATTTGGACCTGATTAACCGTCTGGAAATCATGACGCTCCTGCGAGAGATCAGCCAAAAGAAAGAGAAAGCCGTGCTGGTCGTGACGCACGACTTGGATATTGCCTTGGAGACAGCAGATCGATTTTGGCTGATGAATTGTGGCAGCCCCTTGCACATGGGCAGGCCAGAGGACATCCTCCTTTCGGGGAAGATACAGGCCCTTTTTCCTGGGAAAAACTACCACTTCAATGTGGCACGGGGTAAGGTAGAACTGGTACAAGAACCGAGCGATCTGCCTATAGATGGCCCTGCAGAGGTGGTGTACTGGGTAAAAAAGGCTTTGATAAAAGCAGGGATTAAAAAGCTAGATCAAACGCTAGTTGTTTCAGCACCGTTTGGATTGAGGATTGGGGACAAAACCTTTGAGTCGATGGAGGAATTAATCAAAGAGACTAAGAGAGTTCAAGCAAGAATTAAAAAATAATATCGGCCTGATTCGTCCTATAATTTGATTACATTCATTGGCGAGTTAAAAAACAAATCTTGGTTACTCGAAGGAGCTAAGTAAGGTGAATTTGAATTAAATCATTTTTTTTAAGAGGAACCAAAAAGTCAGTCTTTAATGTTCCCTATTTGGGAACTTTTTATATTTTTACCGGTGAGAATTATCGCAAAAAAGACACTCAGAGAGTTTTGGCAAATCCATAATGACTGTGAACAATCATTAAAGTCTTGGTATAAGGAAGCTTTTGAGGCAACTTGGGCTTCACCTCGAGACATCAAAAACAAGTATCCTTCCGCAAGTTTTCTTGCAGAAAATAGAGTGGTATTCAATATAAAAGGAAACAAATATCGATTGGTAGTGAAAATCAACTATGATTTTTCTTTGGTGTGGATACGATTTATTGGAACACATGCCGAATACGACAAAATAAACGCATCAAATCACTAAGCTAATGATCCTAAAAATCTTAAAAACAAAAGAAGACTACGAAGCAGCTTTGATTCGACTTGAGGCTATTTTCGAAAGCAAAAAAGGCGATGATACAGCGGATGAACTGGAGTTACTCTCCTTGCTCGTTGAAAATTATGAAAATCAGCAGTTTGTAGTGGATTTACCAGACCCAATTGAAGCCATCAAGTTCCGAATGGATCAATTGGGCTACAAACAAAAAGATTTAGCGAAGGCCTTGGGACAGAAAAGTAGGGTAAGTGAGGTGCTCAATAAAAAGAGAAAGCTTTCCATTGAAATGATTCGCAAACTTCATGAAACGCTTGGAATTTCTTCTGAAGTCCTGATTCGGGACTATTAGAATTTGACTGAGTCACAATTTTCATGAATGGGTTTATTCAAAAGTAGCCTGTTCGAATTACCACACCTAACTTTTTTTCCAAGTGACAATCGCAAGGGAATAATCAACTTCTTCGGTGCACAAATGCCCCCATCCCCCTATCTTGTAGGATCAAATTCAATTTAACATGATGCGACTCGCTATTCTCGCTTCCGGCTCTGGCAGCAATGCCGAAAAAATCATGGAAGACTTTGCACATTCCTCCAAGGGAGTCATTGCCTTCGTGGCCAGCAACAAGGCAGATGCAGGGGTTTTGGTACGAGCAACCAAGTTTGGCGTGCCCACCTTTACCTTTACCCGCAAGGAAATGGATGCTGGGGTACTTTTGGCCAAGTTGCAGGAGGAGCGAATCGATTGGGTGATTCTAGCAGGATTTTTAATGAAGGTGCCGGATGAATTGATCCGTGCCTTTCCCGAGCGAATGGTCAATATCCATCCGGCTTTATTGCCGAATTACGGAGGCAAGGGCATGTATGGACACCACGTGCATGAGGCGGTAAAAGCAGCGGGCGACCCATTTTCTGGGATTACCATCCATTTAGTCAACGAGCACTACGACGAGGGGAAGATTATTTTTCAGGCGGCCACGGACATCGCTCCCGAAGACAACGCAGAGAGCATCGCTCAAAAAGTACTCGCCTTGGAGCACCGGTATTTCGCAGAGGTGATTGAAGATTTGTTGTAAGTGTAGAAGCTTGAAATTGAAAAAGTAAAAGTTGGTACTAGCGGGGTTTTCCTAGAAGGAAATTTACAGGACTAGACCTCTCTTTTGTTATTTTAACTTCAGTTTTAGCTTTTCTTGGTTTGGAACCTTGGAAAACAAACTAACTGACAATTAATGATTTAAGAAGCGAAAAAAATGTTTTTCGGGGTATAGACTGTATTTTTACCGCATACTTTGCGGTGGTAATTATGTACATACGCGAAAGAGAAAATTGGACAAACTTTTTTTAGAATAACTAAAAGTTAGCATAATATGAATATGGAAAGATTGGTGACCCACAAGAAAGGGCCTATGAAATCAATAAACTTTACGACAGCGACCCAATTAATTATCGGCATGGAAAAGTGTTTTGAATCGTTTAGAAGAATTAATTACAAATGAACTTGGACTTACAGACAGTGCTACATTAACCAAATACACTGAACACTTGAAAATAATTGAAATAGAACAATGCAAAGAAGCCTTGAAATAAAAACGGCACACAACAGCCGTTTTGCAAAAGCGGCTAAACGTTACTGGTAATAATAATGCCCAGAATTGAGCTATTTTCTATGCCCTGACTTTTTTATATATTTGAAATAATGCAAAATGATCTCAAGCATGAATTACACCATATCATTTCAGGAAAGAGCCAAGTTAGCTATGGAGCTCTTATCCAAACAATCGCCAGTTACCTTGACAGTGGCTCGCAATCAAGCGATGAGATTGAAAGCTCAAAGCAAATCCGAGAACAATAAATAAGGAAGTTAGAAAGTTTCGTAACGGAACAAAATCTTTGGATTAAAGACATTGACTTCTCTCAATATGTAAGTGAAGGCGCAGAACAAAAAGTCTATTTTAAAGACTCAGACCATGTTCTTAAGTTAAACGATGCAATTTATTACAGTTACTGGACAGACTATTTTTACAATCTTCTACTTCACAACTTCTTTTTTCCAGACACTGCATACGAACTTATCGGATTTACAAAAGAAAGTGGAAAGCTGTACGCTGCAGTAAAACAATCATTTGTGACAATAACCCAAGAAACAGACTTAAACAAGGTAAAGTCATTTCTTGAGACGAACGGATTCATCAACAATCGAAACAACGACTACTTTAATCCTAACTTGGGGATTATTTTAGAGGATTTGCATGACGAGAACGTTTTAACCAAAAACGATATTCTCTATTTCATTGACACCGTCTTTTACACCACGAAAGAATTTTGGGCTGAGAATTAAATCTACCAGTAAATCGAATTGGCTGAAAAGGGGTTTAAGTGCTAAATTAAATCCTTTCCTTTCTTTAGTACATCGTGCTACTAGTTAAGTGTGGTACTCCATATCCCCCACATCGTCAAGCCACAAAACGTAATGGTATTTTTTGACCACCACTGCAAAAACAAGAGCATGCTAGAAATTGACTACATAATTGAATTAAAAACCAATTCCAAAACTGAAGTACACTCATTCTCAGCAAGGTATTTAGTCAAATCAATTTTAAACAAAGCATTACCGAGCTTGTTTTCGTGTTGAAAAAGACGCTAAACAGCCTTATGACTAGGATAAAGAAAAGTCGGCTCCATCGGATAACCAAGAACCTACTAGTTGTCTTAGCTGCAAGTGTATTTCTAGTTTCTTGCTCCGTAGATGAGGAAGCGATAACTCCTGGGCTGACTGAATATAACGAAAGCGTGGTAAGCTATTTCAAAGAAGTGGCTTTGGGTTTTGAATTCGGCAACGAAAGCAAAATCACACGAAGATGGGAGGGAAATATGAAACTGTTTATCGGTGGAAAGCCCACACCGGCACTTCTTGCAGAGACCAATCGGATAGTCAAAGAAATCAATGACTTAGCTAACAACGAGTTTAACGTTGAAGTTGTAAGTGATAGTCTTCAGTCGAATTTCTACATCTTTTTTGGCTCTGGAGATTCATATGCAGCCATTTTTCCTGCTCAGTCAAGCTTTGTCGCTTCCAATTGGGGGCTTTTTTCTATTACTTTTAACAATTCCAATCATTTGTTTAAAGGGCACATGTATGTGGACATTAATCGAGCCAACCTACTAGAACAAAAACATTTGCTTCGAGAAGAACTTACACAATCCCTAGGCTTGGCTAGGGATTCAGAATTATATTCTGAAAGTATTTTTCAACAATCCTTTTCTACAAAAACCACGGAGTACGCACCTATTGATCGGGATTTGGTTCGTCTGCTCTACCATCCAAAAATGAAGGTAGGCTTAGATCGAGATCAAGTGGACAAGCTGTTGCGAGAGATTTTATTGGCGGAACAGCCCTAGCGCTAGACAACCCGTATCACATGAAGGACATCCTTTTTAATCTTTTAAGACAAGAAGGCCAATCCTCAATGCTGTAGTTTTTCCTTCGGATTTTCGCTAACCTTCCATCCTCCTTCGGCGTTGGACCTTAGCTGTTAGCAGTTAATAAAACACAAAAACGAGGATTAACTTCTCGATCGAAAATATAGCTACTACTCCAGACCAAATGCCTCTTTGATCTTTTACCTTTTGAAAAAATAAAAATGGCGGTTAAACTAAGGTTTCGGGAAAACGATCAAAAAGGAGAATTCAGTAGTAATCGACGCATTAAATCGCTACTTTCCCTGCCTTTATTTTTTCTATGCTTGGTTATACTCAACGGGGCAACTGCTCAATCAATAGACTCCATTACACGAAGGGACATCACTTTTACCAGTGAAGGGGTACTCCTCGTTGGAACCCTCTTTTCCCCTACCGACCCACAATCAGCCATAGTCTTAGTCCATGGTTCAGGTCAAGAAAAACGAATGAACAGGTTTGCAGAACGTTTGGCTGCTCATGGGGTTACCGTACTCTCCTACGACAAGCGTGGAGTTGGGGAATCAGCCGGGATTTATGCAGGCCCCGAGGTGGGAACCAATAATGTGGATTCCGTTAACCTCAGCCTTTTGGCAAAGGACGCAAGTGCTGCTGTGAATAAACTGCAAGAGCTTGCGCAGGATCTACCCATTGGCTTAATTGGCTCCAGTCAGGCAGGATGGATCATCCCTATCGCTGCTACCCTAAATCCTTCAGTAGATTTTATGGTTTTATTTAGCGGGCCAACGATCACCAGCCTCGAACAACTTCGGTTTCAGTTTCACACGAATGGAGACCCAAACTACTGGGAAAACCATTCCGAAGCAGAAGCACGTGAACACATCAAAAACGATCCCGACCGATTTGAATTTACGGCTACAGACCCGAAACACTCCCTGACAGATCTTGCTATCCCTGGACTATGGCTTTATGGAGCAAAGGATATTCAGGTTCCAGTTCAGCTGTGTATTGAACAATTAAATCGGCTAAAATGGAAAGGAAAGCCATTTGAGTATCGCCTCTATCCAAATTTGGGACACAACACCGCATCTGGATCTGATCCAACACCGGTTGAGGATGCGATTCAATGGATAAAACAGACGATGAGGGTTAGCAAAAAACAAGGTAAGCTAAACTAGCCCCCTGTCGAAAAAGAAGTGGAAATTCCAGAAATAAATAGAAGAATTAGAAGGCTATTTGCCCAAAACGATAAAATTCAAGACCTAAAAGTGAACCTACGAGCGGGTTGTACGTAAGGATAAAAGCTAGTCTACCGACATTGAACGGACCGACTAGCTTGTCCAAAAAATAAATGAACCTATACCTTCTTCTTACCATGTTAATTTGCTTATCGGTAGTTTTTACTTAGTTGAATCCAAAATTTTTATTTAGAAAAGAAGCCTTGGGAGGAATCAAATTGGGGCTGTTTTTGGGCTATATTCTTGATTAAATTTTGTTGGGGAGGCTTGCGTGGTGAACTTTCACTGACATTGACCTTATCCCTGCCATACAGCGAAACAAAAAACAAGCTCTTGATTGCCACCTATTTTTGTGTGCTATTTAGCATCAGTGTACAAGGCTTGACCATTGAAAAATTAGCAAAATGGTCCCAAAAAAAACCTGCCTCAAACAGGAGGTTAAGCCCGTCGATACCATAGAAAACACGTGACTTTTACTGCCTCAGAAAGGGCACCTTTTTACTTTCCAAGTTCGATTTACTCAATAAGACAGGTTCATTTTATCAGGTCACCTTTCTTATCATTCAGCGCTTGTTTTTAGGCTAGTGACTAAAAACTCTTTTTTCGCAATACCCACCCACTACTTAACTTTTATAGAGGGCATTAGTATGAAAAACCAATTGGATGTATCCTACAACTCCGTATTCCTGCGGGAAAGTGCCCTTAGTCTGGCAACGATCCATAAAGCCTCTCTCGGAACAGCTAAACCAAGGCCTATCAAGCCCATTTTGGAACGCTCCAAAGACATACTAACTGAAACGTACCGTACACTTTCCTCCCTTGTAAAATCAGAAAAAGAAATTTCACCTGCATCCGAATGGCTTCTAGATAATTTTTACATCATTCAGGAGCAGATGGTTCAAATCGGCATTGACTTTCCTGAAAATTACCACAGAAATATCCCACTACTCTCAACAGGAGAGCATAGTGGCTTTCCTAGGGTGTATGAGATTGTTTTAAACCTGCTAACTCACACAGATAATGTGTTAGATAAAGAAGTATTAACCGAATACATCAAGAATTACCAGGAGGTGGAGCCGCTAAAGATTGGTGAGCTTTGGGCGATTCCAATCATGATTCGCTTGTTTCTTATCCAAATTTTATCGGAAAAGGCAGCTACTATTTTGGAACAAAAGAAACTCAAACTAGAAGTAGAAAAATTTGCCCTAGTTATTCAAAAACTAGACTTGGAAGAACCTGGACTATATGCGCAGACAATGGCCAGTTGGTTCAAAGAGAACGCTAAAAAAGCGGGCTTATCTACGCTAATTGAATTATTTAATACACTTCAATCGCAAGGACTGCTCTACGAAGAACAAAAGCGGTGGTTCAATTACCGAGTCAATCCATACGAAATTACGATGGAAAATGCGATGCGACAGGAAGCGCAAAAGCAATCCAGGCTCCAGGTAAATGTCCGAAACACCATTTTGTCCTTACGACAGATTTCTGAGGTAGAATGGTCTGATTATGTGGAGGAATGTTCATTGATCAATGATGTCCTCAAAAAAGATCCTTCCGGTGACTATCCGAAAATGGATTTTCACACCAGAGACAGCTATCGAAGAGTAGTAGAAAAGCTAAGTAAAGGTTCTAAATCTAGCGAAATACAGGTAGCCCAGGCGGCTTTTGAATTGGCAGCCACACAGACAGAGCTCGATTCTTCAGATGACACACCCTATATCTTCGGCGACAATTATGTCAAACGACACATTGGCTATTTTCTCATTGGCGATGGGCATAAAGAACTTATTCAAAAAATTGGCTACACTATGCCTAGTAGGGCGCGAATCATTCGTGCATTTGAAACCCATTTTTCACTTTACATCTTAACAGTTTCCGTTCTTTCCTTGGTATTTATAGGTGCGCTTTGGCTGGCATCCGGAGCCATTAGTTACAGCTTAGGCATTATTATCGCGGTTATTCTGGTCGCATTCTTCCCTGCTCTCGATTTAGCCATTTCATTTATCAATCGTTTTTTTGCCTTTTTCTTACCTCCACGCTTGCTCCCAAAGCTCGATGATAAGACAGCTATCTCCGATAGTTTACGGACGATGGTTGTCATGCCCACAATGTTGGTTTCTTTGCAAGATGCGTTGAGGCAGATTGAAAATTTGGAGGTTCATTATTTGGGAAACTCTGATCCCGGACTTCAGTTTGCCCTACTCTCTGATTTTCTGGATGGAAGCGAAAAGCGGGAAGCTGGAGACGAAGCCATCCTAGCTGCTGCGGCAGAAGCCATTCATCAACTGAATATAAAGTACCCATCTCGGTATGGAGATCGATTTTTTATACTACATCGCGAGCGACTTTGGAATGAAGCTGAACAGGCTTGGATGGGATGGGAAAGAAAACGAGGTAAACTCGAAGAGCTCAATACCTTAATTTGCAACCCGACTGCGCCAACTTCCTTTACGGTGGGGGTGGGGGATTTTTTGGCTACTGCAAGCTTATGTCCAATACAATTTGTGATCACCTTGGATGCTGATACCAAACTACCGCCTGGATCGGCAAAAAAATTAATCAACACCCTTGCGCACCCCTTGAATAGGGCTTGGTATGACAAAGAAAAAAAACGGATCACCAAAGGATACACAATCATACAACCCCGAATTTCCTTTTCCCCCGAGTCTGAAAAAAACACGCGGTTTTCAAAAATATTTTCGGGGAATATTGGCTTAGATCTGTATTCAGCTGCAGTTTCTGATATTTATCAGGATTTGATGGGGGAAGCCACCTTTACCGGAAAAGGGATTTACGACGTCAGGGCTTTTGATTGTGTACTTAAGGGTCAGTTTCCCGAAAATAGAATTCTATCGCATGATCTTATAGAAAGTGCATTTGTGAGAACAGGCCTTGCCACAGACATTGAATTGTTTGATGATTACCCGAGTACCTACAGCGCTTACACAAAAAGAAACCATCGCTGGACCCGAGGCGATTGGCAAATAGCCGCCTGGTTGTTTCCGATCGCACCCTCAGCTTCCGGTGCAAGGAAGAATCCGATCAACTTATTGTCAAAATGGAAGATTTTTGATAACCTCCGCAGGTCGCTCAACTTCTTCTTTCTAACCCTATTTCTCATTGCAGGCATATTTTGGTTACCTGGAGCCAATTGGATCTGGGTGTTGGCTGCTTTTGGGATTTTTGCTTTCCCTACCTACATCACCTTATCCAGTGATTTGCTGAATAGACCTGCGCGTGTGCGGTGGAAGCTCCACATGATTAAAGTCTGGGATAATATGAGAATGCATCGGATCCAGGCCATGTCCACCGTTGTCATTGCTCCTCACCAGGCCTTTGTCCAGCTGGATGCGATTTTTAGAGCCTTATACCGCCTCGCATTTTCAAAAAAATGGCTGCTTGAATGGTCAACTGCTTCGCATGTCGAAGGCATGAACCAGCATTCCTTGCTTGGCTACATACGTGGGATGATTTTATCCATGCTTTTGGGTCTAGGCATATTCCTTTTTGCATTGTTTACACATCCTGTACACCTCTGGGTAGTTGCTCCCTTTTTTGTCTTGTGGTTTGGTTCTCCTTTTTATGTTTGGTATATCAGCCAGCCCTTAGCAAAAAAACAAACCGAGATTTCAGAGGAAGAACGTATCCAATTGCGCCTGTACGCAAGGCGTACTTGGTCTTATTTTGAGCGCTTTGTAACAGAGAAGCATGGCTGGCTCCCTCCTGACAATTACCAGGAAAATCCTCCACTACCTGAAACCAGCAGGACATCCCCTACCAATATCGGTCTAGCGCTGGTCTCCAATACCTCAGCTTATAATTTAGGCTACATTACGTTAGGGTATTTTTTGCAACGCCAACTGGATTCCATTCGCGCGATAGGAGCACTTCAGAAATACAGAGGCCACCTGTTTAACTGGTATGCTACCGACTCTGGTCATATTTTACAGCCTTCCTATATTTCTACTGTAGATTCTGGAAACCTAGCCGCAAGCCTTATTGCAGTGAAGGAAGCGGTAAAGGAAGCAATGACTTCCAAAGCTATTTATAAAAACTTCCAAACAGGGTTTTACGATACGCTACGGTCTATTGAAAATATTGCCAAAGCGCTCAAAGAAGAGGGCACCCTGAAAGACCCTAAACTCGTGGCGGTTCAAGCCTCGATTAACGCAATGCTTTTCACATGGAATATCCAACCTAAGGAAGCTTCTATGATGTCCTTTGACTACTTGATGGCACTTAAAGAAGAAGCCGAAAAACTGAATAAAATCCAGTTATTTCAATTAGACAGCGTACTGGATGACCGCCTACTTGAAAATTTCCTTTTCTGGTTAGCACGGCCTTTGGCACAGCTCAACTCTGTCTTGGAAGAATTAGCATGCACGCGACACCAGCAGGAAGAGTTGCAACTTTTATCCTGTATTGAATTGAAGGAAATGGTAAAAGATGCCTCAGCAGAGGACGCCCTCAAAAAACAAATTGACCTATGGAACCATCAAGCCGGCGAAATTGTACGGCTCGCGGAAGGATTGATTGATGAAATGGATTTTTCGTTTCTCTACCAGGAAGAACGAGGTTTGTTGAGTATAGGATACAACCTGGATATTGCACAATTTGACAAAAGCACCTACGATTTACTAGCTAGTGAGGCACGTATCGCGTCCTACATTGCCATCGCTAAAGGAGATGTGCCTGTGGAACATTGGTTTAGGCTTAGCAGAAGGCTCACACGAATCAACCGGGATGAAATATTACTTTCCTGGGGTGGTACCATGTTTGAATATTTAATGCCGCTGCTGTTCCTGAGGTCTTTTGAAGACACCATGATGCACAACACCTGCCATAATGTGATCGAGTGGCAAAAAAAATACGGACATAGCCGTGGGTTTCCATGGGGTTCTTCGGAAAGTGCCTACTATTTCCTAAACATCGATTTGCATTACCAATACCGAACTTTCGGAGCTCCCGGCCTAGGTTTGAAGCGCGGCTTGGCCGATGAATATGTCGTCGCTCCCTATGCCAGTTTACTTTCGCTCCTTGTGGAAGTTACTGACCCCATGAAGAATTTGAGGGAAATTGAAAAGGCAGGTGGATTGGGCATTTTTGGGTTTTATGACGCCATAGACTACACGCCAGCCCACCTGAAGGAAGGAACTACATCTAAGGTCGTCAACATCTACATGGTACACCACCATGGCATGAGCCTCATTGCCTTAGAAAATGTACTCAATGGAGGATCCACAACTACTAATTTCCATGTTGATCCCAGAATAAAAAGCTGTGAACTCTTATTGCAAGAGCGCATACCTAAAGGGACACCCATCAAAGAACCACACCCAATCGATGCGGAACTTGAGCCGAGCAAAAAGTCGTCCGATCAATATGTAACAGAGCATGCAGGAATTAATGAACTTGACCTAAGCCCTCCTCGCCTGCATACCCTGTCGAATGGAAGTTTTTCAACGATGATAACCCATGCCGGTAGCGGCTATGCCAAAATAAATGGCATCACCTTAAATGGATGGAAATCAGATCCAACAACAGATCCTTTGGGGGTATATTTCTACATTAAAGATGTAGAAGGCGGTGACTTTTGGTCTGCCATGCACCTGCCGGTCAAACGCAAGCCCGATCGCTACGATACCTGGTTTCACAATGGCAAAGTGATCTGCTCACGGGTAGACAATTGGATCGAAACTACCTCAGAAATATGCGTTTCACCTGATCACCCGATTGAGCTCCGGAAACTCACCTTGACCAATTATAGCGATCACAAAAGGGTTCTTGAAATTACGAGTTATGCAGAAGTGATGCTCAATGGATTAACCCATCATAACGCCCATCCGGCTTTCTCTAAATTATTTGTTGAAACAGAATATTTAGAGGAAAACCATGCTATTCTGGCCAAAAGAAGGCCACGAAGCAAGGAAGAATCCCCATTTTATTTAATTCACACCTTTGCCTGCAGCAATCAAGTTCATGTCGTGAAACCCATTGAATTTGAGACAGAACGATTCAATTTTATTGGCAAAGGAAGATCACTTAGCAACCCGATCGCATTGACGGATGGATTTTTACTCAAAAGAGTACAGGGAAATGTGTCAGATCCCATTGTCAGTTTACGTAAGCAAATCATCCTTCAAGCGGGGGAAAAAGCACAGCTGAGCTTTGGACTTGGTTTTGCAAATTCCAGACCCGAAGCCTTGCAAATGGCTACTATTTACGATAGTCAGCTTGCAGTCAATCGGGCCTTCGATTTAGCGTCCATTTATGGAATGGTAGAGCTAAATCACATGGGTATACGACCAAATCAGGCACATCTTCTCCAAAAACTATCTGCTCACCTTTTGTTTGCCAATCCAACGTTCAGGGCATCACCTCAAACGCTATTTTATAACCGCAAAAAACAAGCAGATCTCTGGGCCTATGGGATTTCTGGGGATTTTCCCCTGATTATTTTACGTATCAACGAGACCAATCAACTAAAATATGTGAAACTGTTGCTGAAAGCGCATTCTTTTTGGCGTAAGCGGGGCATCGAATCCGAACTACTCATCATCAATGAGCACGCACCTGGGTACATAGACGAAATTCAAGAAGCCATCCAAGTGGCTATTGAATCCTCACTTGAGCGGGAAGTATTGCATAAAAGAGGTGGGATTTTTCTTTACAAGGCGGATAACATCCAGGGAGACACCCTGACCCTTTTACTGAGTGTAGCGCATGTGGTGCTAAACAAACAACTGCCTAACCTATCTAAAATAGGTCTGAAGAGCGAAACCCAATCCTGGTATTCAAATCATGCTGCAAGCATGTACAGCCCACTTAAAGAGTCGGAGGAGTTGGAAGAAGGGCTGCTTGAAAAATGGATGACAGGGCTTCAATTTTTTAATGGCTATGGAGGGTTTTCAGCAGATGGTACAGAATATCAACTACTTATTAAAACAGATCCTCAAACAGGAATTCCGATCTTACCCCCCGCTCCATGGATCAATGTGATTGCCAATCCAAATTTCGGCTTTACAGTTTCGGAGCGTGGCGCTGGCTACACCTGGAGTGAAAACAGCAGAGAGAATAAGCTTACTTCCTGGTCCAATGACCCTATCAAAGACAGCCATTCCGAAGCTTTTTATGTTCGAGATGAGGAAAACAGGCACTACTGGTCACCCTGCCCAGGTCCAGTTGCTGCACCTACTACGGTTCAGGTGATCCATGGCTTCGGGTATTCACGATTCAATCTGGAAGTAAATGGACTGCAGCAAAATTTGCTTCAGTTTGTGCACGCCAGCAAAGCGGTGAAGTTCTCCACGCTCACCTTAAAAAACAGGACCTCAAGCAGGCAAAAACTTTCGGTATTCAGGTACCTAGACCGAGTGTTGGGGGTGGAGCGCTCCGTCTCCTCCCGATTTGTCAACCAAGAAGCGACCGAAGATGGCAGGGCCCTTTTTGCATGCAATCACTACAACAATGAATTTGCCGGGCGAACTGTTTTTGCTACCCTCATCAATCCAATAGCGGGTGCAATGAATCGGTTTACAACAGATCGAAATCGATTCATTGGCCGCAATCGTTCCTTAAGCAAGCCTCTAGCCATTGAATCGGAAAAATGGCTGGACAATGCCCTTGTTTATGGAGGAGAACCTTGTGCTGCATTTCAAACCTACCTTGAACTTGAACCGAACGAAAGCGTCACAATCACCTTCTTGGAGGGAGAAGCTGCCGACCGTGAAGCGGCCGAACAGCTCATTCGTGAATTTTCTGATCTGGTGCAGGTAGAGGCTGAGTTCTTGAACATTCGAACGTTTTGGAAAGGTATCAGGGCTAAAGTCCGTATTTCTACCCCAGATAAATCGTTGGACATTCTCGTCAATGGTTGGCTGATGTACCAAAATCTATCGAGCCGCATGTGGGCACGCACCGGCTTTTACCAAGCGGGAGGCGCTTTTGGATTCCGGGATCAATTGCAAGATTCCATGGCAGCCTTGTATGCGGACCCGCTCATTTGTAAAAATCAACTGTTGCTTCATGCTGCGCACCAGTTTTTAGAAGGGGACGTCCTCCACTGGTGGCACCCACCTACCGGCAGAGGTATTCGCTCCAAAATCAGCGATGATAGGCTTTGGCTTCCCTATGTGCTTGATTTTTACCTAACCTCAACAGAGGATAGGGCAATCTTAACAGAAAAAGTACCCTATATCAGTGCTCGCCTACTGGAGTCTAGCGAACACGAAGTCTACTTGCATCCTTTTACCTTGGAGCAAACAGGCACCCTATACGAGCATTGCTGCAAGGCCATTGATATTTCATTGAAGTTTGGTGCTCATGGGCTCCCACTTATTGGCGGTGGGGATTGGAACGATGGAATGAATCGCGTAGGAGAAGAAGGAAAGGGAGAAAGCGTGTGGCTTGGGTTCTTTATGTACGACATCCTCCTCAAGTTTGAGCAGATATGTCGCAGCATGCGGGATGACGCAAGGGCTGACCACTATGCCTTGACTGCCAAAGAATTAAAGGTCACCCTAAACGAGAAGGGTTGGGACGGGGCCTGGTACTTACGCGCATTTTACGATGACGGCACCCCGATTGGCTCTTCGCACACTGAAGAATGTAAAATAGATGCCATTTCTCAGGCCTGGTCTATTTTTTCCGGTGTAGCTTCCGAAGAGCGTGGGAAGCAAAGCCTTCAAGCGGTAGAGCAGCACCTGATTTCCGAAAAGGGGAAGTTTATCCGCTTACTCACCCCTCCTTTTGATAAAACCGAGAAAGATCCGGGCTACATCAAAGGATACATTCCGGGCGTAAGGGAAAATGGAGGACAGTACACCCATGCTGCCCTATGGACGGTGAAAGCGTTTGCGGCACTGGGTATGGGTGAAAAGGCGGTTCATTACCTAAACATGATCAACCCCATCAACCATGCACTGACTTCGGCAGATAAGTACAAGGTAGAGCCTTATGTGGTTGCAGCGGATGTATATGCAGTAGACCCACTAGTCGGCCAAGGAGGCTGGACCTGGTACACTGGTTCTGCTGGCTGGATGTACCGCGTGGCTTTGGAATCCATCCTCGGGGTCCAATTCAATGGCGATTCACTTCTTTTGAACCCGGCCATATCGGAGAGCTGGGAAGGGTTTACAGTAGATCTCCTCTTGGATGATCAGGCCACCACGTACCATATACAGCTTTTGAATCCGAGCATGCTACAAAGCGGACTACTTGCGGGAACTGTAGATGGCGAGGAGGTTCGATTTGATATAGCCCCTGCGAAAATTCTGCTCCACAAAGACAAAGGAGAGCATCGTATTCGATTAACCCTATTGGAACCCTTGTAAAGGGTACGTATTCCAAAAGGAGCAATGTTTTGGAAATAACGTTAGGGCTTTGGGAGAGCCAAAATTGATTTCTTTTACAATGGAATTTGCTGCAAATTCAAAAACCTAAGTAATTACGATGTATTCTGAGATGCTGTGAAACCGTTTTTTCCTTTGGTAGGATTCGCTATTTTTAGGGGCAGCCAACCCATGGGTTCAAATTCGCAAGTCGAACAAAAATTACTCACTATGTCATTTCAAGCCTACCTAGACAATATCGAAGCCAAGACTGGCAAGACCCCTGCAGACTTTAAAAAGTTGGCGGAGGAAAAAGGATTTATGATGGACGGAAAATTAAACCCTACCACAAAAGCCACAGAAATTACAAACTGGCTCAAAGAGGAGTTTGACTTGGGACATGGGCATGCCATGGCTATTGTTGCATCGTTGAAGGGAAAAACAGAATAACTCCTGGAACCATGAATTTTTCAAAAATTGTCCCCAGCGTATTCTACATTGATATTAAAGACGGTCTCATTTTTTTTGTGGATTGCCTCCAATTTTCGATTGAGCACCAAGATTTAAAAACTGCCAATCCCTATTGTGTCTTGGGAAAAGACGGAATACGAATCATGCTGTTTCAAGACGCTCAATTGGCCAAAGAACATTATCCGGAGCTACGAATCGAAACGGAAGACATTGATGCCGTTTACACACAAGTGGCTTTTTCCCATCCCCAGTTCCTGCATCCCAACCTCAATCAGGTAACCCGCCGGCCTTGGGGAGCTAAGGAATTTGCCCTAGCAGACAAACAGGTGGGCATACGATTCCAGCAATGGTAATTAAGCCTAATAAAAATGGAAACTGAAAGACCAAAAATCACCCTAGTCCCCACCACTGCAGACAAGCTGGTGGAACTTCTTGGCTGGATAATGCTTCTAGCAATTTGGGGATTGACCATCACCCACTATTCCACCTTACCCGATACGATTCCTACACATTTTAATGGCGCTGGGGAAGCAGATGGATTTGGGAGTAAGGCATCGATTATTGGGTTACCTGTCATCGCCACCCTCCTGTTCATCGGGATTACGGTACTGAATCGATACCCACATAGTTTCAATTACCCCAGTCCAGTCACACAAGACAATGCCTTGCGGCTTTATACCCTAGCCACAAGAATGCTCCGCTACCTCAAACTTGTTTTGGTGTTGGTTTTCGGAGGGATTGAACTCATGACGATCCAACATGCTACCGGAAAAGGGGCAGGCCTAGGCGTTTGGTTTTTACCCTTGACCTTGGTTCTGGTATTTTTACCGCTGATTTATTTTGTGGTCAAATCAGTACAGGCAAACTAGTAACACGAAAAAAGGATCCCCCTGCATCGAATAGCAACCTTATTCGATGCAAAAAATCCAACGAATAAATTTCAATTGCGACGAATAAAGGATATATTCGATGCAAATTATGCAACGAATGAGAACTTACATCCATCAAAAAGCCCAGTGGCCTGCCTTTACTTGGGATAGCGCTCAGGTATTGGAACTACTCAGTGAAGCAAGAAACGTTCAGGGCCGTTTGATCGGGAAAATGGAAACCCTGGGTTTCGTCTTGCAAAATGAGGCAATACTAGACACCCTAACACTTGATGTGCTTAAATCATCGGAGATTGAAGGAGAATTGCTCAATCCTGACCAAGTACGCTCCTCTATAGCAAGAAGGCTAGGAATAGAACTAGCAGGAGCAGTTGAATCCGATAGAAATGTAGATGGAGTCGTAGAAATGATGCTTGATGCCAGCCAACAGTGCTATAGCCCCTTAACAGCAAATCGACTTTTTGATTGGCATGCTTCTTTATTCCCCACAGGCAGAAGTGGAATGCACAAGATTACCGTTGGTACTTGGCGAAAAGACAGCACCGGCCCCATGCAGGTAGTATCTGGAGCGATGGGAAAAGAAAAAGTACATTTCCAAGCGCCTGATTCAGCACTCTTGGAACAGGAGATGAGTCGATTTTTAGCTTGGTTCAACACCAGCAAAATTGACTTGGTTCTCAAAGCAGCCATCGCACACCTTTGGTTTGTGACCATTCACCCTTTTGAAGACGGAAATGGTAGAATCACCAGGGCAATCTCAGATATGCTTCTGGCTCGGTCCGATATGAGCTCCCAACGATTTTATAGTCTTTCTGCGCAAATAAGGCTGGAACGCAAACAATATTATGCACTGTTGGAAAAAACACAGACAGGGGAATTAGACCTTACCGAATGGATCGCTTGGTTTTTAAACTGCCTAATCCATGCGGTAAAAGCATCCGATTTACTCTTAACTAGAGTCCTAGCCAAAGCTGACTTTTGGCAAAAAAATAGAGAAACCCTGTTCAATGAACGTCAACGTAAACTAGTGAATCTCCTTTTGGATGAATTTGAAGGAAAACTCAGTTCCTCGAAATGGGCAAAAATCGCGAAATGCTCCAAAGATTCTGCGGTAAGAGACATCAATGACCTGATGGAAAAAGGAATACTCCTGAAGGAAGCCGGCGGCGGAAGAAGTACGAGTTATGTACTAACTTGAGTTTTGACTGGAATAATTTAACTCACACCTTTCGAATCTACTCAGTAGATTTGAACCTAGTTAAACCCATCAAAAAATACAAGAACCCTCCAATTGAAATTGAGCTAAAACTCGAACAGATCTAATGCAGCACAGAATACCCCAATGAAAGTCAATCCAAAATACCTAGTGCCACTGACCATCCTCGTCTCTGCCTTGGGCTACTTTGTGGACATCTACGACATTCTACTATTTAGCATAGTCCGACAAAGCAGTTTGGCCACGCTTGGAGTAGCACCTGAAGAATCCTTAGCAGTCGGTCTGTCCATTTTAAACTGGCAGGTGGGTGGACTAATCCTGGGCGGGATACTTTGGGGAACCATTGGAGATAAGAAAGGAAGACTTTCCGTGCTCTTTTTTTCTATCCTACTCTATTCTGTGGCCAATTTTCTCAATGGATACATCGTCTCCGTAGAGCAATACAAATGGTGTCGATTCATCGCAGGGATTGGACTCGCTGGAGAACTGGGTGCAGGAATTACAATCGTGTCCGAAATCATGTCCAAACAAAAACGGGGCTACGGAACCATGATCATCTCTTCGGTGGGCATGTTGGGCGCAGTCGTGGCAGCCATCGTCGGGCTAAATCTTCCTTGGCAAACTGCCTATAAAATCGGAGGTATCCTCGGCTTTGCCTTGCTCGCCTTGCGCTTTGGCGTAGCAGAAAGCGGCATGTATGAGCAGATGAAACAGCAACCCAAAGTATCCAAAGGGAATTTCTTTTACCTATTTACCAACCGTACCCGATTTGTAAAATACCTGAAATGCGTCCTGATTGGTCTACCCACTTATTTTATTGTAGGCCTGGTGTTGACTGGGGCACCCGAACTCGTAAAAACTGTCTTTAATCTTGAGGTGGAGCCTACCTTGGTTGCCAAATTGGTGATTGTCACCTACACGGCGATTGCCTTGGCCGATTTGGGCTGCAGTTGGCTGAGCCAAAAAGTCCAATCTAGACGCATCCCCTTGCTCATCTTCTTGTGCATTTCCCTCATCGGTACGCTTCTCATCCTTTTCTTCCCCATTACCGATCTCACCCAGGTGTACCTGATCTTTGCCATCCTAGGCACAGGTATTGGGTTCTGGGCGGTGATGATGTCCAATGCAACCGAGCAATTTGGAACGAACATCCGGGCAATGGTAACCACTACCGTTCCCAACTTTATTCGAGGGCTGCTGATCCCGATGACTGTGTTTTTTCAAGCGCTCAAACCCGAGTTTGGGATTGCTTATAGTCTTGCACTAGTTGGGATCCCTGTCCTACTTCTGGCGATTTATGCGGCTTACAGTTCTGAGGAAACCTTCAACAAGGATCTGGATTATGTGGAATAGGAATAAGTTTAGGTCCTCGCAAAATGTTTACCTTTCGACCATTCACTAACCCAATTAAACTATAAAAAGGTGACCTCCTTTATCTCAGAACTCAAGTCCAGAAACGAAACCCTATTTTACTATGGATTGGTCTGCTTGGGGTTGGGGCTACTTTTTTTATCCTTTCAAAAACCACGACGACGCAGGTATATGGAGTCAATGCTTGGTTGAAGCCCTTCAAATTTGCACTATCCACCTTCCTGTTTGCTTGGGCCATGGCTTGGTACTGCCATTACTTGGGAGGATTTAATCAACCCCTATTCAACTGGTCGGTCATCCTTCTTTTGGGATTTGAAATCGTCTACATTGCCATCATGGCCAGCAAAGGAGAAATCTCCCACTACAATACAAGTTCCCCCTTGTATGCAAGCCTCTTTTCGATGATGGCTCTGGCCGCCACGCTGGTTACGCTTTACACCGCATTTGTTGGATTCCAGTTTTTTACGCAATCTTTTCCGCAACTCCCTCCCTACTACCTTTGGGCCATACGCTTGAGTATCCTAATTTTTGTGGTTTTTTCCTTTGAAGGCTTTGCGATGGGTTCTCGGCTAAGTCATACGGTTGGGGCTGTGAATGACAATTCCAATTTATGGATCCTGGGTTGGAGCAAAACGGTAGGCGATCTCCGCGTATCGCATTTCATTGGCATGCATGCCTTGCAGGTACTCCCGGTACTCTCCTTCTATTTGATTAAAAATACCAAGGGCACGGTGATCGTTGCTCTCCTCTATGGAATTTTGGCCCTATTCACGCTAGTTCAAGCGCTTCAAGGAAAACCGATTGCTAGCCTCTTATTTTTTGGCAATCTCACCAAGTAGCTTATCTTTGATACTATCAAATGATCCTATCAATGAAGCCTCCCTATGATATTACTCCTAGAGTTTTAAAACTCATCAGCTCTATTTCTGAGAAAATTGGAGAGGTAAATGCAACTTACCTAAGCAAACAATCACCACGACTTCGGAAACAAAATAGAATTAAAACAATTCAGTCCTCTTTGCGAATAGAGGGAAATACCCTGACCACTGAACAAATCACGGCACTGATTGAGAATAAAAGAGTGATAGGCCCCAAAAAAGATATAACAGAAGTTCAAAATGCAATTCAGGTATATGATGAACTAATTAGTTATAAACCACATTCAGAAAACGCCTTTTTAAAAGCACACGCTGCACTCATGAAAGGCCTTTTAGATCCTGTTGGGAAATACAGGAATCAAAGCGTAGGTATTGTAAAAGGAGAAAAGCTCGAACATGTTGCTCCACCCTTTCAGAACGTGCCTTATTTGATGAAAGACTTATTTGCCTATTTGAAAGATGCCGATGAATTAACTTTAATTAAAAGTTGCGTCTTCCATTATGAAATGGAATTTATCCACCCATTTCTCGATGGCAATGGAAGAATGGGAAGATTGTGGCAGACCGTAATCCTTCTTCAAGATTTTCCAGTATTTGAATCCCTACCTTTTGAAAAATTGATTAGTGAAACTCAAAACGGCTATTATCAATCACTTTCCGAGAGCGATAAACTAGGGAAATCGACGCCTTTCATTGAGTACATGCTAGGAGTCATTGATAAATCTTTGGCTGAACTGCTGAATTACACCCAAAGAATCCTAAAGGACATGGATAGGTTGGAATACTTTTTAGGTCAAGGATTTACAGAGTTTAGCCGCAAAGATTACATGCAAGTATTCAAAGATATCTCCACCGCTACAGCTAGCCGAGATCTTAAAAAAGGACTTGAGTTGAACTTATTTGAGAGTTCAGGGGAACTGAACAAGACGAGATATTTTATCAAATAGATCATTTTTCCTTCATCAGCATGTCAAAATTAAATAGTACGGTTTTTTTGGGTTTTAATGATCTAAATCAAATCACTTTCAGAAGCTTAAAAGCGGAAGAAGAGGTACTGCAAAGATTTTTTTTAATCTTTTTTAGCAAATTACCAAAATTTGGTAACTTGAATGAAAATAAAAAAATCATGGGCAGAAACACATCCATCTCGATAGGTAATCATTTCGAGAGTTTTATTGAATCAACTATTTCAAATGGTCGTTTCAATAACGCCTCTGAGGTAGTTCGCGCCGGACTTCGACTTTTAGAAGAAGAAGAAAACCGTATCCAAGTTTTGCGTCAAGCCATCCATGAAGGTATCGAAAGCGGTCGCGCGGTAGATTTCGACCCAAAACACCATCTAGAAACCCTAAAGTCTACCAAAAGCAATGGCTAGGTTATACTTCACAAACAAAGCCATTGAAGACTTGGAAGCTATTTGGAAGTATACTGTTAAAACTTGGTCTGAGAATCAAGCGGAAATTTATTATTCGTTACTTATTGATTCTTGTCAAAAATTAGCTGCTGAACCAACGCTTGGGAAATCCTATGAAGTTATTGAAAAAAATGTCTTTGGCTTTAAAACTGGAGAACACCTCATTTTTTATAGTATAGTATCCCCACAAGAAATTGAAGTGATTCGGATTTTACACGGAATGATGGATTTGAAAACCCATTTGTGATTCAGTTGGATACAAATTGGGGTAAGCCCCACCATCAAATTAGTTCAGAAATCAATTTTTTCTCGTACCCAATACAGGAGTTTTCCGGCTAACAACCGTAATTCCTAAGCACTTTTCTTGAGAAATTTCTTCTTCTTTTCCCCAAGCCCTTCCATACATTTTTTCTACCTTTACGCCTTCCTAAAATTCATCCCATTTCCCTCCCATGGCACTCAAAAAAATTCAGTCTGCCCTCATCTCCGTTTATTACAAGGATCACCTGGAACCCATCATCGCTTTGCTCAAGCAGCAGGGCGTGACCATCTATTCCACGGGCGGCACCCAAGAATTTATTGAAGCCCAAGGAGCGAAGGTGGTTCCAGTAGAAGAACTCACCAGTTACCCTTCCATTTTTGGTGGACGTGTAAAAACCCTCCACCCGAAGATTTTTGGAGGCATCCTCCACCGCAGAGACCACGAAGGCGATGTGGCGCAAGCGGCTACCTACGACATTCCGGCCATTGACTTGGTGATTGTGGATTTGTATCCCTTCGAAGAAACAGTGGTCTCAGGTGCATCGGAAGCAGATATCATCGAGAAAATTGATATAGGCGGTATCTCACTCATCCGTGCTGCAGCCAAAAATTTCAAGGACGTCACCATCATCGCTTCCAAAAACCAGTACGCGGAATTAGAAGCCAGACTTTCCGCTCAAGACGGAGCCACTACCCTAGAAGACAGACGCTACTTTGCAGCCCAGGCCTTCCAGGTGTCCTCCAACTACGACACGCATATCTTCAACTATTTCAATCAGCAAGAAGGAATCCTTGCACTCAAAGTATCCGAAACTACCGCCAAAGCGCTTCGTTACGGAGAAAACCCACACCAAGCAGCTCATTTCTATGGAAACTTAGAAGAGCTTTTTGAGCAACTTCACGGAAAGGAACTTTCTTACAATAACCTAGTCGATGTGGACGCAGCAGTAAACCTGATTGCTGAGTTTCCAGATCAAACAGCTTTTGCCATCCTCAAGCATACGAATGCCTGCGGTTGCGCCACTGCCACTACCGTAAAGGAAGCCTACCAAAAGGCTTTCGCGGCAGATACTACCTCCGCCTTTGGAGGCGTATTGGTCACCAATAAACCGGTAGACCTAGCCGCAGCTGAGGAGATGCATTCCCTCTTTTTTGAAGTGTTGATTGCTCCTGCATTCAGCCCTGAGGCCTTGGCAGTACTGACGACCAAAAAGAACCGAATCCTGTTGCTCCAGAAAATGGCCGTACCAGGAACGAAAATGATCAAAACCCTCTTGAATGGGGTCATCGAACAAGACAAGGATCTGGCTACTGAAGGCAAGGGAGATTTCACCGTAGCCACCACCTTGGCCCCTAGCGAAAAGGAACTAGATGCCTTGGTATTTGCAGCGAAAGTGTGTAAGCACACCAAATCCAATACCATCATTCTAAGTAATGATTCGCAACTATTCGCCTCTGGTGTAGGACAAACCTCCCGAGTGGATGCCCTCAGACAGGCCATAACCAAAGCCAATGAGTTTGGCTTCAACCTAAAAGGTGCTGTCCTGGCCTCCGACGCCTTTTTCCCCTTCCCAGACTGCGTAGCCATCGCCCATGAAGCAGGCATCACCGCGGTGGTACAACCTGGGGGCTCAATCAAGGACCAAGATAGCATTGACTACTGCAATGCCCAAGGCATGAGCATGGTGCTGACGGGTGTTCGCCACTTTAAACATTAAAACCAAGACCTTCGAGGTTTCGAAAACCTCAAAGGTTTTTTCTAACCTCGAAGGTTTTTTTCGAACCTGTGAGGTTTATAGAGTCAAGACCTTGAGGTTTTGAAAACCAAAAACCTCAAGGTTTTTTTCGAACCTTTGAGGTTTATTAAGTCAAGACCTTTGAGGTTGTGAAAACTAAAACCAAGACCTTCGAGGTTTTGAAAACCTCAAAGGTCAAGTTCGAATTCAAACTCTGAAAAATGTTGTACTTCGTACTTGGTACTTTGTACATTGTACTTTTATGAAAGCACATCAACTCAAGCTCTACAATACGCTATCCCGACAGAAGGAAGATTTCGCACCCATCAACCCTCCCTTTGTGGGCATGTATGTGTGCGGGCCTACGGTTTATGGGGATGCGCATTTGGGTCATGGTCGGCCAGCAATCACCTTTGACACGGTCAACCGCTACCTGACGCACTTGGGTTACCGGGTGCGTTACGTCCGTAACATTACCGATGTTGGGCACTTGACCGGAGATGCGGATGAGGGGGAGGATAAAATTGCTAAAAGAGCCAAACTCGAAAAGTTGGAACCTATGGAAGTGGCCCAACAATATACAGATACCTACCACCGGGACATGGCCCTACTCAATACCTGGAAACCCAGCATTGAACCAAGAGCCACCGGACATATTCCCGAGCAAATCGCCTTGGTGGAAGCCATCCTAAATGAGGGCCTCGCCTATGTAGTCAACGGATCGGTATATTTTGATGTACTCGCCTACAACAAGAAATACACCTACGGCAAACTTTCAGGTCGTGTCATTGAAGAATTGGTCAGTGGAAGCCGCGACTTGGATGGACAAGGAGAAAAGCGGAACTCTGTCGATTTTGCCTTGTGGAAAAACGCTTCTGCTGAGCACCTCATGAAGTGGCCTTCCCCTTGGGGCCTTGGCTTCCCAGGCTGGCACCTGGAATGTACGGCCATGAGTTCCAAATACCTTGGTACCCAATTTGACATCCACGGAGGCGGCATGGACTTGCTTTTCCCGCACCACGAATGTGAAATCGCGCAAGGCAATGCCTGCAACCACCAGGATCCAGCCAAGTACTGGATGCACAACAACATGATTACCATCAACGGGCAAAAGATGGGCAAATCCTTGGGCAACTTCATTACGCTTCAGGAGCTATTCACTGGAAAGCACCCGCTCTTGGAACAGGCCTACAGCCCGATGACGATCCGCTACTTTATCCTTACTGCCCAGTACCGCTCCACGCTGGACTTCTCCAACGAAGCGCTTCGTGCCGCTCAAAAAGGCTATAAAAAAATCATCAATGGACTGCGCATCGTCCGAAGCATGCAGTATGCTGCAAATTCAGAAGTAGCCTTAGATGCCGAACAAGTGCAGCAAGTAGAGGCGAGTATCAACGCAGCCTATCGCTCCATGGACGACGACTTCAATACGGCTATGGCCATTGGTCACTTGTTCAACTTACTGAAGAAAATCAACTCTATATTCACCGGGCAACTTCATTCCGCTAGCTTAGGAGAAGCGGTCTTTACCAAGATGCTTGCCACCTATGTCACTTTTGTGGAGGAGATTTTAGGTTTGGTTGAAGAAAAAGGCGAGGTACAAGACGGACTCTTAGACCTCCTTCTACGACAGTACACTGAAGCAAAAACAGCCCGAAACTATGCCAAGGTGGACGAAATTCGCCTTGGCCTCAAATCCATGGGCTTTGTCGTCAAAGACATGAAAGACCGAATCGACTGGGCATATGAAGAATAAGCTACACTGGGGAGTATTCGTACTTCTCTTCATCCTGGCATCCTGTTCAGGGGAGAAAAGCACAGAAACCAAAACTGAAGCGGTTGCCCTAAAGCCCTATCCCAATTTTCAAGCCGATTCAGCCTTTGCTTTCGTTAAACAGCAAGTGGAATTCGGCCCTCGGGTACCCGGTACTCCAGGACATGCTGCGACCAAAGCTTGGATGGTAGAAACCTTAAAAAAATACGGCTGGACCGTTCAAGTTCAAGATTTTCAGGCCCAGACTTACGACAAGTTGACCTGGGACCTCAGCAATGTAATTGCATCCATCAATCCACAAGCGAGCAAGCGGATCCTTTTGGCAGCACATTGGGATACCCGACGCATTGCAGATAAGGACAAAACACGCACCTCGGAACCCATCGATGGAGCGAATGACGGCGCCTCAGGAGTGGCCGTGCTCTTGGAGATTGCTCGGAGCATTTCAAGCCAACCCCTTTCTGAAGAGGTAGGGATTGACCTGATCTTTTTTGATGGAGAGGACGACGGGGAACCCGAATACGCCGCCAGCAGAGACAATACCAAAATCTGGTGGTGCCATGGCTCCCAGTACTGGTCCAAAAACAAACACCTTCCCAACTACTCCGCCTATTATGGGATTTTGGTGGACTTGGTGGGTGGAAAAAATGCCCGTTTCTACCGGGAAGGCTATTCGCGAAGGTTTGCCAGCGGCATCCTTTCCAAGGTTTGGGGCAATGCAGCCCTCCTAGGCCATGGCTCCTATTTTATCCAGCAAGATGCCCCAGAAATCTTGGATGACCATGTTTTTGTAAATGAATGGGCAGGAATCCCAATGATTGATATCATTGATTTCTCTCCAGATTTAGGCTTTGGCGCCTACCACCATACACACCAGGATGCCTTAGCAGGAATTGATAGCCGCAGCTTGAAGGTGGTTGGTGAAACAATTTTGGCAACTATTTATCAAGAATAGCAGCATTTGTTAAAATCTTTGCTTTATTCGTAATCGAAGAGGATTACATTTGATAAAAATTTAAAAAAATAGGTCGGATGAAAAAGGGGAGACAGGTTACGATGAAGGAAATCGCCAAGAAGCTTGGGGTATCCGTCTCTACTGTTTCCAGAGCCCTTCAGGACTCACCCGAGCTGCATATCGAAACCAAGCGGAAAATTGTAGAGGCCGCCAAGGAGATGAACTACCGGCCCAACTTGCTTGCGCAAAGTTTGCGCATCAGCAGGTCCAAGACCCTGGGCGTCATTGTACCCGAAATCACCTCCCACTTTTTTGCTTCCTGCATCAGCGGCATCCAAGACATTGCCACCACCCGAGGCTACAACGTGATGATTTGCCAAAGCAACGAGTCACTTGCCCAAGAAAAAGCCAACATTCAAACTTTAGTTTCAAGCCAAGTGGATGGCCTCTTGATTTCCTTAAGTCGCGAAACCAACACCTACGAACACTTACACGAACTTTACGATCGAGAAATCAACTTCGTCTTGTTTGACCGCGTACAGGAAGACATTCCCGTTTCCAAGGTCACCTTCAATGATGTCAGTGGCGCCTATCAGGTCGTCAAACACTTGTTGGAAAACGGTTCCCGCAGGATCGTCTACGTGTCTGGACCTGAAGACCTCTACATTTCCAAAAAAAGAAAGGAAGGCTACCTTCGCGCCCTTGCAGAATTTGGTGTTGCCGAAGATCCATCCCTCATTTTAATATCCGACCTCACCCTAGAAGGCAACCTTCAGGTAGCTCAACATATTCTTCGCATGGATCCCCGTCCAGAAGCTGTTTTTTGCATGATCGATCCTGTAGCTGTGGATGTATTGACCGAGTGGAAAAAGTCAGGCATTCGCATCCCAGAGGATATTGCACTGGCTGGATTCACGAATAACCCTTCTTCCGCTGTGGTCGAACCGCCCTTGACCACCGTCGCCCAGCCAGGCTACGAAATGGGAAAGCTGGCCGTGAGCCATTTGCTCGATCAATTGGATGGAATGGCATCGGAAGACCCCATCTCCATCGTATTGGATACGACCCTGGTGGTTCGTAAATCTTCCCAGCATTTTCCAGTTAAAAAATAGGTGCGCTATTTTTGCTAAATTTCACTAGCCAGCCCTCCTCTTCCAAATGAAATCACAGATTACACAAGCCTTCCAACGCCATTTTGAAGCCGAGCCCCTTGTGGTCTTTGCTCCAGGAAGGATCAACTTGATTGGAGAGCACACCGACTACCAGGAAGGATTTGTATTCCCTGCAGCAGTTACGCAAGGGATTTGGGTGGGAATAGCCAAAAATAACTTGACCATATGCAGGGCCTACTCCCTAGATTTTGAGCAGGAGTTTTGTTTTGAGCTGAATAGCATGTCTCCTAGAAAAGGACACTGGGCCACCTACATCATGGGCATGTGCACCCTACTGCACCAAGCAGGTTATCCCTTGGAAAACTTTGATCTAGTGATCGGAGGAGATATTCCAGTTGGAGGCGGGCTTTCCTCCTCTGCTGCACTCTCCGTTTCCCTCGGCCTAGCGCTCTCCGAATTATTTGCCTTTGGTATCCCAAAGAAAAACCTAGCCCTCTACGCACAAAAATCAGAACAGCTATTTGCTGGGGTGAATTGTGGAATCATGGACCCTTATGCATCAGCCTTTGGAAAGCAGGGACAAGCCATGCTGCTAGATTGCAGAAATTTGGAACATCAAGTCGTACCAGTAGACCTTGGGGACTATGGATTACTGTTAATCCACTCCAAAGTTTCCCATTCCCTAGCCTCTTCAGCTTACAACCAACGGCGTGCAGCCTGTGAGGAGAGCGTAGTTATTTTACAGCAGTCCTATCCGGAGATCAAGACACTTCGAGACTTGGTGGTGAGCGATTTACCCACCATCAAAAGTCTATTGCCTGAAGCCCTTTTTCCCAAGGCAAAGCATGTGGTTTCAGAATGTGCGCGCGTCCACCAAACAGCAGAAGCCCTTCAACTGGGAAATCTTTCCGAAGTGGGCAGGTTATTGAATGCTTCCCATCACAGTTTACGAGACGACTTTGAGGTAAGCTGTGCGGAACTTGATTTTCTTGCAAAGCAAACCGAAAATACCCAAGCAGTATTGGGAGCAAGAATGATGGGCGGAGGCTTTGGCGGCTGCCTGCTTACCCTCGTGAAGCAGCAAGAAAGCCAGATTTTTAAGGATCAAATTCAAGCCGCTTATGAAAAAGAATTTCAACTTACTCCTGCATTTATAGAAGTAGCAATTGGAGATGGCGCACGAAAAATAGGAAATCCCTACTTTCATCGATAAAATCGACCGCTTAATCTATTATCTCTCGCAAAATGAGTCCCTTACCTTAATTAACTTATTCTTTTTTGTTATTTTCGACAAATTAATTCAACCTCGATGAAGTACCCAAAAAACCTACGAAGCCTAGTGCTACTGCTCGTTCTAGTTGGAGCAGTTCTTTCCTCCTGCTCCAAAAAGCGTGAGGGCAAACCTAAAGTGCTTGTTTTTAGTAAAACAGCAGGTTATTACCACGAATCTATCCCTCAGGGTATTGCTGCGATCCAAAAGCTGGGCGCTGAAAATGGATTTGACGTGGACACCACCAAAAATGCAGAACTCATCAATGAGGAAAACCTAGCACAATATGCGACGGTGATCTTTTTGAGTACTACTGGAGACGTCCTCAACCACTACCAAGAGGCAGATTTTGAACGATACGTTCAGTCTGGCGGAGGTTTTGTAGGCATCCACGCTGCTGCAGATACAGAATACGATTGGGGTTGGTATGGCCGCTTAGTAGGAGGATATTTCGCAGACCATCCAGGGATCAACGATCCTCACCCAAATGTACAACCGGGAAAAGTGACCAAAACTGGGGAGAAACACCCTTCTACGGAAACACTTCCTGATAGCTGGGCTCGTACAGACGAGTGGTACAGCTACAAAAAAATAAACCCGAATACTAAAAAACTACTTCTTTTAGACGAAGCTTCCTACAAGGGTGGATTTGATATGGGCGAGCACCCGATCGCATGGTACCATGATTTTGATGGAGGAAGAGCATTCTACACAGGTGGTGGACATACCAACGAATCTTACGAAGAGGCCGATTTCTTAAAGCACCTTTTGGCTGGTATCCAATACACCATCGGGGAAAACTTGGAACTGGATTACGACGATGCTAAATCCCAGCGTACTCCAGAAGAAAACCGATTCACAAAGACAACACTTTCCATGGGTCAGTTTACCGAGCCTACGGAGATGACCATCCTACCAAACTTAGATATCCTTGTAGCACAACGTAGAGGAGAGATTCTACAATACAACCAAGCTACAGGTGAACTTAAAGAAATTATAAAGCTAGACGTCTACTGGAAAACAGAGGTAAAAGGAGTCAATGCAGAAGAAGGATTGATGGGTATTCAAAAGGACCCGGACTACGCCACCAATAATTGGGTGTATGCATTTTATGCGCCAACAGGTGATAAGGAAATCAACCGACTTTCTCGATTCAAGTACAAAGACGGCAAGTGGGACATGGCTTCCGAGCAAATCATTTTGGATGTCTATTCTCAACGCAACATTTGCTGCCATACCGGTGGATCCATTGCATTTGACAAGGATGGAAACCTATTCCTATCTACAGGAGACAACTCTACCCCATTCAACCAGCCTGGTTCCCGATTTACGCTCAATGGTTATGCACCAGTGGATGGCCGTGAAGGCAATAAGCAATGGGATGCACGCAGAAGTTCGGGTAACGCAAACGACCTAAGAGGAAAGATCCTCAGAATCAAAGTTGCTGAGGATGGTACGTATACCATTCCAGAAGGAAACTTGTATCCAAAAGGTACCGAAGGCACTCGCCCTGAGATCTACGCTCAAGGACTTCGAAACCCGTATCGAATCTCTGTGGATCAGAAAAACGGCTTCCTCTATTGGGGTGAAGTTGGTCCTGATGCCAACAACGATTCCTTAGCCATCAAAGGCCCTAGAGGCTACGATGAAGTCAACCAAGCTCGAAAGGCAGGACACTTTGGCTGGCCTTACATCATTGGAAATAATTTTGCCTACACGGAGTTTAACTACGAAACAGGTCAACCTGGTCCTTCGTTTGATCCAGCGGGACCAACCAACAATTCACCAAATAATACCGGTTTGAAAAAGCTTCCAGCATCGGAACCTGCATTCATCTGGTATCCCTATGCCGCCTCTCCAGACTTCCCGCAGCTAGGTACTGGGGGTAGAAATGCCATGGCTGGACCAGTTTACTATGCGGATCAATATCCAAAAGATTCACGCATGCCTGAGTATTACAATGGCAAGCTTTTCATCTACGATTGGATCAGAGGCTGGATCAAAGTGGTGACCATGCAAGAGAATGGGGATTACGATAAAATGGAACCCTTCATGGGAGGAACCAAGTTTAACGCATTGATGGATATGGAAATGGGCCCAGACGGGAAGATTTACATTCTTGAATATGGCAACGGTTGGTTTGCCAAAAACCCAGATGCAGGACTCTTCCGAATTGACTACAATGGCGGCAACCGCCCTCCAGTGGTAACTGAAGTTAAGGTGGACAAAACCTCTGGCAAAAGCCCACTTCAGGTAACCCTTACCGCCACTGCTACAGACCCTGAAAACGATGCAATCACGTATACTTGGGATCTAGGCGCTGGAGTCACGAAGACGACTACAGAACCAACACTCACGCATTCATTCACTGCCACAGGAGAATTTGAAATTCAGGTGACCGCTGCAGATCCAGCTGGATTGACAGGTAAAGGTCCTTTGGTAGCCGTTTATTCAGGAAATGTCGCACCACAAGTGAGCATCTCAGTAGTGGGCAACCAATCCTTCTACTTCCCTGGCAAAAAAGTGAACTACACCGTAGCAGTGAGCGACGAAGACCACCCAGAAGCGGCTTCGGATATGAGCAGCTTGTATGTAGCAGCAGACTACCTTCAGGGCATTGACCAGGCAGAAGCCGATATGGGACATAAAATCATGAGCGAAGCCATGACAGGCAAAGCCTTGGTTCAGTCACTTACGTGCAAGACCTGTCACAATGAAACTGAAAAATCCATAGGTCCTGCCTACGCAGATGTAGCCAAGAAATACCGCGAGCGTAACCGCGATTATCTGGTCAACAAAATCAAAAATGGTGGTGGAGGTGTATGGGGTGAAACAGCCATGCCAGCTCACCCGGACTTGAAAAATTCTGAGTTAAATGCCTTGGTGACTTATATTCTCTCCTTGAGACAAGAAAGCAAGCCTAGCCTTGGAGCTAAAGGAAGCCTAGACCCTACCCTTGGCAATCCTGCTTCTCCAACTGGTTCTTTGGTGATTTCGGCTTCCTACACAGACAAAGGAGGAACAAATATCAAGCCGCTCACAGGTTCAAGCTCTTTAGTACTAAGTCCAAATTCTGTGGATTTAGCTCAGGCAGGAACTTTCACCGGCTACGCCAAGATGGTATTTGATGGAAAGACTTTGTTGACCATTCCAAACACCACAGGATCCTTTGCCTTGCAAGGAATTGACATCACAGGAATCGGTTCGATTACCTTCATGACTGCTTCACAGGAACCTATTAAATCCCCGATTGACTTTGAGATCCGTTTGGATAGCCCAACAGGTGAAGTGGTAGGTCGTGGCACACATGCTCCTAGTGCAGGAATGAAGTTGCCAAACATGCCAATCCTCATGCACCAAGGAAATGTAGCGCTCTCAGCTGCTGGAGATGGCAAAAAACATACCCTATACATTGTTAGCGATGCGAAGGGAGCAGATTTAGGCACCTTTATCTTGATGGGCGTCACCTTCAACGCAAAATAAGCAATAGACTAACCTTGATTCACAAAAAAACCACTCCGGATATCCCGGAGTGGTTTTTTGCTTTATTGACTAAAATGAACTTTAGGTACAAACAGATTCTGCAGGCCGCCAGATTACTTTTTGATTCGTCACATCCGTTATCGATGCATTCGTGATCACATTTCCCTCGCAATCCAGGATTTGAGGGACAAATCTGCAAAAAGGGCAACAGTTTAGAAAAGTAAAGACAGTTGCTCCTTTGTATGTTCCTTGAACGAGGTAAAAATACTGAGCCAAATTCGTGGCGGCGGATGTTTTGATTGATTCCTTAAGCCAAGGCAGATCTTCCACTGGATTGGCCACAGCACAGCCAGCAGGGCTCTCCTGATCCTGACAAGAGAAGAGGAATGCTAGCAATAGAAAGGGTAAAATTCGAGTCATGGTTTTGATTGGCTCTAGCAAAACAACGAAACCAAGCTAGGAATCGCTACACCAGCAACTGGAAAATTTTAAGTTTGACCACTCAAATGCGCCTGAGGTGTATAAACTACATCTTCTAGAACGAACCAAATAAAACTGCCGATTTGAAATTGGATTACTTCATCGGAGAAAAAGGCAGTGCGGTATAAAATAGCGCATCGATTTTCTCAACAATCTTACCTGGAGCTTCAGAAGCATCACGCACACGAATCCATTCCGGATCGGCTACGAATCGCCCAAATGCTGCCTTAAATTCTTCCATGGTTTGATGCCCAATAAAGTAAACCAACTTAGGTTGTGTGCCGTCTTTTTCTACCGTAATCCAATAGGGATAGTTGGAGAGGCCTTGCTTTTCGAATAAGGCCTGCGTGTGGTCTCGGAATCGAGTTTGGATGGCGTCCAACTTTCCTGGTAATAAATGGTAGGTGCGCAATTGAAAAACACCGCTTGGACGAGAGATTTTTCGAGAATTAAGACCCTGGGCCCATACCATAAATACTTGATCTACTTTTTGGACTATCTTCCCATTCGCTTCAGAGGCAGCGGCTACCGCCTTCCATTCTGGATCATTGGCAAAATTGTTCCATCGAATATCCCGTTCAGACGCGGATGGATAGCCAATAATAAAGGTAAGCTGCTTTTCAGGTTGATCTGCTGAAAGGAAGTAAGAAACACTTTCAATCCCATGCTTGGCAAATAGGGTTCGGGTATGGTTTTGAAAACGTTGAATAAGATCCGGCATCTTGCCATCATTCACCGTGTAGGTGCGCATTTCAAAGTAGGAGCTCGTGATTGTTTGCTGTGCTTTTACCAAAATAGTACTGGAAATAAAGAGTAAGAAAAGGAAGAGAATACGCATGGATTTTAAAGTTAAGTGTGGAAATTTTGGAGGGTTTGTATCAGTTTTTTTTCCAGGCTCGGTAGAGTGCTGGACTCAAGACAAGTGCAATGGTGAGCAAACCAAAGGTTTCCCGGTTTTCCTCCATCTGAGGCGTTTTCATGGTGAGGTCTTTTTGTGCCCATTCGGCAGCAATCCATTCTCCTACCCCACCTGGAAAGAGATACAGGGCTCCAAGTAGGCAAAAGACAATGACCATGGTGAGGGGCAATTTGGGAAAAATTCCACGTACGGCAAATAGTGAGAAAATAACCGCGACCCCATAGATGCTCACCCATACTTCTGGGTCGGGATCGTTGATTTGCCAATAAGCAAAAAGTGCAAAGAGGAACACCCAAAGCCCGTAGAAATAAGAAATAGGTTTCATAGGAAGCGCAATTCAAGTAGACTGAAATTTAAAGAAAATCTAAGACTATTCCATCTTTACTTATTTGAGAGATGTATTGCCTATTTTTTCACAAAGATTAAATGCACTTATTTGGAAAATTTTTTTCCGAAAACTCATGGTTCAACTTTGTCTATCCCAATCCACCGCTGATCTCGAGGGGATTTTATCCCTCCAACGCGAAAATCTATCGACCCTACTTTCACAGGAAGAGAAAGACGAGCAAGGATTTGTGACTGTTCCACATACCTTGGATCAATTGGAGGCCATGCATTCCATAGCCCCACATGTACTTGCCAAGGAAAACGGACAGGTCGTGGCCTATGTGTTGGCGATGACTTTGGAATCAAGAGAGTTGGTGCCCCTTTTAAAAACACTTTTTGACAATTTTGATAGCTTGGATCTAGCTGGTAAAAAAGTGACCTCCTACCGGCCCATGGTCGTGGGACAGGTCTGTGTAGGAAAGTCTCAACGCGGAACAGGCCTATTTGACAAACTGTATGCAGCTTATCGGGAGCAGTATGCTTCAACCTATGACTTTGCGATTACCTCCGTTGCCTTAAGCAATTACCGCTCGTTGGCAGCCCATCAACGGATAGGATTTAAAATCATCCATACCTTTCAAGACAGCTTGAATCCCTGGGCAATCGTGTGTTGGGATTGGAATTCGAATTTTACCAAGTAAACTAGAAAAGGTTTATTTCTTGAATTCAAGTAGTAGGATTGAAACCCTCCTCAGTCCAATTGGCGAAAGACCGGATTGGGACGGTGGGCTTTTTGCATCAGCATTTCGAGTTCTGCCAGGCGTTGGGGATGCTTTAGGGCTACATTAGTCCGTTCCTCAGGATCAATGGCAAGATCAAACAATTCCACGGTAGTCTTTGAAGGATCTTGAACTTGGTACTTGATCAATTTCCAATCTCCTTTCCGTAACGCTTGCCTTCCCCCAGACTCATGAAATTCCCAATACAGGTGATCGGGCTGTTGTTGATTTCCCGAGCCCAGTAAAGTAGGCAAGAAGGAGATACCATCTAATCCTTGCGGGCTAGAGGCACCAATGGCATCGGCAAGAGTGGGAAGCCAATCCCAAAAAGCAGCTACATGGCTGGATTGACTTCCTGCTTTGATTTTTCCTGGCCAATGGGCGACAAGTGGCACATGAATGCCTCCTTCGTAGAGATCTCTTTTAAATCCCCTAAATGGACCATTCGAATCGAAAAACTCCGGGTCTGCCCCTCCTTCTCGATGCGCACCATTGTCTGAAGTAAAAACCAGAAGCGTATTTTCGGAAATCCCCAAGGCTTCCAATTTATTCATGATGTCACCTACATAGCGATCGATTCGAGCCACCATGGCTGCAAAAGTGGCCCGCGGATAGGGTTGAGACTGGTAACCGGGAATCACCATTTCTGAACCATAATCCCCTCCCGGAGGGGCAAAATGTGGGGACTCCTCACCAAACTTTGTACGGTAGTATTGAAAGACCTCGTCTTCAGGCACTGCCAATTCTGCGTGGGGCATCACAAGGGGTAGAAATAAGAAAAAGGGCTGTTGCCGGTTGGCCTCCATAAATTCTAAACTCTTCTGATGGATGAGGTCTGGTGCAAAAGTGGCTTTTGTAGTCCAGTCATTTCCAAGTAGCGGAACCTGTTGCTGATTTTCCCAGAGATAAGCAGGATAGTAGCGGTGCGCATAGCGTTGGCAGTTGTAACCAAAAAAATGATCAAAACCTTGATTTGAAGGATCTCCAGTGGTCCCTACAAAGCCCAATCCCCATTTACCAAAGGCAGCGGTGCGGTAACCTGCTTGCTGAAAAATTTTCCCCAAGGTGAGCAGGGTGTCGGGCATTGGATACTGCCCCTCAGGCTGAACCTCAAAATTTCCCCGTATGGGGGTATGGCCGGTATGCAAACCGGTAAGCAGCGCTGAGCGTGAAGGTGCACATACAGGAGCACCAGCATAGTGATTGGAAAATAGCATCCCCCTAGCCGCCAGCAAGTCTAAATTAGGGGTTTTGATGAGTTTTTGCCCAAGAAAGCCTAGGTCTCCATAACCTAGGTCGTCTGCTAGGATAAAAATCACATTCGGCTTTTTAGGAGCTGGGAAATCAGGCGAATTCACCTGAAAGGAGCTTAGCCCAAAGAATAACCCGCAACAGATTACAAAAACAAGGAGAGATCTCATCTCCCGAATCTACTAAAAATGGGCTGAAAACAGAAACGGGAAGCATTTCTTGCGAAAGCTTCCCGTTTGGTCGACAGATCCCCGTAGTTCACTATCTCCCTCAAGCTACAGTTTAAGACTTTTCCCAGTTGCCCAGGTCAAATTCATCGAATGATGCCGCCCTTTCGGACTTGTCCTGTTTTGTTAGATTTCCATTCCATTTCTGTGGTTACCCCTCACAAACACTTGTAGGCAAGTGCTCCTTCATGGCGGAACTCCCGAAGCTATCTTGACGACAGACTCCCAGGCCGATCTATTGTAGCACTTCTGCGGTTTCCCGTTGCAAACTATCCCAGTTAAGTGACAGTTCCTTTGTGCCCGATGTTTTTACAAACTTTCCCGAAAGAAACCCTGTCTTGATTAATCCATTTTTTGCAATTCTGGGGTTGCCCCTCTCAATCTCGAAATTTCTTTCTTGATCCTTCTTGCCTGGAACTTTGATTCTTTCCGAAGAAGTCCTCAAATTCAAGCCTATCGTTTTTGGCATTTCTGCGGTTTCCCGTCTCAGAAACTTACCCTAAGGTTAGCTCCCCTTTATGCCCGATCTCAAACTTTCAATCAACGAACCGAAATCGTACTTTCGGTCTTTTTTTCTCTTACTTGATAAATGAAAGTTGGCTGATTAAAAAAAATATTCCAATTATTTTATCAAAAACTTCTCTACAATTTTTACCATGAAATTGCCTGTAAACGAACAGGTTATCCACCTATTTTTGGGCAATTATCCACCGAAGATGCTCGTAAGAACAGCTTACCCCTTGCCGCTACTGCTTTCCAGGCGCAGCTCTGTCTTGATGCTGAATTAAACTTGCCAAACCTTGATACCCAAATCAATTCAAACACCTTATTTCTAGCGCATCTTAAAAAGACAAAAAAAAAGGGAGCAATTCTTTCGAATGCTCCCCCATGTTTACAGAAAACTCAAACCCGTGTCAACTTGATTGGATACGACTTTCCCGCATTCCACTGACAGACGTAGATATTTTCATCTTGATCAATGCAGACATCGTGACAATGCTGGAAAATAGGTTCGTCCTGAAGCATGACCTGCAAAACCCCATTGTGGTAATGAGGCTCCGAGCCACCGGGATTGGAGACCACCTTATTATCCTTATTCAAAATGGTCACAAAACCCGAATTATCCGTTTGCTCTAAGTACCGCAACCGAGACCAGCAAACCCCTGCATACAAATTCTCTCCATGGATCACCGGTCGACACACGTAGGCCCCTGGAAGAAAGATGGTTTCGAGGTAGTTCCCATCCATTGTAAACCGCTTGAATGAATTATGCCCTCTAGAAGTACAAATCAAAGTAGGTTCACCACCCGCTCGTTGATCCACAGCAATTCCATGCGCAGTACTAAACTGTCCATCTTGATTTCCAGCACCGCCAAATTTTCGGATAAAATTTCCTCGGCTATCGTACTGCAAAAAATATTGGGAACCATAGCCATCCGCCACATACAAATCCCCATTGGGAGCCACAGCAGTTTCAGTAGGTACCCAGCGCATTTTGTCTGTGTAAATCCCTTCAGTTAACGGTGAAGGGATTTCGGTGATAACCTTGCCATCTAAGCTTGTTTTGAGCACCCTTCCTCCATTGTCCACCACCCAAAGGTATTCTGCGTCCCCCTCATCCACTAAGCTCAAGCCATGTGCAGCACTGAGTCCCAAAGTCCAGGTATTTAGCAACTTGCCAGATTGGCTGTAAATGATGACATTGTTTTTGGGCTCGTCGGTAAGTAATATCATTCGCCCCTTTCGATCCATCACCATTTCATGGCAGTTGATTACCGGAACTTTTGCCGGATCTAGGTTCCCCCAGTTGGGATCTACGGTGTATTTAAAATCGCCATGTCCCAAGACTTTTTTCTGGGAGGCAAGCAGGGATAAATTGGGTTGTACAGTCATGGCCAAACCTAAAATGCTCGTGTTTTGTATAAATTTTCTTCGTGAATGCATGGTGCTAAAAGCTAGATCAATGTAGTGATTTTGAATGGAGCATCACCCCCATCTAAAAAAAGGAAAATCCAATTCCTGCAATTCCTTCTAGGAATCTAAAAAATTAAAACCAAAGGCCCGCAAAAAAATAAAAAAAATCCCTTGGCTGTAGCGAATCCTCGATGAAGCGCGTTTTGAAAATAATTAACTTTGTTTTACCTAAATCAACTACCCTATGAAACTTTTCCATCTTAAAATCGCACTAGTCCTCTTGGCAAGTACTTTGCTTTTTTCATGTACCGATGAGGTAAACGCTACCTACACGTATCGAACCATGATGCCTATTTATTTAGAAATGAAGGATGTTCGAGGCAAGTCTCTTGCTCCAATTCCTGCTCAGGAAATAGAGAATCCGGGAAAGATTTACATTTACAATAATTATTTACTCATCAATGAGCCCAGCAAGGGGATTCATATCTACGACAATAAAAATCCATCCAACCCGATCAACCTGAGTTTTATCCCGATTGAAGGCAATGTGGACTTGGCAATCAATAGCAACATCCTCTATGCAGACAATTACGTGGATTTGCTCGCCTTTGACCTAACTAACATTCAAAATATCCGCCTAGTCAAGCGGGTGGAAGATGTGTTCACCCACCTCTACCAGCACAGCACAGGAAAAATCATTACGTTCAAAGACACCGTACTTACCAGCGATTCTCCAAGCTGGGAATACGATGGGATGTGGACCGTGCGACCTGGCATGAGCCTTCTAGCAAACATGGCCAAAGCTTCCCAAAGCTATGGCACCGGCGGATCCATGGCCCGATTTACGCTGATGGATGGACACCTGTTTGCCGTAGATCAAAACACCCTCCGTGTATTTGATGTCGAAAGCCCAGCCGAACCCAAGTTCCTCAAGCCCGTAGATCTGGGCTGGGGCATCGAAACCATATTTCCATTTGATCAGAAACTATTTATTGGTTCCAACCGAGGCTTGCATATCTACGATGCCTCCAATCCCGCTGCCCCTAAACGCATGGCTGTTTACGAACATGTCCTTTCCTGTGATCCGGTGGTAGTCAACGAGGACTATGCATTTGTGACGCTGCGCAGTGGGAATTTTTGTGTCAATGGGGTAAATGAACTCCATGTATTGGATATCAAGAATCCTTACCAGCCCAAACTCTTAAAGGCCTATCCAATGCTTAACCCCCACGGATTGGGATTGGCGGAAAACTACCTCTATGTAGCGGAAGGCAAGCATGGACTCAAAAGCTTCAACGCTTCGGATGTCCTCACCATCGATAAAAATCAATTGGAATTTCTTCAATCCATGAAGTCAGTAGACCTGATCCCTGGACCTAAATCATTAATCGTCATCGGCCCAGATGGGGTATGTCAATACGATTACAGCAACCCAGCCAAACTGAGGAAGCTAAGCTGCATCCAAGTAAGCAATCCAATTGAAGTAAGCTAAGATGAGGTACAGCAAATTGATTTTTATGTTTCTTATCTCTTGGTGCAGCGTGCAACTCGCAGCTGCCCAAGAGAAAGCTACACTCACGCAATTGGAATTGGGTTTACTGAGCGGAAAATCAAAAATCTTGTGGTCAGAAGAGATTGAAAATCGGCTCGATTTTTTCTTTTCTGCCTTCCATGGGAAGGAAATCAAACCCAATCACTACTTAGGAATCCATCTGGGCTATGACAACTATCCCGACGTACGGATACTACCCATAGGATTAGGCTGGAGAGGTTTTATTGGCGACGACATCGGCTCAAAGTGGATGGGAGGACTCAATGCAGGATTTGGGACCACTTTTCTAGAAAAACGAGAACGTACAGACTGGTCCAGCACATGGCAAGAGGGCGGGGTTTACTTCAATCCATTTTTGGGTGTTAGCATGCCCGCAAAAAAAGGAGACTGGGCACTGACAGCGAGTATAGGCTACAAATGGCAACGCAGCAGTTCCTTGGAAGGAAGCCATAGTCAATCAGAAACTCGTCCAAAAATTCATGCCTTCTGGACAAGAGCTTCCCTACCTGAGGGATTTAACTCCTTAAATAAGGTAAGCACACTGTACCATAGCCTCAGCTTTCAGGTCGGTATTCTATTCTAGGTTTGTTCTCTTATTTTCGAAGTAGGACTCACCTAGAAAATGATTTTTAGATAAATCTTTTGATAATCCAAAAGATCACCGCAAACAAGAAGATAAGAATGGAAATCTTGTTGATGCCATGCATCATCCGTAAGTTGATGTTGCTTGGGGCATTGGGGTCAGGCTTTCGGAATACACGGAGAAAATAATTCCCTACCTCACCCAACTTAAAAAACTCTTTCACTTGATTTTTTTCTTCCATGACAAAAGCGGTTTATCCATTAACCCGAAGGAATAAAGATAAGTTTAGTTTCTACATCAAAAATTCTTGATCCACAAAAGGTGCAACTAGAATTTGAGGATTGACTTGGTGATTTTCTTAAAACCCCAAGCTTGGTGTTTTATTCTTTAGCTAAGGAACTGAGCTGAATCAATGTCTCGTCATCCGAATCTTTAAGAACAAGATAAGGTTTTACACCTGTTGATTTAATGTCGTTTCCCTTCATGGCAAAAGCCTCTTGATTCCTACTTGCAATAAAAATCTCAGTAGTAACTGGTAAAGAATAGGTTTTAATTTGGCCAGGAGTTAAATCACTTACCCTTGTTTGAATTTTTCCATCGGGTGTATAGATAACAAGCGAAAGATGGTATATGTCTTTGGAGTCGTTTGAGAAGCTAATGCGAATAGCATCCTGAGCATTGACAGAAAACACAAACAAAAAGAGGGTGACAAATACGACTAAATTTTTCATTTAAATCGCCTCTGGCTCTAGCCACTTTCCGTCTTCACGGATGATGTTGATCAATTCGTCCACTGCTTTTTCAGAGGCCACGGAGCGCTTGACTACCTCTTTGCCCTTGTACAAGGTGATTTTACCTTTACCCGAACCTACATAGCCGTAATCTGCATCGGCCATCTCACCTGGACCATTGACAATACAGCCCATGATGCCAATCTTCACCCCTTTCAAGTGATCTGTACGCTTGCGGATCGTTGCTGTCGTTATTTGCAAATCAAAAAGCGTTCGCCCACAAGAAGGACAAGAAATATATTCCGTCTTAGACATGCGGGTACGTGCCGCTTGAAGCACACCAAAGCTAACCGAATTGTGAAGTTTGATCTGCTCCAATACCTGGCTCCGATCTTGAGATGCTTCTGGATTCAAGGAAATCACAATTCCATCCCCTAACCCATCTACCAACAAGCCTCCTACATCTGTAGCGGCATACAGCATGGTTTGATCTGCGGTATGCGCCGGATAACTCACCTGCACCACCACTGGAGCGCCACAGTTTGCCTCCAATAACGCCACAAATGCCCTTCGCAAATCGGGCATGCCATGGGCATTGCTGCTGGACAAAAGCAGGATGGTATCTTTTCTGGTTCCTACCAAAGAAATGGCTTGATCGATATCCTTTGTGCTTACGGCTAGGAAATTAAGTTCTTGGTGAATTTCCGTCGCATTTTGGTATTCATGAATTTGGAATAGGGGAAATTTATTCAATTGATCACCCACAGCTTTCCAAATGGAATAGTTCTGGATTTCCTTCATCCCATTCGGAAGCATAAAGGGAATGGGATTGGCACCCGAATAAATAAAGTCACAACCCTGATCATTCATTTTCCACTTGTCCAATTCAGGCAAGTAAAAATGCCCCACAGCCTTCATTTCACGATCGGTAACTTCCGAAAGCGCAGAAATATCCGCAATCACTCGGGGCACATTTTGCCCTCCAAAATTGTATACTTCGGTTACTTGACGCTTGGTGTATTCAAAAGGTTGAATGGGATAGGATGCTAGCGGGGCTATCGGGGCATGCCCAGTTCGTGACGTATAGCGGTCAATCAAGGCAGATGCTACCGGTCCTTCAAACTCTGGGTCTTCGGTCAAGGAAACGCGTACGGTATCTCCCAAGCCATCTTCCAAAAGCGTTCCTATGCCTACGGCCGATTTGATTCGACCATCCTCTGCCTCGCCCGCTTCGGTTACCCCTAGGTGCAAGGGATAAGGTTTGAATCCTCCTTCGTTTAGCTTTTGAACCAGCAAGCGGTAGGCCTGAACCATTACCTGCGTGTTGGAAGACTTCATGGAAATGACGATCTCGTGGTACTTTTCGTCTTCGCAAATTCTGAGAAACTCCAAGGCTGACTCCACCATTCCCAGCGGAGTATCCCCGTAGCGACTCATGATTCGGTCTGACAAGGAACCGTGATTGGTGCCAATACGCATGGCGGTACCATGCTCCTTACATATTTTTATCAAAGGCAAAAAACGCTCCCGGATACGCTCCAACTCCTCGGCGTAGGAAGCGTCGGTATAGTCGATGACTTCAAATTTCTTTTTGTCCGCATAGTTGCCCGGATTGATGCGCACTTTCTCTACAATTTTTGCTGCCAATTCAGCGGCATTCGGCGTGAAGTGAATGTCTGCTACTAGAGGCGTGTTGTATCCGCGCTTTCGCAATTCCTCCTTGATGTTACGTAGGTTCTCCGCTTCTTTGAGCGAAGGCGCGGTGATTCGAATGAGTTGACATCCAGATTCGATCATGCGGATACACTGCTCCACAGAGCCTTGTGTATCCATCGTGTCAACCGTAGTCATGGACTGCACGACGATGGGATTGTCCCCACCAATGATCACATCACCTACCCGTACCGGAATAGTTACTCTCCGTGAATACTGGGTTAAACTGTTGCAATAACCACCTTCAAAAGGCTTCAATTGAGATTCCATAGCTTAAATATCTCCTAGTTGGGGACGAATAATTAGTTCTTCAACAACAGCACCCAGGGAAAGGTTATACGCTCCCCAAACTGAATCTGCCACATCCTCTGCATTCACGAAACGAGTGGCGGGCAAATCCACTCCTGCCCAGGCATCGGTTAGGGTAGCCCCCGGTAAAATCGAGGTCACTTTGACTTGATGCGGTTTGAATTCTTCACGGAAGCACTTCGTCATGCCTAGCATCGCCCACTTGGACACGGAGTAACTCCCGCCATTAGCATAAGCGGTAATGCCAGCAATGGATCCAATACTAAAAATATGCCCAGATCTGCGCTGTATTAGTTCTTTGGCAAATGCTCGAGTCAGGTAATACGCGGAATAAAGGTTGGTATCCATCAGAAACTCCAAGTTTCCATCTGGCTCCTCATGAAGGGATCCTGGCAAAAAAATTCCAGTATTGTGAACGATTACATCCGGAATGCCTTTGGCTTTTACCACTTCCGCAAAGGATAAAACTTCCTCTTTCTTGGAAAGATCTGCCACATGGGTGCTTACAGAAATTCCAGGGTAGGCTTGTTCCAAGGACTGCGTCAATGCAAGTAAATCTTGCCCATTTCGAGAACAGGTAAAAATATCAAAACCTTCCTTGGCAAATCGTTCGACAATTGCCCTTCCTATTCCTTTTGTACCTCCACTCACTAGGATACTTTTCTTCATTTGTTTCGTTGCTTAATAGTTAGTGTAACAACTATTTACTTCAGACAAAGTTACATTTTTTTATGAATTGATTTAATCTGAAATAACGAATGACTTTAGAAGGATTTTTCTTTGAGCAGTACCAATCCGCTTCACTACTTCCTACTCAGAATTAGCTTTGGCCAAAGGAAAGGTCAGGAAAAAAGTAGTTCCCTTGCCCACTTCAGTTTCATACCAGATTTTGCCTCCAGCGGTTTCCACACCACTTTTTGCAATGGCAAGACCGAGTCCAGAACCCTGGCTCTTGGTACTAAAGTTGGGAATAAAGATTTTATCCCGAAGTTCTAGAGGAATCCCCTTCCCATTATCCGAAATTTCCAAAAATACAGCACGATCTGTTAGCCAGAGCCAAATCCGAATATGCGGCTTTTTCCCTGGCTCTACTGCCTGCATGCCATTGATGATCAAGTTGGAGATCACTCGACCAAAAAGTTTATCGTCACCCAAAATTGAAATTTGATCGGTAAAGGAATCGTCTTGGAATTCCAACTCCATCCGTTTATCGGTTTTAAATAGCTCCAGCACCTTGGACAACACCTCCTTAAAGTTCATCAATTCATTATTAGGAAGCGGCATCTTTGCAAAAGTGGAAAATGAAGAGGCAATTCCACTCAAGCCATCCACCTGATGAATCAAGGTTTCGAGCGACTTTTTCAGTTTATCCGCATCCTCCAATTTTCCTTCCCGCTCCAAACGAAGTAAATGTTGTAAGGTAAGCTTCATTGGAGTAAGTGGATTCTTGATCTCATGGGCCACTTGCTTGGCCATCTCTCGCCAAGCTGATTCCTTTTCAGTTGACGCCAGCACCTTTTTACTTGCTTCCAATTTGGAGAGCATCTGGTTATACTCATTCACCAATAGCCCAATTTCATCCTTGGAAGACCAGTACATCGGCTCGTTATTTTCAAGATTAGTCACCTTGAGTTTTTGGGTAAGCAAGCGAAAGGGTAGCGTCAAATTTTTGGTTACCAAAAAGGAAATGATCAAAAACAGAATAAAGATCACCACAAAGGCATTGAAAACATTTCCCAAAACATCAGAGGTGAGGGAATTGAGTTCTTCTTCAGACTCGAAAAAAGGTATCGCCAACACTGCATTGATGGAGGCGTTGGATTGGGAAGGAATTGCCAAATACACGCTTTGGTACCTGAGCTTTCCAACCTGTTCTTCTAAAAGGGCCTCCACACCTTTACCTTCCACCAATGCTGCCATAGCTCCAGGATGCATGCGGTTGGATAAAAGCTTCTTTTCAAAAATGGTAATTCTACTTGAAGTCACTAAGGATCCTTCCTTTCCATACAAGTGGATATCTGTGCCCACAGTGGTCGCAAGTGCATTTATTTCCTCACTAAGCGCATCGCGATCTACTTCTTCTAAGGATTGACCTCCAAAAAATCGGACTAAATTTCCTTTAATTAAGGTGGCTTTTTGAAGGTACTGTCCATTCAGATCCTCCTTATAACTTTGAGAAAGTAAGCCGGTGGTAATGATTGAAATGATTAGAATTGGAAAGAAAAAGGCAAAATTCAGGTAGAGTTGAAGCTTTGTGGAGTAGTTGAATTCAAACTTTCGGTATCCCTGCATCAGCATACTTCCCAGAATGGAAAGAAACGTGAGAAAAACAAAGACCACAAAAAATAGCGAAAGGGTCCCAAAAAACTGTTTCACCGAAATGACCGGAGAAGACAAAACCCAGAGCTCCTCCCCATTTTTTATCCCCAGATGCTGGTAGCCCAAGGACTCAACTCCCCCATCTAGCAAGGCGGGATTTTGCAACATCAATCCAATCTCTTCCTGCTGGTAGTTAAAGCTGCCCGAACTTCGGATCAGTTCTCCTTCTTTAAATACCCCATAATCAAAAGGATCGGTCTTCAATTTTTCAGCATACTGCTCATCCAAAAGTAAACTTGGATAGGCGTTGCCAGATTGAATTCGCAGTTGATCAAACTCTAAATAAAGTGTCCCTAATCCAAGGCCAGCCTTGTTCATCGGAACAAAAGCTACAAACTTACTTTCCCTTCCACCTGCTGAGTCTTGTACATAATATAAATTAGGTACCTGAGTGGCATAGTCGCTCTTGACAAACTCTTGCTGCAATTCTTGCAAGGACTCCCCCTCCAAACGCCCTCCAATTTGCTTAGCCGAAGGCGAAAAAATACGGATCACTACTTCGAATTGATCGAAATAGTTGTCCAAATAAATTTTTCTGATTTTACTCACTACCGGATCTTTGGAGAGCAAAGGGTCTGCCAATCGATTTTGAATAAAAAGATCGTTTTTGAGCCTGGAAAAAATGTCTTCTAAAATCAAGGCCGTTCGTCCTTCGGAGGCCAACAGCTGCTGATTGGCAAAAACAACTTTGGACTGTGCCAGTCGATCCGCAGAAGATTGGTAGCTACTTGCCGCCACTATGCTTGCAGCAATAAGGCTAGCATAAAAAAGCGTCAAGAAGGTTTCTAAACCTAAACGGTACACATTGGCAACTAGGTCAAACCTAATTATAGAAAATAGAAACAGGAAGTGGACCAAACCTGCTATCCCAAACCAACTATTCCAAAAAAAGAAAATTAGCGTGCAAACCCCAGCCATCACAAGTAAGGTTCGGTACACTAAACGCTTACTTGAGCCCCCACGGATAAATAAATTGAGTAAGGTAAAACTCAGAAATACATAAGCTGCTGCCCAGAGGAAAACAATCAAAAAGCTGCTACCCACCAGTTGATCAAAGCTTGGGATCGATGAGATATCCAAACTCCATGATGCGCGAAGCACTAAATCCCGGACGATAGCCCAGAGGCCCCCAAAAAACAAGGTAGAAATCGCAAAGGCCAAAAGAAGTAATCCTTCCTCTCGAACCCGAAGCCGCCAACTGGAAAATTTTTCCAAAATGGATTTGGAGGAAAGCTCGTAAACCAATAAGCCTAAAATAAGCACGATGCAACCCGTATGCAGCAGCAGATCCCCTAGGCTAGGCACCAACCAGGAAGAGCTGTATGCCTTTGGATCAAAAAGCAATAGATCTAAGTAGTCTTGCGGAAATCTGAAAGCCAGCATGCCCGCTCGAATCACCAAAAGAATAAAAAAACCATAGCCTATGGCCTGCCAAACTTGTCCTTTTCTCCATTTTTTTCTCAAAAAAATAAAACTGAGAAATGCATAGAGCAAAAAGATGGAAAAACTAAAAATCAACAAGGGAGTCGTCCAAGTTTTTCCCACAGAAACAAACCCTACTTGAAAGTCAATGCCAAACAAAGGTTGGCTGCTGGAGGATTTGACCTGGAAGGCTCCTTCGGTTGCATTGGGGTAAAGCGTAAATAACGAATTCCCAAATACCTCGGGGTTAGGCCCCATCACCACATATTCATTTTTAATATCCCCAGACCATACCAAGCGAAAAGCTTGAACAAAAAAACCGGCCCCCTCTTTAGGCGATATCTTTTGAAGCTTTAGTAAAAAAGTGCCAGATGGTGACCCATGAACTTGAAATTCTCGCGCTAAATCCAAGTTGGAAAAATCCAAGCTGAAATCATTGGTAGACCAATACTGAAGCTCTTTTTGAGGGTTAACAATAAAAAAAGGATAGCTGTAGGCCTCGCTACTTACGCGCTCAAAACTCAAAGAGTCCAGACCAGTGCCCAAGCGTTGGAAAAGTTCGAAATCTAGGTTAAATGCTACTTCTACCGCATGAATTCTCTTTTCAATAGCCTGGATGTAGGTTTCCTCTTGACTTTTTTGATAAACAAAAAAATTCAAAATGAGGACTACAGGCAGAAGAAGTACACTTCCAAAAAGAAGAATACTGCGGATGGAAAGCTTCATGAAGACTAAAAATAAAAAAGCAAAGTTTGATATCAAACTTTGCCGTATAGTATTAGCGTGGTTGGAGTTTCGCTTTCTTCTTTTTGGAAGACCTGTACCAGAGGTAACCGATGATTCCTGCCATTAAATACGGCATCACCACGAGATATAAAATCCCATTGTTGAGTCCAGCACCAATGGAGGTGTCTCCATTGCTTACGTTGTTTTCAACAGATGCCCTACACATGGCACATTGTGCAGCCGCCGCAAGGGTACTAAAGAAACTCGCTGCAAGTAGAACTAAGATTTTGAATTTCATGTATTCTCCTGTATTTGAAAGGGTACTACAGATTTTAGAAAGTCTGGGTATAATAGGGAGCGATCATAAGGTAAACAATCACGCCTGTAATGGATACGTACAACCAAATGGGATAGGCATACTTGACCACTTTGCGGTGTTTGTCTCGCTGATTGGTATATCCATAGTAATAAGCAAACAAGATGGGGAATAGTGCCACCGCCGCAAAGATGATATGGGTAATCAACAAGAAATAGTAAACGATGCGAATCGCCCCTTCACCGCCAAAAGGAGTACTCTCTGCGGCACCATGGTAGATCACATAGGACACTAGAAATATGGCTCCCAAAACAAAAGCTACCGTCATCGTTGCCCCATGCAAATTGTACTTCTTCTGCTTGATAAACACCAACGCCAAAATCAAGGCCACAGAAGCAGCAGAATTGATTATTGCATTCAAGTGAGGCAGGAAATAGACCCATCCACCTAGGGAGGTGAGCTTGGTAGGCATAAATAAAAGAACAGCCACTGCCAGAGGAATGGCAATAGAGATGCCGATAATCCAATTTTTGACCTTTGCTTCCTGCGGAGCCAAATTCGCAGTATTAGTCTTTTCCATAAAGTAAAATTTTTGTTTCCAAAATCAACAGATCCACCCCTTCTCGAGTAGTTCCACTGTAATAGCCCCGGATTCGCCCTTCGTCGTCAATCAATATAAATTTATCACTATGCACAAAATCATCTGGCACTCCATTGCCATCCAAAGCAGGCAGCACAAATCCACAACGTGCCAATTGAAAGGTTTCTTCCTTTGACCCAGTAAGGAAATTCCATTTCCCAGGAATAGCATGATATTCCTCCGCATATTCCTTTAGGATTTGTGGGGTGTCATAGGTTGGGTCAAGGCTAATAGACATGATTTGCACCTGTGATTCATCTCTAAAATGGTCATTTACGCGCTCCATCTCCTTAGACATCACTGGACAAATACTTGGGCAGGAAGTGAAAAAGAAATCTACAATGGTGATTTTTCCTTGCATTTGCGCCCTTCCCATCGGCTTCCCATCCTGATTGGTGAATGAAAATTCAGGAATGTAATGCTGCGTGCTATCCGTTACTGGACATTCCTGAAATGGATTGTCCACCCCAGTTTGAAAGAAGATAGGTATATCGTATTCGTTTTTTCCAAAGCCCTTCAAAAACAAGAAGATCAATATTGGAATTAACAAAATACAGACCAAGACAAGGCCTTGAAGAATTCGTAAACTACGCATAGTAAGTGTATAACAAAAAAGAAGGTTGAAGTGCTTCACCTCAACCTAAATTTTTTTTAATAAATTATTTTTACCAACGCATGAGGAAGATGTCTGAACCCTCCTTGACTAATGCGATGACAAGCCAAACCAAGAAAATCAAGGGCACAATGATAGAGTAGAAAAGTGGCTTAGCTTCCTCACCTAGGTGCATGAATTCCATCATGATGTATTTGGCCTTCCAAATGGTCAGGATAATAAATAGAGCATACAGCAAAACTCCTCTATCCATGGTAAACGCCATTATGAATTCTCCTACCGTAATGGCGAGAAGAATAAGAGCAGTTTTCCAGATTTTCTTAATTTTTTCTTCGTTTCTAGGAGCTACCTGAAGCGTAGATTTAGTGTCTTGAACTTCCATAATGCGCGAATTGAATTGCTTAAATCAAATAAAATAAGGTAAATACAAATACCCAAACCAAATCCACGAAGTGCCAGTAGAGTCCAATTTTCTCTACCATTTCGTAATGGCCTCTCTTATCATAAATTCCTACTGCAGCTTGGTAAAAGCAAAGGAACAACAAGAAAACACCAATCGTTACGTGGAAACCATGGAATCCAGTAATGAAGAAAAATAGTTGAGCAAAAGACCCAGGGCCATATTCGTTGACCATCAGGTTGGCACCATAAACAGTCTCTGTCACATTTTGACCTAACCCATTTACATAAGTCAGCAATGACCCAGCATCTGTACCATGGATAAAGTGAGACCACTCCCAAGCCTGGCAACTCAAGAAGGTAATCCCTCCAAGTAGCGTCCATAGCATCCACTTTACCACATCATTTCTATCATTTCGGTGACCTGCTTCTACAGCCAATACCATGGTAACAGAACTAGCAATCAAGACAAAGGTCATGATCCCCACAAATATTAGTGGAGCATGCACTCCATGTAGGAATGGAAGCGCCTCAAATACCAATTCAGGCACAGGCCAGTACTCGTTGGAACCTGTAAAGGTTTCCGCAGCACCCGCATAGGCAGGGTAGCTGACACGGATAGCCAGGTAGGTGATTAGAAAAGCAGCAAAGGTGAAGATGTCAGAGAGTAGGAAAAACCACATCATGAGTTTTCCATAACTAGCCTTCAGGGGTTCATTTCCTCCTCCCCAAACGCCTCTTTTCGAACTTACTTCAATAGCAGTAGAATGCGCAGACATAGGTAATTTTTTGTGCTTGGTTAACTTTAATGATTCAAAAGTAAAAATAGAAATAAATACAACCACAAACCTCCTAAAAAATGCCAGTAGGTAGTGGCCATTTCTAGGGTATTCAGTGCTTGTGAATGCACCTTATATCTAAAGATTGAAATTAATACAATAATCAGAAAAATCACACCGCTGATCAAATGAACCGCGTGCAATCCTGTGAAAACATACAAAAAAGATCCTGCTGGATTCCCCACAAAAAATACTTCCCGATCCACCAATGCTACCCAACTGTACCATTGGCCTACCAGAAAAGCAACACCCAACAACACAGTCAATACCATCCAAATCCGTAAGCCAAGAAAATTATCCTTTTTAGCCGCAAAATAAGCTCCTTGAACGCATATTGAACTGAGCACAACAATTCCAGAAGTAATCCAAAAGATCTCTGGCAACTCGTACTCCAGCCAATTACCCTCAGCCTGACGGACGATATAGGCACTTGTAAGCGCTGCAAACACCATCAATACAGTTACCATAAAGAGCCAAAGCGCAAATTTCTTTGGATGCATGCTGATAGGCTGCTCGACAATATCTATGTATTTTAATTCACTCTCCATGACTTAAGGCATTTTATCTAACAAATACGCAATCTGCACTACTGGCAAATAAATAAAGGATCCGAACATGATTTTTAAAGCTGACTTTCGAGAACAATCCCGCATCAGCGAAAAGGTTTGAGCCAAAAACAGAACCCCACATACGGTGGCAACAATACCTGAATTCAAGCCCACCAAACCGAAATAGCTAGGCAATAGTCCCAATGGCAATAAGAATAGGGTGTAGATCATAATCTGAATTGCAGTGTTCAAATCCTGCCCTCCCCCACTTGGGAGCAACTTAAATCCAGCTCGTTTGTAATCCTCATCACTCACCCAAGCAATCGCCCAGAAATGAGGAAACTGCCAAACAAATTGAATTCCAAAAATAATCAACGCCTCATAGGTGATCGATCCCGTGGCAGCGGTCCATCCCAGCAAAGGAGGCATCGCACCAGGAATAGCTCCTACAAAAACAGCAATCTGACCCACACGCTTGAGTGGAGTGTAGGCAAATACATAAAGTAACATGCTCAAAATCCCCAAGCCAGTAGTCAATGGATTGGTGAAAATCCAAAGTAAACTAATTCCTAAAAGTGCCACAAAACCAGTAAGCCAATAAGCCTCCTGCAAGGAAATAAGCTGCAGGGGAAGCGGTCGATTCTGGGTCCGCTTCATCAACTTATCCAAATCGCGCTCCATGATCTCATTGGCAGCACCAGAAGCCCCTGAAATTAAGAAGCCACCTAAAGTTAAACCGATAAAACCAGGCCAGCCGAAAACACCACGGTCTCCAAGTATATAGCCGAAGACAGCAGAAAAAGTCACCAAAGCAGAAAGCCGAAACTTGATTAAATCAGAATAGGCCGCAAGCCTACCTCGGATTAAAAATAGCAAGCTGCTTGATGTCACATCAACTGAGCTCATAGCTGCTGAATAAGTTTAGGGTTAGATTGTTCCTTCAATTGAAGCATTAGAATAAATTGAACTCCTAAGATCATGGAGCCGAAAAGCAAATGGACAGGCTGTAAGTAGGCAGGTATACCAAAATACGCCATCCCCATGCCAGAAATGATCTCAAGTACTAAAAGCAACAAAAGCGCCTGATTCCAGTAGGATAAAGAGCTGTGGCGAGTTGAAAATTTAAATGTCCACACAAAATACAGGACATGCAAAGCCAACAGCACTAAAGAGAAAGAGCGATGCACTAGGAATACCAAGCCCACCTTTCCAACCCATTCCTCACGAAGCATATTTCCCATAGCAAATGAAACGCGATCTATTCCTTCTCTAACTTGTGTACCCAGGACTACCTGAATCAACATCAATATACTTGCGGCTAAAAGCAAGCCAAAGATTTTTTTCGGCATTGGACTCGTAATTTGCTTCGTTGCAAGCAAGCGAGCAGCTCTGCGGTGACTATACAAAAGCACCGCAACCAAAGCCAAAGCTAGAAGCATGTGCACCGTAATCATCCAAGCCAGTAAATTAGTAGAAACCACGATAGATCCAATCCAACCAGTAAACGCCACTAGAACAAGGGATAGAAACGCCGTGATTGCAATCCATTTATCCTGTGACCAAAGTGAAAATGATTTTACCAAAGTCGCTAGAATTAGAAGACCAATTACCACTCCGATAAGCCGATTGATGTATTCAATCCAGGTTTTGGTGGCATTGAACTCTTCCTCAATTTGAATGGACTTGTCATTGGCTAGTTGATTAGCAGTTTCTTTAAAGCCCAACTTGGACAAAGTCGCTACAAATCGTTCGTTTTTTGCAAGCCTTTTTTCGAGGTAAATTTCCTGATAGTTTTCTGGAAGTTGGTTCACTGATGTCGGGGGAACGACTGAACCAAAGCACTTCGGCCAGTCGGGACAACCCATACCTGAACCCGTACTTCTCACAATGCCTCCCACCAGAATTAGAAAATAAACAGCTACCACAGTGATACCTGAGAGGCGGCGGTAGCTGTTTACTTTATTTTTAGTGCTTTGAGCCATTCACCGCTAATAGCTCTGCCTCGTCCTTCATGATTTCTAACTCTAATTTCACTTGCTCTCGCTCATGTGGAAGGTTAGATTCTGGAGTTTGGGACAATGGAATGTGCTGAGGGATAAAATCTTCAGCTGCACCCGGCTTAGAATAGTCGTATGGCCAACGGTATACAGTTGGAATTTCACCAGGCCAGTTGCCATGTCCAGGATGCAAAGGAGTAGTCCACTCCAAGGTGTTAGAGCTCCAAGGATTGAGTGTCGCTTTTCTTCCTCTATACATGCTGTAAAAGAAGTTGAACAAGAAGATCGCCTGCGCAGAAAAAGTGATAATCGCAGCTACCGATACAAACATGTTCAAATCAGTGTACATATTTGCAAATTCATAATTGGTCCAAGAGTAATACCTTCTTGGGAAGCCAGCGATACCAATGTAGTGCATTGGGAAGAAGATCATGTAAACTCCCACAAAGGTGAACCAGAAGTGGATGTATCCCAACTTGGCATCCATCATTCGTCCAAACATTTTAGGGAACCAATGGTACACCCCTGCCATCAAACCGAAGAAAGAGGCGGAACCCATTACCAAGTGGAAGTGAGCGACCACAAAATAGGTGTCGTGCAATTGAATATCAATCGCAGAGTTACCCAAGAATACACCCGTCAAACCACCAGAAATAAAGAAGGATACGAGACCGATGGAGAATAACATTCCAGGCGTAAAGATCAAGTTGCCTCTCCAAAGTGTGGCGAGGTAGTTAAATACTTTCACCGCTGAAGGAACTGCAATGATCAAGGTTAGGAACATAAAGATCGAACCAAGGAATGGATTCATTCCCGATACAAACATGTGGTGAGCCCAAACTATAAAAGATAGAACAGTAATGCCCAACAAAGAAACAACCATGGCCTTGTATCCAAAAATCGGCTTACGAGAGTTGGTGGCGATAACTTCTGAGGTAATACCTAAAGCAGGCAACAATACAATATACACTTCAGGGTGTCCTAGGAACCAGAACAAGTGTTGGTAAAGTACTGGGCTACCCCCTGTGTTTGGAAGAGCTTCTCCAGCTACATAGATATCAGAAAGGTAGAAGGACGTTCCAAAGCTTCGGTCAAAAACAAGCAATAAAGCTGCAGCGAACAAAACTGGGAAGGAAAGAATACCTATTACAGCAGTCAAAAAGAAAGCCCAAATCGTCAAAGGAAGTCTTGAGAAAGACATACCCTTGGTTCGAAGGTTGATTACTGTTGTCACATAATTAATACCTCCCAACAAAGAGGAGGCAATAAAGAAGGTCATGGAAATCAACCAAAGGGTCATTCCCATTCCAGATCCTGGTATAGCTTGCTCCAATGCTGACAAAGGTGGATAAACTACCCATCCCCCACCAGCAGGTCCAGTTTTCAGGAAAAGTGAGATAAACATAATCACACCTGACAAGAAGAAGAACCAGTAGGAAAGCATGTTCATAAAGCCTGAAGCCATGTCACGCGCACCAATCTGAAGCGGAATCAAGAAGTTAGAGAAGGTACCACTCAAACCTGCCGTCAACACAAAGAATACCATGATGGTACCGTGCATGGTGACTAAGGCTAAATAGAAAGTTGGATCAAGTTTACCTGTTTCATCAATCCAACCGCCCAATAAAGGACGAAGGAATTCCAAATTCATATCCGGGAAACCCAATTGTAACCTGAATAAGGTGGAAAGAAAACCTCCGATGATCGCCCAGAAAATTCCTGTTACTAGGAATTGCTTCGCGATCATTTTGTGATCGGTTGTAAAAATGTATTTACTTATAAAATTGTCATGATGCTCGTGATCATGATGCTCGTGTTCATGGTGCTCATGAACTGCAGTGTCTTGATGTGCAACTGTTGCTGTAGCCATAACTTTGATTTTTATTTATTACTAACGCTTTTTTCAATTCCAGCAATTTCCTTTACTTCAGCTTTTTGACCGCCAGCAATGGCAGGATTTTGCTGAATAAAAGACTTTTGCTCTGCCAACCACTTTTGGTACTCAGCAGGTTCTACCACTTCAATCACTTTTCGCATTGAAAAGTGTCCACGCCCACAAATTTCTGTACAAGCGATTTCATACTCAAACTCAGGATCTTTCAGTTCTGCCCGCATCTCTGCAGTTGTTTTTGTTGGAATAAACCAAAAACGCGTAGGCATTCCTGGCACTGCATCCATTTTCAAACGCATGTGAGGAGCAAAGACAGAGTGCAATACATCTCGAGCTCTGATTTTAAATAAAACTGGCTCCCCTTTAGGAATGACAACTTTTGGGGAAGGAAAATCATCCGTAGCATTCTTATCCGTAAAATCAACTCCATGGGAATTCGCAGCGCTGATTAATCGGTAATCGTAATCACCAAGGACATTGTCTTTACCTGGATACCGAACTTCCCAAGCAAACTGATAGCCCATGATTTCTACCACATGTGCTTTTTCAGGTGCTGGAGCAGTGATATCCGACCAAGCCATCCAGCCTGAAATCACCAAACCAGCCAATACCACTCCCGGTACCGCGGTCCAAATGATTTCCAACTTATGGTTGTCAGGATAAAAAGCAGCTTTTCTACCTTCTTTGTATTGATACTTGTAAGGAAAAATAAATAACAAGATATGGGTGATTATAAATACTACCCCAGTAACTGCCATTGTAATCCAAAACAACTCGTCCGTGATAACCCCATGCTCAGAAGCTACTGGCAAGGTGTAATTATCGAATTCTTTGATAGAATACCAAGTCATCAAAGTACCTGTACCCACCATAAATACGATGAATAAGAAAGCATTTACCTTGTTGCTGGTAGTTTCAAGTTTTTTATCCGACCCTTTAACAACCGATACTAGGGTTTGTATCCGGTATACCATCCATATGACAGATAGTAACAATAGAACCCCAACTCCAATAAGAAACCCGTACATAACTTACTTTTTTGGATGAATAATTAAATATGATGATTGTAACTCTCTTCTAGCATTGGGTGATTCTTCGCAATTAAATTCCGCTTTGCTAAAGCTCCTAGCACGACGAAAGCAAAAGAAGAACCATACACCAATAGCATTCCTAACTCCATAAAACCAATACCACCATTGTGACCTAATGTGCCTGGCTGAACCATCAAAGTGAAATCAATCCAATGGCCAACCAAAAGAATAGAACAAACTAATTTAAGGAACACACCATGCCTCTTTGCATCTCTAGTCATCAAAACTAAAAATGGAAGGAAGAAGTTCAAACCTAAATTGACAAAAACAAAAGGCCCATAAATATCACTTTCTAGACGCTCAACGAAATAAACCGTCTCCTCAGGAATGTTGGCATAGTAGATCAACAAAAACTGGGAAAACCAGAGGTAGGTCCAGAAAATAGAGAAACCAAATACAAATTTACCTAGGTCATGCACGTGGTTTTCATTCACCATCTCGAGATAACCCTTGCCTTTTAAGAAAAGTACAATCAGCGTTATTACAGAAAGACCAGATACAAACCAAGAAGCGAATACATACCAGCCAAATAGCGTAGAAAACCAGTGCGTATCAATGGACATCACCCAGTCCCAAGCGGACATGGAAGAAGACACTGCGAAGAATATAAGGAAGAAAGCAGACCAGCTTCTCATCTTGTTCCATTGGCTTGAACCACCCAATTGATCTTCTTGCTCTGATATCTGCTTAAATTTGTTGAAGAAAAACACCCAAAACCCAAAGAAGATCACCATTCTAGCGATGTAGAACACCGGGAAAGTACCCTTCTCCATAGGCCAAAAGAAAAATGCTCCTTTGCCGTCAATGATTTTATCGTATTGAGGATCGTCTTTATCAAAAAGGTAGGAATGCGTCCAGTGGAACAAATCATGATTGGCCACAAAGAAAGTGGCAAGCATCAATACGCCCGCAATTGGCAACCAACTACCTAGGGAAAGCATTACTCTTAGAATAGGTGCAGACCAACCTGCTTGTGCGGCAAATTGGATCGCAAAGAAGAAAACTCCAATAATCGCTATCCCCGAAAAGAATACGTTATTCACCCATATGCTTGCATACAATCTTTCATACCAGTGGAAAGCATGTGTTCCAGCCTCTGCACCTTCTTCAGGATGCCCGCCAGTCATCGCCATGACCACCCCGATTCCTAGTAAAATTGCACCCAAGACCAGTACGGTCAAGATTGATTTTTTGATGGAAGCAGTGAAATCAAATCGCTGATCCAAATTATAGTGATGTTCGCCGTGATGAGCCATGATTACTTAGCTGGATTTACTGGTACTACCGCGGTAGAATCTGTTGCAAGAATTGAATCGGCAGCGACAGCCTGACCTTGGATTACTTGTTTAACATAGTGGACAATTTTCCATCTACTTTCAGCAGGGATTTGAGATCCATGAGCTCCCATTCTTCCTTTTCCTTTGGTAATTACATGGAAAATATGGCCTTCTGGAAGATTCACGTAGGCGCCCCCTTTCAGGTTAGCAACACCTCCGATTACTTGACCTGACAATCCATCTCCTTCACCTCCCTTACCGTGGCAAGAGTTACAATAGCTGAGATACAACTTCTCACCCTCTTTTAATACCTGTTCAGAGGCAGTTACTGGGTTAGGGATTAGCGCTGCTTTGTCTAGCTCAAACTGTTGCAATCGGTGCGGAAGATACCCTTGCTTGTTTCTAGGAACCGTATTTGCTACAGGCTCTCTCATGTTCATTCCGTGCGGATTATTGACATTCGAGTTAAAATATTCCCCTTTCCCATCTTCACGAGTGGAAAGCCAAGAACCCTGTGCTTCATCTTTAATTTGAGATAATGGTTCGTAACCAACAGCGTGATACATCTGAGGCGCATATTCAAGCCCCGGATTTTCACCTCCAGCTTTGCATCCAGCCAACAAGGAGAGGGCTAGTACAGAACCTGCGAATAGTGATGCGTTCGTAATTTTCATAGCTACGTTTATTCTATTCAAAACTTTTCTTATTCACTTCAGTAGCACCAGATTCGTTCAAAATCTCTGTGATCTTGTCCAAATCTAAACTGCTGTTATTTGCCAAATCAATGGCCATGATGTGCTTATCATCTGTACTTCTCACATCAAAAATTCGAGCTTGTGTCCAAGGCTTCAAGTTGGAAGTGATCAAAAAGACACCCACCATACCAAAAGCGGCTAGCAACACAGTCATTTCAAAGGAAACAGGCACAAAATCTGGGAAAGCTGCAAAATCTTTACCCCCGATAATCATCGGCCAGTCAAACCTCATCATGTAAAGCTGCATGGTCAATGCCAAGCTAGTTCCCAACATGCCAAATAGAAATGCGGCAATCGGTAGTTTGCTTCGCTTGTAACCGAGTACATGCTCCAATCCGTGAACTGGATAAGGAGAATATACCTCGTGAATATTTACACCGCTGCCTCTAACCTTTTCAACTGCATGGAGCAATACGTCCTCATCGTCGTAGACTCCTAAAATAAAATGAGTATCTCTTTCCATGATTATTTGTGTGCTTTTTCAGAGGATGACTTCAATACAGACTTCACCTCAGCCATGTTGATCACAGGGAAGAACTTGGCAAACAAGAAGAATGCAGTGAAGAACAAACCAAAGGTGAATAGGTAAACCCCTACATCCGCCCAAGTTGGGTAAAACATCGCCCAAGAAGAAGGAAGGTAATCGCGGTGCAAGGAGGTCACGATAATTACAAATCGCTCAAACCACATCCCGATATTCACGACAATCGACAAGGCAAAAGTTGCTACAATAGAAGTTCTGATCTTTTTAATCCAGAAAAGTTGTGGAGAGATCACGTTACAAGTCATCATAGACCAGTAGGCCCACCAGTAAGGTCCAGTAGCTCTGTTTATAAATGCATATTGTTCTGCCTCTACCCCTGAATACCAAGCGATAAAGAATTCGGTGATGTATGCAATACCTACAATGGATCCCGTGATAATGATCACAATATTCATCAACTCAATGTGTCCAATGGTGATGTAATCTTCGAGTTTGTACACCTTTCGGGTAATGATCATCAAGGTCAATACCATGGCGAAACCAGAGAAAATCGCTCCTGCAACGAAGTATGGAGGGAAAATCGTGGTATGCCATCCTGGAATTACCGAGGTAGCAAAATCAAAGGATACAATCGTGTGTACAGAAAGTACAAGTGGAGTAGCAAGACCAGCTAGGATCAACGATACGGACTCGTAACGCATCCAAGTTTTGGCAGCGCCATCCCATCCCAATGACAATGCTCCGTAAATAATTTTACGCAAGCCAGTAGCACGATCGCGAATGGTAGCAAAATCAGGAATCAAACCAATATACCAGAATACTAAGGATACGGAGAAGTAGGTTGAAATTGCAAATACGTCCCACAACAACGGGGAGTTAAAATTCACCCACAAAGAACCATAAGTATTTGGAAGGGGAAGTGCCCAGTAGGCTCCCAACCAAGGTCTTCCCATGTGAATCACAGGGAATATCGCGGCACAAATTACAGCGAAGATGGTCATCGCTTCTGCAGCACGGTTGATGGATGTTCTCCACTTCTGTCTAAATAGTAGCAATACTGCTGAAATAAGCGTTCCTGCGTGACCAATACCTACCCACCACACGAAGTTGGTGATGTCCCAAGCCCAACCTACGGTCTTGTTAAGGCCCCACATGCCTATCCCTTCCCAGAGTGTAGCCAAAATGGCAATTGATCCCAACCCCAATACACTGACGGCAGTAAGAAAAGCCAAAAACCACAATTTGGATGGCTTACCTTCTACCTGACGGCATACATCGTGTGTCACATCGTGGTAGGTTTTACCTCCGGTAACTAAGGGCTGGCGTACGGATGAAGTAACCTGCATAGTTTCTTATTATTATAATTACGCTTCGTTTTTCTCTTTGTTTCTGATCTTCGTGAAGTACCAAACATTAGGACTTACGTTGATCTCCTCCAATACGTGGTATGCACGCTCTTCACCCACCTCTTTGCTCGCAGCATCTGACACCTCAATCTTCAAGAGCTTAGAAATCTTGCTCGCAGGATCATTCATGTCACCAAATTGAAGGGCATCTGTTGGACAGGCCACCGCACAGGCAACATTAATTTCTCCATCTACCACAGTACGCTTCTCACGCTTGGCGGTAAGCTTACCTGCCTGAATGCGCTGCACACACATGGAGCATTTTTCCATTACCCCACGAACACGCACAGTAACATCTGGATTCAATACCATTTTTCCTAGGTCGTCGTTCTGCGCAATGTTTACACCTGCAAAATTCTTGTTATCGTGGTATTTGAACCAGTTGAATCGACGAACCTTATACGGACAGTTGTTGGCACAATATCTCGTACCAATACATCTGTTGTAAGTCATTTGATTGAGACCTTCAGAGGAGTGCGTAGTCGCAGCGACTGGACATACGGTCTCACATGGGGCATTGTTACACTGCTGACACATCATCGGCTGGAAGGTCACCTCAGGGTTTTCTGCGGCAATTTCCATTCCACTCAAATCATCAGCTGGAGCATCGGAAGAGTAATAGCGGTCAATTCTGATCCAAGCCATCTCTCTACGATTGAGTACTTCTTGCTTTCCAACTACTGCCACGTTGTTTTCTACTTGGCAAGCAATGGTACAAGCACCGCAACCAATACAAGAGTTCATGTCAATGGCAAGACCCCAGTGGTGTTGGCTGTACTTATGCCCACTCCAAAGTGAAATCTTGGATGGCTTTATAAACTCACCATCTTTGTAGATTTCAGGCTTGTATCTTCCAGCGGAAGCATCTTTTTTGTATTCAGCAAGAGTAGCTTCTTGGATTACGTTTTCACGTCCCATGAAAGTCTGGTGCGTTTGCGTTCTTGCAATTTTGTAGGTCTCTTCGGTGGCAACCACCTCAACCTTAGTAGTCAAGTCGAAATTGACAAAGCCTTTGCTCGTGTCTAGCAGGTCGTAGGCATTTACCCCTACTCCATCCGCAACGCGACCAGCTTTGGTACGGCCATAGCCCAAGGCTAAACCGAAAGTACCGTTGGCCTGACCTGGTTGAACCAATATTGGAACAACAATCGACTTGCCATTTACGGTAAGCTTTGCTTTCTTGGTGTTTTCCTCCAACATGGATACTCCATTTTCTGAAGCCCACTTCTGAGATACCGTAAGGTAATTGTCCCAAGTGGCTTTCGTGATTGGATCAGCCATTTCTTGTAGCCAAGGGTTGTTGGCGAATGTTCCAGATCCAATACCAATTTTTGAATACACAACCAGCTCAGCACCTGCGTTGGCCGCAGCGTAAGATTTTGATACTTCTGCAGCGGCAGCATCCACTTGCCCAACTGGAGCAACACTAGATGAAACAGTCGCTTCGCTTACTACTCCATTGAATAAGGCTCTATCCCAGAACTCTTGGAAAGTGGCGCCTGCACCTTGCATACCATAAAGGGAGCTTGTCCAATTTGCTTGAAGGTAGTCGTAGTAAGAAACTGTAGAACCAGCCCAAGTCAAGAAAGAATCTTGTGCTTGACGGGTCTTGAATAGCGGAGAAATGGTTGGCTGAGCCAAGGAATACTGACCTTTCTTCGGTTGGAAATCGTTCCAAGACTCTAGGAAATGATGATCAGGAGCAATTACCTGTACCAAAGAAGAAGTTTCATCCAAGGTTCCGTTGGTGGCTATACTCAATTTAGCTTTAGCAATGCCAGCAGCAAGATCGGCTCCTCTTGGATGGTCATATACTGGGTTACAGTTGTAGAAAATCACCGCACCAACACTACCACCTTTCAATTCGGTGATAAATTGATTCATGCGGGAATCATTCCCCTTTCTGAAATATACTGGAGTTGAGAAATCAACGGTAGCACCATTATTTCCTAACAACTCGTTGATGGCGTGAATTACTACCTGTACGTTTGGATCGTTGGAACCAGATACTACGAGGGAAGCACCTTTAGTTGCCCATAGTTCTTTGGCAGCTTTGTCCAAATGTGCTACTTCTACTTTAGCTCCAGCTACAGGTGCTACACCTGCTTTAGCTGCGATCGCATTGTACAAGGCCAATACGGCAAGGCCAGATTGAGAAGCTTTGATTGGGGTACGGTAATCTGCATTAGCTCCTGTCAAAGACAGGTTGGACTCAAACTGGAAGTGACGAGACATTTCTGCCTTGTCCTTGCTGATTTTACGTGTTTTGGCATAAGCGCCTGCAAATTCAATTGGAGAAATCCAAGTTCCTAGGAAATCCGCTCCAAATGAAACGATGGTCTTTGCCTTATCGAAGTGGTAGGAAGGAAGAATCGCCTGACCATAATACACCTCAGATGCTTTGGTGATGCCGTAGTTTGAAATCGAATCATACACCACTACTTCTGCTCCACCAAACGCAACACTAAATTCCTGAAGTGCTTTTTCAGTAGAAGGAGAAAGGATCGTGTTGGTCACAATCTTTACCGTTCCGGCTGCAGCCAATTTTGATTTTACATGTGCATCCACCTTCGCCCAATCCGATGCAGCACCGGCAAGCATTGGACTAGCCACACGCTGCTTGTCGTATAGCGAAAGCACAGAAGCTTCTACAATGGCGTTAACTTTACCTTTGGTGATTGGGGAAAGCTCGTTTCCATCAATTTTAATAGGTCGACCTTCTCTAGTTTTCACCACAATTGATGCATAGTCCCCTCCAGAGGAGTAGGTCGATGCATAATAGTTGGGTATGGAAGGGTTGATATCAATCGGCTTATTTACATAAGGGATTGCCTTTCGAATTGGAGTTTCGCAAGCTGCCAAAGAAGCTGCTGCCAAACTAAAGCCCATTAACTTAAGGAAATCTCTTCGAGTAGCGCTGCCGTCCTCGTTTAGGGAACTAGGCAGTTCAGCAAACTCTCGGTCGGCATTTTTTACAAACTCCGGATCGTTGCTAAGTTGCTCGAGCCCTTTCCAGTAGGTTTTCTTATTTTCCTTCATTTTATTTCTAGGAATGAATTTTCAAAAGGATAAGGAATTAATAGTGGCACTTAGCACACTCTAGACCACCGATGTCTTTTACTTTCAGTGCATCTTTAGAAGTAGAGTGAAGTTGAACCAATTTGTCGTAGTACACATTGCCTTCGGTAGCAATCTCTGTTTGCCTGTGGCAATCGATACACCAACCCATGGTCAAGGTGCTGTGCTGACCAACAACTTCCATTTCTTGGATCGGGCCGTGACAGGTTTGACACTCTACCCCACCTACTGCCACGTGCTGGGCATGGTTGAAGTACGCTAGGTCTGGAAGGTTGTGAACTCTCACCCACTCAATCGGCTGATTGTTGTCCACTGCATTGTAAATTTTCTGAATCTCAGGAGAGATCCCCTCTTTGCCTCCAACATTTTGAATGTGGGTATGGCAGTTCATACAAATATTTGCAGAAGGGATATTCGCTGACTTTCCGATTTCAACGCCAGTATGACAATACTGACAGGCGATTTCATATTGTCCTGCGTGAAGTGCATGGGAAAAAGCAATGGGCTGTGCTGGAGCATATCCTTGCTGAACACCTATCGAATACAAACCATCAATTGCTGTTTTAGCTGTAAAAGCAATTACCAAGGTGGTGACAAGAATAATGACTGCATCACTTTTAAAAATCTTGGAATAATTAGTCTTCTGAGAAACAAATTCTTTGTCCTCTTCAGGAAGATCTTGCTTGTTGATGTATTTGGTCAAGACTGTAACAATCAAGCCCAACACAATCAAAATAAGAAGTAGAATAAATACCAAGACGCCAACGATGATGCTTAGGTATTCGTTAGGAATCCCTCCACCTGCAGAAGCACCCGCAGCATCAATAGGAGCTGATCCATCCGCTGGAGCTGCCGCAGCAGCATCAGCCTTGTCTCCGTATTCGATGTATGCTAGAACGCCGTCTAATTCAGCATCACTCAAAAAAGTATAAGAGGGCATTACGGAATTGTTGTACTCTTTGTACAAAGCAACCGCGTATGCATCTCCTGAAGCAATAACTGCTTGTGAATTTTTGATCCAGGTTTTAACCCACTTCGCATTGTTTCTGTCGGTAGCTCCTCTCAATGCAGGGCCTATATACTTTTGATCAAGCTTATGGCAAGTCTTACAATTGGCATTGAATACAGTTTTTCCAGCTGCAATTGCCTCATCGGTATTCGCCACTGCTGGATCAGCTGCATAGGCAGAAACTCCTACCAACATGAAAAACAGCATTGCCAGTGTTTGGAAACCCCATCGAATCCCTACTAACGTGCGTTTTGATAACATATTATTGCAATTATATAGTTTAAACGGTTCTCAGTAACTCCAGCAAAGGTAGTACGGAGGCTTAATTTTTCAAACAAGAATATGGGAATTGGAAACAAGATTTGGAACCTAAAAACTATCGACTACTTTACTGTTATTCAGTCAATTACAGCGTGATTTTAGTTCTGTTTTTTATTTAGAATGATTATAAATAATAGATTTTATTTGGCGCAAGTAACACGCTCTTCAATTTTCCAAATTTATGCTCATCATCGACTACTTTTGGAGTAAGAGATCCAATCGATAATCCCTAAAGAAATACCAGTGAAAACTCTCAAATCACACTTGTAGAAGCGAAGATTTTACGTAAATTTGCATTCCAAATATTGGTCGCGTGGCCGAGTGGCTAGGCAGAGGTCTGCAAAACCTCGTACAGCGGTTCGAATCCGCTCGCGACCTCTACAAAAAGCATCTCCTTACAGTGATGCTTTTTTCGTTTAACCCCCTATCCCATTTTCTAGAAAGGAAAAATCACAACAGCTGTATCGTGTCTAAAAAGTTCTAGGGTGCAACAAAAAAAAACGCCAGCATTTGCTGGCGTTTTTTATAAAGTATTAAAAGTGGGACAAACTTATTTCTTGCCTTCCATTTTTTCTTTCAATTCAGCAAGTGCATCGATGTCACCAAAGGTTGACTTCTCCGCCTGTGCAGGCATCTCAGCAGCCTCTTCTTTCTTCTTGGCAGGAGCAGCAGCCTTTTTAGGAGCTTTCGCTTCTTCTCTGAACATCGCTGTATGAGAAAGTACAATTCGCTTGTCGTCCTTAGAGAACTCAGTTACTTTGAAATCCACTGATTCGCCAACTTCTACTTGAGAACCGTCTTCTTTCTCCACATTTTTCACTGTTGCAAATCCTTCCAATCCATAAGGAAGTTCAAGGACTGCACCCTTATCGTTCTTAGAATTTACAATGCACTTGTGTACAGATCCGATTGGGAACAAGGTTTCGAAAGTATCCCATGGATTCTGTTCCAATTGCTTGTGACCCAATGCAAGTCTTCTGTTTTCTACATCAAGTTCAAGTACAGCTACATCAAGCTCATCACCTACTTTAACAAACTCAGATGGGTGCTTGATTTTCTTGGTCCAAGAAAGGTCAGATACGTGTACTAGACCATCGATACCCTCTTCCAATTCAAGGAATAGGCCGAAGTTAGTCAAGTTACGAACCACACCTTTGTGCTTGGTGCCCACTGCATACTTCGCAGACATGTCACCTTTAGTCCAAGGATCTTCTGTAAGTTGCTTGATGCCCAAAGACATCTTTCTATCGTCCTTATCTAGCGTCAATACTACAGCTTCAATTTCCACGCCTACCTTCACAAAGTCGGCAGGGTTTCTTAGGTGCTGAGACCAGCTCATTTCAGATACGTGAATCAAACCTTCTACTCCAGGAGCCAATTCCAAGAATGCGCCGTAGTCTGCTACGTTCACGATCTTGCCTTTTACTCTTGAACCAACTTCTAGCGTTGAAGCCAAGGAATCCCAAGGATGAGCGCTCAATTGCTTCATACCCAAAGAAATTCTTCGCTTTTCATCATCAAAGTCAAGTACCACAATCTGAACCTTCTGGTCAAGCTGCAATACTTCTTCTGGATGGTTGATACGACCCCAAGAAATATCGGTGATGTGAAGTAGACCATCTACACCTCCCAAATCGATGAATACACCGAAATTGGTCATGTTCTTGATCACACCTTCCAATACCTGACCTTTCTCTAGGTTGTTTAGGATCTCTGCTTTTTGCTTCTCTAGATCTTTTTCGATCAAGACCTTGTGAGAAACAACTACGTTATCATTAGTGTGGTTGATTTTCACAACCTTCACTTCCATTTTCTTACCTACATATACATCGAAATCGCGGATAGGCTTCACGTCAATCTGAGAACCAGGCAAGAAGGCTTCAACACCGTAGATGTCTACAATCAAACCACCTTTAGTTCTACGCTTCACAAGACCTTCGATTACGCTATCGTTCTCCAAAGCAGACTCAATGTCAAGCCATGCACGAACAATCTTGGCCTTCTTACGGGACAAAATCAATTGACCCAAAGCATTTTCTTGCTCTTCGATGAATACATCTACCTCGTCGCCAACTTTGATGCTAGCAAGGTCACGGAATTCGGAAAGTGGCACTAAGCCATCTGACTTGAATCCGATATTGATGATTACATCCTTGTCGTTTACTCCTACTACTACTCCTTTGATCACTTCTTTTTCAGTGATCTCACTCAAAGTGCCTGTATACATGGCTTCCATTTGAGCTTTTTGCTCTTTGGTATATCCTTCACCAAAACCTTTGGTGCTGAAGCTATCCCAATCAAATTCTTTTGTACTAGACATAAAATACGACTCTGATGACGAACTTCCCTAGAGTCATGAGGAAGCAGTTTTTGGGTTAATACTGAACGTTTGGAACTTCCAAAACGCCCCATTCACTCGAATGGACTTCAAATGTACGAGATTTATTTAATTGGAAATAAAACCTAACAAAAATTAGCCCGTTTGTACCGGAGCCTTAAGCTTGGTATTTTGCTGGATTCGCCCTAAAATTGAATTCAAAAAAATAAGCCCCGATACGAAATCGGGGCCTGCAAGCAAAGAGTGAAAGATTTTTTACGAATTCAAATCTACTAAAGAATTTTCAATGTTCAAGGCCTTTCAATGGATCTATACTATCTATTCAGCGCTACTTTTTTTTGTGCTCATGCTGGTTCTGGGCCTATTTGTGATTATTCCATTGCTTATTCACCCCCGAGGAGATAAAATTTCCTTCGTTTTTATTCGACTTTGGGTAGGAACTTGGGCGATTTTGTCGGGAATCCGGTTCGAAGTACATGGAAAAGAGCACCTCGACCTCAAGCAATCCTACATCTTTATATTCAACCACCGCTCCAACTTGGATGCCCCACTGCTCCCCATGGTGATTCCTCATTACGTTCGCGCAATCGGAAAAAAGGAACTTTCTAAAATCCCTGTTTTTAGTACGGTAGTGAGCAAACTGGCCATATGGGTGGATCGAAGCAATCCAGAGTCAAGACATAAAAGCATGGAAAAGCTGGTAGCTCTCCTCAGTCAAGGAATCTCAGTGGTGGTATCGCCTGAAGGCACTCGAAACAACACAGATCAAACGCTTCTCCCCTTCCAAAAAGGAGCCTTTAGATTGGCTATCGAAACCCAAACCCCAATCATGGAAATGGCTGTAATCGGAGCAGATAAACTGATGAAAAGAGGCTCTACCCTGCTCAAACCAGGGAAAATCAGGGTTTACTTTTCCAAACCACTCTTTCCACCTACTACCTCATCTACTAACGAAGTGGATGCCTTTGCTGATAAATGCAGAAATAGACTAGAAGCGATGATTCTTACGCATGAGTAGGAGGAAGCTCTTCTTCCTCTGAAAATACCTCCCGAGTTAGGTCCTCAAACAGGACGTAAAGCACCAAAAAAGTAAGCGGTAGCGTCAACACCAAACCGATTCCAGCCAGCAAAATCCCCACTGCATTGAGTACAAGAAAAATCAGAACCAAGACCAAAAACTGCCACCAGTTACGTGTGATCAATTTTCTACTCCATTCCATGGCTGACCAGGGATCCATCCCTCCAAAAATCCCCATTTGAATCGCAAACAAGTAGCCAACGCCAAGGTATATCCCTGGAAGAATCAGTGCGACTAATCCCAAGGCAATTAACACCTGGCTGAGCAAGGAAATGATTACCGAAGGAATCCAAAAGCGAAAGCCCGCAAAAAAATCAGGGTAAACAACTGACTCCCCACGACTCATCTTATTGGCAACTAGGTAAAACCCTGCATAAAAAGGTGGGGCAAGCAAGGTACTGTAGACTATCATGTACTCCTGAGCATAGATCACGACCATGCCTTGAATGGAAAGAATCAAAAGCATGTACATGGAAAAAAAAAATGGATGCATTTTGTAAAGCTCCCAAGCCCTTACAAAAGCAGCCTTTATATCTATCGCTACAGGTACAGTAAGCAGTCGGTCTACGTTCATTTATTTACTAAATGCCTCCAAAATATCGTGCTTGGTAATGATGTGGATGTTATCCAGTGTATCACGAACCAAAACAGCCTTTTCTTTTTCAACCATGGAAGAAAGTACATCTAAGGTGGAATCCAAAGCCACAAACTTCATGGATCCTTCCATGACTTCAGCCACAGTTGCATCTTTCAACAATGGGTTGTCAATAATCTTGGCTAGAAGTTTATTGTCTGTCAAGCTTCCCACTACCTCCTCTCCATCCAATACAGGGATCTGAGAAATACTTTTTCCATTCATCAAGCCAATGGCTTCTTTCACTGTATCGGCTTTGTTTACCGAAAGGAGCTGGTAGGCCCCACTTCGCTGCGCAATAATATCCCGAGCCGTAGCATAGGTTTTGTCTTCCAAAAACCCATGGTTGCGCATCCATTCGTCATTGTATACCTTACCCAAATAGCGGGTTCCGTGATCTGGAAGAATGATTACTAGTACATCTCCTTCTTTCAAGTGCTCTTTGGCATATTCCAAAGCTCCATGCACTGCGGATCCACAGGACCAACCTACAAAAAGCCCTTCCTCTCGTGCCAAGCGACGCGTCATCACGGCAGCATCCTTGTCAGTCACCTTGATGAAGTGGTCAATCAAGGAAAAGTCCACGTTCTTCGGCAAAATGTCTTCTCCAATTCCTTCAGTGAGGTATGGATAGATTTCCTTTTCATCAAAAATCCCCGTCTCCTTGTATTTCTTAAACACCGAACCGTAGGTATCCAATCCTACTGTGATCAGGTTTGGGTTTTGCTCTTTCAAATACTTGGCTGTACCACACATGGAACCGCCAGTGCCTACTCCAGCAGCATAGTGCGTGATCCTTCCATCCGTGTCTTTCCAAATTTCGGGTCCCGTGGTTTCGTAATGCGCTTGGGCATTGGAGAGGTTGTCGTACTGGTTGGGGTAGAATGAATTCGGGATCTCCTTATTTAATTTGCGAGCTACGGAATAATACGATCGGGGATCATCGGGAGTCACATTGGTGGGGCATACGACTACTTCAGCACCTACAGCGCGAAGGATATCTATTTTCTCCTTTGACTGCTTATCCGCCATCGTAAAAATACACTTGTAGCCTTTGGCTATGGCAGCCAATGCCAAGCCCATGCCCGTATTTCCAGAAGTTCCTTCAATCAAGGTTCCGCCTGGCTTAAGCAGGCCCGCCTTTTCTGCATCCTCCACCATCTTGATCGCCATGCGATCTTTCATCGAGTTGCCTGGATTAAAGTATTCCACTTTAACCAACACCTCACCTTTAATGCCTAGGGAAAGCTTGTTGAGGCGGATCATCGGGGTATTCCCGATTGTTTCGATAATGGAGTTGTAAATCATGGAGAGGTTATATTTGGATACCTCAAAAATAAATGAAATTCTTGGGTCCTGCCTATTCTAAACTAGGAACTGAAAAAAAAATCCTGCCTAGCCTCCAGCCCTATTTTCCAAAGCCTTGAAAGTAAGTTTCTTTCTCAGCGAGTAAAATTTACAACTCCTTAAATTCCAATCGCTTCAAAATATCCAAGGCCACATGCGTAAGTATCGCAGCCACAAAGCCTAAACCCAATACTGCAGCCCCAAAGCCGAAAATAAACTTCCCTGTAACCCCGAATAGCAGGCCAGAGAAAAATAAAGTAGGCACTATTCCAAAAATAACGATACCCCCAATCATCAAGGGCTTGATCAGTACGCGGTCCCATCCCTCATCCAATCCTACCTGAGGAATTAGGTTGACCGCAAGACCAATCACGTAGGCAAAAATCAGCCCCAACGGAAATAGTACAATCAACCAAAAATTGTAGTCCCCAATAAACACGGAAGGAACAATCAGCAGCAAGGCAAAAATTAGCGTTTGTAGCAGATCCAGCTTAATCATATTCCAAAATTTGGAAGACCAACTTGCAGGAATTAAGATAAACCAAGGTTTCTTTAGGTCCCCAATATTGGCCCTTCCAATGCCCGCCATGAAATAAAAGAAGAGCAAAAAGAAGAGGTAGAAGTAAAGTACTTGGTGCGAAAACCAGTCAAAGTGACCCAAGCCCGCAAGAACAATTCCCAATATGGCCATTCCTCCTGTATACAACCCAATCAGCGGATGGATATCCTGCCTGCTACTCTGCACATAGTTTCTCCAATACAAGGCCTTGGCTCCCAACCCAAATTCAGGAAGTGCCAATTGCTTTTTTGAGTTTAGGCTGTAGGCATCCTCGGTCACCTCTTTTGTCCCTTTTGCCTTTTCCAGACGATCCTCATTGTTCTGAGTGGCATCCAACACATCTTCGTAATAATGCCCAGAATACTGAATCACCAATTTTACTACTACGTAATAAGTGATCCCAAAGAGTAGCAAATAGGTAGAGGAAAGGATCAAATTCCCGTTCAAAAAGTAGGACATCATGCCCCTACTCCAGCCCACCACAGGAAACAAATCAAACCAAGGCGAGGTGATCCAAGCGAACATTCCCTCCCAAAATACTGGCGCCAAAAACCCAGGAATCAAAATCAGAGCACTGATGAGTACTCCAAGCACCAAAACCCCTACGCGCAACTGCTCCAAAATCCCAAAGCGGGTATGGAGCGTGTAGATTAAAAACCGGACTGGGGAAATCAGGAAAAAGAAAAGAGCAAACCCCAGTAACAAAAATAATCCACCCAGAAAAGTCAAGTCAAATTCACTGGCAAGCTGACCTCCACTGTAGACTAAAAAAATCAAAGATCCACCCAATGCAGGTAAAATGGAGCGCGCCATGTAGTACATCAAAATATTTTCAGGCTTCACCGGCGCAGGAAATAGCAGGTTTACATCTGCCATCTTAAAGAAAGTAATGTTGTTTTTAGTAGCCCGGTACAACTGAAAAATAAAAAACACCAATGCCAAGACCGTCAAAACACCGATGATGTTTTGCTGGGTGACGTCTGCCCCAGCTGCAGCATCCAAATTCATATCAGAACCTACCCGCTGACTACCAGCAATGCCCTTGGAATACATAAAGACAAAGTACCCCGCTCCGATCCCGTAGGGAATTAAGCGAAGTGGGTTTCGGAAAATCAGAAGAAGGTTATTGATGAATATCAAAAAATCCTTTTTCAGGAGTAGGCGAAACTCATTCATCTTTGGTCAATTCTAAAAACAAATCCTCTAAACTTAGCCCGGTTCCAGTTTCTGCTTGTAGCCTCAAGTTTGCGATCGTGTCATTGCCAATAATTTGGCCATCCTTCATGATCAAAATACGGTCCGCAATCGACTCAATTCCTTCAATCAAGTGGGTAGAAACGAGGATGGTTTTTCCCTGGTCCTTCAGTGTTTTGAATAGATTCTTGGTGTTCTTAATTGCTTTGGGATCCAAGCCAATCATCGGCTCATCAAAAAATAGGAGCTGCGGGTCTGGAAGCAAAGCACAGCAAATCGAAACCTTCTGTCTCATCCCTTTGGATAAGTCTCTTCCCAATTTTTTCTGCTTGTCGTCAAGCTCATACAATTCCAATAATTCCAAAGCCTTGGGCTTCCAATCTTTAACCCCATAGGCTTGTGCGATAAACTGCATGTGCTCCCAAATAGTCAATAAATCATAGACATAGGGTGTCTCAGGGATGTAGCTGAATAAGCGCTTGGCCTCCACCGACAGGTGATCGTGTCCACCAATCGTGATCTCTCCGGCTGTTTTGCGTATCAACCCAACAATACACTTCATGGTGGTGCTTTTTCCGGCCCCATTGGGTCCAAGCAAGCCTACCACTTCACCTCCTGCAAGGTCAAAGCTGATGTCTTGGACAGCCGCTTGCTTGTTGTAAACTTTTGTTAGATGCGTAACGGTTAACATATCCCTAGTTATTGCGTTGCTGTGTAGACCTTTTCATTTATTTAATTTAAAAAATAGCTGAGTATAGATTTCAAATCCTTTGCGTAAAAATTTAGTAGAGCACGATCTTGCACTCATTGCTCCTTATCCCTTGGCTCCAGCCAAAAGATAGAGGACTGCCATACGCACAGCAACCCCATTTTCTACCTGGTCTAGGATAATGGAATGTGAAGAGTCGGCGGCATCGGAACTCAATTCCACCCCTCTATTAATCGGTCCAGGGTGCATGACCACAATCTCCTTGTTGAGTCCATCCAGCATCTTTTTGTTGATCCCGTAGTACAAAGAATATTCACGAAGGCTCGGAAAATACTTGATTTGCTGGCGTTCCAACTGAATTCGGAGCACGTTGGCAACATCACACCATTCCAAGATCTTCTGTAGATCCAACTCCACCTTTACCCCTAAGCTTTCGATGTACTTGGGAATCAAGGTCACTGGCCCACATACCCGAACTTCTGCGCCTAGTTTTTGAAGGCAGAAAATATTCGAAAGCGCCACCCGAGAGTGGAGAATATCGCCGATGATGGCTATTTTTTTACCTGTCAGATCACCTAATTTTTCCTGCATGGAAAAGGCATCCAAAAGTGCTTGGGTAGGATGCTCGTGCGTTCCATCTCCAGCATTGACCACATTGGCAGGCACATTTTTGGAGAGGAAGTGAGGCGCTCCTGGGCTAGCATGGCGCATGACCACCATGTCTACCTTCATAGCCAAAATATTATTGACTGTATCTACGAGGGTTTCCCCTTTCTTGACCGAACTATTGGAAGAAGAAAAATTCACTACATCTGCACTGAGTCGCTTCTCCGCCAGTTCAAAGGAGAGCCGGGTTCGGGTAGAATTTTCAAAGAAAATATTGGCAATGGTGATGTCGCGAAGGGAAGGAACTTTCTTAATCGGTCTGTTGATCACCTCCTTAAAATTGGTGGCGGTCTCCAGCACAAGCCGGATGTCAGCTTCGCTAAGTTCTTTGATGCCTAAAAGGTGCCTGGTGCTGAGTTGCGACATAGTTAGCTCGTTACTTTCTCTGTGATCCAAATGGCATCTGCGGGATTTCCCTGAGCCACCCACTCTACCACTACATATTGACTGTCTAAAGTATTGACTTTGACGCCATAATAATCCGGCAGGATCGGGTAATCTCGGGTGAGTCTTCGATCTACCAAAACCATTAATTCCACTTTTTGGGGTCTCCCAAAGGCAATCATTGCATCCATTGCGGCACGAACCGACCTGCCCTTGTAGAGCACATCGTCAATGAGTACCACCTTCTTGCCCTCTACCAAAAAATCGATTTTGGTTTCGTTGGCCTTCAGTGGGAAGTCTCTTCTTCGGAAGTCGTCGCGGTGGAAGGTGGCATCTAGGTATCCCGATGGAACTGTTATCCCAGAGATCTCTTTAAGTAGTGCCACAATTTTGTCCAAAAGCAAGGTGCCTCTCGGCTGCAATCCCAAAAAAACCGTGTTTTCGAAATCGTCGTGATTTTCGATAAGTTGGTAGCAGAACCGCTTCAGTGTGATGTCAATCTGCTGCTGATCGAGGACTAGCCGTTTTTGCATGGATTAAATTTGCTATAAATATAGAAAATAAACTAGTTTAAGTCCTCACTTGGCACATACAAATCCCCGTTCAACAGGAGTTTTTGGATAAAAAATACTTCCCGAACGTCTTCTTTTTGCTGTTCATTCGTGTAGCGGATTTTTTGCAGACCCGACAACACGTAGTAGGGGCCATACCAATGCAGCAGTCGCAGCGATCCCAAATCCGTGAATTGTATTTTTCCAAGCTTTTCGTCCAGCTCCAAAGGTATCGTTTGATTTTCAAGTAGCCTCTCTCCTTTTTTGAAGTAGTTGAGCTTGATCTGATCATTGACCAAGTAGAGGTGAAATACCTCCTCCCCTTGCGCCGAAACCTCCGCAAAGGGTTCCGGATAGGTCGTATTGATGTCCTCATACCGGGCGGAATTATCCCAAAGAACCTGCCCTGTTTTGGCTACTTGGATGAAATGTGCCGATCGATAGGTGTATTCCGTTACTAGGGTGTAGGTAGGCCCACTTAATGAATTGTAAGGATCCATGTAAAAGGGGATGTAACCCATGCGGCTCGCTCGATCGTAGCGGTAGCGCTGGGAGGCTAAAGATGGGGCTACAGTCCCAGCACCACGGGAACTAGAAACTGAGAATTGATCGAAATAGATCAAATAACTATCCTCGAATTCCTTGACATCACGGATTGCAAAGCTATTTCGTATGGAAGGAGTTTTCTCTTTTTCCAATTGTTCCGCTACGATTCCCTTTTGTTTTAGCCGCAATTTTTCGGGTAGGTAGTTGTAAAAATTAGGAAAATCTGCCAGGGTATACAGCCCAATGTTTTGCTCGCCAAACTCATTGATTTGTGCTAAATACATGCCCTTGTACAAGTTTCTCACCTCTTTGCCGTAGGCTCCAATCAGCATTTGACCATAACCTAAACCAGGGAGAAGTAAGCCGTCAAGCGGCTCATCATCCAGATCACCCAAAGGTTCCAATTTAAGTTCGCGCAAAAGTGTTCCTTGCAAGTCAAAAGTCAGTACGAGCGTCTCTTGCGATTTGAAAGGCCCTCTCCGTCGGAGAACTACCTCCAAAGCAGCTAGCTCTGGAAGCTTTAGGATCTGGACCACATGGGATTCATTGCCATAAATCCCCTGCACGGTTTGGACAGTTTTATCTTCCAAAGAAAAAATCTGAACCACCGGACGAGCGTCTGCATCGCCCATAAAAATCGCCTTGTTATCCAACACCAAAAATTCAACGAGGTCCATAGGGAGCAGATTGTCAGCTGGATACTCTAGCCCTATGTGAGTATTTAGATCTAGGTGGAGCACATATTTGTCTGCCGCAGCTTCATCCCCCCTAGCAAACAATACATACAATTGATCTTCATCTATATCGTAGCCAATCATGTCAAAACCTGCTTTCACCTTGACCTCCTTGATGCTATCGGATTCCATACGGTCGGAAGTGAGGAAATATTCAAATACAAGATCTGCCGTAAGCTTTCTGGACTGGAAAGTGCGAAAAGCCACCAGACCTGAAGGAATTCGCATCAACTCATAGATCGGCTCATACGATTCTGCAGGAGTCTCTATCCGCTCCTTGAACTGCAGTTGAGCTGCTACAGGTAAGGTAAGAAGTACAAAAAATAAGGCAATAATATACCTGTTCATAAACTTAGGGTCTGGATCAACTGATACGCTTCTTTGCTGAGAGAATGTACGGAAAGGCGCGGCTGCTTGAGTAAGGAAATTTCAGCTAAGCTGGGTTCGGCTTGCAGCCGACTCAGGGTTACTGGATTAGATAAGGGCTGAATGGCTTGAAGCTTTACGGCAACCCAAGCTTCATCTTGGGGATCCGGAAATGCGGACTGGGACACCTGGGCAAGGCCTACCAACGCTTTTTCGGTTCCGGAATGGTAAATAAGCACTTGGTCACCAAGCCCCATCAACTTCAGAAAATTTCTTGACTGATAATTCCGCACCCCATCCCAGGTATCCTCTCCTTTCCGTTCCAAATCCTTCCAAGAATAGGTGCTGGGTTCTGTTTTTACAATCCAATAGTGCATGCTTCTTCTTTTTCTCGTTCAACCTTTTTACAACTTCTTCAAAGTTGGTACGTCTTAACAGGGAAGTTAGTTTTCAAGCGTTTAAATTGAAACTATATTTGTCAACATTTGTGTTGAAAACCCACTAAAAATAAAAATTTTGGATCACAAGGCTATTCTAAAACGACTCAAGCTGTGCATACAGCTCCTGGAACTTCACGAGGAAAATCCCTTTAAAATCAGGAGTTACCAAGGTGGATTGAATGCCTTGGAGCGTTTGGATCAAGACCTGATGGCACTAAGCTCGCAGGATTTAGCGGCTATCCCAGGTATAGGAAAAAGCATTCTTGAGGCGATTCAATCACTCAAAGAAACCGGTTCATTCCCCGCCTTGGACGCGCTTCTGGAGCAAACTCCCTCGGGCGTATTGGAGATCCTACAAGTAAAAGGCTTGGGGCCCAAAAAAGTTCAGGTCTTGTGGAAGGAGCTCGGGCTTACCTCCACGCACGAATTAATGGAGGCCTGCCAAAGTGGAAAGGTAGCCCAAACCAAGGGCTTTGGCGAAAAAACACAAGAAACCATCATCCAAAGCCTACTTTTCAAGGCTTCCACTTCTGGAAAGTGGCTCTATGCCGATATCGAAGAAACCATTCTTGGGTTAGCTGAGCAACTGAAGCAAGTTCTTCCTAAAGCCCAAGTACGTGTAGTGGGCGACTTTGCACGAAGAATGGAAATCCTTACTGAAGGGGAATTTTTGATTGCTTCGGAAGACCTTGTAGCCCCCAAAATCAGCTTGAGTCAAGTTGAGGGAATCGTTTGGGACAAGCCAAACTCTGGCCCAATGACCTGGAGAGGTAAATTGGAAGAGCCAGAACTACAGCTTGTCATTCACTTTTGTAGCCTAGAGGAACTTGCTATTAAGGAAATGCTTTTTGTGGCCTCCAAAGCCCACCTCGGTACTTGGGTCAACGAGCAGGAGACTGTAGGGGAACTGATTCGGAAATCAAAATTTGAATGCGAAGCGGAATTTTTTCAACTAAACAGCATGCAGTTTATCCCTCGAGAAATGCGTGAAGGCATGGGGGAAGTGGAGATGGCAAAGGCAGGAACGCTGCCCACGCTACTCGAAAACAGCGACCTCAAAGGCATCCTACACAACCATTCCACCTACAGCGATGGACAACATATGCTCCGGCAGATGGCCGAGTACTGCAAAGAGTTGGGTTACGACTACCTGGGCATCTCCGATCACAGCCGAACAGCGAGCTATGCGGGTGGGCTAGAAATTGAGAAAGTAGCCAAGCAGCATGCCGAAATCGATGCGCTCAATCAAGAATTGGCACCTTTCCGCATCTTCAAAGGTATCGAATCGGATATCCTTCCCGATGGGAGTTTGGACTACCCCACTGAAGTCTTGCAGAGCTTTGATTTTATTGTTTCTTCCGTTCACTCGGTACTCAATATGGATCTCAAGCGTGCTACAGATCGCTTGCTTACCGCCATTCACAACCCCTACACCACAATCTTGGGCCATCCCACGGGGAGGTTACTGCTGCGAAGAGAAGGCTACCCCATTGACCACAAGGCCATCATCGATGCCTGTGCGGAAAAACAGGTGGTGATCGAAATCAACGCCAATCCTTGGAGATTGGACCTAGACTGGAGATGGGTTCACTACGCGGTTGAACAAGGAGTGATGCTCTCCATCAATCCAGATGCGCATAAAATGGAGGGCTTTGCCGACATGCAATATGGAGTATGGACCGGCCGAAAAGGAGGTCTTACCAAAGAGCTCACCCTCAATGCACTTTCTGGAAAGGAGCTGGCCAGCTATTTTGAAGCTCGCAAAGCAAAAATCTAAGAAATTCCCGAATGAACTCGAATTGATCTCATTTGGGGATCTTTCTTTACCTTTGCCCAATACACTTACGCTATGAAATGGTCCTCCCTACCCGAACCGGTATTGCTCCAACGCTCCTTCCTTTTTGGAATTACGGGGATTTTGCTGGGCACCCTTTCCCTGCTAAACACCAAACTCCAACTTCTTGACGCCCCCATGGGTCCGCTGAATGGCGTGAGTTTGCTGCTCCAGTTTTTTGGATTGGGATTAGCCGTGATTGTCTTGCGCCGAGCGAAAGTTGCCGTAGAGTTTAAGGAAAAGTCGCAACTGATGATTCTTATCCTCGCAGTAGCGCTCCTGTTTTTTATTTTTTCGCTCTAATTCATTCAACCACAACCCTTCTTCTTGCGTATCTTTTTTTGAGGGAAAAGAAAATTGGAAAATTTTTCTCCCTCCCTGCAACCTTTCCTTTGCTTAGTGCATCTACCTTTTTGAAAGTTAAACCAAATGCAATTACCTCCCCAATTCTCCACTGAGGAAGAACTGATCGCGGGATGTCTATCTGGAAACAGGCAGGCCCAGCGACAGCTCTACGAGACCTACTCCCGGAGATTTAGGACGATATGCCTGCGGTACCTCAAGGATCAGGAACAAGCAGAGGATGTGATGATCCAAAGCTTTATGAAAATCTTTGAAAAGCTTTCCCAGTTTCAAGGAAAAGGGAGTTTTGAGGGATGGATGAAGCGGATTGTGGTCACCCAAGCACTGATGGCCATTCGAAGCAACCGCTCCCTTATCCTGGCTATTTCCCTAGAGGACGCAGAAAAAGTACAAGAGCCTGCTGCCGAAGCCTTGAATCAGCTGGAAGTAGCAGAATTGATGGAATTAGTGCAAAATTTGCCCTTGGGATATAGAATCGTCTTCAACCTATTTGCGATTGAAGGGTATTCGCACCAAGAAATCGGAGAGCTCCTCGGAATCACGGAAAGCACCTCCAAATCCCAACTCAACCGCGCTCGAAGCGTGCTAAAAGAAAAAATTACGAGTCTTCAACTCCAACCCAAAATTACGCATGGCTAAATCAGACGAAGTATTGGATCGGGTTTTTAGAGAAAAACTCGAGAACCAGGAATCCGCTCCAAGCCCAGCAGCCTGGGATAAGCTGGAAGCCCAATTGGATGCGGCGAAGCAACCGAAGAAAAGTTCCTGGTGGGCGATCGCTGCAGCAATGCCTTTGTTGCTAGGCCTAGGGTACCTAATCTGGTCTCAAGCACCGCAAGCAGACGAAGAAAGTTCCCTTGCAGCTATCGAAGAGGTGTCGACTAGTACTCCTGTATCGGAATCACCTATTGAAGCCGAAACGATAGTAACCGAAGAAGCCCAATACCAGAATTCCTTAGCTGAGACAGTTACTCCTAGTTCAAGTAAGCCCAGTCTAAAATCAAAATTTCCTCAGGAAAATTCAAAAGAGGTCAATTTGGGAAATGTGGTAGCTGAGGTAGTTACTTTCCCTAGTCTACAAACGGCAGTCCCGGCAGAAGTAAATTCCGCTACCGAGTCCAAGACCTTGGTAATTCCTGAGCCTACCCAAACCACTCCTTCACCATCTAGCTCACAACCCAGCTTGGCAGATACCGAAGAGATTGATGGATACCGAATTCGAATTTTCTCCGATGGGTTGAAAAAAGAAGGGGCCCCTAACAAAAACTTGATCACTGAACTCGGAAAAACTGTCGGTCAGGTGGAAGGACTCCTCGACAAACTAGACGAGGGATTTGTAGAGATCCAAGATAAAAAAGAACGGCTCTTTTCTTCCTTAACGAGCCGTAAAGCTCCTTCAATCGAAAAACAGTAAAACTAAACCAAGTATACGTAAACAGCAGAACCCATGAAAAAATTAGTACTCCTACTCGCTTTTTTAGGATGTGCCTTCCTGGCTGAGGCCAAGACCAATCCTGAAACAACTCTGAAAACGGTGATCCCAACGCTCAAAGACTCCGTAGTCATTGAATTTGGTAAGGCAGGAAGAATCGTAATTATGGTTGAATCCCTAGCCGATTTCGAGAAATTGAAAGGAATGAATATCAACCAAATCATCGCTGAGCTCGGCATCCAAGAGAATAAGGCTACCGGAGAAGTAACCCTGGTAGAAATCCACAAAAAGGATGGCTCGGTAAAAGAGGTAGTTCGTATCAATGAAAATGGTATGGAAACGGAAGTTCGTCTGGGAAGACTGAGTGTCCTTGTGGACGAATCTGGACTGGACACCAAAGTAAAAATCGAAACCGATCCCAAGGAAAAGAAGGACCCGCCATTCAAAACCAACTTTACCCTTGATTTAGGTGTCAACAATTTCTTGCAGAAAGGAAGCTTCCCTACCTCGGATCAGCCCTATGCCACCAAAGGTTGGGGTAGCTGGAATGTGGGATTGAATTCAATGGCTTCGCTTCGACTAAGCGAAGCGTTCAGATGGAATTTTGGATTGGCTTTTCAATGGTACAATTTCAAGTTTGAAAATCGAGATTTCCAAGCCGTCCGCGGCCAAGATCAAATTGGCTTTGTAAAACGAACCGATGTGACGGGTGTCAAGAGCAAGCTATCCGCTTCCTACCTGACTGCCATGACCTTACTCGAAGTGAATCTAGGGAAGGACAAGGACAAGGGCCTTAGCTTGGCTGTCGGACCCTATATCGGCTACCGATTGGGAGGTAGATCCAAATTTGTCTACGAAGAATCTGGTCGCGCAGCTGATCGAACTGAAAAAATCAACACAGGTCTTTACTTGGAAAACCTTCGCTATGGATTCCGTGGAGAAGTGGGCGTCGGCAAGAACATTACCTTTTTCAGTACCTACGATTTGAACGAACTCTTCCAAGAAGGAAAAGGACCCTCCTTGAATCCGATCACTTTTGGTATCAAACTTCTAAACGACTAACCGAACTTTTAAATAACTAACCGAATTTTTATGAAAAACTACACCTACGCAAGTCTACTTGCCTTGCTCCTACTGGCCTCCACGTCTTGGGTTGCGGCACAAAATGTAGTGGTCAACGCCACTAAAAAATACAACAACATCAAGCAAATCGAAGTTGAAAGCGGCTGGCTAGATGTAAGTTACCAGGGAGGAGAAGGAACGGAAGTTTCCGTGGAAGCCTATTTGGAATCCAATATCGCGGACCAAGACATTGTCTTTGTGACGCTGGGCGATGTCCTTAAAATCAGTTACAAATATGGTACTGGCAAATACAATTGGAACAGTAAAAACAAGGGATATATCAAAATCACAGGGCCAGAAGCGCTGGATCTTGAGATAAATGGTACCTCTGGAAATATCAGTATACAAACCCTTGCATCCAAACTGACTACACTGCAGCTTACCTCAGGCAATGTAGCAGCTGCACAGATTAAAGGAAACCTTACCCTCACCGCCACCTCGGGCACACTTATAGCAAAAGAAGTAGATGGGGATGTGAACGCTAGATTGACCTCAGGAAACACCAGCCTAGATGGTATTAAAGGTGCGGTGGACTATGGTTCTACTAGTGGAAATTTCACAGCAAAAAATATTGGAGACCTCCTGAATGTTCAACTTACTTCCGGCAATAGCAAAATCGAAAATGTGAAGGAGCTGGGCACGATGAGAATTACTTCAGGCAACATGACTGCAGTCAACGCTGGCCTAGGAGCGAAGACTCAATTTAGCGGTACCTCTGGCAACTTTACGGTACAGACTCCCTCGGATCTTGGCGCCTTCAACTACAACCTAAGAGCAACCTCCGGGAACCTGCGCGTGGGAAATACCAGCAAAGATAAATCATTAGATATCAACAACAATGCCGCCAATACGGTGCGAGGCAATATCACTTCAGGAAACATAACAATCACCAACTGATTGGATTGATGTCAACTACGCGATAGGCGCGCTTAAGCAGGCCGGGAAATTTCAGTCAGAAGTTCCCGGTCTTCTTTTTTTAACTTCATCAAACGCACCATTCGATCCGGCGTGGGCTTACCCAAAGAAAAGAATACGAGCGTCACCGTAAATAGAAAGACAAAACCTGGACTTCCACTCCACAACAGCCCTGCTGTACTGATAATCGAAACAACCAAGAGGAGCATAAAACGCTGCCGAGTGGCAGAAGCATACAAACCCACCTTTTCCAAAAGTGAGACTTGCTGAAAGGAGAGCTTTATTTTTTGATGAAAAAGCAGGTATTGAGCTACCAACACAAGAACCCCGCCGCCCAGAAGTAGGTATTGAAGCCAATCCGGAAGGACGGGAAGGGTCTGGGAAAAACTACCCGATTGCTGATAGAGGTACACCATTCCGAAAGCAGGAAGTGCAAGGAGTAAAACCACCACCGTCAGGCGCTCGGTACGGTGGTAGATCGTACGCAATTCGTCTTTTTCCATTATTCGATGCGTATGTAAATATCTTCAGACTGAGGTCTAGAAACGCAGCACAAGACATAGCCATCTGCTACTTCCTTTTCGCTCAGTCCCGCATCTTCATCCATTTTAACTTGACCTGAGGTCAATCGACCGCGGCAAGCGGTACATAGTCCACTTTGACAGCTGTAAGGCATGTTGAGACCAGCAGCTAGGCCAGCTTCCAGAATCGTTTTTCCAGGATCTACCGTCACCAAATGCTCGGCTCCTTCCACCAAGATGCTGACGTCTTGAGCCAGGAGTCCAGACTTGATGCCCACTTTAGCCTCCTCTTTTGCTTGTTCGGCAGCAGCTGAAAAAAAGCTCTCGCTGTGTATCCGGTCACTAGGCACAGCCAGCTCCTCCAATACCTTCTGGGTAGTTTGCATAAGCCCTTCTGGACCACAAATGAAATACTCCTCTTGATAGCGAGGCTCGTACTCAGCTTGTGCAAATAGCTCCTTCAAACCCGAAGCAGAAAGCCTACCTCTCAGCCCTGTCCAGGATTCGTCCGCCTGACTCAAGTTATGGATTACGGTCAAACGATCTGCATTCGCCTTTTCTAAGAGTTGCAACTGTGCACCGAAGATGATTTCTTCTTCCTTACGGCTGCAGTAGATCAAGGTAATGCGCGATTCAGGCTCATTTACCAAGACGGACTTCAGTAAACCCATCATCGGCGTAATGCCGCTGCCCCCAGCAATCAAAAAGAAATGCCGACGGTTTTTGGAATGAAAGGGAGTAGTAAAATTCCCCATGGGTTTGAGGGCATTGAGGGTTTTTCCAGGAAAGATCTTGTCGTTCAAGTAATTGGAAAACAAGCCCTTGGGAACTCGCTTTACGGAAATCCCTGGGAAGGAATCTACAAAAGGTGAAGTGCACAAGGAATAGGACCTGCGCTGTTCTTTGCCCTCCAACTCCAAAACCAGGGTTAAAAATTGACCCGGCAAGTACTCCAAATAGGGTTCGGGCTGCTCAAAGTAAATCGTAACGGTATCGGAAGTTTCCCTAACTACCTCTCTGACTTTGAGCGGAAGATAGCTGTTGTTGGTTTCTGTCTTTTTCTTAAAGAAATTGAACATGGATTTGTAAAGTTGGGTGGATGCAAAATTAATTCCTTGACTCAGAAAACGAACCTTTGTGGAGTAATTTTCTAGGGATAACCCCAAATGAAGAAGGGAAGTTTACCGAAGCGCGAGAAATCCTTCCTTGCGCTCGAGATTTTGAAGGCAAAGGCGTACCTTTGCTCGGTAAATCGGACCCATTTTAAGCTTTTTCGCTTCGCAAATTTTACTTTATGGAACTACAGGCCCTCACTGCAATCTCCTCTGTGGATGGACGTTATGCTGGAAAGACTGCCCCACTTCGAGCCTATTTCTCAGAATTTGCGCTGATCAAGTATCGGGTGCAGGTAGAGGTGGCTTATTTTATTGCCCTTTGCGAACTTCCCTTGCCGCAGCTTGCCTCCTTTGATAAAACTCTTTTCCCAAAGCTAAACAGCTGGGTCAGTGATTTTTCTTTGGAAGATGCCGAATGGATCAAAACTGCGGAGCGAACTACCAACCACGACGTAAAGGCAGTCGAATACTTCTTGAAAGAGAAATTCGATTCTTTGGGGCTCGAGGAATACAAAGAATTCATCCACTTTGGGCTCACCTCCCAGGACATCAACAATACTGCCACCCCCTTGATGCTGAAGGAAGGGCTTCAGGAAGTAATCCTTCCTGCACTTCAGGGCATAGTTTCCCAGCTTTCAGCACTTTCCTCCGACTGGGCAGCTATCCCCATGCTTGCCAAAACGCACGGGCAACCAGCCTCACCTACCCGCTTGGGAAAAGAAATTGATGTTTTTGTAGTGCGATTGAAGCAGCAGCTGGAGCTACTCGCTCAGGTGCCTTATGCTGCCAAATTTGGAGGAGCTACGGGAAATTTCAATGCCCATCATGTCGCCTATCCGGGAATTGATTGGAATGGGTTTGCGAAGCAATTTGTAGAGCAGACTCTGGGGCTTAGCCGCTCCTATCCTACTACTCAAATCGAGCATTACGATCATATGGCTGCTATTTTTGATGGCTTAAAGCGCATCAACACCATCCTACTGGATCTTTCCAAGGACGTGTGGCAGTACGTGGCAATGAATTACTTCAAGCAAAAAATCAAAGCTGGAGAGGTAGGTTCCTCCGCCATGCCGCATAAGGTCAATCCCATCGATTTTGAAAATGCAGAAGGCAACTTAGGTATTGCGAATGCGCTCCTAGAGCACCTGGCCGCAAAGCTTCCCATCTCCAGATTGCAGCGAGACCTGACCGATAGCACGGTTTTGCGGGTAATTGGAGTTCCCTTAGCACACATGTTGATTTCACTCGAGTCCCTGCAGAAAGGGCTTGGAAAATTGGAATTGAACCGTGCAGCGATAGATGCGGATCTGGAGGATAATTGGGCCGTAGTAGCTGAGGCCATTCAGACCATTTTGAGAAGAGAAGGGTTCCCAAAGCCCTATGAAGCCCTCCGGGACCTCACCAGAACCCACTCCAAAATCACTCAAGCATCGCTCACCGAATTTATCGAGGGATTACCGATTTCAAGTACCTTGAAAGAAGAACTAAAGACGATTACTCCTTTTACCTACACGGGAATCTAAGTAATAGGCAGCAATGCGGGATGCGTTTCCTTCTTTGGAATAGCCCCAAATGAAACATTTATTTTTTGGGATACCGGTAGAGGGTAGGAATAATTCCATTGCGCTTTTCACTCAAGGTAAAGTAGGCATCTCCCTTAAAATTAAACCCTATGGCCTCTCCTTGGGGTTCCGGTACGTAAGGCAGGCGCAGTGGTGCGGCTTGAAGTGCTTCCGAAAGAGACTGATTGGCTTGACGGGTCCAATAAAATACTTGCAAGTAGTTTTTGATCAAAATTTGGCTTCCATCCCGCGATACATCAGCTGCTACTGAACTGGTAAAATCAAACGAATGCAATTTTTCTAACAGCACATTCCCTTTTTCAAACCCATCAGCAGGTACCCGGTAAAGCGTATTTTTTGCCTCTCGCTTGGACACCAAATACAGTTCCCCAGAAATCGGATCTACTAGGAAGGATTCTGCATCCTTTGGCCCACCTGGAAACTGCAGGCTGACCCGATCTATTTCAGCACTAGGGATGGCTTGCAAAAGCTCAGGCTCCAAAAAACGGTAGAGATAAATTTGATCGTACTTGGCATCATTGTCCCCGATCTCGGCTACATAAATATAGGAGCTCCCATTGGGACCAGGTCCTACTGCTATATCCTCCCAATCTCGGTTGCTCAAGCCAGAAAGTTCGAGTTTCCCTAGTTCATTCCCCAAAGTATCCAGCACAAAGACCGCAGCTTCACCACCACTATCCGTATGGACATAGAGGCGATTGGGGTAGCGGTGAGAAACTACCAAACCGCTCACCTCTTCCAGAACAGGATTTGCTAATTTGCCTTGTGGAATTCCTGCAAAAAAAACGGAGTCAATTTTTTGAATTACCGACGCATTCTTTTGACTTACTTGTGTATTCCCTTCTGCACAGCTTAGGGTAAAAAAAGCCAGAGCTACCGAAATATACAGGAGATTGATTTTCATGCTTAAAATAGCTTCAAAACTCGCCGAAAAAAAGGTTATTTGGTGAGGTGGCCTAGGTTTAAGAATAATTTAATCTTTAGCGATCGATTTCTACTAGAAGTGAAGTTTTGGATTTGACAAACTTCAGAATGAGGTAGAGGACACCCGAACCTACACTTAACCCAATCAAAATTCGGCTAGTATAATGGTCGGGGTTGAACAAGAGTACGGAAACATCGAATAAAAAGAAAATTAAAAACAAGGCGGAGAGCCCATTCTTTTCTTTTGACAACACTTTTTTCCAGCTGAAGGAAATTTTTGGAGGGCTGAAATTGCTGAAATTGGGTAGAAAAGCAGGGACTTTAGCGCTCCATTGGAGGTAAACTTCCCCAAATTTTTTGCGGAGAAACTGCTCTTCGGCAAACATGATGCGCTCGTAATATACCCAATAGAGTAGACAGAAGGAGATGATAAACCAAAGATCTACCGTGATCAAGGCAGGGCCTAACCACATCAAAAAGTTACCCACGTAAAGGGGATGGCGAACCAAGGAATAGATTCCTGTTTGGTTGAGGGTATCCGCAACCTGACCTGCTTTGGTATTGCGTCCAGAGGTATTAGGAGGGGAATAGCCAACGGTGTATACTCGAATCAACAAACCCAAGAGCCCTACTCCTATCGCTACTGCAAAGTAGATTTGTTCGTAATCAGCCACATAAAGGGGAAATTCTTCAGGATGAAGCACCCGTCTTAGGTACCTTGCCCAGCCCACCAAAATAATGACGATGGGCAAAAAACTCCTGTAACGAAAGAGCCAGTTGCCTTGGGTTTCTAATTCTTCTTGAAGAGCCATCTTTTAAAACAAAAGGGGAAGTAAAAACAAGTTAATATAATTTAACCTTATTGTTAAATTAATGTTAGCAAAAATAAAGAAAAAAATAGGATTAACCGCAATTTTATCCTCTCACAATCGACTGTGGACTGTTGACAAAAAATAGTCAACGGTCGACGGTTGATAGTCGACAGCCGAGTCGTTGTATAACTGGATTTAGCCTCCAATTACTCACCAATTAGTCCACTTCAATTTTTTGAGCGCCTTTTTTTTGAGGTCTTGGCTGAGAACAGTTTGTCCGGTGAAGACATCCGTTAAAATCTCACAGGCACGCTGTCCATACCTGCCCATCAATAAATTTCTTGCAGCGGGCATAAAATAAAAAAAGGAGGCCATCACTTCGCTAAATCGTAATTCCGGAAGGAGCCGCTCCTCAAGAGCTGCTTGGTAGGCAATGGCAGCAAGTTCAGGCTGATCAAACTGTTGAGCGATACTTTGCCCAGCTAGGATCCCCGAATAAATAGAATTGGTCAAGCCTTCTGCAGTCAAGGGATCTGCGAATCCAGCGGAATCACCAGTTAGAAATACCCCCCTTCTAGAAAAGCCATCTTTCCGCGCCCCAACGGGGATTTGAAAGCCATGGGACTCCTCGAAGGTGGTTTCTTGAATCCCCAATTTTTGAAGGTAGGCTTGGTAATAGGTGCGGAGTTGGATCTTTTTGGGTGCAAACAATCCTACGCCAATGGAAAGGTGATTTGCTTTGGGAAAGCACCAGCCATAGCCCTGAGGGATGGCATCAATGTCAAAGCGAGCTTCTTTGGAGAGGCGCTCAAAATCTTGCGAATTTACTCCCACTTCATATTCCAAGGCTGGAATTAGTTTGCGCGTTTCCTTCCATCCAGCGAGCTTGGCGGTAGGGCCCAACACCCCATCTGCTGCCACTACATAGCGCGCATGCAGCACCTCCTTTTGGGTATGAAGACTAATTTTATCTGCAAACTCGAGTTGCTGCAGCGTCTGACCCTCAAGAAGCACAGCCCCGAGTTTGACGGCCTCCTGTACGAGCAGGTGGTCAAATTGGTCTCGCATGACCATACTCAAAATGGGAAAGTTGCGCTGTGCAGTAAAGGGCTGGGTTTGCTGGTCATAATACACCGCCAAGGAATCGAATTCCTTTTCCACGGCTTCTTGTACCGAGACAGGGAGCATTTCGCGTCCTCGAAAAACTAGGCCCCCACCACAGGTTTTGTACCTCGGGAGAGTTTCTTTTTCAAGAATGGCAACTTTCAGGCCTGCTTTTGCCAGTTCGTATGCGGCCATCGCCCCTGCGGGTCCCGAGCCCACTACAACTACATCCCAAGTAGGATCAACACCCATAAAAAAACTTTACCTAATTTAACTTATTCGTAGGGCGGAAAATTACAGAAGAAAAATAAGGCTTCAAGGATAAACCTCGATTTTATTCATTTGAGATTCCCCAAACACTAACATCGAAATGGCCATGGAAAGGCCTCATTCAACTTGCGAACCTAGATTGGCGGCGCTCGATTTAATCAATAACCCATTGTAGATGTAGGTGACACCCAGCACTAATGCGCCCGAAATCACTGCAAGGAGCACGTTGTAATAGGCTGGCGCAGAGATCGTCATACGAAGAAAGAGGGTCGCTAGCGCAAAGGAAGAATAGCGAAACAAGTTGTAGTACTTGCTCGAATACCTGAGGGAAAATATCAAGATAAAGATATCCGTGAAGATCAACAGCGTGTAGAACGATTGGATGCTAAAGGATACTACGCCCGTATTGAGGGCTCGGGTGATGTCCAGAACCACAATCAAGAAAAATACGAGCGCGAGATAGAGGGAGATGACCTTTTTGACCGAAATAAACTCTGCCTGTTCTTCGTTACTTTGCGTGATTTTTTGGTGTTTTTGGGTGCGGTAAAAGAGGGCCGTCATGCCAAAAATAAGTACTGCTCCAAAGCCATCTGCCACCATGGGCAGGAGCTCGAGCAGGAGTTCGGGCTCCCAACTGAGTTCACCCATGTAATGTCCAAATTCCTTGAATGCATCCCGAAGGAGCAGTAGGGAGATGATTTCAAACTGCTTTCCAATGGAATCTGCTACCGACTTCGGCAATAGGAAGATCAAGCCGAGGATCTCGAAGACCAATAAGATAGTGAAGGCGATCTCGACGGCAAAGAAGGGGGATAATGTAGGGAAGGGAAACGGTACTTCAAAATAGATGAGTAGTGGCACCACCGAACCTAAAATAAAAAAAACAACAACCAGGTTGCTAATCCAGCGGGTACTCCTCGGACTCTCCCAGTGGTGATCTAGCCAGTCAAAGGCCTGAAGGTGCGCAGAATGGAGTCTATTCATGTGATTGATAATGAGTATACTAGATTGTGAACTAGTAGAACTCCAATTTGAATCAATATGTTCTGAGATAGATTTTTTCCTACTGAGGACACTATGTTTTTACCTGCTTATTTGCCACGCTTCAAAGAAAAAATCAGTTGAAGTTCAAGGAGGTGAGCTGTAGACTGGTGAAAAAAAGTACAATGTACCATGTACAATGTACCAAGTATGAAGTATGGATTCCAAACCTCATTTCAACACGACACAGCTGTCGTCAGTGGACTGTGGACCGTTAACAAAAAAAGTTGTCCCATTTTGATAGAGGTCACTATACCTCTCTCAAAACTCACACTTCTCCCACTGCCGCTCAGCCTGTAAAAGACAAGAAGCTTTGGCATTACCTAGGCAAATGTACTTGGCTGTACAAGCCAGGAGCTGCTCCTCAGTGGCCGTAACTTCTGGTACTTTCTCCCATGCTTGCTGACAAAAGCAAGCGGAAATTTCTTGATTTTGTGGGGAATCCAGTTCAGCGGGAACCTTATTGGCCCGGTTACTCGGTAAAAAGAAAACTAAATAGATAAAAAAGACCCCAAGCCCAATGACACCTAAATTGTCAAAAATTGAGGGTAACAAGTTTGGTATGTTGATTCGGGGTTTACCTGAAGATTCACTCTTATTTCTTGGTGCTACTGGCTGAGGTTTTTCATGGAGATACATTTCCTCCAAGCGTGGAATAAATACAGTTTGGATGTATTCCATCGCCTCGTCCTGGGCTAGGTTAGGAACCCCGATGCGGGATCCTTTCCAGGACTTAATCCATGGGGAGCAGGTAATTTGTACCCCCTGCTCCAAAAGAAGGGCCTGAATTAAGAGCATATTGCGCTCTTTTCGTGGATTCTGAAACTCCAGCCCTATCTCTGCAAAATTGTCTGAAGAGTTGAATACCCTATATTCCTTACCCAAAATCTGGGCAAGATTTGTGATTTTATCTTGTACTCCAGGTATGGTATCCTGAAACTCTCGTGCAATCATAAGTTAGTTAATGCTGCGTATTAGGCTTCCTAAGCTAGTCTTTATTCTAAAAACAACCTAATGGAGTGTTACTAACAGCGTAGGAAAAGCTTGGGGTTTTTATTCAATTCGAAGGGCTTTAATCATCCAGTCGGGAAATGTTTTCCTGGTCACTACTTGACTGTAGGGCTGGGTTTGAAACATGTAAATTCCAATCAGCTCTTCTTTTGGGTCAATGAAAAAAATGGGTCCCGTGGCCCCGCTCCAAGCAATCGTCCCTTTTCGTTTCAGGGTTTTACTGGTTTCTTTTCGGACTATCTGGTAGCCAAAGGTAAAGCCCTCAGCCAACTGTCCCCCTTCATCAAAATAATGCGCATTAATGTTTAGCGGCACTTGATCTGTTTTCATCAAAGCGATGGTCTCGGGTTTGGCAATCTGTTTGCCTTGATGCTTGCCATCATTCAGGATCATGACGCAGAACGTTAGGTAATCCTCCAAGGAGGAAATCAATCCTCCTGAACCACTATAATATACTTTGGAACCAGTTATTTTAATGCTGGATTCATTTCCTGGATCCACTAGACGCAGTCCATCCTTCCCATCAGGCGCATAAAGTGAGGTCAATCGGCCTGCATCTTCCTCTTTCAAAAAAAACTTGGTGGACTGCATACCCAGTGGATCTAGGATCCGCTGCTGCACAAAATCCTGGAAAGGAATCCCTGACACCACCTCCACCACACGTCCCACCACATTGATGGATGGCCCATAGATCCAACCTTCTCCGGGTTCGTGACTCAGTGGCAATTTTGCCAATTGATCTGAAAAGTGAGCGATGTCATGCAGATAGGGATTGGGATAAGAAGCTTCATACAAGCCTCCCAAGGTGCCTCCATATTGACTAGCAAAGCCAGCCGTATGAGTAAGCAGGTGCCTGAGTAAAATTGGATTTTTGGCCGCCTCTGTTTGTAAAATCGGAACTCCCAACAGGGTGTCTTGCTTTACAAGAACTTTAGGATTGGCAAAAGCTGGCAGGTAGGTATCCAACCTATCATTCATATTGAGCAATCCATCTTCCTGCAATAACAGCATCGCTAAAGTAGCAATGGGCTTGGTCATGGAAGCCAAACGAAAAAGGGAATTGGTTTCCATGGGTTTGTGAGATGCCTTATCAGCTTCCCCAAAAGCTTTCATTCGTTGCACTTTCCCTTGATGGTAAATCAAGTAGGCAGCGCCTGCCATTTTCTGCTCTTGGATCTCATTACGCACCTCCGCTTCGAAGGCATCTAGGGTGGCTACACTTACCTTGGATTGCTTGGCTCCCTGCTGCGCAAATAGGAGGCTGGGCAAAAAGAATAAGAGGAGGAAAAGGAGTTGTTTTCTCATGCTACAAAGAATAAAGGTGTTTCATTAATGCTGATTCAGTTGGGAATTGGCACTTTTTGTTGGTATGCAAAATCTACAAGAAAATCTACATTTACCCAAATTCGATCTGGAGGATTGGTCAATCCGAAGGCTGACATCCAATTTTCTCCCTCCGATTTGACTTTGATTTTTGACATGGCGAGCGGACGGTAGCTTTCTGGCCCACTGAGGTAGTTTCGATCCAAGTGCTTGCCTACGAGTGTGGTCAGCGGTAAATCCACCAAATTTCCTTTTTGCGAAACTGCCTTTCCAGAGAAGGATAGCATTCCGCTGGGAAATTGGATGGCTCCATCTACTTGAACAGAGTCCTGGTCTGGAATGAGGATTAAGGCCACCTCCCCATCTTCAACAGGAAAATCCAGTTGTGTAAGGGCGCCATAAAGCGTTTGTTTTTTAGAAACAACGGTACGCAGTGTGCCGAGATGCTTATCTAAAGGAATAAGAAGGTGGGCAACAGCGAGCGGTCCATTGGGTTTGTCACCCAGGGTATATTGGGCAGTGCTTGCCAGAAAAAGCATCACCACCCCTTTTCCTTATCGGATTCTTGGCTTTTGACCTGCAGGGAGCATGGCTTTTAGCTTTGCCTCTGGCAACTCCCATAACAACGTGCGGCCAATGTTTTGATCTTCAGGCAGCATTTTCCAGCTTTCACCAACTTTCAAGGAGGTACATCCAAACCCACAAAAGAGAAGAGAAAAAAGGGTGCAGGCAGTAAAAGCTCGGGGCAAATTAGCTGTTCTCATGGGACAGTTCTACTTCAAGTTCACGAATCAATTCTTTCGCTGTAGTACGAAGGTTGCGCAGCAGCGCCGTACAGTTTCGTTCAATGAAAATCTCATTGGATGCCCAATAAAAAAACTGGTCTAAATCCTCCTCATCACCTTTCAAGGGAGGGTCCCAGGAAGGTTCTCCCATCGAATAGGGCCTGCCGCTAAACTTAACTGGATCAAACAAAAAAGCTAGTTCCTTTCCCTGAAATACCTTTCCTATCGCTTCTTTAAAAGGAACCGAATTCAAGTCTCTTGCTACTTGAATTTGATACAATTTTTCTTTGGCTGCGGAATAGGCATTGATTCGATCGACCAATTCGGTATTTTGGATCAGTTTAAAGCCTCCAGAGTTTTCAAGTTGATGTATGGTACCCTCGGTCCCGTAAAAATGCTCGCGAATCAGGAGGTAGCGAGAGATATAATATAATTTTCGGGTTGGCCAAGGGCCTTCGCTCTGGTACAAAACCGAGTATAGCGTATCAAAATACCGGTCTTTGGTTTCTTTAGAGCGCAGGCTGTAATCTATTTTGAGTGTATCCTGTCCCAAATCTTTAATCAGCGATTGGAGATACATTTTTTCGGTCTTGCGTTCCACCAGCCCTTCTCGATAATTCTCCGCAAAAAAGCCAAGTGTGACCGCAAAAAAGAGAAGAAAAAATTCAAGAGCATAGCCCAATAGATTTTTTTGGGAGGGTGAAGAATTCATTTTGAATATAGGGTGAAAAGTAGATGTTTTCTGAACTAACTAGGAGCTACTTACCATAACCTGATATTGATACAGATCGATGTAATCTAAACCTACAATATTTAAATAATTCAAACAATTTTTACTACCCGAAAAGCAACCTACTTAATTGAATTTTTCAAAATGGGAGTCTAGCCAAGCATCTTGGATCTATCCCTAGGCCTACCTACATAAGTATACATATTTTCATTTTTTTTGCTTTTTTTACAAGGGTAATTAAAATTGAATTTTCCTTCCTAAAAAAATGACTAGAAACGCAAATGACAAATGGCTTGGAGGTGTATTGGGTGGCATTGCACGAGCTCTTGGAACCTCTTCTGGATTGTTGAGGGGCTTATTCCTCGTATTTTTCTTTGGTGTCGGAGGCCTAACCTTCGGGATTAGCAGTGGTGCTACGCTTGTGATCTACCTAATTTTTTGGATGACCCTAGGAAAAAGTTGATGGATTTCTTTTGGTGATTTAGAAATAATTTATGGCTTCGGAATTTTTTTATAAAATAATAATATCGCCTTATTGTGGATTTCAAAATTTCATAATAAGTTTATGAAATTTAATTTATAAATAATTTAAATCATTAACCGAAGTTTCACCCTTCCAAACAACCATTTATTATGAAAAAACAAATCTTACTTCTTGTAGCCCTAGTTTTTGCGGCTACTACTTGGACGCAAGCACAGACTGTCCTAGACTTTAAATTGGTCAATAAAACTGGGCAAACCTTCTATGCCGTGTATTTGACAGACACCGATACGGAAGATTGGGGTGAGGATATCCTTCCTGATGCCATGGTGGAAGATGGAGATGTCGTGGACATTTCATTCAATTACGTTGATGATGAGACCATCTGCACTTGGGACCTCAAGTTGACAGAAGATGCCTCAGAAGAAACCTGGGTCTACCTATCCGAATTAGACCTATGCGAGGCTAAAATTGTAACCATATACATTGACGAGGACGGAGAGTATGCTTTCGAAATAGAATAACATTCTATACTCCTTCTTAAACGCCCAAAAGATTCTCAGATGAGAATTTCTTGGGCGATTTTTTTACTCTGCAATTTCCACCTCGATTCGTCGATTGATCGAGTTTTCTTTTTCGAAGCACTGGTAGGGATAGTCAGGAGTTGATCAACCCGGAACCCTAGCTGCTATACGCTACAGGTCAGCCGCCCTAGCATGCATTCACTTAATCCCAAGTTTGGGTTCTGGAAATACAGCCGAAAATACGGTTCGATTCACAAAAAAATTACCGAAGCACAGCTTATCACTTCGCCTCCACATTAGTTACCCCTGGTTTATCTACGGTAATTGATCCCATCCAAATACACATAGTTTTGCTCGTAGCAAGCATTGCTGGAAACCCTCCTAATTTTAATTTCTTAGCGACTGGAGACCAAGGCATTATAGTGATAGGATTACAGGGAGCAGGTTTGAAAACTGGAACTGGGCCCACCATTTGCCAACACATTGGGTTGAGCGGTGACTTACACTGCCCAAAAGCTGGGACATTCAACATGGGGATAAAATCCATCTCAGCAGCCAAAGGCTTATTAGCATTCATAGCCATGGATATGGGCAAAACTACCATGTCTTTGGGGCCTGCACCAAAGGAGCACTTCAATTTTGCTCCCATATGAACGCATTTAGGCATATTCTGTAAGTTTAGTCTAGATGAACTAATCGAATTAATTCGTAAAAGTTTAAATATAAGGCTGCAGGATTTGAATTGCAAGGAAGTAAAAAATGAAAAATCCCTCAAAAAGAAAAGACTATTTGAGGGATTTAAAATAAGGAAACCAGCAAGCTTATTTGTCCTTGGGTTTATCGCGTAACATCTCTACCATTTCCACTGGAGGAGGATTGGTATCACCCAATAAATGAGCCGTAAAATAATCACCCATCTTCCAGAAGAAATATTCATTCATATCTCCATATCCATGACGCTGTCCTGGAAGAAGCACAAATTCAAATCGCTTTCCCGCCTTAATCAAGGCATTGGCCATGCGGATGGTGCCAGCGGGATGCACATTGTTATCTACATCCCCCGTACTGAGCATCAAGTGCCCTTTTAAATTTTTTGCCAAGTCGGGGTTTTTCTCAATTTGATAGACAAAAGTGGTATCTCCACTTGGTAAAATACGCTCCTGAACTCCATGGTGCTTCTCCGACCACCAGCGGTTGTAAATGTTGTTTTCGTGATTTCCTGCTGAAGAAACCGCCACTTTAAATACGTCTGGATACACCAACATTGCCGCAGTGGACATAAAGCCTCCACCAGAATGCCCATGGATCCCCACCTTGTGGCGATCGATAAATGAATGGCGATCCGCCAGTTGATCCACAGCTGTTTTCTTATCTGCCAATCCATAATCACGCATATCTCCATACCCAAAGTTGTGGTACCACTTGGATCTCGCTGGATGACCTCCTCGATTGCCAAGTGTCACCACTACAAAACCAAACTGTGCCAATCGATCGGTACGATCCATTCCTCTTCCAAAGGACTTATTGACCGCCTCGGTTTGTGGGCCAGGGTATACGTACTGTACCAGTGGATAGCTACGCGTGGAATCAAAGTCAAAAGGTTTGTACATCACCCCATACAAGTCGGTGATGCCATCGTCTGCCTTGAAGGTAAAAGGCTCTGGAAATTTGTATCCTGCCGCCATGAGCTGGCTCAGATCTGCCGTTTCTAAGTCCATGATTTTTGCCCCATTTCGGTCGTAGAGGACGGAAGCGGGAACCGCATTCACACGTGAAAAATTAGAGACAAAGTAAGAAGCTCCATCGTTGATGCTGATTTCATGGTTGAAATCTCCTTTATTCAATAGAGTAACTGCTCCCCCATCCAAAGACACGGAATACAAGTGCTCATAGTAGGGATCTTCGCCTTTTTCTTTGCCATTGGCAGTAAAGTAAAGCTTACGAAGGGTACCATCTACTCGGGCAGCACCCGCTGTATGGTACGGCCCTGAGGTAAGTTGACGCTTAATGGTCCCGTCCTTTCCATACAGGTAAAAATGCCCCCAGCCATCTCGCTCGGACCACCAGATCAAGTCATTTCCAAGCAATTCAGGTTTTTCAAAATCGATGTAGGTATTGCTTCTTTCTTCGATTACCAGTTCCTTCTGATTGGTTTTCAAATTCCATCGCAAGACATCTACTCGCTTGAGGTCCCTAGAGCTGATGGCAAAGTAAAATTCAGTGGCATTACCCAACCAAGTAGTGGGACGGAAATCATCATCTCGAGTATTTGCCGCAGGTGTCGTAGACCATAGCGAGAGGGTCTGGTCCTTGAACGTGTCAATGGGCAAGTTGCTCAGCGTTCGGGTATCAAAGGAGTAATGCACCAAATCCGATTGAGGCTGCTCCTTCTCCCCTGGCATGGCATACTTGTAGGTTTCCAAGGTAGGACGTGGCTCTCGAGTATTGTGAATCACCCACAAATCCTTGACCTTTCGCTGATCCGTACGGGTAAGAATAAATTGCTTGCTATCCGCACTCCAAAGCACTGGAGCACGCTTGCGATCGTTTTTCTTTTTTTCTACCTCCACATTGTCCTCACCTCGATCTCCCCAACCGTACTCGTAATCCGCTACTCCATCTTTGGTAATGGCGTTTTCCACGAGGGTAGTATCCTTCAAATCCTTAACTGCCTTTAAAAAATTGGCTTTATCCATCCAAAACAGGTTGAAGTTTTTCACATACACTACCTTGGAGGAGTCTGGCGAAATGTTTGCCCAAGCGAGACGCGTAGGCTCTTTTTCAGTTTCGATTTCTTTGAGTTGCTGAGAAATCAAATTGAATTGAAAGGTATGCACCTTCTTTTCTAGGGAGTCTTTGGAATTTTTATTCTTCGCTTTTAGCTCAGCCCAATCCTTTTTGAGCACCTCTGCGGTACTTTTAACCGTGAACTGGAGCGTGTTTTCATCCGCCAAAAGCTTCATGTTGTCCAATTTGAGATGCTGCCCATCAAAGGGATCTTTGACCGCCCGCGTCAGCTCTGCCGCGAGTTTATCTGAATCAAAGAGTGGCGTTTTTATTCTCCGAACTGGATCTACCAGCAGCCATTTTTTTCCTTGAGAAGTTTCGTACTCGTACCAAAAGCGATCCGATTTTTTCATCCAATGCGCATCTACGCTGGTTGAAAAAATCATTTTCTTCAGTTTATCTGGAGAAAAACGAGCAGCAAGCTCGTAATTCCCTTTGGAGGCAGATTGTTGTGCAACGCTTGAAAAAATGACAAGCAGGCAGCTTAGGGTAAATATGATCTTTTTCATGGAAAGGGTGGATTACAAGCACTAAACTAAGGATTGGTGGGCAAGTACTACAAACCGCTTGCATAATAGTTGATGGAATAGTTTATCAGGAGCTAAAGTGGATTTGGTGATACCTGTACTGATTTTTAACTTCAAATTAACCTAATTTTAATTTTGTTGAAATAAAATTTCGTTTTAGACACAAAAACATAACATTTCAAACATAGTCAAGTGACGTTTGCTGCCGAAATTGTATAAAAAACTAGCTACGTGAAGACTCACTACAAAACCATTATCGTTTCGGATGTCCACTTGGGAACCAAGGGCTCCAAATCGAAAGAAATTGTACGGTTTTTGAAACAATTTCACTGCGACAACCTCATTCTCAATGGCGACATCATCGACGGATGGCAGCTAAAAAAGTCTGGAAGCTGGAAACGGAAGCATACCCGATTTTTCAACCGTGTGTTGAAGATGATGGAAAACCAAGCTACAAAGGTATTTTACTTGCGAGGAAATCACGATGATTTTTTAGATCAGATTCTCCCAATACAAATTGGAGGCCTGCACATCCTAGCAGACATGACCTATGAAAGTAATGGAAAAACGTATTTCATTACCCATGGGGATATTTTTGATAGCATCACCACCAACCTACGCTGGATTGCCTACCTCGGAGATGTGGGCTATACATTTCTGCTTTGGCTCAACCGAGTAGTCAATTATTACCGAATGAGAAAAGGGCTTCCTTACTTTTCCCTATCTCAATTTGTAAAAGGAAAAGTGAAGCAAGCAGTTTCTTATGTAGATGATTACGAAATGGAATTGGCCAAAATGGCAAAATCTAAGGGCTGCGATGGAATCATCTGTGGTCATATCCATAAACCCGAAAATCGAATGATTGATGGGATTCATTACTTGAATTCTGGGGACTGGGTAGAGACGATGAGTGCGTTAGCGGAAGATTTCGAAGGAAATTGGGAGTTGATTTATTTCAATGAGATTGATTTCAAGAAAGTAAGTCAGCCTGCACAAGCCGAACTGAGGATACAGCCAAGCCATATGGAAGCTGACATTTTACCTCAAGTGGCCTTTATGGGTATTGAAGACCCACAGCTGAGTTCAAGAAGTATCCAACTGTAGCCTTATGCGATTCTTATTTTTGATTCAGGGAGAAGGGCGAGGACACCTCACCCAGGCACTTTCCTTCGCAGGAATCCTACGGTCAGAAGGTCACCAGCTATGTGGAGTAGTAGTGGGTAAAAGTCCTAGACGGAATCTTCCTGAATTTTTCATTCAAAAAATTGGAGTTGAAGTAACCGCAGTGGAAAGTCCAAACTTTGAAACAGATAGCTTAGAAAAACAAATTCTTCTTGGCAAAACGATCACCACCAACCTGCGCAAGCTTCCAACCTTCTGGAAGAGTTTGCAGCACATACACCAAGTTATCGAAGACAAACAACCCGAGGTAGTACTTAATTTCTACGAACCTTTGGGAGGACTTTATACCCTCTTTTTTAGACCGAAATCCGCTTTCTGGACGATTGGACATCAATACCTTGAAGCTCACCCAGATTTTATATTTGCGAAAGGGCGTAGGCTAGAAAAATTTTTATTTAGAATACACACCCGGCTGACCGCACTAGGAGCTGAGGAGCGTCTCGCCCTTTCTTTTCTCCCCAAAGAAAACCAAGCTGGACTTCGAGTGGTGCCTCCCTTGCTCCGACAAGAAGTGAAAGAGTTGAAGGTGAGTGGGGGTGACTTTTACTTGGCTTACATGGTCAATCCTGGATATTCAGAGGAGGTGCTCTCCTTTGCAAAATCACATCCTGAGATACAGATCAAAGCATTTTGGGATAAAAAAGGAGCGCAAGAAGTTGAAAACCCACTACCAAATCTAAGTTTCCACAAAGTAAACGACCAAGGCTTTTTGGAGGCCATGGCTGCCTGCAAAGGATTGATTTGCACTGCGGGGTTTGAATCCGTCTGCGAGGCCATGTACTTAGGGAAGCCGGTGGTCATGGTGCCTGTAGCAGGGCAGTACGAGCAAGCCTGCAATGCCTTGGATGGTGAACAATCCGGTGCTGGAAAAAAGGCTGATTTTTTTGATTTTGAAGGCTTGACCCTGCTACCCTTGCCAGATGCAAGTGATACAGCCGCTTATCAAAAGTGGGCTGAAAGCTGGCCTTCTGAATTCAGAAAACTAGTATATAAAAAGGAGCAAATCTCTCAAACCGAAAGTCCTGAACTAGTTCTAAACTAGCAACCGAGACTTTCTCTTTCTGCTGGGGTTAGGTCCTCGAATTTTTTGTAGATCACTTTTCCAGCTACCTCAATTTTTGCATAGGGGAAAGAAGCTCTTTTTACTTTTCCACGCTCTTCTAGCGGTATTTTAGTGTAAAGTTGATCCAATGCTGCAGCATCCATTCGTAGCAGTTCAATTTCTAGATCGGTTGGCATAGAAAATTTACGGTTGGCATAAACTTTCACTTGGTACTTGCCATACAAATAGCTGTACGTAGCTACCAAATCTGAACCGCTAGATGCTGGCTCATTTCCCTGATTCACAAAATTTACAGGTGTACCTTGAGATACGAATCCGGCTGTTTGATTCGGCTCAATCTGCTCTTGCTCTTCGGTCAAATTCTGAACTCCTCCAAAATAAATTCCTGACGCGAGCAGCACCAGGGAACCTAGGAATACAAATTTGGATTTCATGGAAAATGGAGATGAATTTTTCATGGCAGTTGGACTAGAGATTAAGAATCAAAAAATGGTCTAACAAAGGTAATTTTATTTTATAAACAGGATAGTTAATTTTTAGTAATGTCGAAGCAGTGAAAAGTCAATTCAATCGGTTGATTTTTGAGGTAAAGCAGAAAATTGACAGGCTAGACCCTATTTAAGTTTATTTCGGCGCCGATTTTTTTCTCAGATGACGCAAATTCTTTTGCGGCTTTCTGCGTTGAAAATGATAATTTCACCCCACGCCCAACGAAGTACAAGTTCATGTCTGCCGAACATACACGAATACAAGAAGATAAAGAAAAAAAGAAGCATTGGAAGAAGTGGGGACCCTACCTCACGGATCGCCAATGGGGCACAGTGCGTGAAGATTACAGTTCGGATGGGGCAGCTTGGGAAAATGTGACGCATGAACATGCGCGTAGCAAAGCCTACCGCTGGGGAGAAGAAGGCATTGCCGGTATCTCAGACCACAGACAGCACCTATGCATAGCTTGGGGCTTTTGGAATGGCAAAGACCCCTTTCTGAAGGAACGATTTTTTGGGTTGACCGGCAACCAGGGGAATCATGGCGAAGACGTCAAGGAGATCTATTACTACCTGGACTCCACCCCCACACACAGCTACATGAAGATGTTATACAAGTATCCTCAGGCTGAATTTCCATACCAAAAACTCGTTGACGAAAACAAAAAGGCGGGCAAGCTCCAGCCAGAGTACGAACTCATCGATACGGGCATATTTGACGAAGACCGATACTTTGACATTTTCATCGAATACGCCAAAAATGATGCTGATGACATCGCTGCCACAGCTACCATTCACAATCGTGGACCAGAAGCGGCCAAACTATGGGTAACGCCTACGGTCTGGTTTCGGAAATTTTGGTTCACTGGGCACGAACCTTTCATGCCCAAGATCACCAAGGTGAGTGATAACGCCTTCAAAGCCTTTAACCCTAAATCAGGGAACTATACCTTTAGCTTTGTCGATCACCAGGAACTGGTCTTTTGCGATAATGAAACCAACAGAGAGCGAATCTATGGCATTCCCAACGAGAAAAAATCCACCAAAGACGCCATCAACGATTATATTGTCAGTGGTGATGCTTCCAGATTAAACGACAACCAGACCGGCACCAAAGCCGCAGCGATCTACGAATTGACCATCCCTGCCGGCGGGCAAGCCCAGATTCAGCTGCGCATGCAGCACCAGCCCGAAGAAAAGTCCATCGCTTCCATTGAGGAGATCATGACGATACGCAAAACGGAAGCGGAGGAATTCTACCAAAGCATGCAGCAGCCCATCACCGAGGTGGAACACAAGTCCATCCAGCGTCAAGCTTATGCAGGCCTGCTCTGGTCCAAACAGTTTTACTATTACGATGTCAGCCGCTGGCTAGAAGGTGATCCAGGACGCTACCAACCCCCACAGGAACGGAAAAAAGGAAGAAATCACAGTTGGACCCACCTGCAAAACTTTGACATCATCTCGATGCCAGACAAGTGGGAATATCCCTGGTATGCCGCTTGGGATTTGGCATTTCATTGCATCCCGCTCGCACGCATCGATTCTGAATTTGCGAAAAATCAATTGCTGCTCCTTCTCAATGAATGGTACATGCATCCCAATGGGCAGATTCCGGCCTATGAATGGAATTTTTCAGATGTAAACCCACCAATACATGCTTATGCGGTTCAGCGGGTATATCAAATAGATAAAAAATTAAACGGGGGGAAGGGCGATCAACAATTTTTGGAGCGAGCCATGCACAAACTCATGCTCAACTTCACCTGGTGGGTCAATCGGAAGGATTCAGAAGGCAACAACATCTTTGAAGGCGGATTCCTTGGCCTCGATAATATCTCTTTGTTTGACCGAAATCATGCCCAATACTACCAGGGCAAACTAGAACAGGCGGATGGAACCTCCTGGATGGCGATGTTCTCGCTCAACATGCTGCGCATTGCCCTCGACCTCTGCGAACACAATACCGTCTACCAGTTTAGCGCAACCAAATTCTTAGAACACTTCCTCTACATTGCCGGTGCAATGAACACCATCTCTTCGGAACAAATATCCCTCTGGGATGACGAAGACAATTTCTTTTACGATGTGTTTCACTACCAAGGAAAGGAACCTAAAAAACTAAAAGTACGCTCCATTGTCGGCTTAATTCCTCTTTTTGCAGTGGAGCCCATCCGAGAAGAACTTTTTGATTCCCTCCCCGAATTCAAGAAACGGCTTGACTTTATTCTCAAAGAAAAACCCAAACTAGCCGCCTTGGTATCCAGTTGGGTTCAGCCCGGTTACGGAAAACGACGGCTTTTCTCTCTCCTTCGGGGTCATCGTATGAAAAGTGTACTTCAACGCATGCTCGATGAAAACGAATTTCTTAGCGAATTTGGCATACGTTCCCTCTCCAAGTACCATGAGGACAACCCCTATGCGATGAAAATTAACGGGGACACCCTTTCGATTCGCTACACACCGGGAGAGGCAGATACCCAAATGTTTGGTGGAAACTCCAATTGGCGAGGACCGATTTGGTTTCCAATCAACTTCCTGATCATGGAATCTTTGAAGAAATTTGATAGCTACTACGGGGACGACCTTTCCATCGAATATCCCACTGGGTCAGGAAAATTCTTGAGCATGGACATCGTTGCCAAGGAACTATCCCTTCGCTGCATCTCCATCTTTACCCGAGACAAAGACGGGAAGCGCCCTATGTATGGCAACCAATCTAAATTACAAGAAGATCCTCACTTCAAAGACCAGTTCCTTTTTTACGAATACTTCCATGGAGATAGTGGAAAAGGCCTAGGCGCTTCCCATCAAACGGGTTGGACAGCCTTAGTAGCAGAAATGATCCACTCCTATTACCAACCCACAGCTAGCCACAAGGATGACACTTCTCCCCTTTTTAGAAGCTAATCGAATCGAGGCTGGTTGCGATGAGGTCGGAAGAGGCTGCCTGGCAGGCCCAGTAGTGGCAGCAGCTGTGATTTTGCCGCCAAACTACCACAATCCCTGGATCCGTGACTCTAAAAAACTGAGTAAGCAAATTCGAGAAGACCTAATTCAGGAAATCAAAGACAGTGCGATTGGCTGGGCGATTGCTGAGGCTAGCGCCGCAGAAATAGACGAAATCAACATCCTGCAAGCCTCTTTTTTGGCCATGGAGCGGGCCATTCAGCAGCTACCACAAGCACCCGAACATCTGCTGATTGATGGCAATCGATGGAAATCCAAACTCCCCCATTCCTATACTTGCGTGATCAAAGGGGATGGAAAATTCGCTTCCATTGCGGCAGCATCCATCCTAGCAAAAGTTTACCGAGATGAGTTGATGGAGAAACTAGCTCGTGAGTTTCCCCATTACGGTTGGGAACAAAATGCAGGCTACCCTACCAAAAAGCACCGGGAGGGAATCCTATCCCATGGAAGCTGCCTTTGGCACCGAAAAAGCTTTCAGCTTCTTCCGTTACAGCTATCCTTGGGATTGGAATAAAGCATAGCCCTTAGGCCATGTCTTTAATTTCACTGACCACCTTGGTGATGGTCTGCTTGGCATCGCCAAAGAGCATGAGGCAATTGGGGTATCCAAACAATTCATTTTCAACGCCTGCATAGCCTTTACCCATGCTTCGCTTGGACACAATCACCGTACGCGCTTTGTCAGCATTGAGAATCGGCATGCCAAAAATTGGACTTTGCGGGTTCGTCCTAGCCGCTGGGTTGACCACATCGTTGGCTCCTACCACAAATACCAGATCTGTATTCGAGAAGTCATCGTTGATATCGTCCATCTCGATCAACTTTTCGTAGGAGATATTCGCTTCAGCAAGTAGCACATTCATGTGACCAGGCATACGGCCTGCTACTGGGTGTATTGCAAATCGGAAATTGATGTTTCGCTTTTCACACTGCTCCATCAATTCACGGATCACGTGCTGCGCTTGTGCTACAGCCATACCATAGCCAGGAACCACAATCACAGAAGAGGCAGAATCAAATAACATGGCTGTTTCCTCCACACCAATTTCTTTCACCACTACCGCAGGACCATCTTCTCCACCTGCAGCCACTGTTTGACCAAAACCGCCCAGCAACACATTGACCAACGAACGGTTCATGGCCTTGCACATGATCTGAGTTAAGATAATTCCAGAGGCTCCTACAAGCGAACCAGCAACAATTAACACATTGTTACTTAAAATAAATCCTGTAGCACAAGCTGCCATACCAGAGTACGAGTTGAGCAAGGAAATCACCACAGGCATGTCTGCTCCTCCAATTGGAATCACCGTCAATATCCCGAGAAGTAAGGAAATGACAATCAATATAATGATGTAATTCACTTGACTTGGGTCAAGAAATACAAATACGGAAGCAGCAACAAACGCGATGAGCAAAAGAAGGTTCAATAAATGCTGACCTTTGAAAGTGATGGGCTGACCGGAAACTTTTCCATCCAGCTTGAGGTAAGCCACCATGGAACCCGTGAACGTCACCGCTCCAATTAATACCGAAACGATAATACTAGTCAGGTTAATTGCATCCAAAGAAGCTAGATCTGTATCTCGCTTGAAATAGTAATCCGACAGGGCGACTGCAAAGGAAGCAAGGCCTCCAAAACCATTGAATAGCGCGACCATCTCTGGGATTTTTGTCATCGCTACTTTCTGGGCGTAATACAAACCGATCGCCGATCCCACCAAAATCGCTATTCCTATTTCCAATAAGGTAAGCACCTCCAAGGTGAATAAAGTAGCCGCAATGGCTATGACCATGCCCACTGCAGAAATTACATTTCCTTTGCGTGCATCTTTGGTTTTTCCTAAATACTTGATTCCTATTATAAACAGCACCGAGGCTATCAAATAGGCGATTTCAATTCCTATTGTCATTTTTTCTTAAACATTTTAAGCATTCGATCGGTCACCACATAGCCACCTACCACATTGATAGTAGCCAGGACTAGCGCTACCAATCCCAACCATTTGCTGAGTGTACTGTAGCCCAACTCATTGCTGGCAATTAAGGCCCCTACAATGGTGATCCCAGAGATGGCATTTGATCCGGACATGAGGGGTGTATGCAAGGTGGGTGGTACTTTAGAAATAAGTTCAAACCCGAGGTAACTCGCCAAGACAAGAACATAAATCAGTACGATTAGCGCTGATATAGACATAGCTGATGGTATTTATTGAGAAAGAATTTGTTTGGTAAACGCATGCACAAGTTCCCCCTGATGTGTGATCAATACACCCTTGGTGATCTCATCCTCCAAGTCAAGAGTGATTCCAGATTCACCTGCCAGATGGAAGGCAAGGGTACTTATATTGGTTGCATAAAGCTGACTTGCATTGACTGGAAGCAAGGAGGGAAGATTGGATTCCCCAACTAGGGTGACACCATGCTTGACTACGGTGGCATTTTTCTCTGAGATTGCACAATTGCCTCCAGACTCTACTGCCATATCCACGATCACCGATCCGGCCTTCATGCTCTTTACCATTTCCTCAGTCACAAGAATAGGAGATTTTTTACCCATCACTAAAGCTGTGGTGATCACCAAATCCGCTTCCTTGATTTTCTCACGGATCAGCTGTTGCTGCTTCTCCAAGTACTCCGCTGAAACTTCCCGCGCATAGCCTCCTTCGGTTTTCACACCCTCCACTCCTTCTACGCTTAGGTACCTTCCTCCGAGAGACTCGACTTGCTCCTTTGTTTCAGGCCGCACATCGGTACATTCTACCACCGCTCCCAGCCTTTTGGCTGTCGCAATGGCCTGCAATCCTGCCACTCCAGCGCCAAAAATCAAAACCCGAGCAGGTGTAATGGTTCCCGATGCAGTCATGAGCAAGGGAAATATTTTTCCAAGGTAATTTGCCCCAAGCAGCACTGCTTTGTAGCCTGCAAGGTTGGCCTGCGACGAAAGCGCATCCATTTTTTGTGCCCTAGAGATTCGTGGCACGGCATCCATTGAAAAAGTGGTGATGCGCTTCTTATTGAAGGCCTCCAAAATCTCTGGATATTGGTAGGCATACATGTAGGAAATGTATCCCGCATCATCCTTCATTTGTGCGATTTCTGCTACCGTTGCCAAATTGACCTTAAGCACCAAATCCGCTCCCAATGCCTCTTTGGAAGTTCCTATGGTCGCTCCCGCAGCTTCATACTCCTGATTTGAAAAAAATGATTTTTCACCAGCACCAGACTCCACTACCACCTCAAATCCCTTTTTTCGAACAAGCTTCACCACCTCTGGGCTCATGGCCACTCGGTTTTCATATTCCTTGGTTTCTTTAATTACGCCGATGATCATGGATTTGAATTAATCTTTAGGTGGTTAGTGTTCCGAACAAGTATACTTAGTAACTATTCATCTGCACTTGTGGTCGATTGATTTACTAAATCTTCAATGGAATGCAGGTCTAATGAACGAAAACTTTAGAATAGAAGAAAATTCATTCGCATATTTTTAAGATTAGCTGAATTCTTTTTCTTCTGTTGCTCTAACCACAAGCCTGCCTAAAAGTTTAAATTCGAGTGAATCACGGAATTTTTGATTTTTTCTTTGACTTTCACAAAAATCAAAAGCAACTTGGGGGATAATGAAGGCGGGTAAGTGGAAAACGTGTTTTGGGAAGAATACCCACTCGTATACCCAATCCTTTTCTAGCCAGTACCTGTTTCCTTTGTCAATGACAACACCCATGAAAAAACCTGAAACCCAAACCTCCGGTCAATCCAGGAGAGATTTTATCAAAAACGCGGCAATCGCCTCTTCCTTTTTCATCGTTCCCCGTCACGTACTCGGAGGTGTGGGATTCATCTCACCTTCTGATCAGCTCAACTTGGCTGCAATTGGTGCAGGAGGGAAAGGAAAAAGTGATATCTTCAATGCCTCTGTGAATGGCAGAGAACGCGTCGTAGCCTTGTGCGATGTGGATTTCTCAGGCACCGCCAAAGATTCGGTTGCTAGTTTTCCAAAAGCAAAGCTGTTTGCAGATTACCGCAAAATGCTCGAGGAGATGAAGGATATCGATGCGGTCACCATTTCTACTCCAGACCATGTTCATGGTCCGGCAGCGAAGTTCTGCATGGAGCGTGGCAAACACGTCTACGTGCAAAAACCAATGACCCACAACATCCGCGAAGCACGCCTACTCACCCAGATGGCAAGAGATAAAAAGGTGGTCACCCAAATGGGAAACCAAGGAGCTTCAAACCCACTTATGGACATGATCAAAGGCTGGATGGATTCCGATAAAATTGGAAAAGTTTCCAAGGTACAAATCTGGACCAATCGTCCCGTTTGGCCTCAAGGAGGCGCATTTCCGAAAGCAGACCCCAGTAATAAGCCCTCAGATATGGAATGGGACCTTTGGCTAGGACCTGCTCCTGAAATTCCTTTTACGCCCAACTTGCACCCTTTCAACTGGAGAGGCTGGTGGGATTATGGAACAGGCGCACTTGGAGACGTAGGATGCCACCTGATGGATATTCCTTTCCGAATGCTTGGCCTCCAGTACCCACTTGATGCGGAATGTTCAGTAGGCTCAGTCTATTCCCAAATGTGGACTCCCGACTACAATCCAGCAGGCTGTCCAGCTTCTTCATTTATCACCTTACATTATGGCCCAACTGGCAAAAATGCGGTTCCGCTGGAAATGACCTGGATGGATGGTGGAATTCGACCTTCCCACCCAGACATTATTCCTGCAGACCACGATCTTGGCGGTGCCAACTCGGCCAATGGAGTCATGATGATCGGTGCAAAAGGAATCATTACCCACAACATCAACGACAGTTCCCCATTGATGCCGAAGCTTTACCTTTACGATGGCACCAAGGAATTTGGTCCTGACCGCATTGAGGGCACAGAACCTGAGTATGGACACCAACGAAAGTGGGTAGATGCCTGCAAGGCTGGCTTTGGCTCCAACGAACACAAGGGACTCACCTCTTCCTTCGACTATGCAGGACCGATGACCGAAACGGTATTGATGGGCAACCTTGCTATCCGAAGTTTCATGCTTCGTAAACCAAACAGCAAGGGGCAGCAAGAATTCTTTGGCCGTAGAAAGTTACTCTGGGACGGTGAAAACATGCGAATCACCAACTTGGAGGAAGCCAACCAGTTTGTCGGCCGTACCTACAGAGCAGGATTTGAGGTTTAATTCGCCTAAACCGATAGAATTTAACCGTGAGACAAGTTCTCACGGTTTTTTTATGCGTATTTTCATCCCTACTTATCGTAAAATTTCAGTGCATGAAGGCCTTAGTCTTTGAATCCTTTGGGCAAGCCCCAAAGGTCGCCCAAGTACCCGATCCAGATACGCCCGAGCAAGGCATTCTCCTGGAAGTGAAAGCCTCTGGGATTTGCCGAAGTGATTGGCATGGATGGATGGGACATGATCCCGATATCGTACTTCCACATGTTCCAGGACATGAATTTGCAGGGATTATCCGCGAGGTGGGCAAGGGAGTTAAAAATTGGAAAGTAGGCAATCGGGTCACCGTGCCCTTTGTTTGTGCTTGCGGAACCTGCCCGAGCTGCCATAGCGGAAACCAGCAGATCTGTGACGATCAGTTTCAACCTGGATTCACGCATTGGGGCTCTTTTGCTCAATACGTGACCGTACACCGGGCTGATAGCAACCTGGTAGTGCTCCCCGAATCCGTTAGTTTCGAAGCTGCTGCAAGTTTGGGATGCAGGTTTGCCACTTCCTTTCGTGCGGTGGTGGCGCAAGGCAAGGTTTCTGGGGGACAATGGGTGGCCGTGCATGGATGTGGAGGGGTGGGCTTATCTGCCATTATGATTGCTGCTGCGCTAGGCGCCACGGTCATTGCGGTGGATATCGATCCAGAGAAATTAGCACTTGCCAAGGCTGCGGGAGCTGCCTATTTAGTGAATGCAAGGAACCAACCCGATGTTTCAACCGCCATCTTGGAACTCAGCAAGGGAGGCGTCCATGTATCCATCGACGCTTTGGGAAGTAAAGTAACTTGCTTCAACTCGATTTCCTGTCTCAAGAAACGTGGAAAACACATCCAAGTTGGGCTTTTGGCAGGAAGCGAAGCCAATCCACCTGTCCCCATGCACTTGGTGATCGCCAAGGAACTGGAGATCCTGGGGAGCCATGGCATGCAGGCACATGCCTATCCAGAAATGATGCAAATGATTTTGGATCATAAAATTGCTCCCGAGCAATTGATTGGGAGAAGAATTTCGCTGGAGGCAGCAGCAGAGGCCTTGATGCGCATGGACTCCTTCGAAGAAAAAGGGATGGCCATGATTACTCAATTTTAAACAAGTAAAGGATCAATGGAAAAAAATAAAAAACGCTGGTTTATCCAGTCTGTGGCAGGATTACTACTCACCGGTGCAGGATTGTCGACTTGCATCCATGCTGGAGTGGAAAAATTAGGGGGAGAAGATTGGTTTTGGACAGGCACTTTGGGCCTTGTGATTTTCCAGGCGGGTATGTGCCTAGTGATTGATGGAATAAGGTACCGGTAAGGGAGTGAAGCGGGCATGGAGTTAGTTCCTAGTCCGAAATTAAAATCAATTTCCAGGCATTACTGCCCAGAAGTTCCTACATTAGAAGGTATTCCAAGCAAGTCCCGTTTTACTTTATTTTTTACAATCGGGCAGGAATAAGCTTAAGAATAGGAGTTAAAACTCTTGGATTTGATTTTAAACTAGAGCGCTTAACCTAAGTCTAACCTTTTAAACTTTCATGTCATGATCAAAAAAATCACCTTTGCCGTACTCATCATTCTGGTAGGTATCCAATTTGTTCCCATGCAAAAAAATGATTCCGGAACGCAAACCTTTGACATCAGTCAAAACTACCAGGTTCCAGACCATGTCAGCACCATTTTACAAGGTGCTTGCAACGATTGCCACACCAACATGACTACCTATCCTTGGTACAGCAAGGTTCAGCCCATTGGCTTTTGGCTCAACCAACACACCAACGAAGGAAAGGGACATTTGAATTTTTCCGAATTCACCTCACTTCCGCTTCGGGTGCAAAATCATAAGTTTGAAGAGATCATAGAAATGGTGGAAGAGAAAGAAATGCCACTCCCATCCTACACGTACCTGGGCCTACATCCTGAAGCGAATCTTTCCGATGCCAACCGAAAAGTGTTGGTTGATTGGGCCAAAGAGCAAATGGCGCTGCTTGCAGCCACACATCCTGCAGATAGCTTAAAGATGAAGCCCAGACCAGCAGCTTCTGAATAATAAACTTTCATTTGATTAGACTGGGAAAGGAAAATCCCAGTCTATTTTTTTCTACCCTTCCTACCATGAAAAAATTTTCAGCTACAGAAGTCCGATGGGGAGTGCTAGGCGTGGGCAAAGTGTGCGAACTCAAATCCGCACCGGCGATGAACACGATCTTACACAGCAAGCTGGTGGCTGTTATGCGGCGAGATCCAGAAAAGGCCCAAGACTATGCAACGCGTCATGGCGTTCCCAAATGGTACAGCAATGCTGCAGACCTTATCCAAGATCCAGAAGTCAATGCCATTTACATTGCCACTCCACCACATGTACACTTAGAACTCACCCAACTGGCAGCAGCGGCGGGAAAACCCGTGTATGTGGAAAAGCCCATGGCACGCACCTATGCCGAATGCCTGCAAATGATTCAGACCTGCGAAAAAGCAGAAGTACCCTTATTTGTCGCCTATTACCGAAGAAAGCTTCCTCATTTTGTTAAAATCAAGGAGCTCCTGGAAACAGGTGAAATTGGGGACGTGAGAACGGTACACATCAACCTGAAGCAAGTCCTTATACCCAACTTGGTGAGCAACTCTACAGAAAACTGGCGAGTCCTTCCCGAAATCGCAGGGGGTGGTTATTTTTACGACCTAGCCTCCCATCAACTGGACTTAATAGACTTCTTTTTTGGTAAAATCACGCATGCAACGGGGTATTCTACCAACCAAGCGAAGGCTTATCCTGCCGAAGACTTGGTAACAGGCAGCTTTGTATTTGAAAACGGGGTAATCGGTACTGGAAACTGGTGTTTTACCACCTCAGCCGCCTCAGAAATTGACGAAATAGTGATTGACGGATCCAAGGGACAAATTCGTTTCGCAACTTTTGGAGAAGGGGCATTTGCCCTTCTTCGACCGAATCAAAATCCACTTCATTTTCACCTAGAACTTCCCCATCACATCCAACGGCCCCTAATCCAAAGTATTGTAGAAGAATTACTCGGCAAAGAAAATTGTCCCAGTACCGGAATCTCAGCAGCACGGACCAATTGGGTGATGGAGGAAATTGTAAAAAATAGAATATGATTATCCGCAATCTTGCCAGTAACTTAAGTTCTGTTTGAATCACTGCGGATAATCGTCGACGGACGACTGTCAACGGTTCACAGCTCATTTAATTGATCTTCAAACCTAATTTTCTTCAGGTATTGGTGAAAAAGCGATTAACCAAAAATAGAATTTAAATACGCAAAGCAATCCATGCGACAAAGAAATATTACCATTGAAAACTACCTGGATCACCATTACCTCCACAGAAGTAATTGGCTGAGAGCGGCGGTATTGGGTGCCAATGATGGCATCATTTCCATCTCCAGCCTTGCCATCGGTATGGCAGCGGCAAGTACCACCCGTGAACCCATCGTGTTGGCAACGGTGGCAGGCTTAGTGGCGGGTGCCTTGTCCATGGCTGCAGGGGAATATGTATCCGTGAGCTCCCAGACAGATATTGAAAAGGCAGATAAAGAACGGGAAATCAAGGAACTCAGAGATTATCCCGAGCAAGAGTTGCATGTGTTGGCACAGATTTATGAATTGAGAGGGCTAAAAAAAGAAACAGCGCGGCAAGTAGCCCTGGAGCTCACCGAAAAGGACGCCTTAGGTGCGCACCTAAGAGATGAGTTGGGGATCAATGAAATGAATCAGGCAAAGCCGATTCAAGCAGCCTTCGCATCTGGTGCCTCGTTTACGGTAGGAGGTATTTTGCCCTTAGCTTTGGTGCTTTTGGCTCCCGTGACGGGAATGGAATACTGGCTCTATGGATTTACCCTGCTTTTTCTCATTCTGCTGGGGGCTGCCTCCGCAAAAGCAGGAGGATCCAGCCTTAGCAAAGCCATTTGGCGGATTACACTCTGGGGAACCTTAGCCATGGGACTTTCTGCAGGCGTAGGTTATTTGTTTGGAGTCAACGTATAAAATTATCCTTCTAAAGAAATGAAAATTAGCCCAATCAGCAAGCAAGAAATACCTAGAGGCGAGGAGATCAAAGGGCAAGATTTAAGGGAAGGTATTTTCAACTTGATACTAAAACAGTTTCCAAGCTTTACCAAAGAAGATTGCATTTCAATCGCTGAATTGAATACCTACCGAAGGTTGTATTTGACCTCCTTGGTTACCGAAGAAAAAGGAGAAATTGCTGCTTTGGATGGGGAGGTATTGTTGGCCATAAAAAACAACTCCATCCTTTCCGAAAACATCCAAACCTTAAAAGAAGGGAAACTCACCTTCGGTCAAAAACTTGCAGATAAAGTGGCCTCCTTTGGAGGAAGTTGGTTTTTTATCATCACTTTTTTTTCATTTATCCTCTGCTGGATCCTACTTAATGCATGGCTCTCCTTTTCCCAAGCCTTCGATCCATTTCCATTCATTCTACTTAATTTGATTCTATCCTGTTTGGCGGCGATCCAAGCACCCATCATCATGATGAGTCAAAATAGACAAGAACAAAAAGATAGGCAACGGAGCGAACAGGACTATAAAATAAACCTAAAGGCTGAGCTTGAAATCAAGCTGTTGAGTGAAAAAATTGACCACTTATTGGTTCATCACAACAAAAAATTATTGGAAATTCAGGAGGTTCAAACCGACTATTTGGAAGACCTCATGAAAGCGTCAAAAAAGAAAAAAAAGGGGGCTTAAATCCATCTTTTTAAACCCTACATCCACCTGGATAGATTTCCTCAGAAAATCCTATTCAACAAGCAAAAAATTCTTTCTGGTTTTTCTTTAGCTTTAAGACCAAATCATTAGGTCTCATGAAGCATCTCCTCCTTTTTTTACTTGTATTCAGCAGTTTAGCTGCCCATTCCCAAACCTTTGACTCCACCCTTCCTATCAAATACCGAAACATCGGTCCATTTAGGGGAGGAAGATCCGTCACAGCCACAGGAGTACTCCAAGACCCGCTAACCTATTACTTTGGTACTACGGGTGGAGGACTTTGGAAGACCAGCGATGCAGGTCAACATTGGGAAAATATCTCGGATGGGTTTTTTGCTACCAGCTCAATTGGGGCCGTAGCGGTAGCAGAAAGCAATCCCAACATCGTCTATGTAGGAATGGGTGAACATGCGCCAAGAGGGGTCATGACCTCTTACGGGGATGGCGTTTACAAATCCACCGATGCTGGAAAAACCTGGAAAAAATTGGGTTTGGAGAAGACCCAACACATCTCTCGAATTCAAATCCATCCTAGCAACCCGGATGTACTTTATGTGGCTGCCCAAGGAGCCCTACATGCTCCCAACGAGGACCGAGGGGTATACAAAAGCATCGATGGAGGCCTGACCTGGGAAAAAATCCTATTTGTAGATCACATGACCGGAGCAGTGGAACTATCCATGGACATGAACTACCCAGAAATCCTCTACGCAGCCATGTGGGAGCACCAGCGTTTTCCTTGGCAAGTGAAGTCTGGAGGCCCTGGATCTGGATTGTACAAATCCACCGACTCAGGGAAATCCTGGAAAAAAATTCACAAGGGCCTCCCTGAGGAGAAAGGGAAAATGGCCATATCTGTTTCTAGAGCAAATTCCAGCAAGGTCTACGCCTTGATTGAAAGCAATACTGAGAAAGATTTAGGGGGATTATTTGTGTCCGAGGATGCAGGCGAGAGCTGGACCCTAATCAACAAGAGCAACCGACTGACGCAACGCGCTTGGTACTACATCGAAGTCTTTGCCGATCCAGTGAACGAGCACAAAGTTTACGTACAGAGTGCCCCATTCCTAGTTTCCATTGATGGAGGCAAAACCTTTGAAGACATCGATGGAGCGCACGGAGACTACCATGATCTTTGGATCAATCCCAAGAATCCAAACAACCTAATCCTAGCTGACGATGGTGGAGGATCCATCTCCTTCAATGGTGGAAAAACTTGGTCTATGCAGAGCAACATGCCAACAGCACAGTTTTACCGAATCAATGTTGACAACCAGTTCCCCTACCGCATCTATGGTGGGCAGCAGGACAATACTTCCGTAGTGATTTCTAGCATAGGCCTAGGACGTGGAGGAATTACCCAGGAGCATTGGAACAATTCTGCTGGAGGTGAGTCTGCCTTCTTGGCCTTTGATCCAAATGATCCCCGCTACGTACTCGGTGGTAGCTACCAAGGTACCATTGAGGTCTTGGATATGGAGACGCAAGGCTCCACCAACATCATGGCAGCACCCATCCAATACCTCGGCATGGATGCCAAGGACATGAAGTACCGGTTCAACTGGAATGCTCCGATCATCTGGTCACAGCACGAACCAAACACCTACTACCATGGTGCTCAGATCCTCTTGAAGACGCAAGATTGGGGCAAAACTTGGAAGGAAGTATCTCCAGACCTCACCCGCAACGAAAAGTCCAAGCAAGGAAAAGGAGGCGTTCCCTTCACCAACGAAGCCGTAGGAGCGGAAAATTACGGCACCCTTGTCTATGTCATCGAAAGCCCCCATGCAGCAGGCACGATTTGGACTGGTTCAGATGATGGACTGGTGCAACTCACACGAGACAATGGGAAAACTTGGGCCAATGTCACACCTAAGGATCTGAAGGAATGCTTGATCAATGCGATTGAAGTTTCTCCCCATGACCCTGCCACGGCCTACATCGCCACCACCCGCTATAAATTCAACGACTATACCCCAGCGATCTACAAGACCACAGATTACGGAAAAACCTGGACCAACATTTCCAAAGGGATTCCTTACGGTGCTTTCACACGCGTGGTTCGAGAGGATGCTAAAGTAAAGAACTTGCTTTTTGCGGGGACAGAACAAGGCATGTACCTCTCCAAAGATGGAGGACTCAATTGGGTATCTTTCCAACTCAATCTACCCATAACTCCCATTACAGACCTCAAAGTGGCACATGATGACCTAATCGTGGCTACGGCTGGCAGATCCTACTGGATTTTGGACGAATTGAATGCAGTACGAGAAGTAAAAGCTAGCGTGGAAAAAGTTAGCCTCTACAGCCCAGAAAAAGCGCTGTTAGGCAGTTGGTATTCTTCCATGAATGGAGGTAACCTAGAAGAATTTACCGGAACGGACCCTTTCCAAGGTCAAAACCCAGCGACTGGAATGGTGCTGTACTACCAGCTACCTGAGACTTTCGCGGATAGTACCGAATTGACCTTGGAAATTCACGATGCACAAGGAAATCTAGTACGCAAGCTAAGCTCCAAAAGAAACCCAGATTTTCAATCCTACGCCGGGGGTCCATCCCCAGAACCAACACTTTCTACCCGAAAAGGCGTGAATCGATTTGTTTGGGACCTGCGCTACCCAACCGTTCCAGGAATTCCTACCGCCTACATCGAGTCAAGCTTCCGAGGTCATAAAGCCATCCCAGGCACTTACACCTTAAAATTAAGCGCTTCTGGAGTCACAGCAGAGGCCAAGGGGGAAATTCAGGATGTGCCAGGAAGTAAGGTAAGCGCAGCGGATTTTCAATCCTACCATCAGTGGATGAGCACTCTGGAAGGCGAAGTCACTCAGATGCATCAGCTAGTCAATACTGCAAAAGGATACCAGGACCAATTGAAAGATTTGGTGGGGCGCTTGGATGGCAAAACAGAATTCCAAGACGTTAAAGTAGCCGCTCAAGCACTAATCAAAGAATTGACGGCTTGGGACGAGTCCATGGTGCAGCGCAAATCCACTGCCTACGACGACGTGGAAAACTTCCCCAACAAGTTCACTGCCAACTTCCTATACATGATGAACCATGGTGAAAGCAGCATCCCAAGCATCAACGAAGGCACCAAAGCACGTCATGCAGAGTTGCTAACGGAGTGGAAACCTTTGGAGGCCGAAGGCAAGCGATTGGTAGAAAAAGCCATCCCTGCATTCAATGCACTTGCCAAAGAAAAAGGCGTGGGCGTACTTTTCCTCAAATAAACCTGTCAACCCGCTAGAAGCAGGAACTAGGAAGTTCCTAGTTCCTGCTTCTATATCAGTTAGTATTCCTCAACAAAAGAAATTGAACTCCATGCGCTACCTTCTTTTCGCACTAGTATTGATCTGTACTGCTGCCTGTACTCAAAAAACCAGCTCTGAGGGCGAGGCCATTGCTTTGCCTGTAGAAGATTCCGTTTTTACCACTCCCCTCGGCAAAACCTACCCAATCCCTGATCCTAGTGAAGAAGCGCTTGCAGAATTTGAGGAAGCCAAGGAGGAATACGAAGCCCGCCCCAATGATGTGGAGGCGGTCATTTGGTATGGTCGAAGAACTGCTTACTTGGGGAGATCTCGCCAGGCTATAGCCATCTATACCGAACGAATTAAAAACTTTCCTGAGGATGCTCGCCTGTACAGGCACCGAGGTCATCGCTACATCAGCATTCGGAATTACGAAGCAGCGATAGCAGATTTAGAAAAAGCTGCTTCCATGATTCAAGGCACGCCAGATCAAATCGAACCTGATGGCATGCCCAATGCACAAAATATCCCCTTAAGTTCACTCCATAGCAATGTGTGGTACCATCTCGGTCTAGCCTACTACCTTACACACCAGTACGAAAAAGCCTATCAAGCCTACCTCAAGTGTAGAGACAGTGGTTCCAACTACGACAATATCGTATCCAGTACCCACTGGTTGTACATGATTCAGCAGCGCTTGGGAAATCCAGCAAAAGCCGATTCATTACTGGCCCCAATTAAAAGGGAGGGGATTGTGATCGAAAACCAGGCTTATGCAGACCTCTGTGGCCTGTACAAAGGTTGGATATCAGCTGATTCTCTTGCAGCAAAGGACGCGGGTAGCCCTTCACAAGATGCGATGCGCTATGGCCTTGCCAACTGGCATTTGTATAATGGAGATACCACACAAGCAGTACAATTGATGGAAAGCTTGGTGCAGGAAAAAGCATTCACTTCCTTTGGCTACTTGGCTGCGGAGAGTGATCTCCTTAAGTATTCTCCAAAAAACAGGTAGTAGCAGTTTGCTCAACTATCAAGAGTTCGTTTGTGGTGCTTTGATACTCAAGACCGCCCGATCTGTATTGTAAATCAAGGTTTCGGTAGTTCCGATTTGGTAACTAGGCTTTCCCTTTCTAGATACAGATACTAGGGCTACAATCGCTATCCCCTTAGCCACACAAAATGAATGAATACCGGCTACGGTAATGGTATCGTTGACCACATGTCTGTGTAAGGTAACTTCTTCGTTGCCTTTAGAGAAGGCCGCCATGGCTCGTTCTGCTTCGTTGGTGTTGACAAAATGTTCAGGTGTGTTGACGTAAACTAAATGTAGCGAGGCACTGAACAATTTGACAAAAGGAATAAAACTATCGAAAACTTGTTTGGATGATCCAGTAAAGGTTGAAGCAAAGGCCAACTTTCGAAAAGCATTGCCATCTAAGGTTTTTTTAACTGCTAATACAGGACATGGAGCGTTTCTTAGCACATTTTGAAGCGTTGACCCGATAAATTTTCCCTCAGAAAAGCCTTTCCCATACGTTCCCAAAACCACTAAATCTGCCTGCTGCGCATCGATTACCCTGAGAATTTGCTCGGCAGGCACACCTATTTTAACAATCACTTGAATCTCATTTTTTGAAAAAGACATCATTTTTAGGTACTCCGGAATCCGTGCGGAAGTCTCATCCAATTCTTCTTGCAGGTCAGGATAGGTTTTCCTGGCCTTTTCGGGAAGGAGGTCCCAATCAATTTGTGAAGGAATTACAGTCACAGAAATTAGTTGAACCGTAGCTTTTGCAGCAATTTTTTTAGCGCTTTGCAAGGCTGCTAACGCATATTCTGAAAAATCAAAGGGAATGAGAATGGTTTTCATGGAACCTTGGTTTAATGAAGTAGGTACCAAAGTTGCTTAAATAAAAAAGGGAAAAACTTGATAAAAATCAGTTGAAAACAAGATATAAATTAGGTTTTCAACTGAAGTTAAAAGCATGTTATTTATCCGCTTTATTCCCAATAACCAAGGAAAATAAGGTTTGAACCTGAAAAAGATGTGCTGTGGACTGTTGGCCGTCAGCCGTCAACGATTATTCGCAGTAATTCAAACAGATCTTAAGCCACCGGCGTGATTGTGGATAATCAGAAGATATATTCCATCTTTTGATTGCAGCGTCCATAGGCACCGCATTCGAGTTCGCAGGATACAAAGCCGAGTCGATGGTAGAGTTTAATGGCAGCCTCCAACTTGGTGTGGGTGTAGAGGCGAACTTTCGTTGCTCCCTTTTGGCGGGCAACTTCTAAAATTTGCTTTCCAAGCAGTTCCCCTGCTCCTTTCCCTTGAAATTCAGGTGAAACCCCCATTTTAATCATTTCCCAAACTCCCTCCTCGCTGGGAATTAGCGCTACCGTTCCTGCAATGTGCGCTCCAATTTTGGCAAAAATAATTTCTCCCCCCTTTGCGAGAATCGTTTGTTCTGGATTCTCCAATTGAGCTAGATCAAAGGGCTCCAAGGAAAAATACTGCGTGACCCAGGCCTTATTGATCGATTCAAAATAGGGTTGCAAGTCAGGTGAAAAGGGGATAATTTCGAATGAATCTTGAGCCATACACAGAAAATTTTACCAAAAGTAAGCCAAATCAAGTAGCTTAGAAATCAAAATAATTTGGATCTCCATGAAAAATACCTACTTACTCCTTTGCGTCCTACTCTTCAGTGGTCTTGTGCAGGAAGTCAAAGCGCAAACTCCCGCAGCAAAACTTCAGGAACTTAATCTTACCCTTCCAGAGATCAGTCAACCCATTGCGAATTATGTGAAGTGGAAGCAGGTGGGCAACTTGCTTTACCTTGCTGGATCTGGCCCTAAAATCTATGGAAAAGTGGGTGCTGACTTGTCTACCGAACAAGGCTACGCCGCAGCCAAGGCCACAGGGTTGGAAATCATTGCCGTGCTCCAAGCCGCCACGGGCGACCTGGGTCGAATCAAACAATTTGTAAAAGTCTTGGGTATGGTCAATTGCACGCCGGACTACACAGCACAGCCTGCCGTCATCAATGGATTTTCCGACCTAATCGTGGCTGTATTTGGTGAAAAAGGCAAGCATGCTCGATCCGCTGTAGGTGTGGGTTCCCTTCCCAATAACATGGCGGTAGAGATCGAGGTGATCGTCGAATTGGAAGACAAGTAAGTAAGATAATGAGCGCATGCAATGCGCCAGTTTTTAAAACAAGCTCCCTTGAAAAGGATGGCCCTCTAACTCCAAGAGGGCTTTTTTCTTGTCCAAGCCTCCAGCATATCCGGTGAGGCTTCCATTCGTTCCGATGATGCGATGGCAGGGCAAAATAATCAGTAAGGGATTGGCTCCAATGGCTGTACCTACGGCTCGAATTGCTGCAGGATTACCCAGCTGCTCGGCCAACTTGGCATAAGTAGTGGTTTGCCCGAAGGGAATTTTTCCCACGGCCAGCCATACCTTCCGTTGAAAGTCCGTGCCTCCCAAGCCAATAGGCAGGTTGAAGATTTGTCGTTGCCCAGTAAAGTACTCTTTCAGCTGCTTTTGGGTTTCAAGTAAGAGCGGCTCGAGGAGTTCGCCCTCCACTGCCTGTTGGGTAAATTTCAATTCCGAAAGGCATTCCTCTCGGATGCTCAGTTGGATATTTCCTAATAGTGAGGGGATGATAGGCATGGATGAAACGGGTTTAACTGATGCACAATCTATATTTCCATACTTCCCGTACTTGTTCAAAATCCACTTCAAAGGGAGGATAGATCGGATTGGCGGAGCAGAGCAAGATCTTTTGTTGCCCTTGATGCCGCTTGTATCCAATCTTAAAAGTGACACCATCCTGCTCAGTCACGATGACATAGCGATCTCCATCCTTTAAGCTAGTCCAGTCTTCTAGGTATTCGCAGACAATCCAGGCTCCATCCGGGATGGGAAGCATGGAGTCTCCATCTACTTGAAAGACCCGGTGTTTTTTATTCGTAGGGAGAAAAGGCAACGAAAACCTCGGCAAGTCGGAGATAAATTCTGGGTCGGCAAATCCTGCCAGATAGCTTGCCTTGGCACGCTGCGAAACCACTTCAATCAATTCACGTCCCTCCGCGTCTACTGTGGTAGAGAGAATTCGGAGGTTTCGACCACGGAGAAAGTGATCGGTTTCCAAAAGTTGGCGCAACTTATATTCCGATAAAGAGGCCAGCTCCTCGCGAACCAACACATCCAAGGACAGCTTGAAGTAATCGGCAAAAAGGAGGAGTACCTCCAAGGGAGGAGTGATGTTCCGTTCGTAACCAGCAAGTTTGGATCGAGAAACTCCCAAGGCCTGAGCGAGTGTCTCCTGGGTCAAGGCCTTCTTTTTGCGGAGGAATTTTAAATTGGAATGGATACTCATTGTCTCAAATTGTAAAATTCTTGAAATACAATAGAAATAAACTCATAACTAGTTAGGCGTACCCTAGAGCTTGTCCAATTCAAGGTGTTGAATTTCAGAGACACGGAGTAGTGCTTTATCGTTACTGACAAACCTATCGCATCCCGACTCAAGTGCCACAGCAAGTTGAAGTGCATCCATTGCTTTCAAAAAAGTATACCTACTTCGCAAAGTAGCCGCTCGGTCTGCAATGGGTTGTGTGATTTCAGCTAAGGGAATCGCCAGCGTATTCAATAGCTCTTGGTATCCCGCTATCAAATCCAGTCTATTTGCCTTCTTGGGCGCAACAGTAAACTCCATCCAGGTAATCACACTTGTGATCATCTCGTTATTTCTTAGCAGGCTACCTAGAAAAAAATTCTGTACTCGAATGCCATAGCTAGGATGCCGCTCTACTAGGTAAATAAATATTGAGGTGTCTACAAAGAATTTCATGATCAAAGCCTATCGCTTGTTCGAAGACCTTGGATGTATGCTTGGGAATCTGCAGTCCATAGTCCATCTCCCATACCTGCAATTTTCTCTAGTGCCTCTTTTGCAAGTTGCAGCCGATCCGCCTGATGTAGCAATTCTTGGATGACCTTCTGAAGATCCTCCGCTGGCAAGGTTCTAATTTCCTGAATTAAAATTTCAACTTTTGACATGATCGTGTGCGATAGGGAAGACTTTACTACTACAAATTACGGTTTTTCTTTTAAGTTGTTGATTTCCATCGTGTTTCCACGCTATTTCTACTGTATTTCTCTTTCTCCCCGACAACTTCTGCCAGACATTAGGTCAAATATATAGATTTGTTTACATTATAAACAATTAATTGTTTAAATAATTAACAAATTGATGGAAGAAAAGCGAAGTATCGTGCACTTGGATCTGGATACCTTTTTTGTGTCTGTGGAGCGGCTTTTTGACGACCGCCTCAAGGGAAAACCCATTCTCATTGGAGGGTCAAGCGACCGAGGTGTCGTCGCCTCCTGCAGCTACGAAGCCCGGAGATTTGGCGTGCACTCCGCCATGCCCATGCGCACCGCTAAGCAACTCTGTCCCGAAGCAATTGTCGTGCGCGGAGATTTTGAGAAGTACAGCCAAAAATCTCAAGAAATCACCGAAATCATCCGAGAAGGAGTTCCCCTTTTTGAAAAAGCCTCCATCGATGAATTTTACATCGACCTCAGCGGCATGGATCGCTTCTTCGGCTGCTTCAAACTAGCCCACGAGCTCCGCCAGCGCATCATCCAAGAGAGCGGACTCAACATCTCCATGGGGCTCTCCCAAAATAAAACCGTCTCCAAAATTGCCACCGGAGAGGCCAAGCCCAACAACGAAAAACAAATTCCTCTAGGTGAGGAGAAATCTTTCCTCTCCCCGCTGTCCGTACAGAAAATCCCCATGATTGGGGAAAAAACCTCCCAGACACTCTACAACATGGGAGTCAAAAAAGTGCATACCCTGCAGCAAATGCCTGCCCAACTTCTAGAAGCTACCTTTGGAAAAAATGGCAAGCTGATCTGGGAAAAAGCGAATGGCATCGACCTAAGTCCAGTAGTTCCCTACTCCGAAGCGAAGTCCATCTCCTCCGAACATACCTTCGATGTGGACACCATCGATACCCAACTGCTAGAAGCCACACTGATCGCCATGACGGAGCAACTCTCCTCCAAGCTCCGCCAAAAGGGGCAGCTCACAGCCTGCATCACGGTGAAAATCCGCTACTCCGACTTTGAAACCCACAGCGTACAGCACCGTATCCCCTACAGCTCGGCAGACCATAACCTACTCCCCTTGATCAAGCAGCTCTTTCAAAAACTCTACAGCCGACGCCTACTCATCCGCTTGGTGGGCGTACGCTTCAGCAATTTGGTCTATGGCAACTACCAAATCCAACTCTTCGAAGACAGTCAGGAACAGATTCAACTCTACCAGGCATTAGACAAATTAAATGTCAAATATGGGAACAAAACCGTCTGCCGAGCCGTCACCATGGGTCTAGAAAGGCGTAGTTTCAACCCCTTTACGGGTACAGAGGCGTGAGGTAGCAAAAAAGGTTGCCTCTAATTCCGAGGCAACCCATACACACCTTAAGCTTAAAATCTTAAAATAAAAACAATAAAGATCAGGATGTTTAGCACATACTGAATGATGATTTTCGATTTGAAACTGGTATCCAATTCAAAAAAGGAAAACGGACTTATGGATCGCCTAAACTGAATTGTACTGAAAACCAAATTAAATCCAATCAACAGGCCAAGCGCCAGTTCAGCATATTCAAACTCAGGAAATATCCTGAAAAGGATAGCCGATATCACGTACCCTAGTAAAGTCAAAACGGAGACTCTAGCTAAGGCTTTTTTTAGCTTATTTACATCCATGTTTCTAATTTAAACAATCATAAAAGTCCCAAACCATCAAACCTAAAGCCACCCATCCTAATGTCCGCTTACCGACTAAAATCAATATTTCAGCCGCTACCTCAGCAGAGGCTAAAGCAGCAGTATTTTTAATCAATTCATTTATTACACCTACACCTAATACCCCAGAAGCACAACTTCGAATTCGATCCCAATCTACATCTTCATTGATTCTGTGATTTGAATTACTAAACCCACCTGCGCTTTTATCAGTAGTTTGTTGCATAATTGAAATCATAAGGGATAGCTCCACTAATTCTTGGTCCGATAAATTAGTAATTGTTTCCCTTTCTTCTTCAGAAAGAGTTTTAGTAACCGATGAAGAGAAAACCTGGTTTAATAGTTGTCGATGAATGCTTCTTCCATTTTCAACTAATGGGTTTAAGATCCGTTCAATTTCCGGATCGCTGTAATCTAGGCTTAAAAATGATCCATCTAGGTTTTGATTCTTGCCCAAAACCAAATTTAGTTCTTCCCCTATTTTATTGATTTCATTTAAATCTAGGCCTTTAGGAAACTTTAATTCATCGGAGATTTGAAGTCCATCATCATTTAATGGAATGTTTTGTTCCATTAGTGAACACCCAGAAAAACTGATAAAAATTATAACTGCTGAAATTTTAAATATTCTAGACATATTGAAAAATGTTTTAGGAGTTCTTAACTACTCTGTCCCTTTTCGTTATACGGGGCTACTCTTGGATTTTTTAAGTCGTTTTTCGCTTGCACATGTCCGACTTTAAAGGGCCGCTAACCCTTACTTAGCTTTTTTTTGAACTAGAATGAGGTGTAGGTAAATTAAAAAGAAAGGTGACTTGATTCCATTACTGGCCCGACTTTGAGCGAAGTCCTTCTCCCACATTTGCCGCACTCAAAAAACTTGCTCGCACTAAACCTATCTGTCTTTCACCAGATTAACAAATAAAAATATACAAAAAAAAATTATTAGACTATAATTGACTGTAAATCAACTTATTTATTTATGTTTTATATTGGAATATAACAATTAAAAGTCATTTTTTTAAATTTTAGCCGAATAATACCAAATAGCACCCTTCAATTCAATATTTCTAAGAATAAACGAAAAATCCCCAGCGGTTTACTAGGGATTGAATGCAATTACAGCAGGAATTAACCCGTAAAGGTTAGTCAAGAACAAATCAACCTCTACCAGGCATTAGACAAATTAAACGTCAAATATGGGCACAAAACTGTCTGCTGAGCCGTCACTATGGGACTAGAAAGGCGTGGTTTCAACCCCTTTAGTGGCGCGGAAAATTGAAAACCACGTTCTAAATCCCTCATCCTAAATTCAAGAACTAGCTTACCAAATTCAAAAACATCCTTATTTTGGACTAAAATTCAATCCATCGCCACTTTCCTATGTCCTCCTACCTGTTCACCAGTCCCCGACTTGGATTTCGCCGTTGGCAAACAGCAGACCTGGATGCATTTACCGCCATCAATTCGGATCCTGAGGTGATGCGCTTCTTTCAAAAGCCTCTTTTGAAAGAAGATACCCTAGCCATGATGGAGCGGATGGAGCGCCTGTACGAGGAAAAAGGATTCTGCTATTTTGCAGTGGATATCCTAGAAAGCCAAGCACTTTTGGGTACCATAGGCCTGGGATGGAAAACCTTTGAAGCTGACTTCACCCCTACCGTAGACCTGGGCTACCGCATCGGTAAGGCCTGCTGGAACCAAGGTTTTAGCACCGAAGGAGCCGCTGCCTGCTTGGACTATGCCCGACAAATCCAAATCCCGGGACTGGTCGCCATGGCCTCCATCGGAAACCTTGCCTCCATCCAAGTCATGAAAAAAATAGGCATGCAGTATTGGAAAGATTTTGACCATTCCGAGCTCCAGGAACACCCAGAGATTCAACGCTGTAGTCTGTATCACATCAAACTTTAATACACAGCCTCTGCCCGATCCCCTACACCTGCCCAAAACACATGCCCTACTTTAGCGAACAACATTTTCAAAACCTAGGCCCTTTGGATAGCCTAAAGGGAGAATACGATGCCTGTACCTTTTCAACCTGCAACTTTGCAGGCCTTTCGCTGCAGGAAGCGAGCTTTGAAAATTGCAGTTTTGAGGACTGCGACCTGAGCAATATCAAGGTGGCCAAAGTGAATTTCCAGAATGTACGATTTGTCCGATGCAAAATGCTGGGTATTGCTTTTACCACAGCCAATCCTTTTTTGCTAGAGCTTCATCTAGACCACTGCAGCCTCGACTACTGCAACTTTTACAAGCTCTCTTTGAAAAAATCGACTTTCCACCACTGTCGATTACGGGAAGTGGATTTTTCGCAGGCAAAGCTTAGCGAGGTTAGTTTTGTAGGATCGGACCTCCTCAGCGCAGTCTTTGACCAAACGCACCTAGAGAAGGCCGACTTTCGAGATGCCCTCCACTACCGCATCGTACCAGAGAATAATTTTCTGAAGGGCGCACGGTTTGACTTGTCCGGTTTGCCCGGACTACTCACCTCTTACGGAATTCGAGTCGATTGACCCCGTATTCTTCCTATTTCTTGAAGTAGCTGTCTCGGATGGCCTTGAATTCAGAGCCTTCCTTCCATCCAGGCCATTTAGTTGAGTTGGCTAGATTCCGACCTACTTGATACAACAACTGCACATCGTCCACTGCACCATCCAGGTTCCATCGCTTTGGATCGTAGGCATCCGCTGGCTTGTGGTAGTACTGGGCCACATATTCCTCCTGAAGCTGCTTTCCATACTCCTTCCCTTTCTCCACATGGTCAATACCTGTTCCAATATACAAGGCTGGAATTCCTATTTTGGCAAAGTTGAAATGGTCAGATCGAAAATAGTAGCCCACCACAGGATTGGGTTCAGGAGCAGCATACCGTCCCAATTTTTTGAGTTCCTCGTCCAATAAATCCTCCATTTCGGATTGCCCTACTCCAATGACTGAGACATCTTTCATTTTTCCATAGGGATTCACACCATCCATGTTGATGTTTGCCACGGTCTTTTCTTTGGGATAGATGGGGTTCTTCGCATAATACGCCGAGCCCCACAAACCTTGTTCCTCTGCTGTTACCGACAAAAACACCACGGTTCGATCGGGCTGCTCGTCTGTCTTGAACGCTTTTGCTAAAGCTAACAGGGCCGCTGTCCCAGAGGCATTATCCAATGCTCCATTGTAAATGCTATCACCCGTTTCATCAGGCTTACCTATGCCAATGTGATCCCAGTGAGCCGTGTAAATAATCACTTCCTCAGGAGCTGTTTTTCCAGTGACTTTGGCAATTACGTTTTTGGTCACATTGTAGGTAGGCTTCACAGCAAGACTGGTGCTGAGCGTCATGCCAGTTGAGACTCCTTGAAAATCGGCCTTTCTCGCGTTTTGCAAGAGTTCAGACTCATTCTTTCCCATTTTTTCAAACAGCTGCTTCGCAAAAGGCAGGGTAATCCATCCTTCAAATCCCAATTTATACTTGTCTTGGCCTCGGTCATCAAGGTAGAGCTTGGACGCTTTCCAACTGTTCTGTATGTTATTAAATCCATAGCCAGCAGGAATGGTATTGTGCACGATCAAGCAACCCAAGGCTCCTTGACGTACTGCCTCCTCGTATTTGTAGGTCCAGCGACCGTAATAAGTCATCGTATTCCCTTTAAAAAAGGTTGGATCCTCACTTCCAAAGCCAGGATCGTTGATCATCACCACCACAATTTTACCCTTCACATCCAAATTCTTGTAGTCATCCCATACATATTCGGGGGCCACAATGCCAAAGCCCGCAAAGACCACTTCTGCATCTTGAATACGGACAACGGAATCCGTACGCTGAGTCCAGATCACAAAATCTTTCAAGCCTTCGCCCACAACGGACCCTTGCGCACCTTTAAACGCTATGGATTGTTCGGGGTACGTGATGATGGAAACCATGGGTACCTCTTGAAAATAAGAATCTCCATTGCCTGGCTCAAGCCCCATTTCCTTGAATTTACTTTCCAAAAAGGAAGTCGTGAGCTGCTCTCCTTCGGTAAAAGGCATGCGACCCATAAATTCATCGGAGGAAAGGGTAATCAAATTGGGCTCTAGATCGGCCACCTGAAATTGATACGAATCAGACTTGGAGGAGCAAGAAGCTAAGCATCCTGTGAGCACGAATAAGGCAAGGAAATTTTTCATAGACGGTAGGGGAAATTGATCAAACGAATGCACCAAGTTAAAACATTTAGTGGGTGATTTTCTGATCTATATCCCCAATTTATAGGTCACCTCTTGCAATGCCTGAATTTTGCCTTACCTTTGTGTTCGGCGGCACGACCAGCTCCTGCTGAATCCCCCAGGTCCGGAAGGAAGCAAGGGTAGGCGGTCGTAGCGGTGCGATGCCGCCTCTTTTTTTTTCTGGTAGCCCAAATTCAAGCCCTCCTTTCGCTACCTTATCCTAATTAATCTTCTAACTTTGTCTATTGACTTTTGCTAGTTTTACTGGCAAAGCAGACTGCTTTTACAACCAAACCCTATATCCATGAAATTCTTTATCGATACCGCCAATCTCGACGAAATCCGCGAAGCACATGACCTCGGTGTATTGGATGGCGTGACCACCAATCCTTCCTTAATGGCCAAAGAAGGAATTACCGGAGATGCCAATATCAAGGCGCATTACAAAGCAATCTGCAAAATCGTGGAAGATAAAGTAAGTGCTGAGGTTATTGCCACCAACTACGAAGGCATGGTACGCGAAGGAAAAGAGCTCGCCAAGCTAGATGATAAAATCGTTGTAAAAATCCCAATGATTCGTGACGGCGTCAAAGCCATCCGTTACTTCCATAGCGAAGGAATTCGCACCAACTGTACCCTCATATTTTCTTCAGGCCAAGCGCTTTTGGCAGCAAAAGCTGGAGCTTCCTACGTATCTCCCTTTATTGGCCGCCTAGATGATATCGCAATTGATGGATTAGATCTGATTGCGCAGATCGTACACATCTACCAAAACTTTGGCTACGAAACTGAGGTGCTCGCGGCATCTGTTCGCCACACCATGCACCTGATCAAATGTGCTGAACTGGGTGCTGATGTAGTGACCTGCCCGCTCAAAGTGATCACAGGATTGTTGAAGCATCCGTTGACCGACGCAGGATTAGCACAGTTTCTTGCAGACCACGCCAAGGCTGCAAGTAAATAAGCCTCGACCTCCAATTCACTAGGACTACGCTGCCATGTACATCATCAAAGTCAAAGGAAAAGCAAAAATTCCCGATTACATTCAAGTTCGAGATGCGAATTTTGTACTTGTTGCCTATTTCAGAGCAGATCGCCCCATGAAAAGTGTGGAAAAATTTGGATTGGAAGGCAAGGAAGAACAGCTAGAGGAATTAATCAAATCCCTCCCATTTGGGAAACTTCAAAAACTAGAACTCTAAATCCATGGATTTCAGTACGCTCCCTGTCTTGTCCATGACACAGGCCACCATCTTCCAAGGAGAAAATCCCGTCCTCAGTGACGTTACCTTTTCCGTGGAGCAACATGAGTTTGTATTTCTAATTGGTAGAACAGGAAGTGGCAAAAGCTCCTTGCTGAAAACACTCTACGCTGACCTTCCGCTGCAATCAGGACTAGCTGAGGTGGTGGGTTACTCCCTTTCTCAAATCAAAAACAAAGAGGTTCCATTTCTACGAAGAAAAATCGGCATCATCTTTCAAGATTTTCAGCTTTTCACAGACCGCTCTGTTCATGAAAACCTAGCCTTTGTCCTAAAAGCTACGGGCTGGACTGACCCCATCTTGATCAAGGAACGAATTGGAGAAGTACTAGTCCAAGTAGGCCTGTTGGAAGCGCTAACAAAAATGCCACACCAGCTATCAGGAGGAGAACAACAACGCGTAGTAATTGCCAGAGCTTTATTGAATAATCCTTCCATTTTACTAGCGGATGAACCTACAGGAAACCTAGATCCTGATGTGGCAGATGGAATTTTCAAATTATTCCAGGACATCAACAAAAAAGGTACTGCAATCCTGATGGCAACGCACAATCACGAACTGCTCCGCAAATACCCCTATCGGGTGCTGAAATGTGAAAAAGGAAAGTTGCTAGACAGCACCATGGACGATATCTCTTTCGCCTCCACCTTTTAAAATTGACTTTGGAATAGTCCACAGACAACGGTCCACAGACCACGGCCAATTCTGTTCAGCGATTGAAAAACCTGTTAAAATTTGAATTCTAAACTTTTTACTAAACGAATCGGCTGTCGACAGTAGACTGTTAGCTGTTGACAAACATTTGGTCAACGGTCCAAAGTCCACGGACCACAGCCAATTCTGTTTAACGCATGAAAAAGGTATTAAAATTTGGATTCAAAACTTGACACCAAGCGAATCGGCTGTCGACAGTAGACTGTTAGCTGTTGACTGATTCACAAGCTGCTTTTTATTGTTTTCGGAGATTAATTCGCTTTCACCAAATTTTCCTTAGCCTGAGTAAACGTAGGTTCAATTGCAAGGGCTTCATTGAAAGCTGCCTTGGCTTCTACCTTGGAGTTTTGATCCAAGAACACCAAGCCCTTCAAGTTGAGCGCCGCCGCTTTCATGTCCACCTGCTGCGTCTCCGACTCGGAGATTGCGAAACCAATTTTTTCATCCGCTTTAGCCACCTTCAATAGCATGTTCAAGGAATTCATCGCTTCAGGATACCGCTTCATGGAATACTGAAGGTAGGCCGACTTGTACAAACTAAAATTATCCCCCGTCAAGAGGTGTAGGCTTTCATAATACGGAAGGGCACGATCAAAGGCACCCAATTGCTCCAAGGCGTACGAAGCAATTTCCAATGCACCTACATTCTTATCGTTGATTTTCAAAATATCCATGGCTACCAAGGCTGCAGAAGCATTTTGGCCAGCCTCGAAATACAAGCTGCCCAAGGCTTCCATGTAGCGGAGATCTTCTGGATTTCTTGCCAATAGATCGTAAAGCTTTTGTTTGGCGATTGCCAAGTCACTGTAGCGGAGTGCAGCCTGATAGGCCATCTGATCCACCATATTGAGTGCGTTTTTTACTTTAGGATCAAACTTAGGAATAGAATCGGTAGCTGTTTGTGCTAGGGCTGTACCGATGCTGAGGACAAATAGAGAAACGAAAACTGCAATTTTCATCATGACTGAACTAGTATTTAAGGTTTTTGTATGGGGTAAAGTCCTTTTTCTTGGGCAATTTGAAGCATTAAATTTCGGGCTTCTACCGGGTTATTTTGGATTCTGCCCTCCAATATAGCTTCTTTGATCTCTTCTTTTATATCTCCAATGATTTTTGAAGGGGAAATTCCAAAGGTATCCATAATTTCCTCTCCACTCACTGGGGGCTGAAAATTACGAACCTGGTCTTTTTCCTCCACTTGTTTGAGCTTCTCCTCTACCCGACCAAAGTTATCCAAGTACTTCTGAACCTTCTTGTCGTTTTTGGAGGTAATGTCTGCTCGACACAAGGCCATCAGATCATCAATATCATCCCCTGCATCAAAAAGCAACCTCCGCAAGGCTGAGTCTGTCACCTCATCTTTTACCAAGGCGATAGGTCTTAAGTGAAGTCGCACTAGCTTCTGCACATACTTCATCCGCTCGTCCATGGGAAGTTTCAATCGTTTAAATATCCCTGGCGTCATCCGAGCCCCTTTGTCCTCATGCCCATGAAAGGTCCATCCTATCTTAGGATGAAACCGCTTGGTGGCGGGTTTGGCGATATCGTGAAGGATTGCCGCCCAGCGAAGCCATAGATTATCTGAGGCCTGACAGAGGTTGTCCAATACTTGGAGCGTATGGTAAAAATTGTCTTTGTGCGATTTGTCGTCTACAGAATCTACCCCTTGGAGCTCGACCATTTCAGGAAAAAACTCATGCAAGAGCTTGGAGGCAAACAACAGTTTGAAGCCATAGGAAGGCTTTGGGGTTTGGATTATTTTATTGAGTTCATCAATGATCCGCTCCGCCGAAATAATTTGAAGTCGGGAAGCGTTTGTGGTCAATGCAAAAAAAGTCACTGACTCGATGTCAAAATTAAGTTGCGCGGCAAACCGCACCCCACGCATCATGCGTAGCGGATCATCCGAGAATGTAATCCCTGGTTGCAAGGGGGTTTTTAGCTGCTTGGACTTTAAGTCCTTTATTCCATCAAATGGATCGATCAATTCCCCATAGTTATCCGAATTCAGGGATATTGCCATCGCGTTAATCGTGAAATCTCTCCGCTCCAAATCTTCTTGGAGGCTACCGTCTTCCACGAGGGGTTTGCGCGATTCTTGCCGGTACGATTCTTTTCGCGCACCTACAAACTCAAGCTCCCAGTCGTCTAACTTCAGCATGGCTGTCCCAAAATTTTTGAAAACGGACAGGGGAACATGTACCTCAAAGGTTTTTGCAACTGCTTGTGCCAACTGAATTCCAGAACCCACACAGGTGAAATCAATGTCCTTGCTAGGCCGTCCCAGAATCAAATCACGCACATAGCCACCTACCACATAGGTTTCCAGCCCCTCTTCAGCAGCCACTTTCGCCACACGGGCAAAAATAGAATGTTCCTCTAGCCTATCCTTTAGGTTCATCCCTTCTGTATTTTTACTTCTCCTTCGGGACCTAAAAACAACTCTTTAGTTCCTGAGTGGAAAAGCGGGAATAGCAGGCTAGTTTGTACCGCTGCCTCTACTCCTGATTCTTCCTTAAAAAGTACGGGTTGGGCGATTTGAAACAAAAGTTTATTCCAGTTGGGCTCGCGAATCAATGAAAAGCGAACCAATCCATTTACCACTGCTCCTTTGGGAAGCATGGGATTTGCTGGACTTTGATAGATGGTAGGCTTGGAAGCAAATTCGACTATATCCAACGAAACTTCAGAAAAGGAAACGCAAATAGTTCGGATTTGAAACAAATCAAATAGCAGGTAAATCCCTCCTTCTATTTGTTCTTGCTCAGCAAGGGATCCTTTGCGCAAGGAAAAAATCTTCCCGCTTCCTTCTTTGATGTAAACTTTCCCTTTTTCCTTAAGTAGCGTAAGAATGTTGGCTTGATCTAGCATGCTACAAAAATAAACAGATTATCTATCTAGACTACCATCCTGAAAAATCATTCGCAATTCCCTTGAAAGCAAAAAGTAATAAGTACTCGATTAGTACCTCTACATACACCCAAGTAGCAACAAAAAAGGACAGCAATGGCTGTCCTTTTTTTTATTTTGTGGTGAGAATTAACCTCTCAACCAATTGATAAAAGTCTGGTAACCTACACCAATTTCACGAGCGAAAGCTGCTTTTGTCTTTTTTCCAGCTGCTTCTACTTTCTTCCACTCTTCCATGATTTTTCCTTTTTCAACATCAGAAAAAGATCTACGCTTTCCTTCAGACTTACCAGCAGAAGTTCCATTCAAGGAAGCAATCAACTCGTTTAGGTCTGCTAAAAATTTGTTTTCAGTTAGAAACAATCCAGCAGCTTCTAATTTCTTAATTACACCATCTCTTGGGTTTACTGGTGTTACAGCGATTCCTCGTGATGCAGCTTCGTGAAGGTCAATTTTTTTACCTTCAGCGGTCACATACACAAATCCATCGGATTTTTTTAAATCTACGATAGACTCTTTAATTAGTTCTCTCATGGTTTTTGTTTGTTTTATAGTTTAAAAACGACCTGTAATATAGTACGAGAAAATTAGTATTCCAAAAATGAATAATATAATTTTTAATAAAAAAATAAGATGCAGTTCTTTTTTTATAGGGAATCAATTTTCATGCCCTTAAAAAGTCTTTTTATTTCGACTAAACACAGATTCAAACACAAACTAAGCATAAAAATAAAATCACTAAAAAAGAGAATAGCTAATCTAACATTCATCAAAAAAATGGGGAATTGAAGTCGATTAAATGAATTAAACGCACAATTTGGATAAGATTTATGTGCTAAAGCAAGATTTGGGTTAATATTTCTATGAAGAGTACAAGCAAATGATGTCTTACCAAATCACAACTACAAAAAATCATGAAACTAAGATAGAAATTGAATCTATTCAGATAGAAATACAAAAAAAATATCACCTAATTAACTGACTTTACTCAGAAAAAATCCTTTAAACTATCCTTGTATTGTTGTGGACTTTAAATTCTTAACTTATAAAAACTTAAAGTTGATACAAGACCTTTTTATTGTGCAAGGATAATGTAGAAAAAACACAAAATCCATCAAGTAGTAAATAGCTAGATTCCAAGGAAATGCTTCCTGATTTTTAGTTCAGATTTTTTTAGGCTTTTCTGAAAGGAGGGTCAATTTCTTTTCCTGAAAAATTCCAAGAAGGTTAGTAAGACCTATTCATGAATTTTTCTACCTTTATACCCCATAAGAATTCAACTTATTTCTACCCCTCCACCGCTTCTTATGGCCTCAAAAACAAAGTACATTTTTATCACTGGAGGAGTTACTTCTTCCTTAGGAAAAGGCATAATCGCCGCTTCATTGGGCAAATTGCTTCAATCCAGAGGATTAAGTGTTACCATTCAAAAATTTGACCCCTACCTTAATATTGATCCAGGCACCTTGAATCCTTACGAGCATGGGGAATGCTATGTCACTGAGGATGGAGCGGAAACAGACCTTGACCTGGGGCATTACGAACGGTTTTTAAACGTAGAAACCTCCCAAAGCAATAACATTACCACTGGCAGGATCTACAACAATGTGATCACCAAAGAGCGTAAAGGTGAATTTCTCGGCAAAACAGTTCAGGTAATTCCTCACATCACCGATGAGATCAAAAGCAACTTCTACAAGCTTGGCCAAGATGGAAAATTCGATGTAGTCATCACAGAGATTGGCGGTTGCGTTGGAGATATCGAGTCCTTACCCTTCATTGAAGCTGTTAGACAAGCCCGATGGGATTTAGGTCCTGGAAATTTTCTAGTAGTTCACCTGACGCTCATCCCCTTCCTTAAAGCAGCGAAGGAACTGAAAACCAAACCTACACAGCACTCCGTAAAGCAACTCCTGGAAGCAGGTATTCAGCCTGATATTTTAGTTTGCCGTACCGAGCACCCTTTACCTGCAGATGTCAAACGAAAACTAGCCTTGTTTTGCAATGTGCAGTTGGACAGCGTCATCGAAGCAATGGATGCCGAGTCCATTTACGACGTGCCACTTTTGATGAAAAAAGAGAAGCTGGACGAACGGGTACTTTCCAAACTCAATTTAAAGCCGAAGTCAAAGTTAGACTTGAAGGACTGGAAAGGATTTTTGGGGAGGTTGAAAAACCCAACAGCAGAAGTAACCATAGGTCTCGTAGGTAAATATGTTTCGCTGCCAGATGCCTACAAATCCATCATTGAGTCCTTTATACATGCCAGTGCCGCAGCTGAATGCAAGGTCAACTTGGTTCTGCTATCTTCTGAGGAAATAAATAATGGGAATTACAATGCCAAACTAAAATCGTTGGACGGCATATTGGTTGCCCCAGGCTTTGGAGAGCGAGGTTTTGAAGGCAAAATCGCCACTGCAAAGTATGCTCGTGAAAACCAGATTCCCTACTTAGGTATCTGTCTTGGAATGCAAGTTGCGGTGATTGAATTTGCAAGAAATGTACTCAAGTTAGACCATGCCAATTCCACCGAAATGGACCCAAATACCCCTCATCCGGTCATTGCCCTGATGGAGGAACAAAAGAAAATTGACCAAATGGGAGGAACTATGCGTCTGGGTTCGTATGCTTGTGATCTCAAAAAAGGCAGCAAGTCAGCTTTGGCCTACGGAAAAACAAAAATTCAGGAGCGCCATAGACACCGCTATGAATTCAACAACGAATACCTCGAACAAATCGAATCCAATGGCATGTTGGCTACAGGAAAAAACCCTAAAACGGGATTGGTAGAGATTGTTGAACTTAAAAACCATCCTTGGTTTGTAGGGGTGCAATTTCATCCTGAGTACAAAAGCACTGTATTGAAACCACAGCCCTTGTTTGTAGAATTTATTCAAGCGGCACTCGATAAAAAAAATAACAAATAACTAGGGCTTAAGCCCAGCCTTCCTAAACTATCATGGATAAAAATCAAGCAACAGGTTTGATCCTTTTTGCGGCGGTCATTCTCACCTACTCGATATTTTTTGCGACAACCCCAGAGATTCCGCCTGTAGAAACTACCACTTCTGCCGACACTACCACCACCACAGCAGTCGCTGCCACCACCTTGCCCACAGCAGGAGTTCCTGACAGCTTACTCGACCTAGAACGTCAACGTAAATTTGGTGATCTTGCTCCTTTCACACTTGGTGAGGAAGAGTCCCTCGTCCTAGAGAATGAGGTAGTCAAAATCACCCTCTCTAACAAAGGTGGAAGCATCAAGGAGGTTCTACTGAAAAAATATACCAGCTGGAAAAACGAACCTCTTTACCTGCTAGATAGTGCCCAAACAAGCCTAAACTACTCCCTTGATACCCGTTTGGGTCCTGTAAACCTGAATGACTTGTATTTTGTGCCTGCCTTAAGTTCAGCCGATGTCGAAGGTGTAAAACAGCAAACAGTAACCTTTACTGCCAGCAGCCCAGCAGGACAATTAATTCAAAAATACACGCTGAAAGAAGGTGAGTACACCTTAGAAAAGAGTTTTGAAATCCAAGGACTCCAGGGAATACTAACTGCAAAAGCACTCAAAATTGACTGGAAAGATGAAATCAAATCCCAAGAAAAGGACCTTGCGGAATCCAGAAGGAAAACTCAAGTAAATTATTATTTGGCTGAAGGAACCTACGAAAACCTTGGGCTTAGCGATGATCCTGAAGAAGCGAAAGTAGCTGAACCCGTAAAGTGGATTGCCTTTTCCCAACGTTTCTTTACTGCCGGAATCATTGCAGACTCTGTATTCCAAGAAGTAAATCTTAACCAAAGCACCCCTGCCGACTCCTCATTGGTTCGTTCGATGAGCGCAAGTCTTTCCCTTCCTATTTTAGAGGGGCAGGCAAATCTCAGCTATTATTTTGGCCCAGATCAATACAAAACCCTAAAAGCCATCACCCCTGGATTTGAGGAAAATGTGGACATGGGTTACTTCTTTGTGAGCTGGGTAAATAAATACATTGTCGTACACCTGTTCGAATTCCTTGAGAAGTACTTTGATAGCTATGGGATAATTATCATCCTGATCGTGCTTCTCATTAAAGTAGCCTTATCACCGCTAACTTATAAATCCTACATCGGGATGGCAAAAATGCGGGTGATTAAGCCCGAGATTGATGAGTTGAAGGAAAAGTATGGAGACGATGCAACCAAAATGCAACAGGAGCAAATGAAGCTCTTCTCTCAATTAGGAGTGAGCCCACTGTCTGGATGCCTCCCCTTATTATTGCAGATGCCCTTCCTATTTGCTATGTTCTTCTTCTTCCCAAATGCGATCGAACTGAGACAGGAATCCTTCTGGTGGGCAGAAGATCTTTCTACTTACGATGAATTCATCAAGCTCCCGTTCACCATCCCTTTTTATGGGGCTCACGTGAGTTTGTTTACCCTCCTGATGACGGTTTCTCAAGTGCTCTATGCACACTTCAATAACCAGTTGACTACCGCAACAGGCCCTATGAAAAACCTGGGATACATCATGCCGGTCATGTTTATGTTTGTTCTAAACTCTTACCCTGCAGGACTTAGCTTCTACTATTTTGTATCCAATATATTTACATTTGGGCAGCAGGCCTTGATTAAACTATTTGTTGATGATGCTAAAATCCGTCAAAAAGTAGAAGAAAATAAGGTGAAGAATGTAGACAAGAAAAAGTCAAAATTCCAACAACGACTAGAAGATGCAATGAAAGTTGCAGATGCAAACAAGAAGAAATAAAAAAAGGGGGCACATCATTGTCTCCTTTTTTGTTTGCAGCAAGTACTGCTTCACCGAGCGGATATCTAGCTGAAGGGTGCTAGTAAAATGAATATGCTGTGGACCTGGAAAGGTCAGCTATCAACTGGTTGCTGTATCCGAGTTGATGCTATTTCACTTCTTAATTGTGAATTATCACCTTATTTTTTGTTATAAACCTTGCAAAAAAAGGAGAACCCTGCCAAAAATGGACCTGAATTTGCTTAATATTGATTTCTAAATTCCGGTAACGAACACACCATGGGAAAAATTATTGCCATTGCGAGCCAAAAAGGTGGAGTTGGAAAAACTACTACAGCAATGAATTTGGCTGCAAGTCTCGCTGTTTTAGAATTTAAAACCTTAATTATTGATGCTGACCCACAAGCAAATACAACTTCAGGTCTTGGCCATAATCCCAAATCAATAGAAACTAGTATATACGAGTGTATGGTAGATGGTGTGGATATTCAATCCATTATCCTTCCCACCAACTTGGAACATTTATCTCTAGTTCCTTCTCATATTGACTTGGTCGGTGCTGAAGTGGAAATGATCAATGTAGACAACCGAGAAGAGAAGATGAAAGAAGTGATCTCTACCTTGAAGGATCAATACGATTTCATCATCATTGACTGCTCCCCTTCCCTTGGTTTGATTACCATCAATGCATTAACTGCTGCAAACTCCGTAATTATCCCAGTTCAATGCGAATATTTTGCATTGGAAGGTTTAGGTAAGCTTTTAAATACCATCAAGATTATACAAACGAGACTTAATCCAGATCTTGGCATAGAAGGAATTTTATTGACCATGTACGATGTCCGTCTTCGTCTTTCCAACCAAGTAGTAGAGGAGGTTCGAACTCACTTTAAGAATATGGTATTCGAGACCATTATTCCTCGAAATGTCCGACTTTCCGAATCCCCAAGCTTTGGACTACCCGCTATTTCCTTCGATGCCGATGGAAAAGGTACCATCGCCTACCTCAATTTGGCAGGGGAGATTGTACAACGAAATGGACTTCAAAAACCAACGAATTGATCATGTCAGATTCAAAATTCCCACGAAAAAACGCATTAGGAAGAGGCTTAGGCGCTCTTTTGGAAGATAGTCCAGTCAAAGGCAAGTCACAAGAAATCTTACCTGAAATTCAAAAAGTAGGGATCTTTGAAATCCCTTTAACAGAAATTCAAGTCAATCCCTATCAGCCAAGAATCCACTTCGATAAGGAGGCCATGCAAGAGTTGGCTGAGTCAATTCGTGTGCAAGGAATCATTCAACCCATCACGGTCCGGAAGTTGGCACCAAACGAATACCAACTTATTTCAGGTGAACGGAGATTTCAGGCATCCAAACTCGCTGGACTAACTAAAGTTCCGGCTTATGTTCGTGAGGCCAATGACCAGCAAATGCTGGAAATGGCTTTAATTGAGAATATTCAACGTGAGAACCTCAATGCGCTCGAAATCGCACAATCCTACCAAAGATTGCTAATTGAATGCAACTTAAAGCAGGAAGAACTTGGCGACAGAGTTGGAAAAAATAGAACCACAGTCAACAATTACCTCCGCTTACTCAAGCTACCTCCAAGTATCCAAGCAGCCATTCGAGATCAGCAATTGTCCATGGGTCATGCACGTGCATTGATCAATATAGTAGATGTAGACAAGCAGCTTGCACTCTTCAAGAAAATTCTAGACGAAGAACTTAGCGTAAGAAAGGTAGAAGCTTTGGTTAAAGGATTGAATGAAGCAAATCCAGAAAAACTAAGTACCAAGCCAGAAATTAGCCCTGTTCGAAAGTATGAACTTTCAAAAATCCAGCAGCGGCTTGCTACCCATTTTGGGTCCAAAGTAGCCTTAAAGGCGAACCAAAAAAACAAAGGAGAAATCAAAATTCCCTTCACCTCTGCTTCGGATCTCAATCGGATTCTTGAAATATTAGAAATCATTTAATTGTGTTTGCCTTTTCCTCTTCCAATCTTCCCTCCAAAACGCTGCTTTGGTCTTTTTTAATAGCGCTCTGTATATTGGGAATGGGAACAGGCACTGCTAATGGTCAATCTGACTCAAGCGCACAAACCACCCCCAAAAAATTGGAGAAAGTAGCGGACGCTCCTAGCTTACTCCCAAAGGATCCAAAGAAAGCGACCATGCTGTCCGCGATACTGCCTGGTGCCGGCCAAGTTTACAATGGAAAAACCTGGAAGGTACCAATCCTGTACGCAGGCATACTTACAGACGTCTACTTTATTCAGTACAATCACAAGCGATATGAACGCTTTCGAGACGCACTTTTTGCACTAGATAAGGGAGAACCCAACCAATTTCCCTCCTTAAATCGGGCAGCCTTGGTTCGAAATGTGGATTATTGGAGGCAAAATAGGGACCTAACCCTGCTCCTGATGCTCGGTATTTACGCCCTCAACTTGGTAGATGCCAATGTAGATGCACACCTATCTGGTTTTGACATCTCTGAAGATTTAACTTTGAAGATCGCCCCGCAAATTGGCACACTTTCTGCCTCTTCCACTACGGGACTTTCTTTCACACTCCAATTCAAGTAATGAACATTGCACTTCTAGGATACGGAAAAATGGGCAAGCTAATCGGTGAGTTAGCTGAGGAAAGAGGACACCAGATCATCGCTAAAATCGATCTGGAGAACCAAGAATTACGCAATTCTTTAGACCCAAAAACCATCGATGTAGCCATCGAATTCAGTCAACCAGAAGCCGCAATCGAAAATATTCGATGGGCAATTACCCATGGAATTCCTGCACTTTCAGGAACGACCGGCTGGTTGTCCCAGCTTCCAGAGATTGAAGCCTTGACCCACCAACACCAAGGAACCTTCTTTTATGCCTCCAACTTTAGTATTGGAGTAAACGTATTCTTCAAGGTAAATGAACTCCTTGCCAAGCTCATGAATGAGACCAGTGGCTACCAAGTGGCGGTAGAAGAAATTCACCATACAGCGAAAAAGGATGCCCCATCCGGAACTGCCATCACCTTGGCTGAAGGGATTCTGAAGCACTATTCGCACCTAAAGGCATGGAACTTGGTAGGTGAATCTCCCAGCAGCCCAAGCTCTTTGCCAATCACTTCAAAGCGTATCGATCCTGCACCTGGCACCCACCACATTCGCTACACCTCTGCGATTGATGACCTCGAAATCATTCACACGGCCCACAGCAGGCAAGGTTTTGCCCTAGGAGCAATCCAAGTTGCCGAGTGGATTTTGGGAAAAAAAGGAGTACTTTCGATGGATGATTACTTATCATTTTAAGTTAACAGCTAACCAATGAGTAAAACTAAACCAAAAAAATCGGCATTTCGTGAGTGGATTGATGCGCTAGTATTCGCTGTAATTGCAGCCTCTTTAATCCGATGGCTACTTCTGGAGCCATTTACCATTCCCACTGCCTCGATGGAAAAAACCCTTCTCGTTGGGGACTTCTTATTTGTGAGCAAGGTGCATTACGGAACTAGAATTCCAAAAACACCTTTGCAGATTCCGCTGACACATCAAAAAATCTGGGGTACTGAAATCCCCTCCTACACAGATCTTGTTCAGCTGCCTTATCTCCGCCTGCCTGGATTTACCTCCGTGCAGCGCAACGATGTAGTCGTGTTTAACTATCCCGTAGAGTTCAACTACCCAAATGATCTCAAAACAAATTACATCAAACGGGCTGTAGCCGTTCCTGGCGATCAAATTGAGGTTCGGGAGGGTGAACTTTTCATCAACCAAAAAGCATCTCCAAAGCCTGAGGAAATGCAGTACTCCTATGAAATTAGCACCAATAGAAGTTTGACAGCAGATTTCTTGAAGGATTTTGGAATCAATCAAGAGAGCTTTTATGCTGCTCCAGATGGCAGCCGCTACCTGATTTGGACTACAGACCAAAACATCGCAAAGCTTAAATCTTCGCCTGTAATCACCTCTGTCACCAAATCGCTTCAGCCTAAAGGTCAAGCAGAGTCTGGAATTTTTCCAAACGGTTCAAACCTAACTTGGAACAGAGATAATTATGGGCCACTACTCGTACCTGGTGAGGATCAGACGCTAGAAATGACCCCTGACAATGTGATGAAGTATGCCTTTACCATAGAGAAATACGAGGGTCATGAAAAAGTTGAGGTAAAAGATGGCGCCTTGTACATCGAGGGTAAAAAAGTCGATAGCTATACCTTCAAGCAGAATTATTACTTCATGATGGGCGACAACAGGCATGATTCACTTGATTCGCGCTACTGGGGCTTCGTACCTGAAGACCATGTAGTAGGCAAAGCCTGGTTCTTGTGGCTATCTTTGGACAAGTTTGAATCCATGTTCGGAAAAATTCGATGGAATAGATTCTTCAAAGGAATCTCCTAAGCAAGAGGCCCCGCATTACGGGGCCTCTTTTTTTTACCAAACTATGGGAGCTTGACCTGTAGCAATCAAGTACTCATTGGTTTTGGAAAAATGCTTGCAGCCCCAAAAACCGCGGTAAGCTGCGAGAGGGCTAGGATGCGGAGCCTTCAGGATGCAATGCTTTTTCGCATCAATTAATTCTTCCTTCTTCTGTGCATATGCGCCCCACAATAAAAATACAACCTGTGATCGCTCACGGCTAATCGTTCGAATCACCTCATCCGTAAATGCCTCCCAACCTTGGTTTTGGTGGGATCCAGCCAAATTTGAACGAACCGTCAAGGTAGCATTTACTAAGAATACACCTTGAGAGGCCCATCCACTGAGATCTCCATGTGCGGGCAAAGGAATCCCTAGGTCCGTTTTAAGCTCCTTGAATATATTGAGCAAACTCGGAGGGAAAGGAACCCCTGCAGCAACCGAAAAAGCAAGTCCATTGGCTTGGCCTTCTCCGTGGTAGGGGTCTTGCCCCAGAATCACCACCTTCACTTCGGGAAGCGGGCAATGCCAAAAAGCAGAAAAAATCTGCTTGCCAGGAGGAAATACCCGGTGCTCCTGGTACTCCTGCTTGACGAATTGCGTGAGTTTCAAAAAGGTGTCGCTTTGGAAAATTGGACTTAAGGCCGCTTTCCATGTGGGTTCTAGGGCAACATCCATAGGAGAAGAGTTGGTTTGAAAAGTAGAAATCCTAACTTTATGCTTGAAATAGTGATGCCATGGTCTCTGCGATTACCAAAGGAATTCAAGTAAGTGTTGAAACTACCTACCAGCCGGATTTTTCAAATCCACAGCAGCAACATTATGTATTCACTTACAAGGTACGCATAGAAAATAAAAGCAACCATACCGTCCAATTGTTGAGGAGACGATGGGAGATTTTTGATGCTACCGAAAGCCGCAAAATTGTGGAAGGAGATGGGGTTGTCGGCCAGCAACCGATCCTGGAGCCAGGTGAGTTTCATACCTATGTTTCAGGATGCAACTTAAAGTCAGGAATTGGCAAAATGCGCGGGTCCTTTACCCTTGAGAAATTAATGGATGGTAAGCTTTTGGAGATAGTCATCCCTGAGTTTCAGCTGATTTCCACCCTCTTTCAAAATTAATGCCTCGGAATTCATTTGGCCTTGCATTTGCCTATTTTCGGCATTGGCTTCGAAAAGAGGACCTTTACAGCCAGCAATCCCCATTTATTTTTTCGCGTTACCAGGATTTAATTGCCTATTTAAAAAGTCCCGAATTTTCCCATTTGAAGACTGCAGATTTTAGCGCTTCAATTTTCTCAAGTGAGACTGGAAAAAGATCAACAGGAACTGAAAAATTAGGTTCCAGCGCAGATCCAAACCCTGGAAATAGTTGGAAACCCCGCAAAAAAGCGGCCTTACTGTGCTCCTATTTTTGCCAAACTACCGCTGCAAAACAGGTAATCGAACTTGGAACAGGAACTAGAGTTGTAACTCGGCTTTTGGATCAAGTGACAAAAGGGCATCTCTACACCTTCGGTGAAAGGGGTTCTACTGATGCAAAGGACTGCCTTTCTTCACACACCACGATTATCCCTGAGGTAACGGCAGCAAAATTCAAGGCAGCACTCCAAGACTTGGATGCACTCGATTTTTTGGTCATCCATCCTGAGTTTTCACAAACATGGATTCGTGAGGTCATTTCCAGCTGCATCCCTCGAATGCAATCCTCAGGGATTCTTGCAATCGAAGGCATTCACCAAAGTGAAGAGATGAATGCTTGCTGGAAGGAGGTTTGTAAAAAGGATAGCGTGAAGCTTAGCCTCGATTTTTTTGATTACGGGTTCCTATTTTTTGACTATTCAGGACCAAAAACCGATCTCATTTTAGGGTATTAAGGAGTTGATTGACATCCTTAGAAAGTCAAGATTTGGATGAAAGGTGTCCTTTCTTAATCCATCTTGATAAACTTTATCTACTCCATCCAAGAATTGGCAAAGATATTGATAAAGAGAAGGAAAGCGTTTTGTTCGAAGCTGAGATCCTAACCTGCCTGGAAAACAAGCGAATAAAACCTCTTTTCAACCCCTTGTATCATGGACCAGTTTAGCAAAGATCAACAGTCCCCAAAACCCGAATTAGGCAAAAACTTAATTTTGGTGTTTTTGGTGCTATTGGTCTTAATCAGCGGAACAAAACTGTATCTAGATCAACTAAACAGCACGAAACAAACGGCGGAAATCTCAGCACTGACTACAGAAAACCAGGTGCTAAGTACTCGATTAGATTCTGTGGAGAAACAACTGAAGATTCGGATTCAAGAATTGGAAAAGTTAGGCGCCAATGTCACGGAACTTCGCTTTTTGCAAGACCAATTGATTCAAGAAAAAAAATCCAATACACAGCGGACTACGCGAGAAATTGATGCATTGAATCAACGAATCAAGGATCTCTCCAAACTACTGGTACAAAAGGACGATGAAATTCGTCTACTTCAGGAACGATTTCAAGCGGTATCCTCAGAGAACGAAGTGCTCAGGAGCAATCAGTCTGAGCTACAGAAAGAAGTGACTGAAATCTATTTGCAAAAACAGGAATTAGCCACAAAGGTGGCGGAAGCATCCAAATTGAAAGTTAAAGGAATTCGCGTATCTGGAATGAACTCCAGAGGCAAAGCCTTGGATGGCAAGGGTAAAACATTTAAAAAGAAACAAATCAAAGGACTTCAAGTACTGATCCAACTCGCTGATAATTCGGTCGCAGAGAAAGGCACTCGAACTGCCTACCTCCAGGTAGTCGGCCCAAACAAACTCCCTATTTTTGATCTTGCGAAAGGTTCTGGAACAGCAAATTGGGGAGGAAAAGAGGAATTTTACACCGCAAAACAAGAGTTTTGGTTTGATACCAAGGAACAGACCCTTGAATTTTTCTACGAGAAAGGCAGTCCTTATGGACCGGGCAACTATGAAGTTAAACTCTATGTGGACAAGCAGTATTTAGGAAGCAGTTCATTTGTGGTTGAATAAGTAGAATCCTGCATAATTTTTTGATTTATACCCCTAGATTCTAGATAATTATTTGGAGGGTAGCCTGAATTCTACTACTTTTGCGGTCTGTTTATTTAAATTCCAACAAACACATTAAAAAATGTTCCAAAGAAGTTACGAGACGGTATTCATTTTAACTCCCGTTTTATCTGATGTTCAGATGAAGGATACTGTCGACAAGTTTGTGAACTTGTTAAAAGAAGAGGGGGCAGATGTTATAAATGTGGAAAACTGGGGTCTTAAGAAGATGGCTTATGCAATCGAAAAAAAGACAACAGGTTTTTATGTTTTGGTAGAGTTCAAGGCTGATCCAACACTAATCAAAAAGTTTGAGATTGAAATCAGACGTGATGAGAAAGTGATGCGATTCCTGACTACTGTATTGGACAAGCACGCAATAGTGTATGCTCAAAGAAGAAGAAAAGGAGAATTTAACAAAAAAGCGGAAGCTAAGGAGGAACCAGCCCAATGACACTAGTAAACGAACCTATCAACAGAGGCGAAATCAGAAAGAAATATTGCCGATTCAAGAAGCATGGTATCAAGTATATCGACTACAAGGATCCTAACTTTCTTTTGAAATTCGTAAACGAGCAAGGTAAAATCCTTCCAAGAAGACTTTCAGGTAACTCTGCGAAGTATCAGCGGAAAGTTGCTCAAGCGATTAAGAAAGCAAGACATTTGGCTTTGTTGCCATTCGTAACCGACGGTTTGAAATAGGCCAACGGTGTATCGTTCAATCAATAAAGATCATTACAAATGGAAATCATTCTAAAAACAGATATCAAAGGTCTTGGATACAAAAATGACTTGGTGAGCGTAAAGCCAGGATACGGTAGAAACTACCTGATTCCACAAGGCTTTGCTGTACTTGCTACAGGGTCAAACAAGAAAATCCTTGCTGAAAACATCAAGCAAGCAGCACACAAAGCTGAAAAAATCAAGACTGAAGCAGAAAATATCGCTGCAAGAATTGCCGAAACAACCCTTGAAATCAAGGCAAAAATCGGTGATACCGGAAAAATTTTCGGAAAAGTAACTACCCTACAAATTTCAGACGCCTTAGCAACTAAAGGCTTTGAAATCGACAGAAAGAAAATCGCTATCACTGTTCCTGTGGAAGGTGCTGGCGAATTCACTGCTGACATCGACCTACACAGAGAGGTAAAGACGCAGGTTAAATTTGTCGTAGTAGGCGAATAATCAATTCGAAAAACCAAAAAAAAAGTCCCGCAAATTGCGGGACTTTTTTTTATGCCAATGCCGATTCCAAATCCTCGACCAATTTCTTGGCTACCGCTTTGCTGTTTTTTTCCCGCGCAGCTCTGAACAAGCTAAGAGCAGCTTCGCACTTTTCTATCAATCCTGAAGGATTCTTATCGTTTTGGTAACTACCCCAGCACCAAGATAGCTCAGCAGCCAACTCCACCTGGGACAATTTTTCCAATTTCTCGATGACCTCAGTCACCACCTTTTTCATTTTTTTAGAGTTCATCGTAGCATTCATTTAGTTGGTTTATTTTCTATAAAAAAACAAAATAGGGTATTTAATTTCATTATTTCAAAATAAATTACACTTTATTAATGATTTAATAATTTCAATCGATTTCACTGCCTATTTTTATCACAGGTTCCACAAAAATTTAGCGCGAACAAAGTCGAGTTCTCCGGTTTAGGCAAGTCACTTGACACGAACAAATTAGCGGCTAATCCCAGGTAATTATCAAAAATGTTTGGTAGTAGGTTTGGAAAAAATTTCAGAGAACTCTACCTTTGTACCATCAAAAGCAAGAATGCTTGCTTTTGGATTTTCCTGACTGATGGTGTAACTGGCAACACGTCTGATTTTGGTTCAGAAGAGTCTAGGTTCGAGCCCTAGTCGGTCAACAAAAAAAACCTCCCAATTGGGAGGTTTTTTTGTTTTACCCCATTTCCACAAGATGCTTTTTTAAAGGTTATTTATACAAACCATTAAATAACATTTTGAAGGTACCATGTGCCTGTCCACGGAAGGTGATCTCTGGACCAAAGGCATAGAGTTTCCCCTTACCTACCTGCGCCTCAAAAGCAGTAACCCCATGCTTTAGGTAGTTTTGCCCCCAAGCCCAGCCACTTCGAAGCGGAGGAGTTGTTCCAAACCAAGCCAAGGGTTTTACCCCTGCACTAGCTGCTTCTGGAGCCAGACGAAATACAGGGCTATTTGAAAACATGATGTCTGCTTTCTGACCCATTCCAAAATTGATTGGGGCAGCAGTATCTACTTCCATCTCCAAGACACTGCCTGGAATGTAGTATTTATCCCCAGTGAGTGACTTTTCCTTGCCATTCACAATCTCTACTAAAGCATTCGAAACAGGTAACCCTAAAAGGTTTGCTAAGGAGGTAGCTCCTCCAGCAGTTAGAATTTGCCCTCCCCCCTCAAGAAATTTCTTCAGTTGAGGTATGGATTTGTCAATCGAAAGCCTTCCTAGCATGTGATGGTAGGTTGCGGGAACATCTTCCTTTTTAGGCTGAGCCCCAGCACCATATCCACCCCCAGCTCCTGGCATACCAGGACCTATGAATAAGAGCACATCGTACTTTTCAGCCAGATTGCCCCCATCGATTTCCATTGGGAAGACCTGTGCATAGTCGAAGTGGAACTGCTCCATGATCCATCTTGTCCAGCCAGAAGGCATAGAGCCCCCATAGTAATCGTATAGGCCGATTCGCGCTGGTTTGATTTCTTTTGCACCTGAAGGCATTCCTTTTGCTGCAGTAGGCTTTAATCCATAGTTACGAACTGCTAGGTCAAGTATTTTTTTGCCTGCCGCAGGAACATAAAAAGCTCCAGCTGGAATAGAGCCAGCCGCGGTTTGTGTGCGGTAAATCTTCACTTTCCCTTTGAGCAGGTCATTCACTGCTGTAAAGGAATCATTGACACGTGGATCAAGGAGGTAGCCTGCTCCTGAAGCTGCCAAGGAGGAGCCTTCTGGAGAAAGTAGTTGGCCATAAGTTACCGCCTCGAAGGGACCATCAAAGCCTTCCATGATTCGATCTGCGTCAATTCCCATCTGGAAGGCAAGTGTCCAGCCTGCAGCATCGTAAGGACGTACAGGAGGTCCCCCTGGATACTGGAAATCATTCGGGTGATCCTGAGGCTCAAACATATCGATCACGTGAGGACGGAATGCCTGAGCCGTCTTGACGATGTAGGATCCCTTTGGATAATTCTTTCCTCCTACCGTAAAATCGCTTGTAGCTCGATGCACCAAAATACCTGACTTAATCAAGGCATTCAAAAACTTGACGGCCGTAGGGAAATCCGCCTGGTCGGCAGACAGGATGTATCCGCGGGGATCTCGCTTTTCAGGATCTGCATAGACCGAGTCGTAAAAAGCCAAAGGAATGCCTGATCTATTTCCGAAATAGGCCTCTTCAGGATCGTCGCCTGCGGGCTTACCCTTACTGGCCTCAAAGGAATTTTGAATAGCCTGTGCATATTTTGGATAGCGGGTCCAAGTATCCGTATTGCCTCTCTCGATGGATTTTTTACCCATCAAGTAGAAGTTGTAAAGCAGCTCATCCCCATGCCGCACCGCATGATTGAGTATCGCGTAATTCATAGACACCGAGTAGTCGATGGATCGACGGAAAGGCCATGCTCCAGGAGTCACCGGAAATGGATTGCCATTATTAGGAATCAAACGATCTGGAACCAAGGGAATCGAATAGGGAGAAGGATCTCCTACGATCTCCGTAAGGATACCAATCATGTTGTGGTAGTATGGGGTGGTTCTAAGCCCGCCATTCCACCAAGTAGAAAATACGGATCCATCCAAGCGCGCAAACCCAGGCTTTTCTTCTTGGTGCAGTCGATTGATCATGGCTGCTCCCACCGCATCTAGGCTAGTGATAATCAAAGGATCAAAAACATGGTTAAATGGATCACGGTAAGGAGGTCCAGCTACCACCGTACCGGCAGGACCTGATTGGTGGTGATTGTAGATGATTTGAGGCATCCACTCCACGTATTGCTGCATGGAAATATTGGTGGACTCCTTCATGTTGTTCATGAAAAAATCTCGATTGTTGTCATGCCCTACATACTTCTGATACAGCACAGGGATGTTTTTATTCCGCTTGGCCTTTTCCGAAGGAAGCATGTACCAATTGGACATGATCTCCATGCCATCGGGATTCACATGCACCAGCAGGATGATGACCTCATCCAAAATTCGAAGCGTCTCCGCATCGTTTTTGGAAGCCAGTTCATAGAGCGTCTCGATCAACTGCTGTGCTCCAACCACTTCATTGGCATGCAGGCCCCCATCAATCCATACGATGGGCTTTCCTTGACTAGAGAGCGCCTTAGCCTCGGCTTCAGTAATCTCCGCTCTACCCAATTTTCTAGAAATTTCTTGGTAGCGCGCTAAATCAGGAAAATTTTTGGGCGCAGTAATCACCAAAAGTGGTTGCTCACGACCAAACTCAGTTTGTCCAATACTCCGGTACTCCACTCGATCTGAGAGCTCAGCTACTTTTTTGAAGTAGGCTTCCGTTTGCGTGAAATTGGCAAGCATGTACGGTTCACCGATGGTAAACCCAAAATGCTCCTTGGGAGTAGGAATGGTCTGCGCAAGCAAGGCAAGCGGCACAAGCAAGGCCAGCAGGATGAAAAGAACTATTTTTTTCATAAATACAGTTAATTATACCTTCCCAATTTAACTCTTTGATTTGGAAAAAGTCCGAAAATTAGTCCTGCCATCCATTTTTTACAGGGTCGGAAAAATAGCAAAATGAATTGCTGAAATTAAATTCATCCGCACCAAACGACTCTCCCAATTCAAAAAATGAGTGAGTCAAACGCAGCTTGAAATTTTTCTTTTGCCAGTAGTTTTCAGAGCACAATCCTTTCCCCAAAATCATTACTTTTGTTTATCTATACTTTTCCAACCTTTCCTTCAAACTCCCCTTGATTCCAATGTCCGAGGTAAAAATCTTTGCAGGCTCCAATAGCATAGATTTGGCACAAAAAATCGCCAAAAGCTATGGTAAAAAATTAGGAGAAATGACCCTATCCAAGTTTAGTGATGGGGAAATGTCACCTAGTTTTGACGAATCGATTCGTGGTTGCACGGTATTCATCATTCAAAGCACCAACCCGCCGAGTGATAACTTGCTCGAATTGTGCTTGATGATTGATGCTGCAAAGCGAGCCAGCGCCTACAAAGTATGTGCGGTGATTCCCTACTTTGGCTATGCACGTCAGGACCGAAAGGATAGACCACGCGTATCCATTGCAGCCAAGCTCATTGCCAATATGCTCACCTCTTCTGGGGCGGACCGCATTATGGCTTGCGACTTGCATGCAGGCCAAATCCAAGGTTTTTTTGATATTCCATTGGACCATTTAAATGGATCTGCTATATTTGCACCCTATTTGAATACGCTTCGCTTAAATGACATGATCTTCGCTGCTCCCGATATGGGGGGTGTTGGAAGAGCAAGGTCTTTCGCAAAGCACTTTGAAGTAGAAATGGTGGTCTGTGATAAGCACAGAAAAAGAGCCAACGAGATCGCTTCCATGCAGGTGATTGGAGATGTAGAAGGAAAGGATGTGATCCTCGTAGATGATTTGGTGGATACTGCAGGCACCTTATGTAAGGCTGCTCAAATCATCCTAGAAAAGGGCGCCAATTCAGTACGAGCCATCGTGACACACGGGGTACTCTCAGGAAAGGCAATTGAAAACATAGAAAATTCGATGTTGGAGGAACTAGTCATTACAGACACTATTCCATTAAAACATCCATCTTCTAAAATCAAGGTACTGAGTGTTGGAGAATTGTTTGGCAAGGCCATACATGCTGTGACTGGTCACACCTCCATCAGTTCCTTATTTATTTAAAACCAATTTTAAAATACAAATACATGAAAACACTAGAGATTATAGGGTTTAAAAGAGCAAATCTCGACAGTGCTGCTTTGAATGAAATCAGAGATGCCGGCAATGTTCCCTGCGTAGTTTATGGACCAGGCATTCCTGATCAAGTACATTTCTATTCCCCAGCGATTCTTTTTAGAGACCTGATTTACACGCCAGATGTTCACCTTGTTGAGTTGAACATTGAAGGCAGAATCATCAAGGCAGTCTTGAAAGAGGCACAGTTTCACCCAGTGAGCGAAGTATTGCTTCATGCAGACTTCATGGCCTACACCAACGATAAGACCATCAAATTTGAAATTCCTATCAAAGTAGAAGGAAGTTCACCAGGTATCGCAAAAGGTGGTAAACTAGAATTCAAAACCAGAAAACTAAAAGTAAAAGGATTGGCTCAAACCCTTCCTGATTACGTAGTAGTAGATATTTCTAACCTAGACCTTGGCAAATCATTCAAGGTGGGTGAAGTAAAGGCAGAAGGATTCGAGATTTTAACTTCTCCAAATGTATCCATCGTCACCATTGGTGTTCCAAGAGCACTTCGTGGAAAGAAAGGAGAATAATTCTTTCTTTTCTCTTTTTGAAATCCTGCTCTTTACCGAGCAGGATTTTTTATTTTTACCCAGTTGAATCTTTATTTTATGAATTATTTATTGGTCGGATTAGGGAATATTGGCCCCGAATACGAATTGACTCGACATAATATTGGTTTCCTTACACTGGACCGTCTCGCGGATAAAGAGGGTGCGACCTGGAAAAGCGATCGCCTGGCCTTCAAAAGTGAGTTCAAACACAAAGGCAGGACAATCCATCTGATCAAGCCCACTACTTACATGAATTTGAGTGGAAAGGCAGTCAATTACTGGATGAAAATCTTAGCTATTCCCAAAGAAAACATCCTTGTCCTCGTAGACGATGTGGCCATCCCATTTGAAAAATTACGGATGCGACCGAAAGGAAGTGCTGCAGGACACAATGGACTCAAAAATATTGAAGAACTATGCGGAGGACAGGACTATCCACGCCTTCGCATGGGTATTGGAGACAATTTCCCCAAAGGAAGGCAGGTAGACTACGTTTTAGGCAGGTTTACCCAAGAGGAACTGGCTGCACTACCCTCCATCATGGACAAAGCCATCTCCATGTCTCTGGGATTTTGTACGATGGGAATCGCTCAGACGATGACACAATTCAACGATTGATTTTTTAATCTGATTATCCGCAATCATGCCAGCGGGGCTCATTATGCCTATTTAAAACTGCGGATCGTTGACAGACCACAGTCAACGGTCCACAGCTCATCTTATTGAACCTCAAACCTTTTTTTCTTTCGTTACTAGTTAAAAAGCGGACAACCAGATTTTTTAAATTTGGAATTACGATTCTATCGTTATTTATTTGTAAACTTTAAGGTACTATTTTATAAAGAAGAGGCGAGAGAATAGGCTCAATGACCCTCTGGCAACCCGCTCCACAGTACAGCAAGGTGCCAAAACCTACCCTAGCGGGAACTATAAATTGGCGTAACTTACTCTACCCCTCTTTCTGGTTCATCTACTGCTTTGGAAAATTTCTTTTGAAATTGTCCCAGGAACTCAATTTACTCGAACCTATATGTCACACTTCGAAACCGATGCCATCCGCATTCAACAGCGTTCCAACCAACGGGAACACTCCTCTGCACTTTACCTGAGCTCAAGCTTTGTCTTTGAATCCGCGGAGGAAGCCCGCGCCATGTTTGCGGAAGAAATACAGGGAAATATCTATTCCCGCTACTCCAACCCCAACTCCTCGGACCTCATTGAAAAGGTATGCAATGCCGAAGGCACCGAAGATGGCATTGCTACCGCCTCGGGCATGGCAGCCATGTTTGGAAGTATCGCCTCCCTATTGCAGCAAGGAGATCATATTTTGGCTTCCCGCTCACTTTTTGGCTCCACCCACCAGCTACTGACTCGAGTATTTCCCAAGTGGGGCATAACCTCCACCTATGGAGATATTTCGGATTATCAAAATTGGGAACAGCTGCTGCAGCCCAACACCAAAATGCTTTTTCTTGAAACCCCCTCCAACCCAGGTCTTGAGATCATCGACCTGGAATGGGCTGGAAAGTTTGCCGAAGCGCATGGACTTATCTTGGTGGTGGACAATTGCTTTGCCACACCCTACCTACAGCAGCCCGCCAAGTGGGGCGCGCACCTAGTCACTCACAGTGCCACCAAATACATTGATGGGCAAGGCAGGGTGCTGGGAGGTTTGATTCTTGGGAAAAAAGAGCTGATCAGCGAAGTTCGTTTTTTTACCCGCCACACCGGCCCTTCACTTTCCCCTTTCAATGCTTGGATCCTATCCAAAAGCATGGAAACGCTGGCCCTTCGCATGGACCGACACTGCGAAAATGCAGAAAAAGTGGCTCGATATTTTGAAGGCTGCCCACACCTCGAAAAGGTAAACTACCCCTTTCTCCCCTCCCATGCGCAGCACGGCTTGGCCATCAAACAGATGAAAGCTGGGGGAGGTATTCTCACCTTAACTGTCAAAGGAGGACTGCAAAGAGCACAACGCTTCATTGACAAGCTACAGATGATCTCCATTACGCCCAACCTAGGCGATAGCCGAAGCATCGTGACACATCCTACCTCCACTACCCACAGCAAGCTTAGCGCTGAGGAACAGCAGAAAGTAGGAATCACGGATGGCCTTATTCGGCTCTCTGTAGGATTGGAACATTACGAGGACATTCTCAAGGATGTGGAACGCGCCTTGGAACAGTCCAAGTGATTGGACTACCGTAATTGATTTCTAAGTACCAAAAATGGCCTCCAAGGGCGGTCAGGCGCCTTATACAACTGATCAAACGCAAAAGTACCTAAGATGAGATCAACATCTCCATCTAGGTCTAGATCTCCTTTGGTGAGCGTAAGGAAATGATCTTCTACCTGCTCCTTCAAGGTCGATGGAGTAAACTTGCCGCCTGCACTTTGCTTGAAGTAAATGACATGCTGGTAGTCCACCTGCCATAGATCAGGGAAAAAGGAGAGCGTCACGATATCTACGAAGCCATCTTGATCAAAATCCCCAAGCTCCAGTCTACTGGCACCATACATGGGATAAAACCAAGATTCTTGATACTTCCTTTTGTCATCACGCTTAAAAATCCGGAGACCGTGGTAGGACTTGAAAATTTGACTTTGGTCCGCATTGTCTCCATTTACCAGAATGATTTCGGGCTCCCCATCCTTATTGAGGTCTTCAAATCGGAAATCACTGGACCCAAAGGCAGGATGAAATGCCAGTAATTGCTTTTCTTTAAAATCCCCTTTCCCCAAATTTTCATAGAGCGAGAGTCCCTCCTTGGCTTGAGAAAATAAGACCATCAGGTCCAAATCCCCATCCTTATCGTAATCCACCGCAATGGAACGCCTTGCTCCTGGATCCTTCTTCAAGATCACCTCGGTAAACCCGTTCGGCTTACTTAAAAAAATGCTCAACTTCCCAACATGGTTTCCAAATTGGCAGACCACATAATCCTTTTTTCCATCCCCATTCCAATCAGCCACTTCCATGTCCATGGGCCGCATCAGCTGATCGATGCGAGGTACTTCCTCCCAACTCGTACCCTTTAAATTGTAGGTGGACAAAAGTCCAATCGAGTCATTGGATGGATCCATCTTTCCCATGGAAATCAAATCAAAGGAAGATGGAGAGTTCCAAATGAGATCTACTGGAGCCACGCGGGTAGGCAAGGAATCGATTTGCTTAAACTTGTTTTTTGAATCCAATCGATAAATAGCCCTAAAACGATCCCCAACCCACAAATCCCCCGTTTGCGGATGAATGCGAAGCAAGGTAGTCAGGCTAGATCGTATCGCTGAGAAGACAGGTACCTCTAGCGTGAATCCAGGGATTCCTGCCTGAGGTCGCTCCTTCTTTGCTTGAGGCAATGGACTGACCGGCGCATTTTCTAAGTAGTAGGCTTCTAGCTTCTTCCAGTTTTCATGCGTGATGTAGGGTACTTTGGAGTAAATCCCTTCAGGCACCCCTTCGTCTTCCGGCATAGCAGTACCAAAATCCTCTTCTAGGTACAAGCCCATTCGCTTGCGCATATCGGGCAGTACGGTGGCCCAAGTTTTCTGATCCAAAACACTTGGATCCGGCATCAGGTGACAGGCAGCACAGTATCCTTTGGCAAGCTGCTCACCCGAAAGGTCCAAATCTGATTGGGATAGCTGGTAAAGGCTGGGAGGAGGTTGCTTCCGCTCAGTTAGGGGTTCACATCCCCAAACTATCGCCAAAAGAACAGTACAGAAAATACCAATCTGTCTCATAGCTAATCTAGAGGACTGATTTGAATTGTTCTACCACCGCAGGATCTATCCCAAAAATAGTCGAATAGTCTAAGGCTGTGGAAGAAAAGGAGAGTTCCGGCTTCGTAAACTGATTGCTACTCGCTTTCGGCAACTTGCAAGAAGCGTGGATTTCTTTGAGGTAGCCTGTTGCTTTCAAGGTCGGGACATGGGAAGGCTTTAGCCCTCCTCCAGGCATGACAATCAGTTGGTCTTTTGCCAAATTCAGCAATTCAACCACCTGGTCTAGCCCTTCACTAAGCGAATTTTTACCTCCAGAAGTAAGCACACGTTGAAAACCCAGCTGCATAATTTTCTTTAGGGATTCTTGAAGATTTGCCGAAGCATCAATTGCTCTGTGGAAGGTGCAAGGCTTGGAAGCGGCCGCACGAAGTAGAAATTCGCAAGCGGATTCATTGACTGCACCCTGAGGATCCAATACACCAAATACAAAGCCATCTGCCCCAAGATCAGCCAAGAGCTGCATGTCATGCTTCATGACCAATAGCTCCTTGGAGGAATAGACAAAATCACCGCCACGAGGACGAATCATGACAAAAATGGGGAGATCGAGCTCAGTCTTCAAAAAGCGTAGCATCCCTGCACTGGGGGTTTCTCCACCTTCAGGGAAGTTGGCACACAATTCCAGACGATCAATCCCTTGCTGAGCAGCTTCCATAGCAGCCTGCACATTAAATACTGGAGCTTCTAAAAGAATGCTACTCATGGCTTAAACTGACTACCTGCATCCACCAACACATTGCCAGAATCTGTAGCCAGGGCATAATTGAACCCAGGATGTACGGCAAAAGCACCTACTTCTCCCTCTTTACTGATTGCAAGAAATCCTGCTTGGATGTCTTTGATGTTTTTGTTTTTGGCCACCAACCTGCGTACGGCTTCTTCGCAGGCTTCTTGTGGACTTCTCCCTTGACGCATGAGTTCTACAATCAAAAAGCTGCCGCAAATGCGAATGATCGATTCTCCCAAACCAGTAGCTGTGGCGGCTCCAACTTCGTCATCTACAAATAGGCCGGCTCCAATAATAGGGCTATCTCCTACCCTGCCATGCATTTTGTAGGCCAGCCCACTCGTGGTACAGCTGCCTGCCAATTTCCCAGAAGCATCCAAGCCAATCATGCCGATGGTATCGTGATTTTCAATATTTATGATGGGCTTGTATTGGCTGGTTAACTTCCACTTATCGTATTCTTTTTGGGCGTTCGGACTCAAATTTTCTTTTTCCATCGGGAACCCCTGAGCAATCGCAAACTGTCTTGCTCCTTCGCCTACTAGCATCACGTGTGGGGTTTTCTCCATAACTGCGCGAGCCAAGGAGATGGGATGCTTTACCTGTCTGACAAAGGCCACGGTACCGCAAGAGCCGTCACCGCACATGATGGAAGCGTCCAAGGTGGTGATTCCTTCCCGATCGGGTAGTCCTTGGAGTCCTACAGAAAGGTTTTCCGTATCCAACTCGGTATTCCGAACCCCAGCTTCCACTGCATCAAGGATGCTGCCTGTTTCCTTCAATTTGGCCCAGGCATCCGCATTGGCAGGGATGCCATGATTCCAAGTAGAAAGGATAAGTGGCTTCGTTCCACTGGATTTTTTCAATGGGGAGGCGTGGCTTTCTAGCGCAGCCATCCCAGGGAGTAGTAGTGCTGATCCAAGCAAGGATTGCTTGATAAACTTTCTTCTTTGCGACATGGATTGTACTTTAGAATCTGGAAGACAAATTATCACTTTTGATCCGAATTATCCTTTCCTTTCCTCCAATTCTGAAAACAAATCCATGAGACCCTATATTCTAAAAGAAGCAAGCTGGAAAACGCTCAAAACTTATCGCTATGACCTAGCGGTATTGCCCTGGGGAGCTACCGAAGCACACAATTACCACTTACCCTACGGTACAGATGTCTATGAGGCCGATGCTGTAGCCGAAGAGGGTGCTCGGAAAGCTTGGGAGAAAGGCTCTAAAGTCGTGGTACTTCCTACGGTTCCCTTTGGGGTAAATACAGGACAGGCCGACATCTACCTAGATCTTAACCTCAATCCCAGTACCCAGCTACTGATCCTTCAAGATTTAATTGTCGTTTTGCAGCGTCAGGGATTGAAAAAATTACTGATTCTCAACAGCCATGGAGGGAACAACTTTCAGCCCATGCTCCGGGAATTGGGACTCAAGTTTCCAGACATGCTGCTCTTCACTTGCAACTGGTTTCAAGCGCTGGACAAAAGCCAGTATTTTGAAGAAGGTGGTGACCATGCGGACGAAATGGAAACTTCCTTGATTCAATACCTGCATCCAGAATTAGTAGCTCCCTTAGCGGAGGCTGGAGATGGAGCCGCAAAAAAATCTGTTATCCGAGGCATTCGTGAAAAATGGGCCTGGGCAGAACGCAAGTGGTCTGAAGTATCGGAGGATACCGGTATTGGCAATCCAAAAAAAGCCTCCCCAGAAAAAGGGAGGCATTATTTCGAAGCGGTGACCGACAAAGTTGCCGAGCTAATGGAAGATATTTGCCAGGCAAAGCCTGGAGAATTATACCGTTAATTGGCAGCGGGAGGAAGCGTCAGCGCTTTCACATTCCCCTTGTAATCAATCTGTGAAGCAGATTTTACACCTTTGGGCAAGTGAATGGTGCGGCTGGATTGCGAACCAAAGCCCGCACCATAGCTCGTATCGATTCGCTGCTTTTTGCCGTTGGCAAGCACCAACTCCACTGCCATCGCATCAGCTGGCACCGGCAAGACCCTAGTTTCCTGCTGCTTTGCCGAAAAGGCTAGGAGCTTGGATCTGTTTTGAGAAGCAACATACAGGGCTTCACCACCACTCTTCGCAAGTTTGACCAAGGACTTGGCATCACCAGGAACTGCAAAGCCGCTTTCCCTAGCAGAAACGGGGACAAAGCCTCCCTTGCCATCTCCAAGAAACACCCAGCCCAGCGCTGCGTCAAGCCTACCTATAAATACCTCGTTTCCATAGTCATTTCCCACCATCACGAGGTCTGTGTACCCATCGCCATTGATATCTTCAGCCACGATTCCATTCATAGGGGCAATTTGAGCTTGCCATGGAAGCTCATGCAAGGTAAATTTTCCATTGCCTAGGTTCTCTACCCAAACAGAGCGGTCGCTATTTCCGATTAATCTCTTCGCATCCTTCTTCTCCTCTTCGGTAAAGAAGGTCTGTTCCGTACTCAAGGCAAAGTGCTTGTAGCGATCAAATTTTCGTCTAAACATGGGGCTTTGACCCATCAAATCGTCCCAGAAATGGGTAGGAAAGGCTTGGTAGCCTCCGCCGATTTTATCTTTGTAGAATGCAAAAGCCACCGGATCCACCGAGCCATTGGCATCAAAATCCTTGGCATAGAGGGTGTATGGTCGGTCGGCAGAGGGAGCGAAGGAATTGTTGGCCCCCATGTTGCCAACCACCCAGTCGGTATCTCCATCCTGATCCAGGTCAGCACTTACGATGGAATTCCACCAGCCGCTAGACCCTTCCAAGCCAGTAGCCTTGGCTAATTCAAAGCGCTTCCCTGTGTTTAAGAATAGGGTAATCGGCATCAACTCTCCTACCACGACTAAATCCACCTTTCCATCACGATTCACATCTGACCAAAGCGCATCGGTAAGCATCCCTAGATTCTCCAATTCAGGAATCCAAGTTTTGGTCACATCAGTCAACTTCCCTTTTTCATTTTTCAAAAGAAATGACTTCTCAGGAAGCGGATATTGCCCAATGGGAGCACGTCCTCCTACAAATACATCAATGAACCCATCTCCATCGAAGTCTGCCCCACGTACCACCGATCCATTTCCTACGGCAATGGAGGAACTCGGGTCCAACTTAAAGTTGCCTTTTCCATCGTTGAAATACACTCGATCCTGGTATTCTGGAGCCCCAGGTACAAATTCAGCACTCCCGGACAGCAAATACAAATCCAAGTCTGAATCGTTATCCAAATCTACTAAGAGTACTCCCGTTACTTCTTGCGTAATGCCTTCTCCAGCAGGAAGCAGTCCTTTTTGAGTAAAGGTTCCATCTTGGTTTTGGCTGTTCCATAGCGGTGAAAATCCAGACGAAGAACCTACTACCAGATCTTCTCTCCCATCTCCATTAAGATCCCCAACCGCGAGGGCTGGACCAAACTGCGAAAGCTTGTGTGGGAGCGTGCGTTGCAAGTTGTAGTCGATCTTATCTTGTTCTTGGTGGATGTAATCCATTCCTAGAGCGGTAGAAACTTCCTCAAAAAGTTGATTTCCTGGAGCTAATTCTTCCACTGCAACTGTCTTGGTTCCTGGACTAGCGGTATTATAGGCCAGGGAGAGCACTTGGTTGACAGGTACTTGTTTGAGGTTGTGAAATTTACCATCCGGCCACTTCACAGTAAGTTCCTCCACCACTGTTGCTGAATCCAAGCCAAAATGGACAATGGGCTCCGTGGAAGACATGTATCCTCTAACCACCTGCAATTCTTGGAAAGCCATCTTCCCTTTACCCCACTTTGCCCAGACTTTTGCTCCCAAACCCTGCGAGTTATTTTTAGGACCTTCAAGTTTAATTCTGAGGTAGCTAGGTGCCTTTTTTTGTTGATTCAGCTTGTTTTCAAATACAAAAGCAGGATCATTGATGTTGTTGACCACGTAATCCAAGTCTCCATCCAAGTCTAGATCCAAAATTACCGCCCCATTTGAAAAGGAGGGTTGATTGAGTCCCCAAGCCTGCCCCACATCTTCAAAAGCAAGGTTGCCTTTGTGCTTGTACGCATAGTTTGGAATTTTTACGATGGGGATCGAATCCAATAATTGCCGTGTAGAGGCAATACTGCCTACATCGGCTCGATAATTGGCAAAATCTTTATCGGTAATGTCTCTTGGGAATCCATTGGTGATCAGAAGGTCTCGATTGCCATCGTTGTCCATATCGGCAAACAAGGGTGCCCAGCTCCAGTCCGTTTGGTACACTCCTGCTAGCATTCCCACCTCACTGAATGGAAGACCAGGACCATTGTTGAGGTGCAACATGTTGCGGACGTACTGGTACTCGTAGCCAAACTCCTCGTTGTTGAGGTAAGTCTGGTAGACGTTTTTGCCGATGGTGGTTTTTTTGCGGTAGCTATCCTCGCCGAGCATGTCAATCGTGATCAGATCGGGAAGTCCATCGTTATTCACATCGGCCATATCGGAGCCCATGGAAAACTGGCTCTGGTGCCGCAACAAATCCTTGGTTTGATTCGTGAAGGTACCGTTTTGGTTGTTGATGTAGAGAATGTCGTTGGTGATGTAATCGTTGCTCACGTGGATATCTGGCCAACCGTCGTTGTTGACATCTCCAATAGCCAAACCTAACCCAAAGCCCTCGTAGATGATTCCGGCTTCAATCGTCACGTTGCTGAAGGTCCCGTCCCCGTTATTTCGGTAAAAAGAATCATTATTGATGGCAGAGCCATCGGTGACCTTAACCCTAAAGTTGGTGGGCTTTGCTGCCAATTGCTCGTTGTTGAGGACATACAAGTCCAAGTCGCCGTCCAAGTCATAATCGAGGAAGGCGGCTCCCATGGAATTGCCTGAGTCTGCAATACCGTACTGGCTTGCCATTTCCTTAAAAGTTATTTTGCCCTTCGCATCTTTGCCTTGGTTTACAAAAAGTATGTTTTTACGCTCACCAGGTCCTTTTTTCATGGCGGTGGCCACATAGATGTCTGGCCATCCGTCTTGGTTGATGTCTACGATAACAGAACCCGTACACCACTTGTCTGCTGCAAGAATCCCTGCCTCCTCGGAGACATCGGTAAATGAAAATTCACCCTGATTCAGGTAAAGTCGGTTGGCAACCTGATTGCCTGTAAAAAAAAGATCTGGAAGGCCGTTCTGATCAAAATCAGCGGTAGCCACACCCCCTCCATTGAAGATGTATTCGTCGGTAAGGATATTGAAGCTGTCTGATTCTACGATCTCATTGGTAAACAAAATACCCGTCTCATCCGAAGATTTGAGTTCAAAAAGGGTTTTTTCCTGTTGGCAAGACACTAAATGTGCTCCAAGAAGTACAGCTAGAAGAAGTGATGGAATTCTCATTAAGAAAAGGGGGAATTAGAAGTATAAAATTACATTTTCCCAAGTGGAAAAAAAAGTATTGGATAGCAAACAAAAAAAAAGAGAAGGCCTTTCGACCTTCTCTTTGTACTCGTATTGTATTGCCGGATTAGAAACCTGGATTTTGAATCAAGATGTCTTTTCCTACCAAGTCGATTTGATCTTGAGGGATTGGAACCCACTTGAACTTATCGGAGTACTTAGATCCACCAAGGGCAGAAGTAAGTTTCGCTCCATCGTAAGCAAAGTAGAAATCCAATTCAGCCTGGGCAATGCCCCAACGCTGAAGATCATAGAAACGGTGACCTTCCATACCCAACTCAAGAAGTCGCTCGTGACGTACAGCTAGTCTAGCAGTATCTTTGCTAGTCCACGCTGCAGTATACGTGCTGATCTTGTAGTTAGCAGCAGGAGTACCATTGCTTCTCTTAATTTCAGAATTGATTGCTCTAGTACGAACTCTGTTTACATACTCACGTCCTTTTTCCAAGCTACCTACTTCGATTTCAGCTTCAGCAGCTAGCAATAGCACGTCTGCAAAGCGGATGATCATGAAGTTGATGCCGGTATAACCTGGAGTCCATGAAGAGTTGTCCTGGAAAGTTCCTTGCTCAGACTTCGCATATACATACTTCTTAGGAGAATAAGGCCCTGCGTTCGGCTGGTTACGGATCCAAGCTTGACCTGGGTGATCCATCCAATCCAAATAAGGAATACCTCTACGACCTACAGTATGATCCAAACGAGAGTCAAGTTCACCAGCATCCGGAGTGAAGGCTGCGCCAGAAGCTACATCCTGGTCGTTCTTCACTTGGTTTGCACCCGTGTTGTACGTCTTGTCTAAAAGTGGAAGACCATCTTTAGTTCTGAATGCATTCACGAAGGTGAAGCTTGGCTGGAAGAATCCGCAGCAGTTACCTGGACCAGCAGGTCCGGTGTTGTAAGGGAAGTTCAAGTCAAACTCAGGGTTGGCGTTGTTTACAGAGCCAGTACCTGCAGCAGACTGATAAGCCCAGATAGACTCCTGGTGGTTATCGTTCTTGCCACGGAACATGTCATCGTAGTAAGGTACCAAACCGTACTTCAATCCATTTGAAGTCACACCATTTGCGATTACGTCATCAAATAACGCTTTTGCTTTGGTAAACTCCTTGGTGTACATGTATACCTTAGCCAAGTAAGTCTTCGCTGCCCATACGTTTACTCGACCTACTTGAGGCTGAGTAGCTGGAAGCTTAGAGATCGCAAATTCCAAATCTGCGATGATAAATGGCCAAAGCGGTTTGTCATTCTTCACTTTTTCTAGACCAGAACCGTAATCAACAGTTTCGTCTACATAAGGAGTCTTGTCGTAGTCACGAGCAAGCTCAAAGTAGAAGTGCGCTCTCAAGAATCTTGCTTGAGCAGAAAGACGAGCCTGATCGGCAGCCGTCACAGTCGCACCAGCTTTGGTCACTAGTCTCAACACGTTGTTTGCACGTGCGATACCTTCATAAGCTACGTTGTACTTCGCTCCGACATCACCACCTGCAGCGTTGTTTTCAAAACGCTGAATTGGGTTGATCGTTGTAAAGTCACCTGGGTCAGTACCTTTGTTGGCCTCTCCCCCTCTAATACTACCCCACACCCAGTTGGATGGGGATCCTAACCTGTTGCCACGTCCGTTTACTTGGGAGTACGCCGCGATCAGAGATGCATCTAGACCAGCTAAAGAAGAAAGCTGGGCTTCAGCCAATTGACCAACCGGCGGGACTTCCAAAAACTCCTCGCTACAACTCACAGCTACTAGCATCGCTCCGGATGCAAGTAGGACACCGATTTTTAATTTGAAATTGTTCATTTGTTTAATTAATTATTGTTGCTATAACTCAATTCACAATAAATTGTTTGAGCTTAGAAGCTCAAGTTAAGACCGAAAGTCCAACCTCTAGTCACTGGGTAGTTTCCTACGTCAACACCGAAAGTTAAGTCGGCGTTACCACCTACTGCAGGATCCAAACCTTCATAACCTGTTAAGGTAAATAGGTTGTTCACAGAACCAAAAACTCTTAGTCTTTCCATCTTCAACTTCTGCAATACGCTAGCAGGAGCAGAATAACCTAAAGTCAAGTTCTGCAATCTCAAGTAGGATCCATCTTCCACATAGTGAGAGTTGGCTACGTTCGCGTTAGAGAAGTTAGACACGCGCTCTACTACAGGGATAGTTGCATCCAAGTTTTGAGGAGTCCAAGCTTCAAGCAATCTAGAAGACTTAGCAGCACCTTCAAAAGTCTGGAAGAAGTCAGTAAACCAACGAGACTGGTTCCAGATTTCGTTACCGATAGAAGTATACAAGTAAGCAGAAAGATCAAATGCTTTGTAACCTACAGTGAAGTTCAAACCACCTGTAAAATCAGGAACTGGGTTTCCAAGGAAAATACGGTCATCAGGAGTGATTTTTTTATCACCATTGACATCTTCAAACTTAAAACGACCTGGAGCAGCACCGTCTTGTACAGCATGCTTAGTCACATCTTCCGCATTGCGGAATAATCCAAGGACATTGTAACCAAAGAAAGAAGAAAGTGGCTGACCAACCGCATTACGGATAGGCTCAATACCTCGGAAAGATGGGTTGACAGAAGTAATTCGATCCAAACCTGGAGAAAGGGCTACGATCTCATTTTTCAATATAGATCCAGTTGCAGTCAATTCATAGGTCAAATCTGAAGTCAAGTTGCCACGAGTAGAGACCAAAAGGTCAAGACCTCGGTTCAACATCTGACCAATGTTTACTGCTGGAGGAGCAGCATTGCTACCTGCAGTCAATGGAATTGGAACTGTAAACAACAAGTCCTTGGTATCTTTTTTCCACCAGTCAAAGATCACATCCAATTTACCGTTGTAGAAGGTACCGTCAAAACCAATGTTTTGAGTTACAGCAGTTTCCCACTGTGCGTTCGGGTTACCGATACGAGATCTTCTGAAACCAATCTGAGCACCTGAGTTAGAACCTGTGATATCGTAAGAAGAAGATCCGATGTCACCTGCAAACAAAGAGTACTGGTTGTTTGGATCTACGTTGTTGGAGTTACCCATTTGTCCCCAACCACCACGGATCTTCAAATCGTCAATCCAAGTAGCTCCTTGTAGGAAAGATTCGGAAGAAACTCTCCAAGCTGCAGAGAATGCAGGGAATACCCCGTATTTCGCGTTGGCACCGAATCGAGAAGAACCGTCACGACGAACAACAGCACTCAAGATGTACTTGTCGTCGAAGGTGTAACGAACTTGACCGAAGTAAGAGTTGAAGTTAACTCCTTTGAATTGGTTGGAGTTTACTTGACGAGTACTTACTGGCAAGTTAGAGATGGTGATGAAGTTAGGATCTGTAGAGAACGGATTTTGTCCCACTGCACCCATGTTTTTACCTGCACCTGAGTTCAAGGCTTCTTGACCTGCCAAGAAATTGAAGTCATGCTTACCAATTTTCTTCTTGTAAGACAAGGTGTTGGTAAATGTCCAGCCAAAAGAGAATCCAGCACCTTCATCGTATCCAAACGCAGAGTTATTTTCTGAGTTTTCATACTGAAGTCTGGAATAACCCCAGAAGTAGTAGTTGTTGTATTGTCCACCTGCGGAAGTTCTGAAAGTCAAGTCATCGATGATGTCCCACTCCGCATACACGTTACCAAAGGCATTCGCGTTGAAGTTTCTATTGTTCAACTGACCATCACGAGAAGCTACAGGGTTTCTTGGGTTGTTGAAACCTCTAGAAGCAGTACCTGCATAGCCACCAAACTCGTCATAAACAGGAATGATGGATGGCATACGGAAAGCCTGAAGGATGTCGTTTTCGTCACCAGAAACACCTCGTCCACCAGTACCCCCTGTTTGACCCAATACCTGACGGTAAGTAGCCTGGAAGTTTTGACCTACGCGGATACGCTTGGTTACGTCAAACTCAGAGTTGGCACGCAAAGAATATCTTTTGAAGCTGTTACCAATCAAGATACCACCTTGATCCTGGATACCCAAGCCAATGTAAAATCTTGAAGTCTCAGATCCACCATTGAAGCCCAAAGAATGTCTGTTTAGCGGAGCAAATCGAGTAATTGCATCGTACCAGTCAGTTCCTTCGCCAGTTACGGCTCTGGTCAATTGACGGATAGTACCTGCAGCAGGTCTGATGTTGTACCAACCTCTTTGCTGTTCGATTTGAGCTGCTGTAAATGGACCTGGCTGACCAGAAAACACGCTAAATGCTCCTGTAGGGCTTTGGCTAATGGAACTCAAGTAGTAAGGCATTACAGGGGTAGCACCTGTACCGAATTGTGGGTGTCCATAAGCTGGAGCACGGTTCTGCAAGGCAGCTGTGTTTTTCTCAGCCAACCAAGTGATGTCTGCATAACCTTGTGGATTCAACATGTCCAAACCTGTGCCTGGATCTGTGATACCGTACATACCGTTGTAATCTACACGCAATTTCTTGTCTCTAGCACCACGCTTGGTAGTGTAGACGATTACACCGTTAGCAGCACGAGCACCGTAGATGGAAGCCGCAGCCGCATCTTTCAATACTGTGGTAGACTCGATGTCATCAGGGTTCAAGAAGTCTGTAGATCCAGTAGGCACTCCATCTACAATGTACAAAGGCTCGTTACCACCGAAGGCACCAAAACCACGTACACGAATGATAGAAGAAGTACCTGGCTGACCGTTGGTAATGACAGTTACACCAGAAACACGACCTTGAAGGGTCTGCTCGATGTTACCTGTAGGGATTACAGTTAAATCCTTAGGGCTAACTGTAGAGATCGCACCTGTCGTCTCTCTTCTGGAGTCGATGGAGTAACCTGTTACAACTAGTTCGGTAAGGGTTCTTTCGTCTGGCTTCAACGAAACGTCTACAACGCTTCTACCTCCTACCAATTGCTCAGCAGAAGTATAACCAATGAAAGAGAAGACCAAAGTAGCTTGGTCATTAGGAACATTAAGGGAATATTTCCCGTCAATGTTGGTGGCAGTACCTGTGGTTGTACCCTTTACAAGGATAGAAACACCCGGAAGGCCCATGCCAAATTCGTCTAGTACAGTACCTGTAACCGTCTTCTGCGCGTAGGCAGCGGAAACAGAAAGTACCAAGAGCGTAAGGCACACACTTAGGATTTTGTAAATTTTTTTCATAAATATAGATAGATTGGGTAACAAGATTAATCTCAATAACCTGTTTGTTAATTGAAAATGCAATCGTTTCCGATTATTATTAAACTAGTTGCAAGAGCGATTCCTTGATTTTTTTTTGGAAATTCTTTTGCGCCTATACCTGGTCAAATGACCCGCGAACTGAAAAAAACCGATGGATTTAGCATCGGTCGATACTAGGTGAGAGAAGGAAATTAGTAAGCAAATTTACTCATAGGCTGGCTTTTTGGATTTGGTTGTCGCTTCTCGACTGCCAATGTTAAATAATCTTAAAGAAAAAACAAACAAGATGAGCTAAATAAAATTTGCAAAACAAGAAAAAAAGATGTCTCATTTCGAAATAAAACCCTTATAATAAGGATTTAAAATGTTTTTTTCCGAACCAATACTGAATCAAAATCACCTTAATTTAACATTGCGACAACGAAAAAAGAGGGGCAAATCCTGCCAGACTTCTTCACAAAAAAGAATTTAATCTTGATTTAATTTAACGGATTACGGTCAATCGCCTGTTCATCAAATGTCAAAAAAATATGCCAAGTGAAGTTCAATTGGATGAGCCGTGGTCTGTGGTCGGTGAACGATTACCTGCAGTGCTGAACCCGCCTATTGAGCCAAGGCCTACTTGCGGATATCCATCGAATGTTTTTAGTCAAAAAAATTGGCTAAAGATGGGATCCGCGGCTATTTTTTGCTTCAACCCAATTTTGGCAGTGATTGCCTTTTCCAAGTAAAAACTAGCTGACTCCACCTGCCCCAATTCCATCGCCACCAGAGCCAGTCCATAATAACCAAAGCCAAATTCCCTTTGCGCAAGCACGGAAGCCTCAAAAGCCGCATTAGCACCCTGGTAGTCTCCAATTAGATGGAATGCAAGTCCTTTATTAAACCAATCCTCTGTAGATACCATTGGATAGCCAAATCGCAAAAGTGCCAATTTGTAATCTCCACGCTGTACATCAAGCGCTCCCCTTAGGGATTCAATGGAATGGGAAAGGGGAGCATCTCCCTTGGCCAATACAGAAGCTTCGGATAGGATTTTATAGGCTTCCCAGAATTCGCCTTGCAGCACTTTGAGTTGTCCTTGATTGTATAGCCCCAAGGGGGTCACTTGCATTCGATTGGCCTCCTCCAGCAATCGAGCAGCTTCTTCCCACAACACTGCTCTCGATTCATTGTCCTCCAGTTCCTGCCCTTGCCGCATCCGAACCACTCCCAAATTGATAAAGGGAGCTGGGCTTGCAAACCATTTAATCATGGAGGCATATAAAAAGGCCTTCTCATCTAAACTAGAAGTTGCTGCCGCAGCAAGCACCCAATCTGCATAGGAGAGCTTGTTTTTACCCCCAGCTGCCAGGGACTCTCGTAGCAGATTCTTCTTTTGTCTATCCAAACCCACATAAGGCTTGGCCGTAAGTTCCACGAGCGCCGACCGCAGCTTCGGATAAATAACTGCAGCTACCCGATCAAAGTCTGGTATGGCTTTGATCCGAAGCCCTTTTTCTAAATAAGTCCCTTCAACATCCAGCTCCTTGTAATACCGCGTCTTGGTTTGTTCAGAGATCTCTGAGTAATTACTAAGGTGTACCCTAAAGTCAAGCCAGTCGTTCCAACGGGATTGAAGGTTGATTTGATCTTTAGAGATTCCGGGGAAAAATTCCTGAAGCTTCTGTCCCATTTGCTCAGCCCGACGGTAGCCTAGCTGACTTGTTCGCCCTTCTGCCTGTTCTGGGGACTGCAGACCTGTAATTTTTAAAGAAACGATCTCTGGGTTTTGTTCTAAAAATTTTGCGAGCTCCATTTTGGCTTTTTGATTCTCAAAATCTGCAAGCCATTCAGACTTACCGGGTTCAAACTTGAAATAAATTGCCTTGGATTGAGGGATTGCCTCCACGGATTTTTCTGGAAAATCGTAACGGCCTACCCTGGGGACGGTTTCTCCCGGCAAGTATTGTCCAAGACGAACCAGCAGCTGGGGAGCATGTACTCCTTTCGCTAGAATTTTTGTCTCTGTAGTAGGCTTATTTTTACCGAGAGAAAAATCTAATACGAGACTTGCTTCCTCCATCCAGGGCTGGAAGTAAAGCGCTACCTTTTTTTGAAGGGTTGTAATTCCAGTTTGATCATTAAGTGCTACCCTTCCCAAATCCAGGCTGTCTTGCTTGGCCAGCAGCCGAAGCCGGACCTCGGGCTGCTTGGTGAGAAGACCGGAGCCGATCGCTAGTTTTCCAGAAATCAAAAATCTGATAGAATCTTTTTCTAGCCTAAGTTTTTGGGGGGCAAGCTCAATGGAGCCTAAATACTTCAGCGGTGCTTGTTGACTATACAGCCTTTGTTCAGCAGAAAAAAATACAAACTGGAGACAAAACAATCTGATTATCAAGTGAGTTTGTAATCTGCTTGTATTTATTAGTACATTTGTCCAAATTCGTTTTGCCCCAACCATGGAAAAACTCAAATTATTTTTTGAAGAAAGTGCCTTCGGCGTTTGCTCCAAACTTGGAGAAAAATTGAATTTCCCTATCGACAGCATTCGCTTATTTTTTATTTACACCTCTTTTATCACGCTGGGTTCGCCCGTGGTTTTTTATGTATCCATGGCGATGACGTTGAAAATTAGAACCTATTTTCGAAAAAAGAATCACCCCGCTCTATTCGATTAAAGATCGGTGAATTTTCGCTTGCCCAAGAGCAGGAAGTACAGAAAAATTACTCCAACTGGTCCTGAACCTCTCACTTCCGGTAAATTAGTCAACACAGCTGGTGATTTGACTTTTTTAGATCCAAGAAAATCTCCATAGGCCCGCAGGATGGCCTTTGCAAATTGCCCTTCTCCCTTGCGTACATAGTTGATGGCTGCCAATCCTTCAAAAAAGCCTTTGGCTAGAAAGATCGCTGCATAGCGAGGTACGCCCACGTTTTTAGACAGCATAGACAAGCTGTTTCGACAATTCAAATAGAGCTTTTGAGCACTCGCTCGGTCCAAAGTGGCTCCACCCTGGTGGTAGACTACAGCCGAACCGAGGTATCCTATTTTTCGCCCAGACTTGCGCAATCTCCAGCACAAATCTATTTCCTCCATGTGCGCAAAAAAGCTAGCGTCAAAACCTTGGTGTGCATAAAAATCAGCTGCTTTCAGGGCCAAACAGGCACCTGAAGCCCAGTCCACTTGAATGGTATCGTCGTATTGTCCGGAATCTTGCTCCAGATGATCCCAAATTCTACCACGGCAATAAGGGTAACCCAAGCTGTCTACAAATCCCCCACCTGCACCGGCATAATCGAAATAAGCTCGATCCTTCCAAGAACGGATTTTAGGTTGCACCGCAGCATAATCCAGGTGATTGGCTAAAAAATCTACTAAACTCTGGTCCCATCCAGGGGTCACCTCTACATCGGTATTGAGCAGGATTAGGTATTCGTATTGCCCTCTCAGCTGCTCCAAACCACGATTATAGCCGCCAGTAAACCCGTAATTACGATCCAACGATATCAGCGGTAGCTCGGGGAAATTCTCTTTTACAAAGGTCAGTGATCCATCCGTACTCGCATTGTCAATCATCCAGACCTCATAGCGACTGTGCTCAACGACAGACGGAAGAAAAGAGGGCAGTAACCCTTCCCCATTGTAATTGAGTAGTACGATGGCACAGGGTTTCATCCAAACAAATTGCCTAAATCCATCCCCGGAATAGAAGGAATCATTCCCTCCGTCGCAGCCTTCATTTCGTGCTTGATTTTTTCATCGATTGATTCCATGGCTTTGTTGGTAGCCGCCACGATCAAATCGCTGAGCATCTCCCGGTCCTGCGGGGTAAGCAAGGATTCATCGAGTTCCATCGTCAGCACCTTTCGCTCTCCACTCACCACGACTTTCACCAATCCAGCTCCTGACTCCCCTTCGGCTCTCAGGTGTACCAACTTGGACTGTGCTTCCTTTATTTTGGCTTGGGCCTCTTTTACCTTGCCCATCATGCCCATCAAATCAAACATAGCGCTTTGTATTTATTTTTATTTTTAACTCCCCTCGGGCAGTAATGTTGTCAGTCCCTTACTTTGACACCTAGACTGCAGCCTGCAACTTGCCAATCAACTCGTTCAACGTCAAAGTCTCCTGTGTTCCCGTGACCAATGCCTTTACCGCTAGGGTCTGGGTAGCAATTTCTTGATCTCCACAGATGCCCACGTACGGAAGTTCCTTTTTGGAAGCATACTCCAACTGCTTTTTGAGTTTGCATACCTCCGGATAGAGTTCTGTGCGGATGCCTGCCTCCCGTAAGATGGGAAGACATTTCAAGGCGTAGTCAAAGCCTGCTTGGTCAAAATGAGCCAACAATAGCTGCGTTCCCTCTATGCGATCCGTTGGAAACAGCTCAAGCTCCTCCAATACGTCATACAATCGGTCTACTCCAAAGGAAAATCCGACTCCAGGCACGCCTGGCAAACCAAATACGCCAGTGAGGTTGTCGTATCGACCACCTCCACTTACCGAACCGATGGATACTCCGTGCACCTTCACTTCAAAGATGGCACCTGTATAATAGGACAAACCTCGGGCAAGCATGGGATCAAAGTCGACATGCTCTAGATTGCTCCCCATTCGCTCCAGTAGCCCAAAGACTTCTTCAAGTTCCTGTAAACCCTGAATACCTGTCGGAGAATTTTTCAAAAATTCGCGGAGCACCTCAATTCGGGTACTTACCCCTTCTTTCAGGTTCACGAGAGGCTCTAGTCGGGCGAGGGAGGTATTTTCGAATCCCCGCTGCTGAAGTTCTTCCTGCACTTTCTCCCAACCAATTTTATCTAGCTTGTCAATCGCCACGCAAAGTGGCCCTTCTTTTCCATTCGCACCAATGGCTTCGGCGATGCCGGTCAGAATTTTACGGTTGTTAATTTTTATGGAATACTGAGCTAAGCCCAATTTGGCAAACACCTGACGAATCATCCCAATGATTTCGGCTTCACAGAGCAGGCTATCTGTACCTACCACATCGGCATCACACTGGTAAAACTCTCGGTACCTCCCTTTTTGCGGGCGATCTGCTCTCCAGACAGGCTGAATTTGGTAGCGCTTAAATGGGAACGAAAGCTCATTGCGATTCATGGCCACATAGCGCGCAAAAGGCACTGTTAGGTCGTATCGAAGTCCTTTTTCGGAGAGCTTGCTCAGGTTTGCTGCGGACCCCTTGGAAAGATCGTCTGGCGCGACATCCTTGAGAAAGTCTCCACTATTCAGAATTTTAAATAAAAGCTGATCCCCCTCATCTCCATATTTTCCGGTGAGGGTGCTCAGGTTTTCCATTGCCGGCGTCTCGATCTGTTGGTACCCAAAGAGTTGAAAAGTAGCCTTGATTACATCTAGGATATAGTTTCTTCGTGCCATTTGAATAGGCCCAAAATCGCGTGTACCCTTGGGAAGACTCGGCTTTTGCATGGCGGTTTCTTAAAATTGAAACCAAATTTACCCAAAATTCCCAAAACGAAGGAGAGCAAGAATAAAATCGAAAGATTTGTAGGCGGAAAAGATAAGTTTATATACTTTTGCTATCCGTTTCGGATTCAAAAATTAAAATACATACGACCATGGGTGTTACAACGCTAAAAAGAAAACTAAAAAGAAAAAGACAGGGTCAAACTGGACGAGTGATTAAAATCAAGCAATTGTGCGCGAAGCCTGTGATCAAAAATGTGGACGTTGAAGCTATTAAGGCTTCTTTCGCGAAATAATTAAATCTTTTTTCTAAGATATAAAATAGCGGCTCTGGTCGCTATTTTTTTTGCCCTAGGAGCTCAAGGTACCTCTTTTTCCAAGTTCAACTACCCGCAGGTTGGTGATTTTTCCAGCATCCAAATCGAATAGCAACAGCGTCCGCATCTGGTGAAAACCATGCTGACCCACCGCCCCTGGGTTCATGTAGAGGCAGTTGAGCTCACGATCATACTCCACCTTACAAATATGGGAGTGCCCACAGACAAAAAGTTGGGTCTGCAGCATCCGAAGGCGTTCCTTTACCCCTTTTGCATAGCGGGGAGGCGTACCCCCAATATGGATCATGGCTACCTTCACCCCTTCCAATTCAAAGACCTGCCACTCTGGATAGAGCTCCTGCACTTCCTGATCGTCAATGTTTCCATAAACAGCACGAAAGGGCTTGTCTGGCGGCAATATGTTGAGGATGCTCGCATCTCCAATGTCTCCAGCATGCCAAATCTCATCCACCTCCTGTAGGTATTCACCGATTTTGTGATCTAAGTAACTGTGGGAATCCGAAATCAATCCAATCTTTAGCGGCATATTGACAAGAAAGTCAGTAAATTTTCACCTCAAATAGGCAGTAGTTTACTCAAAAACCAAACCTTCACATGAAATACGTACTTATTTTTCTGCTCTCCTTTTTTGCATTTCATGCTGAAATCGAGGCCCAAACGATCCAAAAAGACTCCATTCAAGTGCTCTCCCTGACAGAATTTGAAAAGATGTCGGCTAAAAGAAAATCAAAGATCCTGGATGTACGTACTCTAGAGGAGGTAGCGGAGGGGCATTTGCTAGGATCCAGCACCGTTAATTTTCTAAGTCCTGACTTCAGTAAAGAGGTTCAAGCCCTCAATAAAAACAAAACCTACCTCTTGTATTGCCGATCAGGAACTCGTACCCGCAAAGCTGCCGATGCGATGCAAAAAATGGGATTCAAACACGTGTACATGCTGGAAGGCGGCATTACCGCCTGGAAAGAAGCAGGCAAAGAAGTGGTCAAATGAGTTTGATTCGGTCCATTGACCCTTGGACAGGTGAGTTGTTGAAGGAATTTTCCACACACAGTCGGCAAGAGGTCGAAACTTCCTTGAGTCTAGCGGAACAGACTTTTTCTTCCTGGAGGGAGCTCACCTACTCAGAGAAGGCTGCATTGATGCATCGAGTGGGAGCGCTCCTCTTGGAAAAAAAAGAGCCTTTGGCCCGCCTCATCAGTCAAGAAGTAGGTAAAGTAATTCAGGAATCGCGGACTGAAATTGAAAAATGTGCCTGGGTATGCAATTTTTACGCAGACAAGGCTGCCTTATTTTTAGCAGCTGAAGAGATCCTCCTCCCCGATTCCAAAAGGGCAGCGGTAATTTTTCAGCCGCTGGGAATAATCCTTGGAGTGATGCCTTGGAATTTTCCGTTTTGGCAAGTATTTCGCTTTGCGGCTCCCACCTTGATGGCAGGAAACGTGGCCTTGCTAAAACATGCCTCCAATGTGCCGCAATGTGGGTTGGCCATTCAGGAAGTTTTCGAAGCGGCAGGATTTCCAAAGGGCTGCTTTCAAAGCCTATTGATTGACGGGCCTCGTGCTACCGCCCTTCTTGAGGACCCAAGAGTTAAAGGAGTGAGCCTTACAGGCAGTGAAAAAGCAGGTGCAACTGTGGCAGCCGCCGCAGGAAAAAATTTAAAAAAATCACTGCTCGAGCTCGGAGGCAGCGATCCATTTATTGTCCTTGCAGATGCAGATCTCCCCAAAGCTGCCGCCGCAGCGGTAAAGTCGAGGATGATCAATTTTGGTCAAAGCTGCATTGCCGCCAAGCGATTCATCATCGAAGCCACCGTATACGATGCATTTGTAGCACTATTTCTACAAGAACTGCAGAAACTAAAGCCCGGAAACCCTCTAGAGGAAGATGCCTCCTATGCTTGCATGGCTCGGCCAGATCTTGCAGCCGAACTTTACCAGCAAGTGCGCGAAACTGTTGCCCTTGGCGCTCGGATTTTGGCAGGCGGCAAGGCGCCAGAATCGGGTTCGGCGCGCTTTGAACCTACTGTATTGGCAGATATTCCCAAAGGATCCCCCGCTTATTCGGAAGAACTTTTCGGTCCAGTAGCCAGCCTATTTAAAGTTGCCTCCGCTGCCGAAGCAGTCGCTTTGGCCAATGCAACTGAATTTGGATTAGGGGCATCCCTATGGACGGCAGATCCTGTCCGTGGCGCAGCGCTAGCGGCCAATTTGGAATCAGGAGCCGTGTTTCTCAATGCCCTAGTTGCCTCACATCCGATGCTGCCTTTTGGGGGGATCAAAAAGTCCGGGTATGGGCGGGAACTGAGCAAACAGGGGATCTTGGAGTTTGTCAATCAAAAAACCGTTTATCTCGGTTAATCGCCCTCTTTGACAAAGAAACGTCTAGGCTTTGCAAATGCCCGATTCCTTTCTATTTTTACGTGCCAAAAATTTGTCCCTAAGCAATGAGAGAACTACAATTTCGGGAAGCCTTGAGAGAGGCCCTGTCCGAGGAAATGAGACGAGACAAAAACGTCTTTTTAATGGGTGAAGAAGTTGCCGAATACAACGGTGCTTACAAAGTGTCCCAAGGGATGCTGGATGAATTTGGTCCTGAGCGCGTGTACGATACCCCAATCTCCGAACTTGGATTTGCTGGCCTTGGGGTCGGCGCAGCCATGAATGGCTTGAAGCCAATTATCGAATTCATGACCTTCAACTTTTCGTTGGTGGCTATCGATCAGATCATCAACTCTGCCGCAAAAATGTATGCCATGTCGGGAGGCGCTTATTCTGTGCCGATCGTATTTCGTGGCCCTACAGGTAATGCAGGGCAGCTGGGCGCGACCCACTCTTCCAACTTTGAAAACTGGTTTGCCAATACTCCTGGATTAAAAGTCATTGTACCTTCCAATCCTTCCGATGCAAAAGGCTTACTTAAAGCAGCTATCCGTGATCCAGATCCAGTGATCTTTATGGAGTCTGAGGTGATGTATTCTGACAAGGGCATGGTCCCAGACGGAGAATACTTGCTTCCGATCGGCGTGGCTGACATCAAGCGCAAGGGCACGGATGTAACCGTGATTTCCTTTGGAAAAATGATGAAGGTAGCCCTCGAAGCAGCCGAAGAAATGGAGAAATCAGGTGTTTCCTGTGAGGTAATTGACCTGCGAACTGTTCGTCCGATCGACTATGCTACATGCGTGGAATCTTTGAAAAAGACCAACCGTGTGGTGATTGTCGAAGAAGCCAATCCACTTGCAGGCATTTCTTCCGAACTTACCTACCACTTCCAGCGCCATGCTTTTGACTACCTAGATGCTCCAGTCATCCGTGTCAACTCCATGGACATACCTTTGAGCTATTCGCCAGCCTACATTGATGTGACTATCCCCAATGTGAAGCGCACAGTAGAAGCCATCCAAAAAGTGTTGTACAAAGCCTAAGTGCTTTTGTGATTCAATCAAAAAAACCCAGATCGAATTGATCTGGGTTTTTTGTTACCTTTTAAATTCAACCTAATCAAAAAAAACCGGGTTCATCAAACCCGGGATTAATACTGTATCTATCTAGTAAATTTTTCTTTTTCGTTGATTCTTAGTTAGCGGTTTCGAACCGTAGGAGCTCCTCCTTGTTCGCCTTGTCCCTCACCCCCATCTTTCAAGTCGTCGTTGGTGATGGACTTTCTCTTTTTAGGGCGTTGGTCTAGGCTCATTTTTCCGATTCGGTAGGTAAAGTTGATCTTGAAATTCATGTTTCTTGAGCGGTTCGTGCTGTTTTGCACGATGGTCGGGGTAACGATCTCGTTGCGAACCACAAACTCTTTCATTAAAAAGTTTTCAGCACCGAATCCTAAGGATCCTCTCTTTTCTTTAAACTGCTTGTTGAAGTTCAATCCATAAGCTGCAAAGCCTCCAGAAGTACCCTGCAACTGCACCTGATTGCCACGGGCAAAGGTGAAAAGCTGTGCTTGCCAGTCTTTAGGAAGAGTGTAGTTGCCAAACATTCGGCCACTCACCACAAAGCCCTCGTTTTGGGCGGCAAACTTAGGGTCTGTCAAGCCATTGTCTAGCATGGAGTAATACAGATCCATTCCTCCGTTCAACGAAAGTTTATTATTGAGGTTGACATTGAAAAAGAGGTTGGTTCCTACAGCTTGCTCTCGGCCGATATTTTCGAAGGAGGTAAATATGATGCCGTCCTCCCGCACATTGCGGATGGATTGGATCGAACCCGTGGTATTTCTATAGAATCCTGTAAAATTCAAGGTGGTTCCTTTGATAAAGGTGCTGTAGCCCAACTCATAGTTGACCGTCAATTCTGGATCTAGCTCAGGGTTACCTTGCGACTGTTGCTGAGGGTTGGACGCTTCAATGTTTGGATTAAGGAAACGTAGGGAAGGGCGCTGAATCCGGCGGTTGTAGGCCAACTTGAGCATGTTTCCATTCTTTAATTTTCTGCTTGCATTGATGCTTGGCACCAAGGTACCATAAGAAGGAATCTCGGCTTTGAAGTCCGTTTTAAAATCCGCATTGATCGTGGTGTACTCGTATCTTAGCCCTGGCTTCAAGGTATAGTTTTTGAGCAATTGGAAGGTGTACGAGAAGTAGGCTGCGGTCACATTTTGATCGTAGCTAAACTCGTTACTCAAGGTAGGATCAGGTAGTGCTACAAATGGACCGGTAGAGCCCTCGGCTAAGAAGTAAGAGAAATCTGACGATGCCCTTCTCAAAATATTTTTAGCACCGTATTCAATGATCTGAGAGCCCTTTTCATTGAGGGGATTGACATAATCTACCTGAAATGTAAACTCTTCGTTTTTGCTCGGGTTCACGTTTTTCAGTCTTGAAAAGATCGTTTCCAGATCATTTTCTTTAAAAAGTGTGTTGGTAAACGAATTGTCTCGAAGGTTATTGGAGTACAAGGTAAGGAAACTCAATTCCTTCCCTTTCTTCTCAAAGCTCTTGGTGTAGTTCAAACTCACATCCACCGAATTGGAGTTGTCCAAGGTGTTGGTTTCCCGATTTTGCTGCGCACGCAACACGTCATTTAGCGAATTTTGCGTAAGGAAATTGTACTGCCAGTTTTCAGAGTTTCGAATCCCAAAATTGACTGCTCCCGTAATGAAGTTTTTAGCGTCAATTTCGTAATCAACCCCAAAGTTGTAACGCCCAAAAATCTCACTTCTCTCGGTATCTGCCGACTGCTGGGAAGTGGAAACACTTCCGTTAGCCAAGTTGGTTACCTGCTTATTTTCGAAGCTTCCCAGGATATTGTATCCTGAGCGGCCAAATCCACCCAGTGAAAGGCCCATTTTTCCTTTTCTAGCAGATCCTTGAAGACCCAAATTGGATCCACGCAGACCGGCTCCAGAATTTACGTTGAGGGTCATGCCTTGGAGGTTGTTCTTCTTGGTTACGATGTTGATGACACCGGAAGTGCCTTCTGCATCAAATCTTGCGGATGGGGAGGTGATGACTTCCACCGCCTTAATTTCGTCGGCAGGAATCTGTCTCAAGGCATCAGCAATGGAGGAAGCGGCAATAGCAGAAGGCCTGTTGTCAATCAAGACCAGGATATTGGAGCTACCTCTCATGGAAACGTTGCCATTCAAGTCTACTGACAGCATAGGCACTCGGCGAAGCACATCGGTGGCGTCTCCACCCGCAGTGGTGCGGTCGTTTTCAGCCTTGTAAATGGTGCGATCCACGCGCTCTTCGATGAGTTCGCGCTGTCCTTGTACGGTGATTTCTTGGAGGGCTACCCCTTCATCTGTTAGGGCTATTTCCCCTAGATTAATGTCTGAGTCAAGCGAATTTACATTGACTGTACGCTTGATGGTTTCGTAGCCCAGAAAGGAAACCTGCAATTCGTAGGTACCTACTGCAAATCCAGTGATGTAAAAAACGCCGTTTCCATCTGCCACGGCACCTGCGATTGAGGTGGTCGTTCCAGTTTTGTAGAGGGCCGCAGTGGCATAGCCAATTGGGCCTCCAGATTTAAGATCTTTGGCCACACCCAGAATACGGATGGGCTCTTTTTCCGCTCCTGTCTGCTGGCCAAAAGCCATTTGAACAGACAGGAAGAAGAAAAAGGTAAGTAATAGTTGTACTTTTTTCATGGTTTAGTTTTCAAAGAGACGGTTCAGTCCCCCTTACATACCGCAAAGGTGTAGAGATTGTTTGGGGTACTCAAATCCGATAGACCAGCACAAGCTTCCTGTCGACCAATTGCCCAAAATGAAAGACTAAAGTTTTAGGTACCCAAAAGCGGGCCTTGATACCTTGATTTTGCCTGTTGGTGGGCAAGAATCAGGTTTTGGTAGATTTGATTCAGAGAAAAAAATAAAATGACTTAGCTTCACTACAAGTAAATGTAAGCGTATGCTAGCCAATACACGAAAAAGAAATCTTTCCATTCTAGTCCACCTCTTGGGCTGGATCATGCTTTGTGTGGTCCTTCTGATCCTCTCCCCCTTATCTTGGAGGATGGGGGAGATTGAGCTGCCGGTACAGTTCTGGTGGAAACAGATTTACCTGGTGGGGCTTTTGATACTAATTTTTTATTTGAATGCCTGGGGCATCGTCCCCAAGTTTCTTCTCAAAGGGAGAAATTACTTGTACCTATTGGTCATCCTCCTAGGAGCCCTCCTATTTTATGCATTGATTTTCTACTTCGAACAGTTTACGCAGTATGGCATCAAAATGCACGAGCTTTTCAACCCAAACAAACCCTATACAGGCAAACGCTGGGTACCGGGAGATGTATTTCAAATGCTCTTGTATGTGATTTCGATTGGCCTAAGCACCTCTGTGGCGCTCGTAGAAAAATGGCAGAAAGATGAGGCTTTCCGAGCGGAGCTGGAGCGGCAACGAATCAATACTGAACTCTCCTACCTCAAGGCCCAGATCAACCCTCACTTCTTTTTCAATACGCTGAACAACATCTATTCCTTGACGACCTTGGATGTAAGTAAGGCCCAGGAAGCACTATTGAAGCTTTCTAGAATGATGCGCTACGTGCTGTATGAGAATCAGAAAGATGAAACCTTGCTCAGCAAAGAGGTCAAATTTATCGAAGACTACCTCGAGTTGATGAAAATGCGCCTCTCCCAAAAGGTCAGGCTTCAGGTGAAATTGGACGAGCCCAAGGAGGATTTGGTGATTGCACCCATGCTTTTTCTACCCTTTTTAGAAAACTGTTTCAAACACGGAATCAGCTCTCAGCAAGAAACTGAAATCACCATCAGCCTCGAGGTGATGGGAGATACTGTGTTTTTCGAGACGAAAAATGCCATTTTCCCCGTACCACCTGAAAGTCCTGAAGCCCAGGAAAATGGAATTGGCCTTGTCAATACCCAGAGGCGTCTGGCCTTGCTTTATCCCGATAAACATCGACTAAAATTGGGTATGGATGAAGCTACAGGACAATATGGGGTACAGCTGACCATCAATTTGGCATGAAGATCTCTTGCATAGCCATCGATGACGAGCCTTTGGCGCTTGACTTGCTCACCAAATTTATTCGGCAAACCACCTTTTTAGAGCTAAAAGGCTCCTTTACCAATGCCATCGAAGCCTTGGGATTCCTCAATCTAGAGGAGGTCAACTTGGTATTTATGGATATTCAGATGCCTGATCTTTCGGGCATGGAGCTGGCACGAGTGCTGGATGGCAAGAAAAATTCAGGCAATACCCGCGTGATTTTTTGCACGGCTTACCACCAATTTGCCTTGGAAGGCTATAAAGTAGATGCTTTGGATTACCTGCTCAAACCTTATAGCTACGAAGATTTTTTGACCGCTGCCACCAAAGCTTATCAGTATTTTGGGAGGATTGGGCAGTCCATTTCGCCCAGCTTACCCAGTACCCCAAGCGCTCCGGCTGACTATATTTTCCTGAAGGTAGAGTACCAATTGGTGAAAGTGGTACTCAAGGACATTACCCATATTGAAGCCTATAAAGATTATGTGAAGGTGCATTTGAAGTCCAAAAATCACCCTTTGCTATCGCTTACTTCCATGAAGAATATGGAAGAGCTCCTACCAAAAGATCGATTTATGCGGGTGCATCGCTCCTTTATCGTATCGCTGGATCACATCGACTCCATTTCCAAAAATGTAATTCACATTGGAAGCCAGCCGATCACCGTGGGTGACTTGTACAAAGAGCAGTTTACAGAATTTGTAAGTCGCTGGACGAATTGAGTGCAGCTGCCCGGAACTCGATCTTAGAGCAAGTCTTGAAAATCTCCCAGCCCTTCTCGCAAACAGAGTACCTCTTCCCCTGTGCAATCCAATACCGTGGACGGGATCATTCCCCCATAGCCTCCATCGATAACCAAATCCACCTTGTGTTGGTATTTTACAAAAATAAGTTCCGGGTCGGTGCTGTACTCCAAGGGGTCTCCGTCGCCGTGGGGCAAGGAAGAGGATAAAATTGGGTGCCCCAAGGCCTCCACTATCGCTTGGGGAATCCCGTGATTGGGTACACGGATTCCTACGGTTTTTTTCTGACTATGGAGCAGTTTAGGAACTTGAGTATTGGCTTCTAAAATAAAGGTAAAAGGCCCTGGAAGCCCTTTTTTCATCATTTTGAAAACGGGTTTGGAAATCACACGGGTGTAATTGGCCAAGTGACTAAGGTCGGCGCAGACGATTGAAAAATTATGCTTTTTGGGGTTGATGCCTTTGATTCTACAGATTTTTTCGATGGCACGTGCTTGGGTGATGTCGCAGCCCAAGGCATAGACCGTGTCTGTAGGATAGATGAGGACACCCCCACTTTGGAGAACGTCTACCACCTGTTTGATCCGCCTTGGATCTGGGTTTTCTTCGTACAATCGGATGTATTCCGCCATGATTTTTAGGTTAATCCCAAGAAAGAATCCCAGTGCTCCCGTAATTCCTCGACAATCGGGAGATCTGCGGGTGCCCAATCCAAAGATAAGAGGTCTTGGCGCGCCAACCACTGATAGTGCGCATGTTCGGCGAGCTGCAAAGTCCCCGTTTCCCAAGTAGCAAGAAAAGGCATGAGCTGAATAAACTTGTCTGGGTAGGCATGCAGCACCGGCGTCAAGGGCCTACTTATCTGAATGCCAATGGATAGCTCCTCCCAAATCTCCCGAATCAAGCAAGCTGCTGGACTTTCATCGGATTCTACTTTTCCACCAGGAAACTCCCACAATCCGGGCAAGTCCATCGTCTCGGAACGCTGGGTGGCCAAAACTTTCCCTTGATGCAACAGGACAAGACAAGATACGGGGATGATTTTCAAAGCAAAAAACGAATGGGGAAAGGTACGCGTAATAAATTAGGTAAAAATTCGCTCCCCATCCACCTGCTTTCCTAAGATTTTGAGCCTTCGGCAATTCCCTCCCAGCGTAACGAGCGTTATCGACTAAAGATAATTATCTTTCTGAATATCCATTTTTTTACCACTAACCAGAGAAATAAGGTTTGAGGTTCAATTAGGTGAGCTGTGGACCGTTAACTGCCTGTGGGCCGTGGTCCATGGTCTGTCAACGATTATCCGCATGCTTTAATTAGGCATGCTGAGCTACTGGCATGATTGCGGATAATCATTATTTTCTATTTTTGCTCCTATGCTACTCGAAAAACGCAAAAAATTCATGCTTGTCTTCCTGATCGCAGGATCGGTACTGGGCATATCCCTTACTTTTTATTTCTATCAGGTATTTTTCGTTGCCAACACCCTGGTAGAATCAGACAAGCCCTACCTGCTCAAGATCCCCTCCAATTCGGTGTATAAAAACGTAGTGGACCAGCTTTACGAAGAGCGGGTGATCAATGATGCTGTGAGCTTTGGCTTTGTCGCAAAAATCCTTGGCTACCAAGATGTGGTCAAACCAGGACTGTATACGATAGAACCAAAAATAAATAACCTTCAGCTGGTTCGCATGCTACGATCCGGTCAACAAACTCCCATACGAGTAACGTTCAATACCGTACGAACTCAAGAGGATTTGGCAGAAAAAATCAGTGCAAACCTTGAAGTAAGTAAGGAACAGTTTCTGGAGCTCCTGCAAGATTCCGTGTACATCCGCAAGTTTGGGTTTGAAGAAGAAACCGTCATGAGCATGTTCATTCCCAATACCTACGAGTTTTGGTGGAACACCAGTGCAGAAGAACTCTTTGAACGGATGCATAAGGAGTACCAAAGTTTTTGGACTGAAGCACGCAGCCAAAAAGCACAGGCTTTGGGGCTAAGCAAGGAGGAGGTCAGCACACTGGCTTCCATTGTGCAGGCAGAAAGTCAAAAATCCGATGAGCGGCCCAAAATTGCCGGCGTCTATCTCAATCGACTACGCATCGGCATGCCCTTGCAGGCAGACCCAACCCTGGTTTTTGCAGCAGGGGACTTTAGCATCAAGCGCCTTACTGCCAAGCAAATGGCGATCGACAGTCCCTACAATACCTACAAATATGCGGGGCTTCCTCCTGGACCGATCAACTTACCGGATATCAACTCTTTGGATGCGGTGTTAAATTTCGAGAAGCACAACTACCTTTATTTTTGTGCCAAGGAGGACTTTTCGGGATACCATTCCTTTGCAGTAGGCTACGAGGAGCACCTCTCCAATGCCCGTCGCTACCAGCGTGCCTTGAATGCAGCCAACATCTACTGATATGTTTAAAGCAAAAACACAAATTCGGGTTCGCTACGCTGAAACAGATCAGATGGGCTTTGTCTATTACGGCAACTATGCGATGTATTTTGAAGTGGCGCGGGTAGAGGCCTTGCGGGCGGTGGGATTTTCCTACCGGGAGATGGAAGATAGCGGCATCTTGATGCCTGTATTGGAAAGCCACATTACCTACCTGAAGCCAGGCAAGTACGATGACCTGCTTACGGTCCACACGGTGATTCCAGAGCTTCCCAACGTGAAAATTCGCTTTGAGTACCAGGTGACCAACGAGGCGGGAGAGCAAATCGCAAGAGGATGGACAACTTTGGCCTTTATTCGAAAGGAAAACCACCAACCTACGCGTCCTCCAAAAAGTTTGATGGAGCTGATGACCCCCTATTTTAACTAAGCCAGCGCTAGTGGAACTCAAGGAAAGAATTGCTAAGTGGAGAATCCGATTTCAGCTAAAAGCGCGTGCCTTGAAAAAAATCCACTTCGGGAGTCAAAGCAAAAATCTATACGATGTACTGCGGATTTTTATCCAGCAACTCAAAAAACATGACATCAACGAGCGAGCTGGTTCCATGGCTTTCAGCTATACCATTGCCTTGTTTCCTCTCCTACTTTTTTTGCTCAACCTGGTTCCCTACCTGCAGCTTTTTTTTCCTTTAGTGACAACGGCCAATATCCTTTCCTTTGTGCAGGATATCATCCCTGAAGATGTGTATAGCACCATCGAATCCACCCTGCTGGACATCATTTCCAAGCCGAGGCAAAGTCTACTTTCCTTGGGTTTTTTCTTTGCCCTCTTCGCCTCCACGCAGGGGGTGGTATCGATGATGAATTCGTTTAATGCGGTGTATAAAACCAAGGAAAATCGAAGCTGGAGTAGCAGCAGAGGCATTGCAATTGCCATTGTGCTTGCCTTGGTGGTGACGGTATTGGCAGCAAGTTCCGTCATGATTGTGGGCAGCTATTGGATTACAGAATTGAAGGATACGCAGCTATTTTCAAATGGATTTGTCATCTTTTTGTTCAATACCCTGAAGTTTTTTATTCTTCTGGCAGTATTTTACCTGACCTCCGCCTTTATCTTCCGCTATGCCCCTGCGATCCACGACAAGTGGCATTTTTTCTCCACAGGCGCCAAACTAGCGGGGCTCTTGATTACGCTATCTTTTTACGGGTTTATTTTCTATTTGGAAAACTTTGCGAGTTACAACAAGCTGTACGGTTCCATCGGAACCATCATCGCCTTGATGCTATGGCTTTACCTTACATCGGTGATTGTGCTCGTTTGCTTTGAGGTAAATGTCAGCTTTGATCTGGCAGAGGAGAAGCAGCGGCAGCGGGACAACTTGAAAAAGATGCTGGACAAGCCTTCCGGGAACTGATCCTTCTATTTTCCTAAACTCCGGTTTCCCTTTGTGCCGGTAAATTTGGTGCCGAGGTTAGCGAATAGGGCTTGGTTAAAATTTAAGGTTAAAAAAATCAAGCACTTACGATAAAAAGAAGGAAAGAAGTTGGCATAACTCGTTAAACCCCCTATTTTTGCTCACTCGATGACCTATCGACACGATTTAGAGGAGTGGCAGAGTGGTCGATCGCGGCGGTCTTGAAAACCGTTGTACCGTGAGGTACCGGGGGTTCGAATCCCTCCTCCTCTGCATAGAAGTGAAAAAACCCTTGTAAACATCAGATTTACAAGGGTTTTGCTTTTTAGTGAATTGACTAGGTAGTGGATAAATCTGGTGAAACATTACCTTAGGGTATTCCTCAAGGCCTCAATCTGGGGTGGGATTGTTTATTTATTTTATTGGGTACATCTTAAAATTTTGGGCATCTAAATACTTAATCCGATTTGGAATTGTTTTTAAAATCGTAGCCTTCAGGGATGAACTAATTCGCTCAGGCCGATATCGAAGCGCCAGATACAAAAGATAGGTCTCAGCGACATCTTCTCTAGTTGGATTATCACGAGCATAAGTAGAGATGAAACTTGGATCTAATTTTTGTGCATTGATCCAACCACTTGAGGCAGAATGATACTCATCTAGTGAAGAATGGGCCGCTTCATGAACTAATGTTTCTTCCAATATTCCATCGTTTTCATACTCTAGTGATTGCCCAATGTAAATAAGAAGATTATTGTTTCCGCCACCAAAAGGATAAGTTCCCTTGTGAATCCATGAGGTTTTTACATCGCTACGCAAAGCTGTTGGAAGTTGGCCAAATACCTCCGCATATTTTAAGGCTTGGATTTCAGCTTCAGCCACATTTTTGAATTCAGGGTTAATTTGAATTTCTATTGACAGACCATCGGTGTACTTGGCATTGAAAATAAAAGGGGTTAAAGTTATAAAATCATCAACTCTTCTGTCAAACATAGTCCTTTCAGCTTGACCAGCATAAGCAAGACTTTTGAATGTGGATGGATCCGAACTTGTAATTATATCAGGATCTAAAAAAATGGTTCCGTCAAAAGGAGGATCTTGTTGAACTTTTGGAATAGATGGCTGTGCGTCACTTATGCTACAAGAAAGTAAAAGTACTATAAGACCATAGGTCATTAAGGCTATTGTTTTTTTCATAGGGTAGGCGAATCTTTGTCTCGTTAATTTTTTATGGGCAATTGAATTTACTGCTTGTTTATTGATTTCCACCACGAGATGCTTTTATTCTGCTATATCTTATGGTGTCTCGAAGCTGACAACAGTGTTTTTTTTGAGCTTATGGCTCATATATAATCAAAGCTAAATCTACTTCAAAGTACTCCAAAAAAAATGCTGTGCTCAAAGTTTCTGCATGCTGAAGCTATTGGGATGCAAACCCATTTCTTCTATCCACTACTTGGTAAAGGCAGGCGGAAAGTAAGGTTTCGAATCCCTCCTTTGGGGGCTAGTCTAACTACCGAAAGGGCTTTTTTTGTTAATTTTCCCTACCCCACCCTCGACTCAGAAAATAAATCATAAGCAGCCACGAGTAGCTGCTGGGCAGGAGAACAGCCATACTTTTCATAACCCTGTATCCCAGCACGATTTTCTACATAGACAGGAAGATAGTCCCGCCGACTCTTCATCAAAGCCTTTTTGGTATCCGGAAGTTTTTTTTGTTGCTGAAAATGAGTAACTAAAAAATTTGACTCTTCTTCTATAATTTGCAGTGCTTGCTCGACTAATACCCTCTTTAAGACTAGAATAAAAAATGCGGCTGAGCCGCATTTTTTATTATTTAGTACTGTCAAAATACAAACTCAACGATCAACTGATCCAATAACGCGCTTCATGAACGAGTTCAACGCATCACGCTGGGTCATACCAGTCACAATCATTTCCTGAACCTCAATAGCACCGTACATATTTGATAGCAACTCACCTATTACTTCTATTTCTTCATCCTTTATCCCCTTGGCATCGGATATGTGCTCTAGCAAATTGATCGTTTCCTTTACAAGGTCGACATCATTTTGCTCTGTAAACTCAAGGATATGTTTAATCAGCGGCAATCTCATCTATCAATTCTTTAAGTAACTCAGCTTTATTTGTTTGAACTTGATTGAGGAGCAATCCCCCTTTAAATGAAGCAAATGTAGGTAAGTTATCTACTTTGGCTAGTTTTCGTGAGTTTGGAAACTTCTCCGCATCCACGACTAGAAATTTAATACCTTCTACTTCTGCGGCAAATCGCTTCAATTTAGGCTTCATCACCTTGCAATTACCACACCAACCCGCAGAAAACTGGACCACAACTTTTTCATTAGCGGAGATTAGCTGTGCCAAATTATCTTCAGTAATTTCTTCCAACATGACTTGTCTTAGTTTTTGCTCAAATAAAGTGCTACACCATCACGGTTAGCCAACATTGCTTCGTCACCTTTTCCCCAGTTGGCTGGACATACTTCTCCTTTTTCCTGCACGTGAGTGTAAGCGTCAATCAATCGAAGGAAGTCGTTAGCATTCCGGCCAAGTGGCATGGCGTTTACACTTTCGTGAAAAACAACACCTTCTTCGTCAATAAGGTAAGTGGCACGGTAGGTTACGTTGTCTCCAACGATCATATCGGCATTAAGCTCTTCGTCAAAGATGATTTCTTGACCATCCAATATACCAAGAACAGAGGAAAGGTTGCGGTTGCTGTCCGCAATCAAATCGTAGGTAATTCCCTCAATTCCGCCATTATCTTTGGCAGTGCTCAACCAGGCAAAGTGCACCTCTGCTGTATCGCAAGAAGCACCGATAAGGATCGTATTGCGCTTTTCAAGTTCTGGCATAGCTGCCTGGAAGGCGTGAAGCTCCGTAGGACACACGAACGTAAAATCTTTTGGGTACCAAAAAAGAAGGACCTTTTTTCCCTCTTTGATAGCCTTCTCTACCACGTTGAGCTTGAAGGTATCTCCTAATTCATTCATCGCATTAACTTCCAAACTTGGAAATTTTCTACCTGTGTATGTCATTTTTAAGTTGTTTAGTTTCATAAATGAAACACCAAAAAGCACACAGATGTTTATGATTTAGATGAACAATACTATGGAAATCGACCCTTTCATCGTACTTCGATTGCTTTACACTTTTCCCCTTCGGATACTGGGTAACTTCCAATTTTGACTCCTGAAAATTGGCCAATCAAAATTAGTGAAGTCATCTTAGCAACTGTACATTCATGAAAAATGGCGTGTAGGACAGGCATTACCCCCAAGTGAACGAGACGTCAATTAAACTCAGGAAAAAAAGTAGAAATCGAGCTAACACATCCTACCCCACCCTCGACTCAGAAAATAAATCATAAGCAGCCACGAGCAGCTGCTGTGCAGGAGAACAGCCATACTTTTCATAGCCTTGTATGGCGGCACGGTTTTCGACATACACGGGCAGGTATTCCTGCTCCAGGTCATCCCAGAGCACCAATAGGTATTCGTAGGGTATTTTGCTTGCACGCCCACGTTCCAACCAGGAGTTAAAGCGCCCTTCATCCAGGGGTTTGGGGTATTCCGAACTGTTAAACACGAGCTATAGCCTTTTTTACTTTTGGAATCACTTCTTCCCCAATTAGCGTAATCGTCTCGCTCAACTGCTGATGGCTCAAGCCAGCATTATCAAGTTGAAAGGTAAAGCGATCTATCCCTCCCCAAGAGTCACTGTGGCGCAGAATTTTCTCCGCCACCTCATCCGAATCCCCTACTAGGTAAGCTCCACGGGGAGCATTTTGTGCCTCAAAATGTCCTCGCGTCACCGGAGGCCAACCGCGCTCCTTGCCAATACGGGTGAAGGTTTCGGCATAACCTGGATAGTAGTTTTCCACCGCCTCTTCGTGCGTCGGCGCCACATAGCCAAGAGAATGCAAGCCTACTTTAAGGTCTTCTTTTGCAAAGCCGGCCTTATCTCCCGCTTCCCGATAGAGATCAATCAAGGGACGGAACCGGTGCGTCTCCCCACCAATCACCGCCACCATCAGCGGAAGTCCTAGGGAACCCGCTCGCACAAAGGAGGCGGGTGTTCCCCCTACCCCCAACCAGATGGGCAACTTAGCTTGCATCGGTCTCGGATAGATCGCTTGCTCCTGCAAGGCGGGTCGAAATCTCCCCCTCCAAGTCACCACTCCTTGCTCATTCAGCTGCAAGAGCAGCTCTAGCTTTTCTGCAAACAAGGCATCGTAATCTTGAAAATTCAAGCCAAAAAGTGGAAATGCTTCTGTAAAGGAACCCCTACCTACGACCAATTCGGCACGACCTTGGGATAAAAGGTCTAGCGTAGCAAACTGTTGGAATACCCGAACAGGGTCTGCCGCACTGAGTACGGTTACTGCACTGCTAAGTCGAATACGTGTTGTCCTGGCTGCAGCAGCTGCCAAAATCACCGAGGTCGCCGAATCCAAAAATTCCTTGCGGTGGTGCTCGCCGATGGCAAATACATCCAGTCCCTTTTCATCGGCCAACTGGATGCGATCCAGCAATTCGCGCAAGGCATCCTGCGCAGTGCCTACGGGGTTGCCTTGAGCATCCGTGACAAAGGCAGCAAAGCTATCTATTCCTATTTCCATGGGGTAAACCTAGGTAGTCTTGACTAATTACCCAAGCGATCGGCTAGCATCAAAGAGGATAGTGCTTGTTTTCGGAGTTGAAAAAAGGGTATTTTTAGCTCCATGAATCCCCAAATCCTGATCGATATCGTCACGCACACCATGCCCTTTGGCAAGTACAAAGGAAGATTGCTCTGCGATATTCCTGAAGATTACCTGGTTTGGATGCATAAAAAAGGCTTTCCAGCGGGCAACCTGGGCATGTGTTTGAATACGCTCTATGAAATTCGACTCAATGGATTGGAGCACCTCATTCAGGAAATTAGATCTCGGTACCCGAGGCCTGCAAGGAAATAAGTAGCCTAGGGCTTTACAATCCACTCCTCGTGCAAGATCTGCACGACACGGCGGATCACTCGGATGTATCCCTCTTCTTCGCTGGGATCACAGCCATTGCTGATCACTACAAATCCATACTTTTCTTCGGGATTGAAAAACATAGCGCTATACAAGCCATAAGCAGATCCTGTATGACCAACCAGTTCTACTCCTGGAATCAGCACATCCGTTTTCCACAGGGCCAAGCCGTAGTTCTCGTCCGAAGAAAGGGGCGTTTGCATTTCATGGGAATGGGCTGAAGAAATAAGTCGGACCTTACCGACCTTCCCATAGTTCATGTGCAGTAAGAGATACTTAGCCAAGTCTGGCGCTGAGATTTTCATGCCTCCCGTTGGGGAAAAAATAGGGGTGCTGTAACCGGGAATATAGGTTTTGAGTTCCTCGCTTTTGGAAACGTAGGCTGCAGGAGATGGGATAAACTTGGCTGAATCCCGCTGATAGGCATAGAGCGTAGCGAAGCGGCTTTTGTCCAACTGATCTACATCGTATCCGCCATAAAGTTCCAGTGGCTTGAGGATGTTTTCTTGGATGTAGGCATCAAAGCGCAGTCCCGAATACTTCTCCAATATGGCTCCTGCTAGGTTGAAGTTCAGGTTGCAGTATTCGTAGCCCTTTCCTGGAGCATAGGCATTGTAGGCTGCTTGCCAGGCTGAATTCTTATCAGGATGGATGGCGTCTAAGGTGAAATACCCCTGCTGATCGTTGATGCTAGAGGTATGGGAAAGCAGCATCCGGAGGGTAATCACGGTCTCTGGAAATTTGGGATTGCGTATCGGAAACCCTATCAGATTGCTTACATCGTCGTCTAGGGAAAGTACTTTTTTCTCAACCAGCTGCAGGAGTGCAGTGGCTGTGAAAGACTTGGAAATGGAAGCGATTCGAAAGAGATCTGTGGTCTGTAGCGGAATTTTCCCTTCCTCTTTCCAACCCAAAGCTTGGGTATGCACCACCTTACCTTCTTTGACTACAGCTATTGATAACCCCATCACTGGGTAGTCTTTCATGAGTTGGGTAAGCCGCTGGGTGCTGGACTCTTGTGCCTGCAAGGGGAGTATGAATGCGATCAGGCAACCGAAAAAGACTGTGGAGAAGGTTTTCATGAGTAAGAAAAGAAGCTTGGTGTTTAGAAGGTTTAATATATGAAATTGGAATTGCTTTGAAACGCGCCTACTCAAAAATAGGATCACATCAAATGCTAGCCACAAAATAGAATTTACCACAAAAGCACCTAGAAAAGCTTTCAAATGAGAAAAAAACCATAGACACCTATAGCGATTTTAAAAAAACCCAAAAATTGAAAATGAGAGAATTCCCTTTTATCCTATGTGGCTATATGGCTAACTAATTTCTGTCTTGAATCTTGCCTGACTACCGGAAGCCCTTGGCGTCTTGGTCGCTTTGCGAGACAATTATTTCACGCGGATCTAGCAGATTTTAGGAGATTTTGCCCGCCGCGGCGGGCAGGTCCTTGGCGCAAAGGAATAACTGGTTTAAGCATCTTTTTTCTTAAAATAAAACCACATAGAAGGCACATAGAAAAACCAATGTGGTTTACCTAATTTGTAACTTTAAATCCGAATAAATCACTTAATGGCTCAACCCAACACTCAGATCGACCAATTTCTCCTTGAAGGCTGCATGCGCTGCTCTTTGGGCGCTACCCCTGCCTGCAAGGTGCTACTTTGGACGGATATATTGGAGTTTTTGCGACAACTGATCTTGGAAACGGAACTTCAGGAAGAACGCAAATGGGGTGTGCCAACCTATACACTCAATGGCAAAAACGTGGTGATGTTGGGAGTTTTTAAGGATTCCTGTGTGTTGAGTTTTATCAAAGGACAGCTCCTCCCCGATCCCAAGGGGCTGCTCGAACTTCCGGGCCCCAACTCCATTGGAGGTAGAATCCTTCGATTTACCAAACTAAGCCAAGCTACGCTGTTGGAAAAAGACATCCGGCATTACCTGCAAGAGGCCATTCTGGTAGAGCAATCTGGGAAGAAGGCAGAACCTAGTTCAAGTACACAAGAGCTCCCCGAGGAACTCCTTCAAAAATTCGCGGAGCATCCCGGTCTAGAAGCTGCATTTTTTGCACTAACACCAGGTCGGCAACGGGGCTACCTCATCCACTTTACTGGAGCGAAACAGTCCCCTACCCGACTGAGCCGCATCGACAAATGTGTCCCAAAGATCTTTGCGGGCAAAGGGATGATGGATTAGATTGATCACTTTGTCAACAGCCGGCAGACCACAGTCCACAGCTCATTTAATTGAACCACAAACCCTATTTCCTTCCCCACACAGGTAAAAAAAGGAGGTATTTAAGGGTTTTTTCTTTTTGAAAGTTGAGGCAATTTTTGAAAAGTTTTGAAACCATAATTGTTTCCTAATTGGGAAACTATTTTTTCAACTTATCCGTTTAACACATGAAATTCCAAAAGTTTCGAAGTTAAATTTCAACATGAAAAATAAACCACTTCAGCAATTCTCCCTAGAAGAGATCACCGATAAATACATCGGAAAAAAAGGAAGCGAAAAACGTGATGCATTTGAAAATGAATTACGATTAGACTTATTAGGCGAAGCCCTTAAACAAACACGAATCAAGCAAAAGCTTACCCAAGCAGAATTGGGAAAGCTTGTTGGAGTTCAAAAATCTCAAATTTCAAAACTTGAAAACAGTGTTAAAGATGCAAGATTTGAAACCGTACTCAAGGTTTTTAAAGCCTTGAATACCCGCATCACATTCAAATTAGAGATGGAAGAAACTACGTCCTAACACTCAGATTCTACCTCTTGCCTTTGGACTAAACTCTTTCATTTTCTCCTTTTTAAACTAACACCTCCAGTCAGTCACCCTTTGTAATCTTAGCAATTACCTGCGTTCTTTGTAGAAGCAAGAATATTCCTACCCACCATGTCCCAAGCCACACTTATCCAGCAAGTAACCCTCGTCAACGAAGGCAAAATCCAAGTTGCAGACGTCCTAATCGAAGGGGAACGCATCCAAAAAATTGGTTCCATCCCTGCTCAAGACCAGTACCAACTCGTGGATGGCCGCGGCAAGTACTTGCTGCCTGGGGTAATAGACGGACAGGTACACTTTCGTGATCCCGGACTAACGCACAAGGCTGACCTCACGAGCGAAAGTAAGGCAGCCATCGCCGGTGGAGTGACTTCCTTTATCGAGATGCCCAACACCCGTCCCAATACGCTAAACCTCGAACTCTGGGCTGATAAATACCAATTGGCATCTCAGAAATCTTTGGCCAACTATGGCTTTTTGCTTGGCATCACCGCAGACAACCTAGATGAAGTCATCCAATGGGACACTTCCAAGCACCTGGCTATCACTGACGATGGACTGTATTTTACAGGAAAGGGAAATATTCTCGCAGATCAACCCGCCATGTTGGAGAAACTTTTTGCAGCGCACAAAGGACTCATCGCCATCCACTCTGAAAAGGAGGAGATCATCGAGAAAAATGAGGAACTCTACCGTGAAAAATACGGAGAAAATGTACCCATCGCCTGCCACCCCCTAATCCGAAGCGAACAAGCCTGTTACGAGGCTACGGAACGGGCCATCGGCCTTGCCGAAAAACATGGGGCAAGATTGCATATCCTCCACTTAAGCACGGCCAAGGAAACGGATCTTTTCCGCAACGACATCCCACTGGAAGAGAAAAATATCACCACCGAAGTTTCGGTACACCACCTCTGGTTTACGGACCAGGACTACGAGCGCCTTGGCGTCTTGATCAAGTGGAACCCCGCTATCAAAACCCAAAAAGACAAGGATGGGCTACTCGCAGCGCTCCTTGATGACCGCATCGACCTTATTACCACCGACCATGCTCCGCATACCTTGGAAGAAAAGCAAAAGCCCTACTTCCAGTCCATGTCGGGCGCGCCACTAGTACAGCACTCGCTCAACTGTCTCCTTGAATTCTACGCACAAGGCAAAATCAGTCTCGAGAAAATTGTGGAGAAAATGTGCCACAACCCCGCCATCCTCTACCGCATCAAAGAACGCGGCTACATCCGTGAAGGCTACTTTGCTGATTTGACCCTAGTGGATCTCAACAGCGAGTGGACCGTAAGCAAGGAAAATATCCTGTACAAATGCGGTTGGTCTCCTCTTGAAGGAACCACTTTCCACAGCAAGGTGCTTAGCACTTGGGTTAACGGACACTTGGCCTACGAGGACGGCGTATTTCATGAGGAAGTCAAAGGCAAAGCCCTGGAAGTTCAATCCAACTAAACCCACATGGGATTCTTTGAAGGGAGGCAACTCGTCATCGCCAGCATGCACCAAAAGGATCAGGTACTACGGCCCCTTCTTGAAGCGAGCTTGAAGGTAACCGTGTCTGTAGCCAATGGCCTAAACACCGACTTGCTAGGCACCTTTTCCGGAGAAATAGCACGTATTGCAGATCCATTAACCACGGCGCGTAAAAAATGTGAATTGGCCCTAGACCTTACCGGTTGCGACCTAGTCCTCGCCAGCGAAGGTTCCTTCGGCCCACACCCATCCGCATTCTTTCTTCCCGCCAATGAGGAGTGGCTACTCTTAATTGACCGCAAGCACCAACTGGAAATTCATGCCCGCCATCTCAGTACGGCTACTAATTTTGCAGGACAAGAATTTTCAAGTTTGGAGGAACTGGAGGCCTTTGCCAGCAGGGTAGGATTCCCAAGCCATGGCCTCATCCTAAGACGAAGCAAGGACGAGCTCGAAGGCATCTTGAAAGGCATCATTGACCCTGACCAACTACGAACAGCAGCATTACAGCTGCTAGAAACTCATGGCTCAGGATACATTGAAACAGACATGCGGGCCATGTTCAACCCCAGTAGAATGCGGGTGATTCAGGAAACAGCCCAGCTCCTAATTCAAAAGCTGAACTCCTACTGCCCCTCCTGCCAGCTGCCTGGTTTTGCTGTTACGGCAGCGGAGCCTGGCCTTCCCTGTAGCCTATGCGGCACCCCAAGCAGTGCTGCTTTGGCACACCTGCTCGTTTGCAGCCACTGCCAACACCAAGAAAAAGTCTTATTCCCGCACGGAAAAAAAACAGAAGACCCTCAGTATTGCCAGGTTTGCAATCCCTAATCCACTTCTCTGGCACTCCTATCCAGTGGTATTTTTATTAAAAAGAAGTAAATTGGAGCAAATGCCTTGCCCATGACCTCCACCCGTTTCATTCTCTCCAGTCTTCTTTTATGTCTCAGTTTCACTGGGATTCAAGCCCAGCAGAAAGCAGACAAAAATCCAAACCTAAACTACACGGCCTACAGCCCCAAGGCCACGGACCTAAAGATCGATCGTGCAACCTATGCAAAAAAGCTCGAGGGCTTTTGGCTAGCAACCTGCATTGCCAACTGGACCGGACTCGTAACCGAAATGGATAAAATCGGAAATATTGGGGACATCAAAACGGGACCTTTTTACACCCGTGCCGACTGGGGCCAACCCGATCAAGGCAGCATCTGGGCAGCAGGAATTCCGAGCAACCTCTCACCGACCATTGACTTTGTCTTAGCCGACGAAGACACGCTTTGGGGATCGGATGACGATACGGACATCGAGTACATCTACCAGGAACTCCTCCTTCAAAACCAAACTTCAATGCTTACCGGCGAGCAAATTCGCAACGGATGGATGAAACACATCAAAGGAGAAGAAGAAAACTACCTCTGGGTGTCCAATCAGAAAGCTCTGGATCTGATGAAGTCCGGACTGGTTCCTCCAGCCACGGGAGCCCCAGAACACAATCCGGAGTACGAGATGATCGACGCTCAACTCACCACCGAAATCTTTGGACTCTATGCTCCTGGAAGACCGGACATGGCCGTCAAGATGGCTACGCTCCCCATCCAAACAACCGCCCGAGAAGAAAGTGAGTGGATTTCCGCCTATTATGTTCGGCTGTTTTCCCTAGCCAGTACTTCAGATACTTCCCTTCCCATCAAGCAGCAACTTACCAAAATGGCAGAGCAAGCGGCTTTGGAACTCCCAGCCTCCTCCTATCCAGCCGCCATGTACCGCTACGTAAAAGGCTTGTATGCATCGGGGATTCCTTGGGAGCAAGCGCGTGACTCTGTTTACCAGCGCTACCAAGTGGAGCAGCTCGATGGCTACGACATCAGCAGCAGAAATATGTACTGCAACGGCTGCTTTGCTGCCGGCATCAACTTTGCCTCCAGCCTAGTGAGTCTTTTCTATGGAGAAGGTGATCTGAAGGAAACCATCAAAATCGGCGCTTTGGCCGGATGGGATTCCGACAACCCTACCGCTACCTGGGGAGGATTGATTGGGTTTATGCTCGACAAAGAAGGGGTAGAAAAGGCCTTTGGACGTAAATTTTCGAACAAGTTTCACATTCACCGTACCCGAGTTAACTTTCCAAACGAGGGCATAGATACCTTTGAGGCCATGGCTCAAAAAGGACTCTGGATCATCGATCGCGTAGTGCAGGAAGAACTCAAGGGAGGCGTAGACCTAGGAAGCAACAGCTGGTATATCCCCAAAAAGTAAGCTTACTCCCGAGTACAACTACTTACATCCCGTGCTTTTCACACATCCCTTTGATGAGTTGGTAGCCCTGCTCTGCCATCTCCCAAGGGGCGGAAAACTCGCGCCACACGCCGATGGCATTCGCAAAAGCAGGATCGTTTCGGGTGAAACCCTCAATCGTCAACCAGCCTGTAAAGCCTACTTTTTTTAAGGCAGCAAAAGTTTCATCAAAGTTGACATGCCCTGAGCCCGGCGTACCTCGATCGTTTTCGGAAATATGCACATGCCCCAAGCGTGGCGCAATTCGTTCGATGGCAAGGCCCAGTTTTTTCTCCTCCATATTCGCATGATGGGTATCAAACATCGCCTGCACGTTGGGATGCTGCACCTTGGAGAGCAAGTAATCCAGCTGCTCCATGGTATTGGCGAGGTAGCATTCAAATCGATTCAAGGCCTCTGGAGTAAGCACTATCCCCAATTGCTGTCCATAATCTCCCGCCGACCGAAGCACCTCTGCCGACCAATCATACTCCTCCTCGATTGGAGCTCGTGAAGCAAAGGTGGCGAAAGCGGAATGAAAGGGTCCACAAAGCACTTGAGCACCAAGGTCAGCCGCACGGTCTAGTACCCAATGCAGTTTTTCCTTGGCCTTCTCCCGAACGGCTGGATCTGGGGAAATGGGGTTTTCAGCAGCTCCCATCACGGTTACTGCCGTTACTTCTAATCCTATTTTTTTGCAATAGTCCCCCACCAAGCGACAGGATTTAGCATCCGTATCTCCAATAAAAAACTCAGCTCCATCGTAGCCAATGGCCTTCAGGCGATCTAAAATTGGAAAAAGCTGATCGGAAATTTCTGCCGACCAAGCCAGCACGTTGAAACCTATTTTATTCATGGGTGAACGGATTAGGAATGGAAAATTAAGTTTTTAATTGTACGAAGTACCAAGTACAATGTACCAAGATACTTTCTGAGTAGAATTCATGTCCTACTACGAATCCCTACTTCGAAATTCTTCAATCAGCATTCAGCATTCGAAATTTATTTGATACCGTATTTCGATTCTCGTATTTCTACTTTGTACTTCGTACTTGGTACTTTGTACAACTGCCTACTTAAAATCCGAAACGCGCATACCCTTACGGAAGGTATCAAATCCAAAGGGAGTGGGCTGGTAAGTTCCCACATAGTCCACATTCAAATCCGCAGTCACTGCATCTCCCATTCCGAGTAGCCAGAAGGACGCATTGAGAACTAGGCGTCTCAAGTCTGCACTCTGAAAGTCCAAGGAAGCACCTAGAGTTGAGGCAAAGGCCATTCCGGGTTTTCCACCTTCAAGTTGATAGGGCTTGGTCCAAGCGATCGGCATCACCGACTTTTCCCAGATGAGTGGGGCTTGGTCATTCATGCCCGCAGTAGACTGTCCATAAACCAAGACCTCTGCCTCGGCAGGCAAACTCTTAATTCCATACACATCCGAAGGTCCCCAGATGTCGTTGACACCGCGAAGTATCGGATGATTGGCACTTTGCTTCACGCCGTCTACTAGCGCTCTTGTTCCTTCCTTGGCATGTATCCCATGGTGGTTGATCCAAGTTTCTCCAAAGATGCGTTTTCCAAAGCCTTGCTCCCATCCGGGCACTTTACTCATCCAGTCCCACTTTGCAAATTTGGAATCCTTATTTTTCTGGTAGGCAAAGCCATGTGTGGATGTTCGCAAGCCGATAATGGGCTTGCCTGCCAAAAGATAGTCGTCCAAGTACTTTGCCTGGGCATCCGGCAACTCCCGGAAACGAATCAATACAAGTACCAAATCCGCTGAAGCAAGTTGCTCCAATCCCGGAATGTTAGTTTGATAGTTGGGTACCACATCCCCCGTGCTTGGGTCAATGGGAAAAAGAACAGTGGTTTTAAATCCATGACGGGAGGATAAAATCTTGGCCAACATGGGCATAGACTCCTCGGATCGGTATTCGTCGTCACCAGCTACCAAGACAATGTGCTTGCCCTGTCCTGGACCAGGCCCACCTGGAAATTGAAGATAGGATTGCCCTGGTTGCGCCCCAACCCATACACTCACTAAAAAAAAAGGAGTAAATGCCAAAAGCCTGAAAAAAGAAGAAGTCATAAGAAATGGATTAGTACTTCGGAAAATAGGCAAATCCATTGACTTACTAAAAAAGATTAGTGCGATTTTTTTCTTAGTTTTTGAAACCCCAAGACAGGAAGCAGTACGACGATACCCACAGCCAACCCAAAAAGAAATTCTTTTGCCATATCTGGCCAGGTAGGTAGAAGGTGATGGAAAAAGGGAATGTTGTGCGCAAAAATGCCTCCTGAAACCAGCAATAAGGCAAGGGTACCTATAAAACCTATTCCTCGAACAAAGTGAGGCAAGGCATTTACTAACATCCAACCAATCTTGTCTGAAATACTATCTTCCCTGTCATTGAGTGCAATCAATCGGAATCCAAACTCATCCATGCGCACCACCAAAGCCACGATGCCATACACACCGATAGTCGCAATCAGGGCAATAATGGACACCACAGCTATTTGATTGAGCAATGGTTTGTCGACCACTGTACTCATTGCAATAATCACGATCTCCACCGAAAGTATAAAGTCCGTGGTGATGGCAGATTTGATTTTCTTTTTTTCCAGCGCAACAACCTCTTCTTTGGTAATCCCCAAATCTAACTCTTCCTTCTTTTCAACAGGATGCGGGAAAATATAGGCATGGATTTTTTCCGCCCCCTCGTAAGCCAGATACAAACCTCCAGCTACCAGAATCACCGTGATGGCCGCTGGCGCAAAAGCACTCAGCAAAAAGGCTACTGGAAGAATAATCAATTTATTTAAAGCAGAGCCCTTGGTAATTGCCCAAATCACTGGAAGCTCTCGGTCGGACACAAAGCCAGATGCTTTTTCGGCATTCACTGCCAGGTCATCACCCAAAATGCCAGCCGTTTTTTTCGCAGCTACTTTACTCATTACCGCCACATCATCCATGAGCGTAGCAATGTCATCCAATAAGGCAAATAATCCAGAAGCCATGTATAGGGAAATAAAATCAATCAAATGCTGGACCCCAAACTGAGGTCTCCTACATCATCCAACCTGCTTTTTTCTTACAAAAGCAGCAATTGAAGCTCGAATTTAGCTGTTTTTGGGATCAAAAATCAAAGGAAAGAATTTACCTCCCATTTTTTCTCCTTTTGGAATCACCGGCACTCCATTAAGCAATGGTTCATCCGAGTCAGAAATAGTGCCGTCTGCAAAAACATTAAGCACAAAAGCCTTTCTCGAACGTGGAGAATAATTGGCATAGCTCCCATGCACCAGCAAAGGGTGGTGAAATGCCGCATATCCGGCTTTTAGGGGAATGGCTACGGGTGCAAATTGGGCCTTCTGTTCTTCTGAAAGCATCCCCATCAGCCCATCCATAGCTCCCGCAAGGGAAGGCTTCTCCAAAAGCCCCCAACGATGCGAACCAGGCACATACTGCAAGCAGCCATTTTCCTCCGTAGCATCATCTAAGCCACACCAACAGGTCAAATGCTGCATCTCCACCGTCCGGGTCCAGTAGGAATAATCCTGATGCCAAGCTACTACACCACCGTGATGTGCAGGCTTGCAAAAGAGTTGATCGTGCCAAAATCGAACCCCACGATCCCCAAGAAGCTGGCTGGCAACCATCCGGAATGCTGGATTCCAAATTGCATCGTGAAATGCTGCTGCAATTCGCCAGTGGCCCAAAGAGTGGAAAAGCACCGTATTGGGATCTGCTGATTCATTGCTATGAAACTCATGAAACAAGCCGTGCAGTGGATGCTTGGGATCCATCACCTCATCCAAGGCTTGAGATAAAACGGCAATCTGCTTTTCATCGAGGAGCTGAACTCCCGCCAAATAGCCGTTTTCATGGAAAAAATCAATCTGTTCTTGGCTCAACCGGTACCGATCCCACTGATCGGAGGAGGTAGGCTGCGCAAAAAGATCGGTTAATGGATAGGCGTAATCGGCAAGGTCTTTCATGGGTTTTAGGTTAATGCAAGAGAAAATTACAGATTTTTTCAGTACTCAAGATTAATGAAGGTAGAAAATTAACAAGTCCTACTGCTCCAATCGTTCCAAGCGCTCCAGCAGTGGAGGATGGGAATAGTTGACAAAGACATACCAGGGGTGTGGGTGGATGGTACTGAGGCTTTTCACCGAAAGGGTCTTCAGGGCCTCAGCGAGTGGCTTACCTCCAAACGTTTCCTTGGCATAGGCATCCGCCTCGAACTCATGCTTCCGGCTAAGCCAATTCATGCCAATTCCCATCACCATCGATAGCGGCGCAAATAGCATCGTGAACCCAATAATATTTAAGGGAACCGACAAAGTGCTGCCGCCTAAAGCCAAACTCATAGTTTCAGAAAATACAACCTGCCCCAACAGAAAAAGTAGCAGACCCACTTCCACTACCGAAACAAGCATGCCCCACTTCAGGTGTTTTTTCTTGTAATGCCCAATTTCATGCGCCAGGACAGCCACCAGCTCCTCCGGGGGGGGGATGCTCCAAAAGGGTGTCGTACAGTACTACCTTTTTTTGCTTGCCAAAGCCCGAGAAAAAAGCATTTGCTTTGGCCGAACGACGACTGCCATCCATCACGAAAATGTGCTTCACCGAAAAGTTGACCTTCGCTGCATATTGCAACAACTTATCCCGCACCTCCCCTTCCGCAAGGGGAGTCAAGGTATTGAACAAGGGAATAATCCAAGCGGTGTATCCAACATTCACCAGCACCATAAATACACTGGCAATGATCCAAAATTGCCACCAGAAATTCGGTCCCATCGTATGTATCAACCAAAGAAACACCAAAAGTAATCCTCCACCGACAAGCAGGGACAACAGGTAGGCGATCAACTTATCGGAGAAAAAAGTAGCATGAGTAGTTTTGTTGAAACCATATTTCTCTTCAATCACAAACGTACTGTAGTAATCAAAGGGAAGACTCAGGATATCTGAAGCGATAAAAACAAGCCCGAAGAAAAGTAAGGAATTGAGGAAGGGAGAAAAACCTAAACCACCAATCCAGGAATCAATTTGCCCAAACCAACCTTGGGTAATAAAAAGGAAAGTCAATAAGAAGGTAAAGCTGCTCGTGATTAGTTTAAACTTGAAATTATCCTTTTGGTAGGATTTGGCTTCCACGAGCTTCGCCTCAGTTAAGTATTCGGCAAGGACAGGAGGCACGGGCTGCTTAGGCATTGAAACCTGCAGGTATTCCAAAATTTTGGGCATTAAAAAGCCAAAAATCAATATTCCTAAAAGAAGGTAAGTCAAACTTTCTGCCGTCATTACTTCTGTTTAGAATTTTGGGCAAGGAAGAATCGTATCTCGACCGAGAGGCTTTCCTTGATTTAGGCTAGGAATAGTCCAGGAAAGGCTCAGCTCATGTGCCCCTCCACTTTGGATTCCTAGTTGCGAGACGGTATAATCAAAACTATAACCAATACTCAGACCACTCAACAAGTTGACTCCCACCATCACCACGATGGCATCGCGGTTACTCTGCGTTTCTACAGGCTTGTAAGGCAAGCCTCTGTACCAGAGCCCAAGTAAGATGGGCTCTACATAGAAGTATGCCCCTAGATCCAGCTGCTCAAAAGGTCCTTGCCTTTTGTAGTTGATGGTCGGGGTCAAGTAACGCTGCTTGCTCATGTGGGTAAAATCCCTCCGCATGCTGCCCTGACCCAACGAAATTCGGTAACCCGCATGAAGGGACAACTTCCTTGGCAAGGGACTCAACCCGTCCACAAAAGATTGGTTAGGCTGATTGAGATGGTGGGCAGTAAATCCTAACCAGGCATTATTGGTAAACAATAAGCCTCCTGCGGACAAGGAAAATAAGCCTACAGGATCTCCCAGACCTGGAATAGCTGCACCTGGAAGTAAGGGCCCTGTGGGATCAAGCGGATCAATTTGGTTTGCAAAAACGAGATTTTCATAAAACCCTATTTCCCTACGAATGTAGCTGGCTTGAAATCCAGGTCTAAAATACAGCTTGTCTGCCAGCCGCAATTCGTAGGAGTACATGGCAGAAACCGAGGTAGATCTCAACTTGGATGCTCCTTCCGAATCCTGCATCACATGAACTCCTATCCCCGAGTTGTATTCAGGCAAATAGGTGTCGTAGTAGGCAGAAAAAGTGGTAAATTGGGCCTCAATAGAGGGCCACTGGTTTCGGTAATTAAATCCTACTCGTCCCATTAACTCCGCACCAGCAAAGGCTGGATTCAGGTAAAGCGGTGCTGCATAATACTGGCTGTATTGGGGATCTTGGGCGAAGACCCGAGAAATTGGGACCAAGCTCAAGGCAATAAAAAAAACTAAAGGCAGCAGAGACCGTAACACGAAATAGTTCGTTTATTTGAATACGCACTTGGCTTCTAAACGTAAGCTCCGATTGGATGTTTTAGAAGTAAGGCTAAAAATATGAAAAGCAAGGCTAATTCCATACGTTTCATCCTTCTATTTGCAGGCATCTCCCTGCTACTAGGAATGTCTTGGACTGAGTCAGTTTTGGCGCAAGGATACAATAACAACGAATGGATTTTTGGAAATTGCAGCACTGGAGGCCATCCCTACCTCTCCTTTGGGAAAGGAGAAACGGCTACTGTTCAAAGCCTCCCCGCTACCGTCATCGGAGGAGCCTTCAACAATGCCATTGCCATTGACCCCATCACGGGCCAACCCTTATTCTACACCAACGGGGAGTTAGTTTACGATTATTCGGGTAGTCCAATTGAAGGTTCAGCACCTGGATTGAATGGCAACTTTCAAGGAAGACAGACCGTGGCCACCGGCATTTTGGACTACAATCCTACAGGCAACAAACTTTTTTACATTTTTTACTTATCGCTTACTGGACAACTTCAGTATGCACTCGTAGACATGAATGCACTGGGCCAAGCGACAGGTGCACAACCCCCATTTGGGAAAATCACGACTAAAAACCAAGTTATCGGTCCCGCCCAAGGAGCTGTGTTGGTGGTCAAGACCCCTAGCTCACCTTCCTATCTGATTAGCTTTGCAGGGGGAAACCTACAATCCCGCAGATTAGAATCGACTGCAGGGTCATTTACCCAAACAGGTACAGCAGCCATTCCCTTCGCTCCCAAAGCAATTGTCTTTGACGAGGCCAGCAGCAGTCTTCTGCTTCTCCCTCCCAACCCGGGAGATGACTTAGTACTGCTTGACTTTAATTCGAGCACAGGCAGCTTTGGCAGTCCCGTGACTCTAACTAACTCAGGTGGAACGGATGGTATTTTTGGAGCAGCTTTTTCTCCAAAAGGGGATTTTATCTTTTTTTCTAGAGGAAATAAACTTTTCCGAATTCCGAGCAGCTCTCCTACGGCGATTCCGGAACAAGTTCCTACAGACCCAAGCATCCATCAAATCTACGATGTCAAAACAGGGCCAGATGGCTCCCTGTACTACCTCTACGAGGAGCGCCCAGGTGGGCCACAATTGATTGGCAGGGTGAATAATCCGGATGCAATCACCCTTGCTACGCTGGGATTGGAAGAGGATCCCTTTGCTGGAAGTGATTTTTGTGGCCGCGTCTTCCCTGTTTTTGCTCCCAATGCCGATGTAGAACCTGCTGTGGATTTTTCTTGGGATCCTGAGGAGCCTTGTGCCAACAATCCCGTACAACTGATCAGCGAAATTACTCCTGCCAACTACCTGCCACTCTCCTTTTCCTGGGAATTCTCGCCTCCACTGAGCGGTGCCGATGGCAACCCGCTGCCGGCAGATTTTAATCAAGAACACTTTTTGGTGCCTGCAGAAGCAGCCTCAGGAACCAGCCTAGAGGTCACACTCACAGTTACTTTTCCAGATAGTACCACCAAAGTGGTGACCAAAAGCATCACGCTTACTGAAAATGAGTTGCAGGCCAACTTTAGCCCTTCAGATACTACCCTCTGCGAGTCCTGCATCGACCTAGATCCCCTCCTGCAAGCGCAGTCTGGTGGTGGTGCAGGTGGAGGAACTGGCGGCACAGGCGGAGGTACGGGTGGCGGCACCAATTACGAGTACTTTTGGTCCAACAAGCGGGAAGATGGCTGGATCGCTAAGGGAGCAAATGAAGTATGCAAACCCGGATTATACTGGGTACTGGTACGGGAACCTGGAAAATCCTGCTATGCCTATGCAGAAATACGAATCAAGATGTGGGACATTCCCGATCAAACCAATAACATCTGGTATTTTGGAAATGGAGCCGGATTAGACTTCAATCCAGACCCTGACGATGAAAACGCTCCGGTACCACGTCCCATTGCAACACCACATTCACAAAATATTCCCGCCGGCACCACCACGGTCTCGGATCAAACAGGACAAGTGCTCTTCTACAGCGATGGCCAATCCGTCTGGGACCTCAATGGGGACTTGATGGAAAATGGCAGCGACATTGGAGGCAGCAATACTGCTAGCCAAGGGGTATTGGCGGTAGGCGTACCTACCCTACCCAGCCTTTTCTATCTTTTTACGACGCAAGCCTCCACAAGTGGCAGCAATGTCGTTAGCTTTTCCCTAGTAGATATAAAAGCTGAAAATCCCACAGGAGTGGGAAATGTGATTACCAAAAACAACTTCCTATTCAGTCCCTCCACCGAGCACAGTGCAGCACTTAGTGCAGGAGATACTTCCTGGGCGATTTTTCACGAACTGGGCAACAATACCTTCCGTGCCTACCCCGTATCCTCTCAAGGTATCGGGCAACCCGTCAACAGCTCTGTTGGAAGTGCCCATGGCTACAATTCCGGTGTGGGAACGATGAAATTTAGCCCAGATGGCAGCAAACTTGCCATTACCATTTTCGAAGATGGATGCAACCGAACCGAAATTTTTGAATTCGACCAACAGACCGGTAAACTTACCGAATATGCCCTCCTAGATCTTGGTTGCTCGGGTGAAATTTATGGGCTCGAATTTTCCTCAGACTCCGACCGAATCCTCGTTTCCTATCTAAATGGGGGTCCAGGTATCGAAGAGTTTATCATCAAGGAGGTGACTTCGGGCTGCCCTTCTTGTTTTGCTACAGCCACAACTGCAGCTGCACGAGCTACCTGCATCCTATCTACCAAAAAACAAATTTCAGGAACCTCAGGTCTCAACTTAGGTGCCTTACAAATCGCGTCGGATGGTCAGATCTATGTAGCCATCGTGGGAGATAACCGCATTGGTCAGGTCCAAGTAGGCTCCGGTTGCACCGCAGCGAGTACCTTCAACCAAAATGCAGTAGCAGCCATGCCCGGCACCTCCAATTTAGGTTTACCTTCCTTCGTTCAAAACTCGGGTAGCTCTATCCCCGAACCCGCCTTGGGCATCCCTTCTTCGCTCTGCTTGGACCCAGTATCTGGAGCGACCGCTACCCTAGAAGGAGGAGGAGAACCCGACATTGACTCCTATTTCTGGACGATCACCCATGAGGATGGAACGGTCATTCGCTCCAATTTTGGAGGTCCAGGGGATCAATTTCAAAACTTAGAGCAACTCTTCACCAAGACAGGCACCTACACCATCGAGTTGCGCGTAGACCGATGCGCAGAGATTGGCTATTTCACGGATAAAGGAACGCTTAAAGTTATCGCTCCCCCAGTCCTAACCCTGGCATCTGATGCCACCCTCTGTGAAGGCACCCCAATCACCCTCACCGCTATCAATGGCTACGACCCGAGTCAAGGTTTATATGACTTTCTATGGACCAATGCAGCAGGAACTATTTTTGGAAACAGCAATTCCAATACCATTACCGTAACGGAGGAAAGTATCTACACCGTGGTCGTTCAATACCGCCCAACGGCAGCTGGAGGGGATGACGAGGAAACACTCTTTGAAACCTGTACTACTACCTCATCCATTTTTGTAGGCCCAGCTTTTCAATTTGACCTGACCCAAACGGCTACCGTAGTCTGCTACGAAGAAACTTCCGTCACCTTCGCCCCCAACACGCCCGTCACTGGAGAATGGTTTTACGAGCGCAATGGCAATGGAGTTAAGGTCCCCTTAGGTCCTTTCTTTGAGTTGGAATTGGAAATCCAAAGCCTACCTGGCCCAGGTCAATACACCCTCAGCTTTGTGGCCCAAGACCCCATCCTTCCAGGCTGTAAAGTATCCAAATCCCTTAATCTGCTAGTCAACGAACTTCCCATCATCGAAGCCAAAGCCATCAAAGGCGCCACAAGCTGTGCTACGAAAGATGGAGCCATTGAGCTGCGACTTCTGGCAGCAGTAAGTAGGATTCGACTGGTAGAACTGGGACTATCCTTCCCTGCAGCTCCATCGGGCACTCTCATCCCCATCTCAGGCCTCGCACCTGGCGTCTATACCCTTGAAGCGGAAAATGCAGCAGGCTGTACCTATTCTACCTCTGTCACGGTAGAAAATTTAAACCCTCCTGCAGCCTATGCATTTACAGTGGTGGCAAAGGACGAAAGCTGCTCACCTACTGGAGTGGCAAAGGGATCAATTCAAATTAATTTAACTTCTGGATTGCCCCGAGTAGGCACTTACAAAATCGTCCGACAGGGCGATGGACTCGAGCTCAGTAGTCCACTTCCTAATCAAGCGAGTTTTCAGGTTCCTGTATCCTACGGAAGCTATTTGGTGGAAATCCTAGATCCCAGTGGCTGCTCCATTCCAAATAAAACGGTCTATACAGTAGCTCAAAAGTTTGAAGTTGAATTTTCCGTGCCTCCAGTGGTGGAAGGCTGTGTTTCCTACTCCTTCACCCCAAGTGGCCCTAAGCCTCTAAACTACCTGATCACAGGCCCAACCGGCAACTCAATTAATCCTCAGGCAGGAGGATCTTTTCTACTCACCCAAGCGGGAAAATATGTCATCCTTGGAGCCGATCCTACCGGAGTCAACTGCCCCAAAATACTCCAAATGACTGTGAATTTGAGCCCAGCGCTTGACTTTGAAGTTTCTCCTCCCATCGTGGATTGCCTTACCGGGATACGATTTGAGGCCATACTCAAAAATGCCATCCCAGCCGATGTGATCTTCCTCTGGCGAGATGATTTGGGAATCATTGTAGGTCGAAGACAAGAATTTGTACCGAGCAAGTCCGGAAACTATACCTTAGAAGTCCAGCCTATTTCTGGGGTTCTTTGCCCACCTAAGAAAATTACGTTTACCGCTACCTTACTTCCCAATCGACTGACGGTAAGTTTGGATGCCAGTCCTTTTTGTGTGGATCAATCCAAGACCACGATTGAAGTGAAGGCCAATTTAACCACCGTAAACGGCTTTGAATGGTTTTTGGTAACTGGAGGAACGCGTACTAGGCTCCCACAATTCACGACTAGCCTCATTGAAGTTAGCCAAGGTGGTACCTACGAGGTACTTTTGCGCAGCCAATTTGGATGTGAGATCGGCAGAGCCAATGTAGTAGTGGTCAAATCGCAACTTATTCCTCCTGTGCTTCCAAGCGAAGCGCTGCTAATCTGTGCGGTAGAAGGAAAATCGGTTGCCCTCAACCCTGGCAGCTATGCTAGCTACTCCTGGATTTTGGATGGGAAGGAGGTATCCAAGGATGCTAGCTTCAGCCCTGAAAAGGGAGGTACCTACACCCTTCGTGTGGGAGACGCATTGGGCTGCGAATGGGAAGGAACCTTTACGGTGGTCGAAGACTGTAACCTCAAGGTGGTCTTCCCAAGCGGGATGGTGCTGGGAGACCCAAGCCGCAATTTTATCCTGTATGCCAACGAGTACATTGACGAAGTAGATGTGTTTATTTACAACCGCTGGGGGGAACTTATTTTTTACTGCGACCATGAAAATTTGAAGCCCAAACAGCCATTCTGCCCTTGGGATGGGCTTGTGAATGGAAAATTAGTTCCTACCGGAACATACGTGGCCGTTGTGCGGTTTACCTCAAGGGAACAGAATATCACCCAAACTGAAACCAAAGCCATTACGATTATCCAGTAGCCCATGTTGATTGTCATTTCTCCTGCCAAAACCCTAGACTACAGCCATCCTGAGTACAGCGGACATACCCAACCCGACTTTCCTGCGGAAGTCAAAGACTTGGTGGGGGTCCTGCGCAAGAAGTCAGCTTCTCAAATTTCGAAGTTGATGCACCTCAGCGATTCGCTCGCCACCTTGAATGAGGAACGATACAAGACCTTTACGGAGACTTTTAGTCTGGACAACTCCAAGCAGGCGATTTTGGCATTCAAAGGAGAAGTTTATGCAAAGATGGAGGCAGATCAATTCAGCGAAGCAGAACTTGAATTTACCCAGCAGCATGTACGAGTTTTGTCGGGCCTGTATGGATTATTGAAACCTCTGGATTTGATCCAGCCCTACCGATTGGAGATGGGCACCAAGCTCAAAACCAAAAAGGGAAACTCGCTCTATGACTACTGGGGAACCAAGATCAGCAAGGCTTTGAATGCCGCAGGCGAGGGCAGGACCTTAGTCAACTTAGCCTCTCAAGAATACTTCAAGGCAGTAGATAAAAAGACCTTGAAGATGCCTGTCATTACCATCCATTTCAAGGAACGCAAGGAAGGGAGCTACCAGGTAGTCGGCTTCTTTGCCAAGCAGGCAAGAGGACTGATGACTCGCTTTGCGATCCAAAATAGGATCACCGATCCAGAGCAGCTCAAGGTTTTTCAAGAAGATGGCTATGAATTTGCCGAACGCTTGAGCAGTGCCCAGGACTGGGTTTTTGTTCGTTAAATCCATTCTTTTTCGCTAATTATCTCCCCTCTAGAACAGGCTCTTGGGAGAAGTTTGTCTATTTTTTTTTGAATTCAGGATAGCTGTTTTCATTTTTTTGTCTACTTTGAATGTGTCAAAAGTCACTTAACGCAACCCATAAACCTAAAGCACTACCTTATGACACAAACCATTAACCGTGGCGCACTCTTCAACGCAAGTTGTTTGGCGCTCATCACCACCGCATTTTCCTTCTCTATTCGAGCAGGTATCCTTCCCCAGTTGGGAGAACAATTCGGCTTAAATGCAGAGCAATTAGGCTTTATTAACTCCATGTGGTTTTTAGGATTTCCTATATCCATGATTCTTGGAGGTCTTTTTTACCACATCGTTGGCCCGGCCAACATTATGCGCATCGCATTTGTAACCCACACCCTTGGGATCTTGATGACCATCTTCGCGGATGGCTACACCACCTTATTGATCTCCACGCTGTTTATCGGTTTCGGCAACGGCTGTACTGAGGCTGCTTGTAATCCAATGATTGCCGACATGTATTCTGGCACTACGCTAAACAAGATGCTCAACCGCTTCCACATGTGGTTCCCAGGAGGCATTGTTTTGGGAAGCTTGGTATCCAAATTCATGACCGATGGAGGCTTTGCTTGGCAAACTCAAGTTTGGGTGATGATGATCCCAACCATTGCCTATGCAGTACTTTTCTTTGGTAAAGCCTTCCCTAAGCCTTCCGTAGAGGGAGCAACTTCTGTAGGCTCAAACCTCAAAGCCATGTTAAGTCCAGTATTTATCTTCCTATTCATTGCAATGGCACTTACTGCTATTTCAGAATTTGGACCATCGCAGTGGGCTAACGTTGTGTTGAGCTCAAGCGGAGCATCTGGCATGTTGATTTTGGCCTTGACCACAGGCGTAATGGCAGTGGGCAGATTCTTTGCCGGTCCTGTGGTAAAAGCCTTGGGACAGACAGGTGTACTCTTGGGAGGCGCTATCTTCACGACAATTGGTATCTTCTTATTTAGCACGGTGACGGGCAACATGTCTTATGTGGCTGCTCTGATCTTTGCGCTTGGGGTATGTTACTTCTGGCCAGTGATGGTCGGTGCTGTAGCACAGCGTGTGCCGCTATCCGGCGCCTTGGGAATGTCCATTATCGGAGGAGTAGGCATGTTTTCTACTGCAATCTTTCAGCCGATCATTGGAAGCTGGATTGATGCTTCCAGAGTAGCCGAAGAAAAAGCAGGACTAGTGGGAGCATCCCTTGAACTCGCAGCAGGTCAAGCGACTCTAGAAAAAATGATGCTTTTCCCAGGCATCTTGATAGTACTCTTTATCATCTTCTTTATCTGGCAGCGCGGTGTCAAACCCGCCGCTTCAGCCGCACACTAACACTTAGAAAGCAGCCTTCGGGCTGCTTTTTTTGTTTAAAAACGCCTGACTATTTAAAGCCTGACCCATTCTATTCGAATACAAAATTAGAAGCAGGCATAAGCCAAGTTGCGAGATGTTTTTTTTTAAAACCACATAGACACATCAGTTTTTCACTATGTACCTCCTATATGGTTTGTATGGTTCTCCAACAACTTGCCTCTTGATTGTACTCTTTGTGATCTTCTTTATCTGGCAACGCGGTGTCAAACCCGCTGCCAAGTAGTAAGCTATTTTTTAAAACCACATAGACACATCAGTTTTTCACTATGTGCCTCCTATATGGTTTGTAGGATTATCCAACAACTTACCTCTTAATTGTACTCTTTGTGATCTTCTTTATCTGGCAACGTGGTATCAAACCCGCTGCCAAGTAGTAAGCTATTTTTTAAAACCACATAGACACATCAGTTTTTCACTATGTGCCTATGTGGTTTGTATGGTTCTCCAACAACTTACCTGTTCACCACTGGGGGTAAGTACAGTAAAGAAAGTTTGAAGTTTCGATTTCCTAACTAGTTTAAATTCGTTAATTTTCTGAACTATTTTGAGAAAAAGAAAACTAATTGGATATGAAAAAGACGAATAGATTCAGTTTACCAACCTTTGCAATCCTCTTGATTTTGGCTGTAATGGGGATTGCGGCATGGAATTATTTTTTGGGTGACGGGAGTTTACCCTCCATGAATTTCATGTTTTTTTCGCTAATCCTTTTCGGAGTTATTCTCCTACTTGTTATCCTCAATTTGGATAAGATCGTCAAGTTGTCAAATCCTGAATCAAAGGTAGAAAACACCCCTCCACCAATAGAAGAAAACAAGACGGTTGAAGAAATTGCACCTACCGCACTAGCGGAAGAGGAGGTACAGGAGGAAATTATTCCTACGCCACTAGTGGAAGTTGAGGTGGAGGAGGAGGTTATACCTACCGCACTAGTTGAAGAGAAGGTGGAGGAGGAAATTGTGCCTACCCCTATAGCAGCGGAAAAGCCAAAGGTGGAAGTAAAAAAAGTACCAGTTGAAAAACCTGCTAGTTCTAGTGCGTCAAAGCCCTATGGTCATTCTGGAACCAGAAGAAGTGGAGTTTGGATAGATGAGAAATAGCGGGTACCGAAAATTAAATTAGGAAGTTGGTCTGCATTAAAAACACCCAAAGTACTAGGAGATTTTCACTCAAATAATCTACCTTTAATTCAACAGTACACGCCACGCTACCCGTCAGATCAGCGTCCCAGGGCGTGTCTTTTTTTATTTAAGGGCTTTATTTTTTATTCTCCGCCATGTTCGAAAAAAAACCTACCACTATTTCGCAGCAAGTTGCCCTATTGAAACAGAGAGGACTACAAATTGAATCAGATAACGATGCCGTTCACTTCCTATCGCATATTAGTTATTATCGACTAGGAGAATATTGGCACTCCATGCAGTCGGATCAAAAAAATCATATTTTTAAACCTGACAGCAAATTCATAGATGTCATTGCATTGTATTGCTTTGATAGAGAACTCCGGATTCTTCTTTTTGATGTAATCGAAAAAATAGAGATTAGCCTTAGAGCAAAGTTGATCTATCATCTTTCGCATGAATTTGATCCTTGGTGGTTTCAAAATTTTGAACTTTTTTCCGATAGTCTAGCACTAACAAAAACCCTTTCGGGGTTAGAAGAAGAAATAGCTAGGAGCCGAAAAGAAATCAGCCTTAAAAACCATTTTAAAAATTATAGAGATGATGGAAGATTTCCTCCAGCATGGAAAACATTGGAACAAACGAGTTTTGGGACAATTTCTAAACTTTACGGAAATCTAAAAAACTCAATCAAATCTAAAGACATAATTGCCCAAGAGTATGGTGCAGTGAATCATACCTACCTTCCAAGCTGGCTCCAATCTATTGCACAAATCAGGAACTACTGTGCTCATCACTCTCGGCTATGGAATAGAAATCTTCCAAGTACTGTAAAACTACTACCAAAACCACCTTTACCTTGGATAGAAGAAGTGCCCAAGGAAAATGAATTTCAAAAACTTTATGTACACCTATGCCTTATGAAGTACCTGCTGAATATTATTACCCCAGGAAACCATTTCACGATCAAACTTGAAGAGCTATTCGACAAATACCCAAATGTGGATCCTTCGGCGTTAGGGATGAAAAAGTATTGGCAAAATGAGTCCCTTTGGTTAAGGTAAATAGGTGATGAAACAACAAAAAACCCTAACTTCTTAAATTTAAGAAAGTTAGGGCTAGTTTTTGTGACCTCGTCAAGATTCAAACTTGAAACCTCCTGAGCCGTAATCAGGTGCTCTATTCAGTTGAGCTACGAAGCCAGATCGGATTGCAAAAGTACGTAATAATTTTTTCCCTCCAAAAAGTTCGCCTGAAGAATTCCATAAAATCCAAGAATTATCCCTCCCCCATTTAAGAATAATTAAGCCAAGTAAGCGGGTAAATCCTTGCGAATTTTATATTTTTGCCCACCTCATACTGATAAGAAGCCTCTTTTCATGAAAAAAATACTCGCACTTGCCGTCCTTGCCTTTTCCTTAAATGCTCAAGCACAAGATTCCGCTGCCACTACTCCCAAAACACCTATTGGTGGACGACCAAACATCCCCAATGACTTAAGCATTGAGTTTGGCCTCAACCAATTGACCAATAGACCTGCCGACTTGGCACTCAATTTATTTGGGTCACGGACCTTCAACGTCTTCTATCAAAAACCATTTAAGATTTTTGGGGATCAGTCTGGCTTCGTGCTCAGCCCTGGTATAGGAATCGCGACCAATAAATTTTCCTTCAAAGACGATGAAAACTTATTCCAAAGCACCACACTAAAAGCTGAATCTTCCGTATTGAAGGACGTAAAAAGTGTCTACGGAACCAGCATCGAGGTCAAAACCAATAACCTGGCCGTCAACTATCTGGAAGTGCCAGTAGATCTGCAGTACAATGTCAACAAAAAGGACTACAGCAAAAGTTTTCGCATAAGCCTCGGCGCCCGAGTAGGATTCCTCTACCAAGCACATACAAAAGTTTCCTACGACTCCCCTACCGCCGGAACAGTTAAAATCAAACAAGCCGAAAACTACGGCTTAGAAAAGATTCGCTACGGCCTAAACTTTAAAGCTGGAAGCCCAGGATTTTATGTATGGTCTACCTACTACCTCAATCCTTTGTGGCAAGCCGACCGAGGTCCATTCAAAACCGACGCCAATCAAATTAGCTTTGGCCTAGCCATCGGACTTTTCTAAAAAGAATCTTCCTACAATGATTAAAAAAAATCTCCCTTGAGGGAGATTTTTTTGTTAGTTGGGTTCTATGATTTTAAAACCTTATTATCTGCTTTTTCACCACTAATCAGTGAAAAAGGATTTGAGGAACAATTAAGTGAGCTGTGGACCGTTGACAGTGGTCTGTGAACGATTATCCGCAGTGGTAAACAGGAAAGTTTAGCAATTGGTGTAATTGCGGATAATCATATTCTAAAATTCTAAGCTGATTTAAACTCCATAAATCCACATAAAACCCAGCCAGCAGATGCCAAAGCCAACCAAAAGGCCAGCATAGACTTCAGCAGGACGATGGGCATCCAAATACAATCGTGCAGAGGCTACTACGCCTCCCAACAAGAGGGTCGCCACTAACAGGTAAGCCAGATTCAAGGAAGGAAAGTAAATTCCCAAGACACCCAGCACTGCCAAGAGCCCACCAATCCCGGTCATGTGCGCAGACATCTTCCAAAAAAACGTAACCCCCGTCAGCAAGGCGACTGAAAGAGTAATGACCCCCATCCCTTGCCACAGAATTGGATCCAGTTCGGTCTTTTCCTTCAAAAAATAGGTGGTCAGCAGGTAAAAAAGCGTGACCAAAATAAAGGGAGTCCTACGCTCACTTTTCTCTTCAAAGTGCAAACTTTTGACCATCCCACTCCAACGAAGACCCAGCATCAAGACCATGGGAATCAACAGGGTGGAAGTCACAATCAAATAAAAAAGCCGCACCTTGAAAGATTCAGGAATGCTGCTCGCCTGGGGTACCCCGAAAAATAGTATCCCAAACACCAAAGATGGCATCAGTAAAGGTTGAAACACCACCGAAAGGAAAAGGGCTAATTTGCGTACCACTAGAGTTCTTTACGTAGTCTAGCCACCGGAATCTGAAGCTGCTCCCGGTACTTGGCAACTGTACGGCGGGCAATATTGTAGCCTTTTTTGTTCAACATCTTCACCAGCTTGTCATCAGACAGAGGCTTATTTTTGTCCTCTGCATCCACCATGCCCTGAAGCACCGATTTTACCTCTCGGTTACTGACGTCCTCCCCACTATCTGTGGCGATGCCTTCAGAGAAAAAATACTTCAAAGGAAACACGCCAAATTCGGTTTGAATGGACTTACTATTCGCCACTCGGGAAACAGTAGAGATGTCCATATCAATCTTTTCTGCAATGTCTTTTAAGATCATAGGACGAAGTGCCGCCTCATCTCCATCTACAAAAAAAGGAGTTTGGTACTGAAGAATTGCCTCCATAGTTCTGAGCAAGGTGTTTTGCCGCTGCTTAATCGCATCAATAAACCACTTGGCAGAGTCCAACTTCTGCTTGACAAAAGACACGGTCTCCTTGAGTTTCTTGTCCTTCTTGTCACTCTTGTCGTAGGTGTCAAAAAGCTCCGAGTAGGAACGAGAGATCCGAAGCTCTGGAGCATTTTTTGAATTCAACAGGATCTCAAACTTTCCCCCATTGATCGTCAAGATAAAGTCTGGGATGACGTACTGGGTGAGTACTAAGCCATCTGCAACTCCTCCAGGCTTGGGATTGAGTCGCGTGATGAGCTGCACAGCTACCTTAATCTCCTCCTCATCTAAGTTGAGGCGTTTTTGAATTTTTGGATAATGCTTTTTGGTAAACTCCTCAAAGCAATCCTGAATGATGGCTAAGGCATGCTGCACAGCAGGATCATCGGGATGCTCCTTGCGTTCCAACTGGATGATCAAGCACTCTTGCAGGCTTCGAGCGGCAATACCTGCAGGATCAAAAGTCTGGATTTTGCGTAGAATTTCTTCAAGCTCATCACTGTCTGTCTCCACATTTTGGGAAAAAGCCAGGTCATTGATGATAGAGGTCAATTCACGTCGGATATAACCATCGTTCTCAATGCTCCCTATCAGCTGCTCTCCAATGAGTCGCTGCCGCTCATCCAGCTTCAAAAAATTCAATTGCGTGATCAGCTGTTCGTGTAGTGAACTAGGCGCAGAAAAAGGAATCTCGCGATCCTCATCGTCTGGGTTGTAGTTGCCATCCCCCTGCATTTTATAGCCTACGTAGTCGTCATCCAAATAGTCGTCTACATTGACCTCGCCAGAGTCGCTTCCAAACTCATCTCCATAGCCCTCGTCGAAATCCTCCTCACCAGAAGATTCACTCTCCTCTACCTTTCCCTCTTCCAGGGCAGGGTTGATTTCAAGCTCTTCTTCGATACGAGCATCCAACTCCGCCGTAGGTACCTGAAGCAGCTTAATAAACTGAATCTGCTGCGGGGAAAGTTTTTGAGAGAGTGACTGAGAAAGGCTTAACTTTTGCATTGAAATGATTCAAACCACTTATTTGCGAAAAAAGAGCGGGCTTCCTAGGAAAACAACGCAATCAAATTTAGGAAAAAGTGTCAATTTTTTGATAAAAAGGTGATTTAATCGTTTTTTTGCATTCCACTAAAATTAAAGAGGAGGTAATTCGCCTTCCTCTACCCCAACGCAAATGGCATTTAACAAACGGGTCAAAATCAAGACCATCCTGGAACAAGACTTGATCGGACAAGAACTCACCCTCATGGGCTGGGTACGCACCAAGCGAAGCAACAAGAATGTTTCTTTTATTGCGCTCAATGACGGCTCCATCATTACCAACTACCAGGTAGTGGCCGACCCCAATGTCATCGCCGAAGAAATCCTCAAAAAGTGCAGCACTGGCGCCTGTTTAAAAATCACCGGCACCGTGATTGCCTCCCAAGGCGCTGGTCAGCATTCTGAACTGAATGCGACACGCATCGAAGTTTTGGGCGAATCAGACCCCGAAAAATACCCACTGCAGCCTAAGAAGCACTCCCTGGAATTTCTACGTGAGATCGCACACCTCCGCATGCGAACCAACACCTTTGGTGCTGTATTCCGCGTGCGCCATGCGCTAGCTTATGCGGTACATACCTATTTCAACACCAAAGGTTTTTTCTACATCCACACACCGATCATCACTGCCTCCGATGCAGAAGGTGCCGGGGAAACCTTCAAAGTAACCACCCTCAACCTCAGCAATCCTCCCAAAACCGAAGACGGGAAGATCGACTACAGCCAGGACTTTTTTGAGAAGGAGACCAACCTGACGGTTTCTGGCCAGTTGGAAGGAGAACTTGCTGCCATGGCCTTAGCCGAGGTCTACACCTTTGGACCTACCTTCCGTGCGGAAAACTCAAACACTACACGCCACCTTGCGGAGTTTTGGATGATCGAACCTGAAATGGCATTCTACGACGCAGAGGACAACCAGAATTTGGCCGAGGACTTCTTGAAATACGTCATTCGCTACGCACTTAATCATTGCGCTGAGGACTTGGCCTTTTTGGATCAGCGCGCTGCAGAAGAGGAGCAAACCAAGCCTACCGAACAGCGGGCAGAATTGGGCCTTCTGGATAAGCTGAAGTTTGTAATCGAAAACGACTTTGTGCGTCTGACCTACACCGAAGCGATCGATATCCTACGGAACTCCAACCACAACAAAAAGAAGAAATTCTCCTACCTCATCGAGGAATGGGGCACAGATTTACAATCCGAACACGAGCGCTACTTGGTAGAAAAGCACTTCAAAAAACCTGTCATCCTCACCGACTACCCGAAAGGCATCAAGGCCTTCTACATGCGTCAAAATGAGGACGGAAAAACGGTAGCTGCCATGGACATTTTGTTTCCTGGCATTGGAGAAATCGTAGGTGGATCTCAGCGGGAAGAGCGGCTAGATAAACTCAGCCAACGCATGGAAGAAATGCACATTCCTACCGAAGAACTTAGCTGGTACCTAGATACTCGGAGATTTGGCGCTACGCCTCATGCAGGCTTTGGACTCGGGTTTGAGCGCATGGTATTGTTTGTCACAGGCATGGGAAATATCCGTGATGTGATTGCCTTCCCAAGAACCCCTGGAAATGCAGAATTCTAAGGAATCCCAACCAATTAAAACGCCTTCAAAATTGAATTTTGGAGGCGTTTTTTTTTAGCTGACTACCTTAATTCGCCAAGCTAAGGGAATGCAAATCAGGCTAAAGAAAATCGCCAAGTAGCCCACATAATTGAAATTGGTCAATTGCCCCAACTCATTCTCTCCAATCAAGAAGCCTGCTAGCAAGGAAGCAAATCCAGCTGCAAGCTGCTGCACGGCCGAATTGAAACTCAAAAAACTACCGCGATTTTCAGGTTGCGCGGTGCCCGTAACCAAGGCTGCCGCTGGGACAAAGCGCCCGTTGGAGGTTACAAAAAAGAAGGTGGTCACCACCAGCACCAAGGCTATCGGGGTCACACCCAGGTGGGTAATGATTGCAATCGGAATTAGATTAAGTAACATAAAAATGGTGAAGATCTTCAACTTTCCGTACTTATCCGACAACTTTCCCACCCAAGGAGAGGTAAACATGGTGAAGGCTCCTCCTGCCATGTACACATAGGTGAGCTGCAATTCCGTAAAGCCCACATTAGCCACATTGTAAGGACTTAGAAAAGGGATAATCATAAATTGCCCGAGCATCATCATGATGGAAAGGCTGATGGCTCGCATTTGATTTGGGTTGCTGGTAACCCGCCTGATCACGGCAAAGGGATGGGGACGCTTCACATCACTGTTTACGTGTCCTGTTATGGAAGGAATATACTTTACAATCATTCCCATGCTCACAATGGACAAAGCGGCTAAAATATAGAAAGGCGTATGCCAATCGGATAAGCTTGCCAAAAAGAGACCCAAAGGCACGCCCATCACTGAGGCAAAGGAAAAGGCAGACATCACCAAGCCCATGGCTCTTCCACGGCGCTCATCGGGCACCACATCCCCAATGATGGCTAAAATCAAGGCAGAGGTCAGTCCTCCAAAAATTCCAGACACCACCCTCGCCAGCAGCAAAATAGGGTAACTTGGAGACAAGGCACAGGCAAGTGTTCCTAAAGTGAAGCCCACATACACCCAAATTAAAATTCGCTTCCGGTCAAAACGATCCAAGATAAATGCCCCAAAGAAACTGGAGGCTCCAGCACTGAAGGTGTAGGAAGAAACTAAAAGAGCAAACTCACTGGGACTGATTTCAAACAAACGCATCAGTTGCGGACCTAGCGGCATCAACATCATGAAATCCACGATATGGATAAAGTTGATGGCTGCCAAGGTCCAGAGTAAGGCTTTCTCTTGTTTCATGGAAAATTTAAAAATGGAAATAAAATGGAAATAAGGTAGAAATAAGGTAGAAATAGAAGAGAAATAGAGGGGAAATAGAAGGAGCTGTAACTAGTCTAGGCCGATGCGAAGATAGGTTTGTGGAATGGCTTCGATCAAATCATGAGCCATCGTACCGCGTAAATAGTGCTCACCAGCGAGTTCACCCGCCAAGCCATGGTGAAAGACTCCGCAAAGAACCGCATTTTCTGGGGAATAACCTTGCCCCAAGTAGGAAGTAAGCATGCCAGTCAAGGCATCGCCCATCCCTGCTGTGGCCATGTACTTGCTCCCAGAAGAGTTAAACACTTGTCTCCCATCAGCAAGACTACATAGGGAATTGGCCCCTTTGAGCACTAGGTTAATCCCGTTTTCAAGGCAGCAGACTTTGGCTTTAGCCATTCGCTCGAGGTGTGTAGTAGATATTCCGAACAGGCGGTCAAATTCCTTCAAGTGAGGAGTAAGGATACTCCCCTTGGGAATCAGAGCCCAAATGCTTGGATCCTTTGCCAGGCAATTTAGTGCATCGGCATCCAGTACAACTGGCTTGTGAGTAGCGCCTAAAATCTTTTTTAGCAGTTCACCTTGGCTCAGCCCAAATCCAGGCCCAAGTCCAATCGCATCGTAAGATGAGAACTCCTGCTGCTCCCCAAACACACACATGGCTTCAGGCACTGCTGCTGCAAGGGCACCGCGCTCCTCCTCAGGAATCAAGCAAGTCACCAAACCAGAGCCCGTTCGAAATGCGGCTTTGGCGGCCAAAATCGCGGCCCCAATTTTTCCTTTGCTGCCCGCTACCAGAAGTACCTTGCCAAAATCTCCCTTGTGTGCAAAACGGTGAAACCTCCGATGGAGCGGCAGTACATCCTTCTCTTTCAAGAAAAAGGTGGTAGCCGAAAATTCCTCCAATTCCTCTTCGGTAAAGCCTAAATCGAGCACCTCGAGCCTACCAGTGTATTCGGCATGCTCTGGGAGAAGTAGAGACAACTTTGGGAATCCCAAAGTAACAGTCAGGTCCGCTTTTACCGCTACTCCAGATAGAATCGTATCGGCTGGCAAACCACTAGGAAGGTCTAATGAAATAATTGTTCCTCTGAAGGAATTTATGATTTGGATTCGCTCCTTCGCTTCCTCTCGGAGTAGGCCTTTGCAACCAATTCCCAAATAAGCATCTATCAAGATGCCTCCATTCGGCAAGGCTGAGTCCCCCAAGGGGTAAGTAGAAATTTGTGAGGGAAGTAGCGAAAGGTTCTGTTTGCAGTCGGTGGATAAATTGGCATTCGCCGAAAAGCAGGTAGCTACCTCGACGGGGAATCCTAAAGAGAAAAGGATCCGAGCAATGGCAAGACCATCTCCACCATTATTGCCTGCTCCAGCACAAACCACCACCGGAGTAGTGGAAGGAAAGCCCTGCGATTGAAACCAATCTACAAAGCGCTGCGCCACAAGCTCCATAAATTCACTATTGGAAACCCCCAGCTTTTCCAAGTGGATTTGATCCAAATTGGCAATCTCCGAAGCCGAAAGAATTTTCAACATAGGTTAGGCCGAAGGCGAAAGCGATTTCCTCTCGGGTAATTTCAACCTACTCAAAAAGATCATTCCAAGCACAAAGAAAATGACTAGGAACAAGGCTGAATTCCGCATGCTTCCAGTCAACTGTTCAATAGCTCCATAGGTAGCGGTTCCAAGGACAACAGCGACTTTTTCTGTCAGGTCGAAGAAACTGAAAAAAGAAGCGTGGTCCGTGGTTGTGGTTGGAATGAGCTTGGCATACGTAGCACGAGAGAGCGACTGAATCCCACCCATGACAAGGCCCACCACAAAAGCTAGCGTATAAAATTGGTAGATCGAATTGACAAAATAGGCAGCAACGCAGATGCCCATCCAGATTAGGATCATGATCACCATACTCGTTTTATTCCCAAATTTTCGAGACACAAAAGCAAAAAAGTAACTCCCTGCTATAGCTACTAATTGAATAATCAACACCGTCAAGATCAGTTGATCGCCAGGCATGCCGAGCTCCTTATCACCAAAGGATGCTGCCAAAAACATCACCGTTTGTACCCCCACCGAATAAAAGAAAAAAGAAGCTAAAAATCGATTCACCACAGGCATGGAGCGAAGCTCACGAAAGACAAGAGATACTTCACGATATCCTCTCCAGAGGTAATCAGAGGAAATGGATTTTTTATAGGGATTGTTGGGTAAAACCCGAAAAGGGAACTGCGCAAATCCGATCCACCAGAGGCCGGTAACTACGAAAGAAAACCGAGGAGCAAAACTTCCTACAGGCATCCCAAACCATTCGGGAAACTGTATGATCACCAAGTTAAAAACCAATAAAATAACGCTACCGATGTACCCCATGGCAAACCCTTTGGCACTAAGCATATCAAACTCTTCTTCTTTAGCTATTTCCGGCAAAAAGGAATTGTAAAACACGATACTGCCTGAAAACCCAACACTTGCCAATACACTGCAAATAATTCCAAACTCAAGGTTTTCACCCGTAAAAAAGAATAGAGAAATACAGGATAGGGCTCCCATATACACAAAGAACTTCATAAAGCTCAATTTATTACCAGCGGCATCTGCAATCCCCGAAAACAAGGGAGCAAGCAAGGCAATCACCAGAAATGAAAATGAGATCGAATAAGAATACAAGACCGTATTGACGACTTCCCAGCCAAAAAAGGAAACCGTATCAGATCCATCTGAAGCTCGAGTGACACTGTTGTAATACACTGGAAATATCGTGGAAGTAATCACCAGACTGTATACCGAATTTGCCCAATCGTACATGACCCATGCACGTTGAACTTTCTTGTTGGAGGTTGGGTGGGTGTTCATATTGGCTGAAATAAAAAAAGCCATTCGCTAGGCGAATGGCTTTCAATATACGAGAAAGATTAGTACTCTTAATCTAATTTCTTAGTAGAAGCATACAAGACTTTTCGTGCATCAGCATTTCTCAATTCAGTCTGCACATCAGAGATTGGACCCATCTTCACTTCTTTATCTACTTTCATAGAGATAGTGATGGAGGTGCGATCTGCTTCAGGCAGTTTATCACGCTCCTGATTTACCCATTGTACAATATCCGGAGAGCTAATCAACACATCATTGGCTTGAACTCTCGGCTCAGTACCGTAAAGACTCGTGTTTTTTGGCTTTCCAATGAAAATGTAGGAAATCAAGGTCTTGTTCTGCAATTTTTGAAGCTGAGAAGACTGAGGAATTTTCTGATCAACTAACACATCTTGTTCTCTCAAAACAGTGGTCACCATGAAGAAGAACAACAACATGAAAATGATATCTGGAAGAGCAGAGGTATTGATTTGATCACCACCACCTAACTTTTTCTTTCTAAACTTTGCCATATTAGTTTCCTCCCGCTTTATCAGGTTCAGCAATAGAGATCGCCATAGGAATCCCTTCTTTACCTTTGTCTTGAAGTGCTTTAGAAGTCTCATCATCACCAGTTAGCGCTCTGTATTCGTCAGAAGTAAGACCTACTCTTTCTGAATACACATTGAAATACGCCTTTTTGGCTAAATCGAAAACCTCAAGGAAAACAGCATAGCTGGTACCTCGGTTAGTCTTAATGGAGATTACTGCCTCACCAGGGTGATCCGATGAATCAGGTCTTCTTTGGGCTTGTGCTTGTAGAGAAGCTGGAAGAGAGTTGTACAAGGCAACTGCCTCCTCATCCGGTGCTCCAAAATTCATGATAAATTCTTTGAAATCTTTATCAAGACCTTCTGCTTTCCTTCTGTATTCCCCTTCAACCAGCAAATCGTTGTTGGCATTAATCAAGACGTTGAAAATATTTCGCTCGTTTTTCTTGATATCTGGGGGTGGAACATTAGGATCCTGCTTCGGAGGAAGAACATTTAGAATCCCCTTATCCGAAGCAATAGTAGTAGTCACGAGGAAGAAGATCAACAATAGGAAGGCGATGTCCGCCATAGATCCCGCATTGATCTCATTACTCATTCTATTTTTACTTCTTGCCATTTTATTTGACAGCTTTAGTAAGTTCAGTGACTACAATTGACACAATTGCAACAACAGTTAGAATGTAGGTCATGACCAACATACCACCGATGAACTGTGACAAGCCTGGAGTCAAATTAAAAGGAGAACCTTCAAACTTTGGCAATACTTCGTTGCCAGAAAGGCTGTAGCAAATAAAGAAAAGTACAGCTAGTCCCAAGACACCAAGACCTGACTTCATCAATCCTTTCGGATCATCCAAAGACTTAAGTAAGGGCATCACAATGGACAAGATGGTTCCAACCACTGCAAGCAGGTAGCTGGCGTAAAGCATTATATCGTAAGCATCCATAGTTTCAGTTGTTTATAACTTTAATAATTGAGCAAGTAGATTGAGCTGGTAATTACTTACCAGTCAATTTGTGCTTAACCAAGATATCAACAAATGAAATGGAAGCATCTTCCATATCGTTCACCAAAGAGTCAATTTTTGACACCAAGTAGTTGTAGAACAATTGAAGGATCATAGCCGCGATCAAACCTGCTACTGTAGTCAAAAGGGCGATTTTGATACCACCTGCTACGATAGAAGGAGAGATATCACCAGCTGCTTCGATTGTATCGAAGGCGAAGATCATACCAACTACAGTACCGAAGAAGCCCAACATTGGAGCAAGAGCGATGAACAAAGAAACCCAGATAAGGCCTTTCTCCAAACGTCCCATTTCAACTGAACCGTAAGAAACGATAGATTTTTCTACCATGTCAATGCCTTCTGCATATCGCATCAAGCCTTGAGTGAAGATAGAAGCTACTGGACCTTTAGTGTCTCTAGTAATGTCCTTAGCTGCTTCAACACCGCCAGAAGCCAAAGCCTCTTCAACTTTCAACAACAATTTCTTGGTGTTGGTAGTCGCCATGTTAAGCGTAATGATTCTCTCCAAAGCAATCGCAAGACCAATGATCAAGCAAAGCAATACTGGAGTCATGTACAAGGGATCTCCTTCAATGAATTTTTCTTTGATCAGCTGATGGAAGCTTTGTTCCTCAGCGACGATCTCGTCGTCAACTACTGTTGGTGACGCAGCAGTCTCTTCTGCTGCAGGTGTTGCTTCTGTGGCAGCTGCAGAATCTGCAGGTGCATCTTGAGCGTTAGCGAAAGCAGGAACGAATAGGATACCTGCAAGCATGAACAAAGCGATGAACTTTCTCATAGTTTTTTTTTAATTGACTTAGGTTAAGGTTAAATGGTTTCTAGATTAAATTGAATTTTAAAGTTATCATTTTTTAATTTCAAAAAACAAGAGAGTCTTTTAACTTTTTTTTAAGAATCTTCCGTTTAAAGTAAAATAGGGGCAATTTTTACACGAGTGGAAAGTTAGCCCTATTTTTTTTTCCCACCTATTTGATCGCTGATTCTCGAAATTAACCTCCCTTTTTTCGGCTAAACTCTTGATAATCAATTTAAAAAAATTAAAAATGAAATGCGCGAAAGCCCTAGAGGAAAAATTGCCTTCCCAGTCCGCTGGTGATTTTTTAAAATCGCTCCCTAGGAGGAATTTTGGCTTAAAAAGGTAGATGCAGTCCATGGCCACTGGCCAGATGTACTAAGTATACCTACACAATTCTCAAAAAAAACGAGCTTGGGTCCCCGACTTAGCGAAATAGACCCTTAGTTTAACTCCCAAAAAGGCGATTTGCGCGCTGATTGCCTATCTCTTTGATTTTTTCAGTCCGCACAAATCAATAGACTTCCAAAACTCGGTAATTCACACCGACATGAGTGAAAGAGTCTCCAGCTCGCTTGCCTTTCATCACAGTGTAGATAGGGGCTTGAGTGGAAATGCCAAAAAATTCGACCCCATCCACCTCCACCCTTTCCAAGGAACTGGAAATGTAAAAAGCCTGCTGTTCGGTGACGACCACAGCACCTAGCTCAACCTGGGTAAATTCCCGTTCCACGTCCAGGCTCTCCAAAATTACCTGCTCCTTCTTGGCAAAAATCACCTCGTGCTCGAGTCGGACAAGTAGCTCGTTGGATTCCGTTCGTCCTGCCTGCTCCTGGCTAGGCATTTCTTTGCTTCTGGTAATCTCATCCGTAAGGCGATGGATCTCTTGTTCAAAATCAGCGAGGAGTATGTCTTGCTTGCGCAAACAAGCTGATCGAAGTAGGGATTTGGAAAGTCGTGGTGTAGCCATGGTGCGTCTTTTGGGGACAAAACTAACCCAAGTCCGATACCTCAACTAGGACGTTTGTCACCTAGGAAACTGATAAAAATTAGCTTTTCCTATTCAAAAAGTCGAATGAGTTCTGGCAACCGTTGGATTTTTTCCTAAAACAAGCCCGTAATCTGCCCCGTCTCGTCCACATCTATTCCCTCGGCAGCAGGCAGTGCCGGTAATCCTGGCATCCTCAAAATATCCCCCGCAATGGGGATGATGAACCCGGCGCCTGCGGACAACTCAAACTCCCGGATGGTGATCGTGAAATTTTCCGGTCGACCGAGCCATTTTTCTGAGTCACTCAAACTCTTTTGTGTTTTTGCCATGCAAATGGGTAGGCCACCCAAGCCAAGCTTTTCGATTTTCTTAAATTGCGCCTGAGCTTTGGGCGAAAAGGTCACCCCCTCCGCACCGTAGATCCCGCGCGCCACTTTGGTAATTTTATCACGTGCCGAATCTTCCAACGCATAGGTTGGCGTAAATGCACTTGGACTACGCTCTACTGCCTTCAATACTTCTTCACCCAAGGCAGCACAGCCTGCTCCTCCCTTGGCCCAGCCCTCACTCAGCGCAACTGCCACACCCTCCTCCCGACAAAAGTCGAGTAAACAGTTCTTTTCGGCCTCGGTATCGCTACCAAATACATTAACCGCTACGACCACAGGTATGCCAAAGCTGCGCAAACTTTCCAGGTGACGCTGCAGGTTGGGAAGTCCCTGCTTCAGGGCGGGTACATCTTCTTGCGTCAACTCACTAACCGACTTGCCCCCATGATACTTTAAGGCACGAAGGGTTGCCACAAGCACCACGGCTTTGGGAGAAAGGCCTGCCTGTCGGCATTTTAAATTGAAAAATTTCTCAGCCCCCAAGTCTGAACCAAAACCTGCTTCTGTTACTACGTAATCCCCCAAGCTGAGACCCATCTTGGTGGCTAAGATGGAATTGGTCCCTTGCGCAATGTTTGCAAAGGGACCTCCATGAATGAGCGCAGGATTATGCCCTAAAGTTTGTACAAGATTGGGCAGGATGGCATCCTTTATCAGCGCGGTCATGGCCCCTTGGGCATTCAAGTCTGCAGCATAGACTGGCGTGCCGTCCCAGCGGTCTCCGATATAAATGTTGGCAAATCGCCTTTTCAGGTCCTCCAAACTTTTGCACATGCACAAGATGGCCATTACCTCACTTGCCGCAGTGATCGTAAATCCTGTTTCTCGCGGGACACCACCAGCCTTACCTCCAAGACCAACGAGCACCTGCCGCAGGGAACGGTCGTTCATGTCCATAGCCCGCTTCCACACCACTGTGCGAGGGTCTAGGCCGATGGAGCGGGATTGGCTTTGGATGGAATTGTCTATCAAGGCCGCCAAGAGATTATTTGCTTTTTCTATGGCATGAAAATCCCCTGTAAAATGCAGGTTGATATCCTCCATGGGGATCACCTGCGACAAACCCCCGCCTGCTGCTCCTCCCTTGATTCCAAATACAGGACCCAAACTGGGCTCCCGGATGACTGCCAAGGTAGATTTGCCGAGCAAATTGAGCCCATCGCTTAAGCCAATGGTCACGGTGGTCTTTCCCTCCCCCGCGGGGGTTGGGGTAATCGCTGTCACTAGAATTAGGTTTCCTTTTTTGACCTTCTCTTCGTCAATCAAGTCCAATGGGAGCTTGGCCTTGTACTTTCCGTAGCATTCCAACTTGTCGGCAGGAATCCGTAGGCGCTGGGCAATTTCTTGAATGGGGATTGGGGCAACGGAATGGGACAGCTCGAGGTCGGTCATGGCTAGGAGAAAGAAAATAGGATTAGGGATACGAAAAAGGCAAGGAAACTATACAGGAACAAAAACTTAAATTCCCTCCTGATCTAAGAGGTAAACTAGGGCTGCCATGGCGGCTGCACCAAGTTCCAACTCCCGCTTGTCGACCGCCTCAAATACATCTGCCTCCGTATGGTGGTAGATAAAGTACTTCTGAGAATCAGGCAGCAATCCAATCAGGAGGATCCCTTGATCACGAAGGGGACCAATGTCTGCCCCACCGCCTGGTTTTTGAAGGCTCCACAACTGGTAGGGCCGAAGTAGCTCAGCCCAAGAAGCGATTATACCACGCTGCTCAGCAGTACCCGTAGAAGAAAATCCAATGGGTAAAAATCCACCCGAATCGGATTCAATGGCCGCAATGTGCTTCTCCCCTCTTTCCTTCGCCACACGTGCATATTCCTGACCCCCACGAAGGCCATTTTCTTCATTCATCCACATCACCGCACGGAGCGTGCGCTTGGGCTTCCATCCCAACTGCTTGTACAACCGAAGCACTTCAATGCCCTGCATGCATCCAGCCCCATCGTCATGTGCTCCCTCACCTACATCCCAAGAATCGAGGTGACCACCCACAGCAATGATCTCCTCTGGTTTTTCGGTACCTCGTAGTTCCCCAATGACATTGTAAGAAAGCTTTTCAGTTTTCATCTCGCCATGGGACTCCAAATACAGCTGCAGATCAGACTGATCGGCAAGCAGGCTACTGAGCAGCTCCGCATCCTTGGTGCTGATGGCCAAAGCAGGAATAGGGGTTACATTAGGAGCATAACGCTGATTTCCCGTGTGCGCATATTCGTCCACTCGATTGTTCATCGAGCGCACCACCGTGGCAATGGCTCCAAACTTAGCTGCCTCTGCAGCACCCGAACTGCGCTGACCCACTGCCCCTGAATAGGCTTCAAAAGCATCTACCTTGGTGGGATCCATCGGTCCATTGAAGAAAACAATCTTTCCCTTCACTTGGCTCCCGAGGGCTTGCAATGCAGCCAGACCCTTCACCTCCACTACCTGCCCCAGCAAGCCCTTGGATCCAGTACCTTGGGTATTTCCTAATGCCAAACTGGCTAATTCTACAGTTCCTTGTTTTTTTGAATTCACTATGCGTACCACATCGGCACCTCCTCGCTCCCAGTGGGGTACCATCACGGGTTGCAAGTACACCGTATCGAAGCCATAGCTTTCCATCAATTGCTTGGTCCACTCTACTGCGGCGGCAGCTCCAGGAGATCCCGATAAGCGGTTGCCAATTTCTTTGCAGAGGTAGCGGAGATTTTCATAGGTATGACCGGAAGAGAGCTCCGTGTCGTAAATAGTTTTTAATCGAGCTTCATGGCCTTGCCCATAGGCGAGCATTGGCAAAAAGAAGAGGATCCAAAGCGTTTTTTTCATTGTGAGATCTATTTTTTCCTTAAGATAAAAAATGAAGCTCAAAAAGAGTCAACTTTTTTACCATTGGGAAGATCCACTTTTCCCTTGATCTCTGATTTTTATTTAAAACACTTTTTTGTGAACTTCGTTAAATCAAAATCCTTCGTAAAGATTCCAATGGAGGTTAACCTATTTTCAATCCTTAAAACCAATTCTTATGAAACTAATTACCACACTAGTCTTAGGACTAAGTACGCTCTTTGCAGCAGCAGAATTTGTAGCTCCTGCCACAGTAAGCAAAACTGAAAGCCAAGTTCGCTGGGAAGCGTCCAAAGTAACGGGTACCCACTGGGGCTATGTTCCATTGAAAAATGCTACGCTAGATTACAGCGGCGGAAAAATTAAAGGTGGATCTTTTGACATGGACATGGTCAACTTGACCGTAGAAGATCTTACTGATGCCAAATCAAAAGGAAGCCTAACTGGCCACTTGAAGTCAGATGACTTTTTCTCTGTAGAAAAATTCAATACTGCCACCTTCAAAATCACCGAAGCGAAGTCAAGCAACGGGAAAGATTATACCATCACGGGTAACTTGACTATCAAAGGAATCGTTCAGAAGGTCTCCTTCCCAGCTGTAGTTGCCGTAGCCGGCAAAAAAGTAACAGCAACTGGACAAATCAAGTTTGACCGCACCAAATTCGATATCAAATACCGCTCTGGTAGCTACTTCGAAGATCTTGCAGACAAAATGATCTACGACGAGGTAAAGCTAGATGTGAAATTGGTTGCTGCAGTTTAATCAATTCATTGAAAAACTGAAGCAGTGTAAACCTTTCCGCTTGGGAGGTTAAAAAAATAAAGGCCTGGATGCAACTCCAGGCCTTTTTTAATGCTCCAAAAGACTCGCCAAAAACAAGGAAAAGGGACGAATATTCTGATCCACACTGGCTGATTCCAAAGCGCTCATGTACTCTTCCCGTCGAGTTACAGGCACAATCGTCCAGGGATACCCTCCAGAAGCCATCAGCAGATTCATCAGAAATCGGGCAATTCGACCGTTCCCATCCACAAAGGGGTGAATATAGACAAAGGCAAAATGGCCTAAAACTGCCCTTACTGCTGCACTTTCCTCTGAAGAAAGTAAGTCAAAATAGGCAGGCATCAAATCCCTCAGCTGCTCATGGGAAGCTGGCGTATGCTTGGAATGCCTGATAAAAACCGATTGATTCCGATAGCCAGCCAGATCTGAAGCCCGGATTATACCCGCCTCCACACTTGGAGCAAACAATTCTCGATACCAAGTGCGATGAGCCATTTCGGCTACCTGACCAGATCCCACCCCAGATAGCACTTCTTCCACCCCCTTTTTGACCGATTGGAATGCCTGCCAATAGCCTCTTGCCGCCATCGCATCCCGCTGCTGCCGATCTACGGCATGGATCTCAGGCTGCCAAATTCCAGCTTTGATTTGCTCGATCAGCTCTGCCGACACCCGATACCCCTCAATGGAGAGGGAGTTGTAGGCATCGTTGACAAAGAGTTCAGCCACCCGCTGAAGGTACTCCGAAGGATGGACTGGAAGCCCCGGTGCTGCCGGAAAAACTTCCAATACCGTCTCACGCATACTCACCCACATCAATTGAAGTCGATTGACATGGGGCAAAACCTGCCTCGATGGGATCAGCAAGGTGCTCGGACTTTCAAACGGATCTTGCTCGTTAACCAAATAGCCCACGCTACGCATCCCGGCAAGCAGATCATCTGCAATAGCATCCCTCCCGATATTCCGAAATGCTCCTGCCAATCGACCTGCCACCACGCTATGCCCGCCATCCAATAGTCTTCTCAGCAAGGCTGTCCCATCCTGAAAAGTCCCCAATGCTGCCCTTGCATCCACTGGATTATTCCGGAAAAATGGTTCTGGGCAATAAAGCAACGCTGACTCAATTGAAAACAAGTGGAGGCCATTGGCATCAATCTCAAGCTCTCCCTCCTCGGCCATTCGGGCACGCGTCTCAAAAATGGAGGTGTCAAAAGGCAAGGAAGTCGTCTGGTTTCTAGCAACTGGTGAACGCACCAACAGCTGCCTTGGCACAGTCCTATTTCCTGCGTGGAGGATGACCGACTGCTCAGGGGAAAGGCTCCACTCCTGCCCAAATCGGGAATGGAGGTAGGCAACACAGAAATCCCAAAATGAGCTGTACCAAGAAGTACGCTCCCCTACTGGTTCGTCAGGACGCGTGGGGATATACCATCCCCGCATCACTTCTTTCAAAAAACCTGAGTTCACCAACCGCTCCCGATGGGTGCGGCTGAGATCGGATGATTTGACAGCGATCTTTTCTAGTTCCTGTAGATCCTTGAGAATCGTTAGAGAGCTAGCAAGTCTTTCGGAGAGCTTAGCCATTACCTATTTAAATTTACCAAAGATAATTTAGCTTTTATGGTTATACAATTTTTAGCTTAAATTGTTTTATATTATTTAGCTTTTAAAGCCAAATTTAATTTAGCTTTTAGAGTAATTATTGCTGGAAAGGCTTGAAATCCAATCACCAGAAATGAAAAAGCTCAGACCTAAACCTGAGCTTCTAAAGGAATCAAAGATCGTATTTAAAAGTAAGCAGCGCATAGCGAGGCTGCACCAAGTAAGAGAATGTACTCACCACACTTTCGCTGAAACTATCTCTGCGGATGGCTCGGGTATCGGCGATATTCCAGACTGACAGTTTGATCTCCCAGGGGCTTTTTACTCCTTGGTAAATTAAAAAGGTATTCAAGAAATCGAAATCGCTTCGAGTACCCATCGCTTGATTCAGGTAGGCTGTGTAGGTGTAATCTGCCACCAGTTTGAACCCCTTCACCAAATCCAAGTCCACTTCTAGTTTGGGGCTATGCGTAGTAAAGGTATTGTCTATCCTTCCCGATAGGTACTGATTTGCAGTAAATGCATAACCCAACTTCGCCTCCAAGACTTTGAAGAAGGTGCTGGTCAACTTGGTATCGTAGGTTTGGGAAAACTGCTCGTTCTGGGTCAGCTGATCATCCAAAAACAAATTGGTCTGAAAGGCATTCCAATTTCCCCCAACCTCAAACTTCATCTTGTTGAAAGATTTGTCTACCCGAAGATCTCCATTCAAGGTCTTGTTCACTGGCTCTACGTTGAGTACGGAAAACAAGCGGTTGATTCCAATGAAGTCCGTGGTCGTTACCAAGTCATTTCGCTTGCGCTGGTAGTTGGCATTTCCAAAGACCATCAAGCCAGAAAACACATCAAAATGCGTGTAAGAAAGCGTATGGGTATTGAAAATACCATTGTCTAGGGCCCTATTTCCACGAAATAACGCATTGTAATCTTGCAAAAGTAAGCCTTGAGCCAGCTTTTGGATATCCATAAAATTGGCCTCTGTACCCCAGCGGTAGGTCAGGGAGCGATTCGAGGTCAGGTTCCACTTCGCATACATCGCGGGCAACACCAACAGACGGTCCTGCTCCAGTTTTTCTCCAGCTTGGGTGTCGCTCCATTGGTAGCGGTGAAGGTTGGCCGATGGGCTAAGTATCCAATCCTTCCATTTGGTCTTCCAGCTCATTCCGAGGTAGATGTCTTGGAAATCAAATTCGTTGTCATTTCCAAACGCATCAAATCGCTGGCTGGAACCCACTTGACTCAATCCACTCACAAAATCCTGATTGAGCTGCTGCATCCCAATAGACCAGTTGAGGTGATTGGTAGGATTTAGAATATAGTAATAATTGAATACTTGTTCTAAAGTTTCCGTGTACAGTTCCTGGTTTTGAAGGAGACGGTAACTTTCTGCATTGGGTAATGCATAGAGTCCAACCAGCGGCTTGACAGAAGAGGTAAGGTCCAGGAATGGATCTGAAAACTTCTTCTCCCAGTTCATCTCCATGCTGAATACCTGATCCTCGTTAGGGGCATGGTACCACTCCAGCTTTTGCTGCAGTGCATAGGGATTGCGAGAGGACAGCGTATTGATATTTTGGGTAAAGTTCCCAAAACTAGAATTGAGCAGGTTCCCATTCTGAATCTCAGAAAGCTTGCCAAAAAAGCTATATTTTAGATAGGTCTCTTCTTTCGGAGTGTAGGTGATGGCATACTTGGCCAAACCAGACTTACTTTCTACCTCAGAGGAAGACAAGAGTTCCTCTTTGTTGTTTTGTCCGGTATTCAAGTAGGTGCGTAAGGAAGAACTTCCCAAGCCATTGTTTGACGTAGACCCGATGACAAAGCCCGTGTGCCTCCACTTGGCGGATGGGGTATAATTGAGATTGAAGGCTGCTAAGTTGGTTTCTAGCGAATTGGCATTGGAGCGGGTAGCCATAGGAATACCCAAGTCCTCCCCATTGACCTGTACGCGAGATCCAGCACGAGAAGCAAGTCCTCCCATGCCTCCCGAAAATTGGAAATAATCCTGCAAGGTAAAGGGCTGCTCCCCTACATTATTCGTGCCGCCAATAAAGTTGACATTGAGTTTGGGTGCATAGTAAAAGGTATTAGCATGTGCCAAATACCGTTTTTGAGGACCTACACCTGCGGTCAGGTCGCCAAAGACCATGTTTTTCTTCCCGTCCTTTAGTTGGATATTGAGTGCCAGGGTTTCGTTGGTATCTAGGCCGCGCATGGGGCCAACTTCGTTAAAGTTTTTCAATACCTGCACCCGATCCACCGCATTGGCGGGCAGGTTTTTGGTGGCCAATTTGGTATTACCATCCATAAACGGCTTTCCGTCGATCAGCACCTTATCCACAGTTTTTCCTTGCACCTTCACGCCACCCTCCTCATCCACCTGGAAGCCTGGGAGTTTTTCCAAGACATCTTCTAGCTTACGCTCTGTACCCGTAGTGAACGCATCTGTTTTGTAGGTAAGCGTGTCTCCTTTCATGGTGACGGGCATCTCAGACACCACTTCTACCAGTCCAAGTTGGGTATCACTTTGCTTAAGGATGACCAGCTGTGGGGCATCTGAATCCCAGGTGCTGAGCGCTTGTTCAAACTGCCGGTATCCCACAAAAGAAACGCGAATCAGGTAGGAAGGGCCTTCAAGCAAGGTCACCTTAAACTTGCCCTCGTTGTTGGAAATGCCAAACCCAGCAATTTTCTGCGTGCTTTGATTGATAGCTATCACATTGGCATAGGCAATGGGCCGATTGAGGCTGTCCAACACGAGCCCCGTCAGCGGCTTGGTTTGTGCCATGGAAAATCCAGCAAGCAAGCAAAAGCAAGCGAGTAAACTTATTCTTTTGATCAATAGCATCAACAAGAAGGAGAAATGAGGTGAAGAGAGCCCGATTTTCGGCTCCCAATTAAGAAAGGCAGGAAACTAGGCCTTGAAATTAGTTCCCAATCCGTATTTGAATCTGGGCCCCAGATCCAGGCTTGCCTTGGTAGCGGTTCATCATCTGCTTCATTCCTTCCTCTTGAATCTTTTTGAACTCCGCAAGAGTAATTTCTTTCCCTTTGGATGGACGCTCAATGACCACCGGATCGGCAGAAGGATTCAATTCGATTTTTTCACAGATGAGCGTTCTTCCCTGATTTTGAACTTCCAAAATCAATCCAGGAAGGCCAAAATAGTTTTCTGGCCCATGGGAAACGGGAATTTCAGGCGTAAACCATACGCTCACTTGTAGCGTATCCTTCACATTTTCCATTTCCGTCATTCCCGTTGAAAAACGCTTTGAATCTACAATTTTGGTGAAGCTTGCCTTTTGCGCGGTGTAATTTCCTACTTTTTTGGTTTCTCCAGAAAGCACCCATTCTTCTGGAGTCAGGTTATCTTTGACCAAATAGGCCTTCTCCATCATTTCATGGTCTTCAAGGTAAGTTTGGTCTGCAATATTTTTATAGAGGGTGGAACCTTCTCCACTAGAAGCTACCATAAACACGGCCCCACCGGAAGATGCCGTGGCTGGTCCGCCGCCCAAACTTTCTTCTTTCTTCCAAGTAGACTCGGTTTGGTTAAAGGAAAGTACATAGTTTTGTTCCATTTGCTTTTTGAGCGAAGCCTGAATCTGTGCCATTTGCTCCGGCGCCATCTTGGTAGAATCCATGGAAATGGAGATTTTGGAAGTAGACTTATAATAGGCTCTACCAGTAAATCCTTGGGCAAAAGAAGCCTGTAGACCAAGACCTAAGCATAGAAAAATTGAAAGAATGGTGAACGTACGTTTCATAGTGATGTGATTTTTACAATACAAAAGAAGTGAAGAGAACCCAAACCATGCGTTAAGTACTGTTAACGTGTGTTAACACAAATTTCAGGATAAATTCTATCCCCCTACTTTTAGACCATGAAGAAGTTAGAATTCAAGCGTATTGGATTACTTATCGGGGTCACCTTGCTGATTACCCTATCCATTCAAGTATGGAGGATGGCTTCTCAATGGGATATTCTTCAGGCTGAACTTAAGCAAGATATTCAACAAAACTTAGACCATGCCGTGGAAAATTACTTCGCAGACTTGGCTAAGTCGGATGTTTTTGCCTTGACGGACGCAGACTACAACTTTACTTCAGCGGATAGTATGACTTCAGATACCTCATTTATGAGGAGAGCGGTGGCAAGCCCTTTGTTTAAAAATACACTGAAACTGCAACCGAAAGACGCACCCGGACAGGAGAACTTGGTCATGAAAACAAGCAGTTCTTTCGATTCCCTGAATATCCCAGCTGAACTAGCCATTTTCAGTCCAGATAGCATCCCAGGAGCAGGTGCGAAGATCATAGAAATCAGGGCCTTGAAAACCACTGCAAAGGATTCCCTTCGTATCCAGACCATCGACATCTCTCCAGCTGCAGAAGCATTCAATCGACAACAACTAGACTCCATCAAGGTAGATCGGATCAATAAAATTCAGATTTTTCGAGGAAAGACTGCCGTCGATAGCTTGAATGCCATCGAACGCTTTACCAGCAAAATCATCTTTTCCATCATCCGGGATACGCTGGACCTCCCTAAATTGACCAAACACTTAGACACAGAGTTTGAACGTAGTGGGATTGCACTTGACTACCGTCTTCACTTTACGGAGCTAAATTCGGACAGCCTTACCACAGATTCTATCTCCAAAGTATTTGTTTTGCCCTACAAAGTTGGCTCAAGCTCTAGCTTTCTACCTGCAGGGAAAAGCTTAGACTTATACTACGACACTAGCTACTGGACACTGCTGAAGCGCGGACTAGTAGAGGCACTGTCCTCGGTTTTGTTTTTGGGGATTCTTTCGTTCGTGTTCTATTACCTCTACCAAACCATCAAACACCAAAAGGAAATTACCGAGATCAAGCAGGACCTAATTGCCAACATCACCCACGAATTCAAAACCCCCATTGCCACTACCCTGACTGCCATCGAAGGCATCCAGCAGTTTAACCCCACAAATGACCCCGAAAAGACCGATCGCTACCTGGACATTTCCAAAGTTCAACTGCAAAAACTGGATCAGATGGTGGAAAAACTCTTGGAAACGGCAGCCCTAGACTCGGATCAATTGGTTTTGAAAAAGGAAAGAATTGATCCAGCACCGGTATTGACCCAGTTGGTTCAAAAATTCCAAACCCTGGCTCCAGAAAAGGAATTTTCCTTGCTCCTCCCTACTTCTTGCAGTCCGATCGAAGTAGACCCTTTTCATTTTGAACAGGTGATTTCCAATCTGCTAGACAATGCCATCAAATACGGAGGGGCAAGCATTAAACTTCGCTTAGCACAAGGTACAGTTACGCAAATTCAAGTCGAAGACAACGGGGGCAACTTAAGTCAAGAGCAAGCAAAACATATTTTTGAGCAGTTTTACCGAGTACCGAAAGGAAACCTCCACGATGTCAAAGGATTTGGCATCGGCCTATACTACGTGAAAAAAATAATGGAAAAACATGGTGGGAGCGTTTCCCTTCAGGCCAACAAAAACTCCACGATATTCACCACGGATTGGCCATGAGTAAGATACGCGTATTACTAGCAGAAGACGAACTCGCCCTGGGTAGCATCGTCAAAGAGAGTTTGGAGAGCCGTGGCTTTGAGGTCATTCTCTGTGGAGATGGACAGGCCGCCTGGGAAAGCTACCTTAAAGACAAACCCGATGTCTTAGTATTGGATGTCATGATGCCAAAAAAAGATGGGTTTACCTTAGCCGCAGAGATCAGAAAAACAGACAACCTCAGCCCCATCCTTTTTCTAACCTCCAAAGGGCAAAGCGAAGATGTGGTCAAAGGCTTCTCCATGGGTGCAACGGATTACATTCGGAAGCCTTTTAGCATGGAGGAACTGATCGTACGGATCAAGGCTCACCTGGATCGGCAAGGAGGACAAGCCCAGCCGAGCGACTGGCTACCCCTTGGTACCTATTCCTTCCATCCCAAGCGACAGCTACTGAAGCTGGGTGTGCAAGAAATTAAGCTCACTTCTCGGGAATCTTTACTTTTGGAGCTGCTCCTGTCCCGAAAAAATGAAATCGCCGAACGGAGCTTGATACTCAACCAAATCTGGGGGACAGATGATTTCTTTACGGCTCGAAGTATGGATGTGTTCATCACCAAGCTGCGCAAAAAGCTGAAAGAAGATCCTGCAGTACAAATCCTAAATATTCGGGGCTACGGATTTAAGTTGGTAGGTTGAAATTGTGAACCTATTGTCTCATTTATTGAGATTGAATATCCTTTTTAAGTATTGGTTTTCAGCATTATACTTTTCCTAAAATCAATTCAGTCAAAAAAATTTAACCTTGAGCAACAAGCTTCCGTAAGTTGGGTAATTCATCTCGTAAGATAGGTTGATTCAGTTGAGTTAAGTTAAATGCAAAAGGGAGGTTTCAGACCCTCCCTTTTCATTTAGCACTTCAAAAAAACGAATACCCGATCTACAGCTCTCAGTAGGTCAACTTTTTCAAATAGGCAATACTTAACGGCAAGGTCTCTAACTCTTTCTCACTTTCGTCCTCAATAAATAGGTGCTTGATACCAATCTTATTAGCTTCTTTCAAGATCGCCACAAAGTCAAGTTCCCCCTCGCCTAGCGGCACGTCATTTTCAGGACCTGTCAACCCAGTCATGTCCTTCGGAGCCCCTTTTCTAAAGTCCTTGAGGTGTAGCGACACCCAGCGCTTTCCATATTTTTTCAATAATCCCGCGGGATCCCCTCCTCCAAAATGTGTCCACATGACGTCCATTTGTAAGGATACATACTTTGGATCCGTGTTTTCTACCAAGTAGTCAAACAAGGTGCCTTGGCCATAAGGCTGGAATTCGAAGCCATGCACGTGGTACTTGAAGGTAATTCCATTTTCCTTCAAAACTTTTCCACCTGCATTGAAGACCTTAATAGCTCGGTCTGCATCTGCCTTGGAAAATTGCCCCCTTGCATGAGGAATCCAGGCGCACATCACATAGGAAGCGCCCAATGCCTTGGCACGGTCGGCAACCCCCTGAGGATCGCTCTCCAACTCTTCAAATCCCGTACCCGTGGAAGGAATACTGATTCCACGATCGGCCAACATTTTCTTGAACTCCACAGGGTCCACTCCCTTTGGCGCCCCTCCTTCATAGGTTTTAAATCCCATTTTTTGGATAATGTCCAGAGTTTCTGGCACCCCATTCTTCCATTGGTCACGAAAGGTGTAGGAAGCAATTCCTAGTGGGACTTGGAAGAGTGGATCTCCCTTTTTCTGAGCAACAGTCTCTGTTGGAGTAATGATCCAAGTCAGTGCAAGGATCAGGAAAGCAAGTGTTTTTTTCATGGTATTTTGGGTTTTACTCCCTCCGAAAACTACTGACCTAGAAGCTAAGATCAGCGAATCCCTGATGGAAATTATTAAAGATTGCCCTTGGTCAACTCCTCCACTGCATGATTTGCCGCTCGAGCTGTCAGGGTCATAAAGGTTAAAGTTGGGTTTTGGGTACTGCCGCTGGTCATGCAAGCACCATCGGAAACAAACACATTCTTGCATTCATGGAGCTGGTTGAATTCGTTGAGCAGAGATGTTTTAGGATCTCTTCCCATGCGTACACCACCCATTTCGTGAATATCGGATCCTGGAGGTGCACCCGTATCCTCCACCTTGATATTTTTGAAACCCATGCGCTCGTACATTTCAGTTTGCTGCTCCACAAAATCCCGAGTCATCTTGTTGTCATTCTCTTTCCACTCTACCGAAAGGATGAGTTTGGGAATCCCATACTTGTCTTTCTCATCTTTGCTTAGCCGCAGGTGGTTGGACTCTTCGGGCACCATCTCCCCCTGCATCCAGGCTGCCATACCCCACAAGCCGTAGCCTGGATCGAGCAACTTCTCGCGTAGGGCATCTCCAATCAGTTCTCCATTGCCATCCAGCTGCCTGTTGGCAGACATTCCTATGGCATAGCCACGAAGAAAGTCCGTCTCTTGACGGTACACGTTGCGAAAGCGTGGCACGTAGGCATGGCCAGGGTTTCTTCCCAAATTGACCTGGTCGAGGTAGCCCTCAAACGTAGCATAGCCTTTGCCTCGGTAGTTGTGGCAAGTCATGAACTTTTCCATCAAACCATTGTCATTCCCCAGCCCGTTTGGAAAACGAGAAGAGGTGGAATTGAGCAGGATGGCGTTGCTATTGATCGTGGAGGCATTGACGAAAATGATTTTTGCATAAAACTCGATTGACTCTTGAGGGTTCCTAGTGGTATTCTATACCTTTTCTTTTATTGATAATCAATAGGATACAAGATCGAAATAGATTTATATTTCTCATTATTCACCTCTTTTAACCTGTTTTTGGTGAAAACCTTGCACAGAACCTGGCCGGGTTTATTTCTATTTTAATCTCGTATTTAATCTTGTAAGTAGACTTTTCGAAAATGGGTCATATTGATAATAAGCTTATTCAATAGATTTTGTAACTTTTTTTATAAATACTGTTTAAAGGCACTAATAGTAGCATCATTTTACTTCTATTCACCCCTGTTTTCCTTTTAAAATCATAAAACTTTGTACAA
>JBBAKO010000001.1:378239-380667 GCA_040403475.1 Algoriphagus sp. | reverse complement strand
GAATTCGTTGAACATACGAATCCCGTATCGCCACGAATAAAATCTTGATACTTGCCTGCCTGTCGGCAGACAGGATACTAGCTACTTGATACTTTCCCGAACGCCGATCGAAGAATGTCGAAGTGAGAATTCGTGAATCATAAGAATCTCGTGCCATTACGCAATGATTCTAACCTGCCCGCCGCGGCGGGTTTCTTGCCTCTCGTTTCTTGCTTCTTAGTGCACTTGATACAGCTATTCGTTTACCCACAACTACCAGTTAATCCCGATTCGACATATGAATTTTACCTTTTCTGAAAATTTGTTGTCTCGGGTTTTAAAAAGGTGTCTCGAATTCCTCAAAAAAGGTGTGTCGGATTTTTTATAATCCTTTTTAAAATAAGATTGCGGCATGTATTAATAGGCATCAATTGCATTTTGGCTCGAATTGAACCAGATCAAAGCCTTAAACCATTCCAGTATCCGCATGAAAAAGTTTATTTACCTACTAGGCATCACCCTATTTTTCGCTCTTGCAGCGCAAGCGCAAAATGATGGCATCAGCTTTCAAGGTTTGGCGCGAAACGCCGCCGGGGAAGTGATGGTCAGCCAAAAGATAAGCCTGCGTTTGTCCATCCTACTTGGCTCAGAATCGGGAGCAGTAGCCTACACCGAAACCAGACAAACGACCACCAATTCACAAGGGATTTTTGCTGTGGTACTGGGAGATGCCAACGCGCTAACCAAATCCACTAACTTTTCGACGATCAACTGGACCGCAGCACCTAAGTTTATTAAGGTGGAAATGGATTCCAATGCAGGGACCAACTTTACGGCGATGGGAACTTCCAAACTTCAACCCGTACCCTTTGCCTATTATGCCTATGGCGTGGATGCGGAAAATGTGGAGGGAATTCTGCCAGTGGGTAGCGGAGGAACAGGCGTAGCGTCCCTCTCGGAATTAAAGACAAGTTTGGGTTTGGATGTTTTCAATAATGCCGCTTTAGACACCAAAGTAGATAAGGTAGCAGGAAAGGGACTTTCTACCAACGACTACACGACAGTAGAGAAGAACAGGCTTGAAGCGATTAAAGGAACCAATACAGGTGATCAGGACTTAAGCGGCTACGCCACTTCGGGACAGCTTGCCACCAAAGTAGATAAGGAAATTGGCAAAGGACTCTCCTCCAACGACTATACCACTGCAGAGAAAGTTAAGCTTGCTGCAATCACGGGTAATGTGGCTGGTCCTGCTGGTCCCACGGGTGCGACAGGAGCCATTGGTCCTCAAGGCCTGCAAGGTTCCGCTGGCGCAACTGGACCCGCTGGAGCAACAGGACCACAAGGCCTGCCAGGAGTGGCAGGTGCGGATGGTGCAACCGGCCCCACAGGTGCAACTGGACCGATAGGTCCAGCAGGATTGACCTGGAAAGGTGCTTGGTCTGCTACGGGTACGTATGCAAAAGACGATGCGGTTGGCTACAATGGTGCTTCTTATTTTTGTCTTGCTGCAGTAAGTAATTCGAGTACTACACCTACAAGTGATCCAACCAAATGGGCCTTGTTGGCATCTCAGGGGGCAATTGGCCTCCAAGGCGCTACGGGACCCAGGGGTGTTACAGGAGCTACCGGTCCCTCAGGCCCAACAGGAGCAGCAGGTCCGCAAGGAACGCAGGGGCTCACAGGTCCCACAGGAGCAACAGGCCCCGCCGGTGTGCAAGGAATAGCCGGACCTATCGGTCCAGCTGGCTTGACTTGGAAAGGTGTTTGGTCTGCTACAGGCGCGTACATCAAAGACGATGTGGTTGGCTTTAATGGGGCTTCTTATTTTTGTCTGGCTCCAGTAAGTAACTCGAGTACTACGCCTACAAGTGATCCAACCAAATGGGCCTTGCTGGCATCTCAGGGAGTTGATGGGCCTCAAGGTCCCACAGGAGCCGCTGGTGCGACAGGACCCCAAGGCCCAATAGGATTAACAGGTCCACAAGGCCCAACAGGAGCTGCGGGTGCCCAAGGTTTAGCAGGGAGTGATGGCGCTACTGGTCCCCAAGGAGCAACAGGCTTGACTGGAGCGACTGGTGCAACAGGACCCGCTGGAGCAACTGGAGCACAAGGCCCTAGAGGACTGACTGGCGCGACAGGTGCAACAGGTTCAACAGGACCAACTGGCCCGGCAGGTGTGGATGGTGCAACAGGCCCAGCTGGTCCGCGAGGAATAACAGGCGCGACAGGCCTGCCTGGCGCGTCAGGATTACTTAGCAGCGGAACTACCGCAGGAAATACCCCCTATTGGAATGGAACCGAATGGGTGTTGAACAGCAGCAACCTATTCAACAACGGATCAAACCTAGGAATTGGTACAGCCACCCCTACTGAAAAGCTAGATGTGGTTGGCAATGTAAAAACCAGCGGAACCCTAACTGCAGGGGCCATCACGTATCCGAATATC
>JBBAKO010000001.1:371941-378139 GCA_040403475.1 Algoriphagus sp. | reverse complement strand
AAAATAATTTATCTGGTTCGGGCAATACAGCATTAGGGTATAAGGCAGGCTTTTCATCAGATAACACCACTATAAATAATGCCACAGCTTTAGGCTATCAAGCCAAAGTGGCCGCAAGCAATACCATTCAATTGGGTGCAGATGGAACAAATGGTACAACTGCAATTACCAATGTAAAAACCAGCGGAACCCTAACTGCAGGGGCCATCACGTATCCGAATATCGCCGGTACATCTGGCTATTATTTAAAAACAGACGGAACAGGTACCGCGAGTTGGGCTGCAGTTAGTAGCGGTGGGGTACCTTATACAGGCGCAACGGGCGCAGTTAATCTAGGGGGATATGATTTAACAGTCAATGAATTGACTTTCGGCTCTGGGAAAGTTGGTGCTTCTGGCAGTAGCTCCAACACTATAGTTGGGGGAGCAGGTGTTAGTAGGGCTTTTACTACAGTTTTGAGTAATACTGCCATTGGTTTTAATACAATGAGTGCAGCTACTCCAGGAAATAATAATACTGCTATAGGAGCTTATTCACTCGTAAGTACCACGGGTCGAGAAAATTCTGTGATGGGTGCTGCAGCAATGGAGCGAAATCTAGGAGGAAATGAAAATACAGCCATAGGGTATTACGCTATGCAAAATAATTTATCTGGTTCGGGCAATACAGCATTAGGGTATAAGGCAGGCTTTTCGTCAGATAACACTACTATAAATAATGCCACAGCTTTAGGCTACCAAGCTAAAGTGGCCGCAAGCAATACCATTCAATTGGGAAATACGAGCGTTACCAATGTAAAAACTAGCGGAACCATTACAGCAGGAGACGTAACCTATCCAAAGACCCACGGCACGAATGGTCAAGTACTGACTACTAGCGGTTCCGGAACCTTAACTTGGGCAGCTTCCTCCACAGGTGTGCCTTATACGGGTGCCACTCAAGCAGTCAATTTAGGGGCCTATGATTTAACAGTGAATGGAATGACCATTGGTTCTGGAAAAGTTGGTAGTTCTGCTACCCTCAACACTATAATTGGGGAATATGCGCTAAATAGAACTACAAGTACTACCCGCGGACAGGATAATACAGCAATTGGCTACAAATCAATGGGGAATGAAACAGCTTCAACTACTAGTGCAGGAACCAAAAATACAGCAGTGGGATCTTGGACCTTGATAGGCAATTCTGGTACAGAAAATTCCGCAGTGGGTAATGGAGCAATGGAGCAAAATCAAGGGGGCAACTATAACACAGCGATGGGTGCTAGGGCACTACAAACTAATTTGACAGGCTCAAACAATACAGCAATAGGCTATACCGCAGGCGTGCTAACAAATAACCTAAGCAATGCCACAGCCATTGGTAATGGCGCTGTAGTTGCCGCGAGTAATACCATCCAATTGGGAAATACGAGTGTGACCAATGTGAACACCAGCGGCAGTGTAACTGCAAATGGTGTATATATTGGACGAGGTGCAGGAAACGATGGAGCTAATGTGGCAGTAGGCGGAGGTACACTTGGGTCTGGAACAGGGACAAGAAATACGGCAATTGGTTATGCGTCATTAAATAAATATAGTGGTACCTCTTTTGATGGCAATACAAGCGTGGGTTACTATAATTTAGTAAATCTAACTTCAGGTCAAGGCAATACTTCCGTGGGTGCCGAGGCTATGATGGGTGTTGTTAATGGAAGTGACAATACCTCACTAGGTGTCTTTTCTCTAATGGGGACTAATGGAAATGACAATGTTGGTGTTGGTGTTCGTGCAGGTCAGAGTATTACAACGGGTAGCCAAAATACGCTTATTGGTAAAAGTGCCGATGTTGGGACAAACAACTTATCAAATGCAACAGCCTTAGGTTATGGTGCAACTGTAGCCGCTAGCAATACCATTCAATTGGGAAATGCGAGCGTGACCGATGTGAAAACCAGCGGTACCGTAACAGCAGCTAGCTATATAACATCCTCCGACCTCCGACTCAAATCAAACGTCGTTCCGCTGTCTGACGGGTTGAGTAGCATCATGCAGTTAAATCCGGTTCACTACACTAAAAAAACTAGCCTTGCGGCAACGGCCTATATGGTAGAGGAAAACGGATTTATCGCCCAAGAAATCCAAAAGGTGTTGCCGTTTATTGTGAAAGAAGGCGATGGCATAGACAAACTCCTCTCTGTGGATTATACTTCATTGATCGCACTATTGACAAAGGCCATACAGGAGCAACAACAACAGATCCAGACCCAACAAGAAAAGATCGAGGAACTCCAATCCTACAAAAGCTCCATCAGTTCCTTACAAAAAGAACTAGAGGAAATAAAGAAACTACTAAAGGGACAGGAGAAATGAGAACAAAAGCTATAGCTTTTGCTTCCTTAAACTGGATGTATGGTTTGGGAGCTTTTTTCCTGATTTTCCTTGGTTCTACTTCTCTCCAAGCACAAAGCATCAGTCCCCTGACTGTGAATGCCGCAGGGGGCTACGCCAAAGCAGCCGACTTCTCCTTGGCCTACAGCGTAGGAGAACAGAGTTCGATCTCCTTCTACACCACCGTTACCGCAAGTACGCTGTCGGCAGGGTTCCTGCAGGATTTCGGCTTTCTAGATCGAGACCACCTGGTGCTGGACCTCTCGCTCAATAACAACTCTTTCGAGGGGAGTACGACTGTATTTTTTATCCCGGTCGGAGCCTTTACCGTGAAGTCCTCCCGAACGACTACGTCCCCAAAAACTCCCCTTGTCACGAACCTGTATGGGGCAGGCTACGACAACCCCTTCTTTTACATCAATGACAACACTCTTTTCTGGAACAGCGCAGACCCTGCTCCAGGAAAAGAGACCTTCCTAATCCTAGCCCAAGTAAAAGATCGAAAAGGGAATACCGTAGAAAAGTTCTTCGAGATCAAAAGATCACGTTTAGAATTTTCCTCCTTGGTTGTTAACAATAGCTTCTCTCCTAATGGAGATGGAATCAACGACAGCTGGGGCGTACCGGGTATCCGGTTCTATGGAGGTGCGCGCATCTCGGTGTATGACAATGTGGGTTCACGCCTATTCTACACCGAATCTCCCGACCAAGGATGGGATGGAACCTTCAATGGAAAGCAGCTCCCAGTGGGAACTTACTTCTGGACGATCGAAATCCGAGAAACGGGTGAGATGAGGAGAGGAACGCTGAATGTGATTAGGAAGTAGAAGAGAGTACAAAGTACCAAGTACCATGAACCAAGTATGGATTTGAATTCATATGGCGTCTTGATACTTATTTAATATCGAACACCGATTGATGAATGTTGAATGAAAAAGTGGGTTTTCGTGAATCATAGGATCTCGTGTTACAACGAATAAAGTCTTGATACTTGCCTGCCTGCGGCAGGCAGGATACTAGCTACTTGATACATTGTTCTTGGTACTTGGTACAACAGTCCTTGATACTTGATACTAGCTACTTGATACTAAAATGATTGAAATGAAAAAAATAACTACTCTTATTCTAGCTCTGCTTCTAAGCATTGCTTCCTACGGGCAATCCCGCAAATACATGTCCCAGTTTAGCCACATGCAAGGCTACTTTAACCCTGCCTTGACTGCCTACGAAGGTACCATGGTCAAGGGTCTAGTTCGCAACCAGTGGGCAGGCTGGGAAGGAGCACCGAAGATGAACTTTGTCTCTGCAGAATTGGACCTGGCGAACCTTGGCGGTTCATTTGACCTGGGCAAGAATGCCATAGGCGTAAACTTACTCAGTGACGAATACGGCGCCTTTACCGAATCGGAACTGATCTTAAGCTATGCGACCCGTATCCAAGTGAGTGAGAAAGCAGGCCTTCGCATGGGCGCAGGACTCAACATCAACAGCATCCGCCTTGATGGATCTAGACTTACGACCGAGCAAGCAAATGATCCAATGCTAACCCAGTATGTAGGTGGCTTTGCTGACATGAATATCTTGGACTTGAATATCGGTATGTCGGTAACGCATCCAAACTACTACGTATCCTATGCAGTGCACAATGTAAACGAGGGGAGTATCAGCAGTGGAGACATCTTTATGGACAAGAAGCCAAGGGTAGGCATCGCACAGGCAGGCTACCGCAACCGCTTCTCAGAAAACATGACTGTGATCACCAATGCGATGTGGAGAACGCAGTCAGACTTGCCGGCAAACGTGGAGTTCAATATGAAGTTCTTGTTCCGTGACAAGTTCTGGGTAGGCGGCGGCCACCGCGTAGACTATGCGAACAATGCGCAAGTAGGCGTGCTCCTAGGCAAGCTACGCTTCGGTTATGTGTACGAATGGCCGATGCTACAGAGCTACTTGCTACCCAACCAAACGCATGAGTTTATGGTGAGCATGCGCTTGTTTGGAGGGAATGCAACCATCTGGTAAAGAATACGAAGTACGAGCTACGAAATACGAGATTTAAACTAATGTCGAACACCGAACGCTGATTGAAGAATGAAGAAGGGGGAATTCGTTGAACATAGGAAACTCGTGTTACAACGAATAAAGTCTTGCTACTTGATACCAGCTACTAGATACTTTTTCCGAACGCTGAGTGAAGAATATCGAAGTGGAAATTCGCATTTTGACCTGAATTCTGCTTCCTGAGTCTTGGTACGTGGTACATGGTACTTCGTACAATCTTGATACTTGATACTAGCTACTTGACACATTGTACTTGCCTCTTGGCTCTTATTTCTTGATTCTGATTGATTCATATTATGAATCATTCTTTTTTATTACACACATAAAAAAATATATTTGAACTGATTTATGCACTTGGTAAACCGATGAGGGCAACTTCAAAAAAAAGAGGGGGGTGCTCGACCGTGATGAATACCCTCCTAAATCTTGATAACATGCTTCTGTGTAGGATGCTTGGTTTCTGTCCTATTCCGCTCATTTAAAAAACAATTCAAACCAAATGGTATTTGATTTCTTATCCTTCTTCGTAGGATTTCTAATGCTAGTGCTCTTATTTATCGTTTTGATCAGCCACAAAAAAGATAATAAGCTGAATCTTTTTTTCTTGATCATTATAGCCGTAGCGGGCCTTCAACGTTTTTTGCATGGACTGGAAGTTTTTGGACTTGTTGGCTCGTTTTTTAATCCCTTTCAGGAAAATTTAATTTTTCCGTTTTTTAAGTTTGTCGGGCTCTTTTTGTTTTTTGAAAACTTACTTTTAAAAACCACCTCCTATAGAAAAATTATACTTCATTTTTTATTCCCTTTAGTATTTGCCTTCATAAGCACTGCGTTCAACCCAAGTTTGGGAGTCATCCAAGTCGTTTTTCTTCTATTTACGACGGTATACTTGGTGTTTACCATACAGCTGGTTTGGAAGTATGTGTTTAGTAGAAGAAGCATTAAGGAAACCCTTCATTTTCAATCCATAAAACTGTGGGTATACGCATTATTAGCGTTTTTCATTCTCTTTTTCTTATTGTCAAACTACCTGTTGCTCACCAGCACTGGGGAAACCATGGACCACAAATTCCCCCGATTTTATGCAGCATCTTCCGTGTTGTGGTTTTTGTTTGTCGTCTACATTTTAAAAAACCCACTTCTACTACACGGTGAACAGCTTCTTCTTCAAAAACTCAATAGCTTCAAAGAGGAGGAGGTGGCGGTTTGGAAACACAATAAGAAGGAGCTAACTGATTTGGAAGATCTCGAAGTGGAGAAAAAAGTGAAGGATAAAGTGGATGAAATTATCTTCGCCATCAAAAAAAATGAGAAGGAGTTACTGGTGAATTTTGTCTTGTTGCCATCACTAAAGGTGTTTGCTTTTCGACTGAATTATCCTCAAAGTCATATCAAATACGTTTTTAAATATTATGCTTATTGTTCCTTCAATGAGTATCAGAATATTTTGAAAATTAAATACGCCCAGAAATTGATAAAATCAGGCTATTTGGATTCGCATACCATTGATTCCTTGTCTATGGGTTGCCTTTTCACCCATAGAAGCACTTTTTACAAAACGTTTAAAAAGCTGACGGGTTACACCCCCACAGAATACCAACTCGCGTTGAAAGACTGAAATGGCTGATAAATTGTACAAGGTACCCGCGGCGGCGGGCTCGGTTTATTTCTAGTGTATTTCCACTGTATTTCAATACGTTTGCCTACCGCAGGCATCTTGGTACTTCGTACAATCTTGCTACTAGCTACTTGATACTTTTAAAAATGT
>JBBAKO010000001.1:105359-371841 GCA_040403475.1 Algoriphagus sp. | reverse complement strand
ACGAATAAAGTCTTGATACTAGCTACTTGATACTACATCTTGGTACTTCGTACAATCTTGCTACTAGCTACTTGATACTTTTAAAAATGTCGAACACCGAACGCTGAATGTTAAATGAAGAAGTGGGAATTCGTGAATCATACGAATCTCGTATCACCACGAATAAAGTCTTGATACTAGCTACTTGATACTACATCTTGGTACTTCGTACAACTACTCCGGAAATAGCGTCTTATCCAATCCCGGCACGATGCGAAGGGCATTTTTGTAGTATAATTTTTTCAGCACCTCGTCTGAAAGGCCCAAGCCATACATGCTCCAAAAGGCATGGTACTTTTTGTAATAAGGAAAATACTCGTCCTCGGTTTCCAATACGCGGAAGTAGGTGTAAAACTCCTCCTTGTTGTAGGCATCTTTGCCGAATAAAATTCGATCCTGGTACTTGGTGAAAAACTCCTTGGCCCGTCGAGGCTGTCTGCCAAGCTCTGCGATGATGGCACCAATCTCGTAGTTGACATTCGGATAGCGATCTAAGTGCGCCCCTGCAGCATCCAAGTCGTTGGCCATCCAGCCCATATGCGCATTGATAAAGGTGGTCTTGGGATGCTTCGCAAATACGCGGTGCTGCTCGGCAATGATTTGCTCAAAAGGCGCTGGGTCGATAGCAGATCGGCGGCGATTGGGATGAAGTTTGAGTTCCAACCAGCGTTCGTTCGTGGAATCCATCGCTTGCCAGAATTGTGCGGGATCCGCAGCATGAATCAGTACCGGAATCCCGAGTTCCCCCGCCTTCGTCCAAACTGGATCCAAATCGGGATGGTCCACGGGAATTCGCTTTCCACTGTTGTCCTTGGAGTTCAAACCCAAACTCTTGTAAATCTTCAATCCCACTGCTCCTGAAGCTACATCTTCCGCCAGCTCCTTTACTGCCAAGGCGGTCCACTCTGGCGTACCAAAACCGTTAAAATTCAAATTGGTAAACACCATGAATCTGCCAGGGGCATGGGTTTTAAACTCCTGCATCATGCCCTTGATGTATTCCTGCTGTGCATTGCTATTGCCCTGCCCGAAGCCCCGCCCACTCAGGTTGATCATGATGGCCATGTTGAGCTCCTTCATCTCCGCGGAGAGCTGATCGATCTTGGATTTGTTGACGCCTCCTTGGTGGCTGTGGATATCGATAAAGGGAAACTTTGACCGTGTCACTGGATGCTGAGGCACCTTGAGCGTGGAAGGAGGATTGTAGGACTCAAAACTCATTTCTTGAGCGACAAGAGCGCCTCCGCCCATCAGCAAAGCGAAAAGAAAAAAACTAATTTTTTTCATAAATTCTAAGAATAGCAATAGAAAAGAAAATCCCAGCATTGAGCTGGGATTTGAAATTTAACGGGCAGTTCCTCCGTCAATCACTTGGCCGAAGAAAATGGAATTCATAAACAGCTTGTTGGTGCCAAACCAGAAGGCACGGAAGTTAGGGTTGTCTGCAAAGCCTATAATTCGACCTCTGCCTTGACTAGCTACACGGATCACTGCGCTCTCCTGTACTCCAGGCAAATTGCTTGGATGCAGGTAGCCAGAAGCCAAAGGATCTTTAGTGTAGACTAGCGGATTGGCATAGGGGTTGGTGGAGGGCTCTAGGAAGAAATTGTCATTTCTGAAGGTGAAGAGCTCTTTGCTCACGTAGCCATAGCCAATTGGATGGCTGGTGTCCAAGGTCGATTTGAAGATGGCTCCAAAAGTTTGCTTGGCTCCGGTAGCATTCTCAAAATCCGCATAGCTTTTCTGCAAACCTTTTTCCGCGTTATCCACTTTGCGGAAGGTGAAATTTCCGATTTCATTCTGTGCCAACCAGCGAAGCGCGCCTCCTTTGGCCACCAAGGTATTGCCCTTGCTCACCCAAGTTTTCAGGGCCGCTGCGCCGGACTGTCCCAGTTGCCCGTAGCTTCCATCCGCCATCAAGATGACCGAATAGCGATCCAAGTTGGTACCGCTCACGGATTCCAAAGGCAGTAGGGTTACCGGCATTTGCATGCGCTGGTCGAGTAGGTGCCAGATCTCTCCAGCTTCTCCACTATCCACACCCCCATCGACCAAAAGAGCGATGGTAGGCGTATTCAAGGGAAGCATAAACGTAGAACCTAGGTTGGCGCCCTGCGTGTATCCTGTAGTCAGTGCATGAATATCTACATGTGCAAATCGGGCTACTTCCTCTAGCTTCTTGAAGAAGGCCTGCGAATCAAGGCCGCTTTCGCCTTTGTCAATCAGCACCGTGCCTCTACCAAAGGCTTTCCCTTCAGCAGTGGAGAATTCTTTGGTGGCTACACGAACCAAAAATCCAGCCTTCAACAATTGATAGGCCGCTTTGGGAGCATAGTAATCGGTCCATTCCATCGCATATTGGTAGGCACCGGCAGTGCCGACTACCTTGCCTGGAGCTTGTGCAAAACTAGACTTATCCACAGGGCTGACGTTGGCAAGATTGACGATGCGGCTATTCAAAGCCATAAAGTCTACTCCAAAAGCCATGGGGTAGGTCCAAGCAGAAATGTCGTAAAACAAGCTGTCTTGGAAAGTAGTACGTGTTTCAAACATGGCCTTGATTAAGCGGTACTGCGGCTGATCTGCAGGAACGATGTAGGAGTTTCCTTTTTTGAATTGCTTGCCATTGATGACCAAGTCTTCCTTTAGGGAAAAGAGCTTGATGTCGTGCTGAAGAATCAAGTCTGCCAGGTGGTAGCTCCGCGCATCCTCTTCCTTGGCACCAAAGATGTAGGCCTTGTTGATGTCAACATCGGTTTCCTTTTTGATGTCCGTGTAAAAATCCTTCATCCACTGGTTGAGCTCCACGCGCATCTCTTTGGTGGCTTGGTAGGAGGATAGGTTGGCGGTAAACTGGTTGCGGATCGTAAACGGAAAGCTGAGCATGCCATTGTCCGTTTCTTGGAGGTGTCCTCTGGAACTAGCCTGCTCAAACAAGATACCGACGGAGCCTTGCACATCCGGATAGGTAGATCCTTTGCCGTAGTAGAAGTCGTCGTAGTTTTCCTGGTTGTAGTACAAGGAGCCGATTTGGTCCAAGGCTTTGGCATGGTAGGTACCGATCTTCTCGGTCAGCTCGAAGTTTTTCTTGGGTGTCAAAGGGTGAACGCGGGAAGGGACACCTGGTTGAAAAAAGAAGGTGCTGTTGGAGCCCATTTCGTGGAAGTCCAAATGCACGTTCGGCAACCAGCTTTGGAATACACGTACGCGATTTCTGGATTCAGGATGCTGTACAGGCAGCCAGTCACGGTTGAGGTCAAACCAGTAGTGGTTGGTGCGTCCTCGAGGCCATGCCTCGTTGAGTTCGCGCTGTGCCGGGTCGCCGTTCATGTTATACGCCTTATGGGAGTTGACCCAGGAAGCAAAGCGGTTGAGTCCATCCGGGTTGATGGCTGGGTCCAATAGGAGCACCATGTCCTTGAGGTCTGCTTCGATTTCATTGGCAGCAGCAAAGTGATAGGCTGCAAGTAGTGCGGCATTGGCGCCACTCGGTTCATTTCCATGGACGGAGTAGCCCATAAAAAGGACCACTGGCATGTTGGTTAGGTTGACTGAGGCTGCAGGGTCCCGAAGTTTGGCACGTTCTGCCTTGATCTGGTCCAGTTTGGCCAGGTTGGCAGGAGCAGTTATGGTCAATAGGGTTTGTGGACGCTTTTCGTAGGAGCGACCAGTTTCCTCAAATTTAACTCGATCTGAAGCGGCAGCGACGGCCTTCATGTACATGACCAGCTGGTCGTGGGTCACGTGCCATTCGCCTACTTCATAGCCCAGTACCTGCTTGGGAGTAGGAACTTTCGGGTTGTAGGTATAGCCTTTGGGCAGGTAGTAGCTCAGGTCTTGAGCAAAGCCAAATTGGGCAATCAGGACCAATAAGAGGATAAGGGAAAATCGTTTCATAGGTGCTTGGGTAACTTTCTACTAAATTCTGCTTTAATCCCTCAAAAAAAAACTATTTTAGATTGGTGGTCAAAAAAATAGAAGAACCATCGGTATTTTTCTGGTTTCTGTTTGGCCGTTCCAGGTAGATTATTTTCTGAGGCTGATCTTTTTAGAAGGTTAATAAATTCTCATGAAAGACATCTTACACATTGAAATTAAAAACCCGAAGGCAAAAGAGTTGCTTTCGCTATTGGAAGAAATGGAATGGATTAAAGTACTGAATGAGGGCTCTGTACAGCCTGTTCCTATTGAACTCAAAAAATTTAGAGGAATTTTAACGAAGGAGCAAGGAAAAGAATTACAAAAACACATTCAAACACTTAGGGATGAATCGGGAGGCTAGTTGATAGACTCCACTCAAATCAAATGTTTAATTTTAAGACTTAAAAATATCCTTCAGCGCCTCTTTCAACTCTGGAAATTCAAATTCAAAACCTGCCTTTTGAATCTTTTGGCTAGAAACGCGATTGCCGCCAATGACCATGGCAGCCATTTCTCCCAAGACCAACTTCAGTGCAAATCCAGGCACCCCGATCCCAACATAGGTTTTACCCTTGGCAGCAGCCGCTTCCTTGGTCAGTTGCTGGTTGGTGGCGGGATTAGGCCCCACGGCATTGTAAATGCCCTGAAGCGTGGTCTTTTCAAGCGCAAAAACAAATAAGCGCACCAAGTCTTCTACATGGATCCAACTCATCCACTGCGCGCCCGAACCCAAAGGTGCAGCCACAGGGGGCTTGAGCATTTCGGCTAAGGCTCCTCCCTGCGCATCCAACACGATGCCGATTCGAAGGATGACACATCGAAGCGGCAAGGCTTCTATCTTTTTGACCTCTTTTTCCCAGGCCAGCACCACTTCTGCCAAAAAATCGGTGCCCGAAGCACTGCTCTCATCCACAAGTGCAGCACCGGTATCAAATCCATAATAGCCCACTGCTGAGGCAGAAATAAAGGTGCTCGGCTTATGAGTTGCCTGCTGTATGGCTTGGTGCAATAGGGCGGTGCTTTCTGTTCGTGAGCGAAGAATGGCCTGCTTTCGTTCCGCAGTCCAACGCTTTTCTGCTACCCCTTCACCAGCCAAATGCACCACTGCATCTGCCCATTCCATTGCTTGCGGATCTATTTCCTGACGCGCTACATCCCAGAGAAAATGGGTTTGCTGCTGTGGTTTTCTGCTAAGCCAAGCCACTTTATACCCTTTTTGCTCCAGCAAAGCCGTAAGTTGCTTGCCCACAAGACCCGAGCCGCCAGTGATGAGAATGTTTTTCATGAACGCCTATTTTGTGGATAACTGATTTGCGCTTCAATTGGTTGCTAAGCGGTAGCGATATGTCCTAAAAATATGTTCCTTGCCCCTTGAATTCTACCAAATCCCTTTTTCTTTGTACCTAAAGGGACCTTAAAATTCGATTATCTTGCTGAAAAACCTTCTTTTTTGGGTAGCAATGGGCGCATGCGTCGGAGCCTTGTCGGGCTCTGCCTCCGCCATTTTTTTGCTTTCCTTGGATTGGGTAAGCGGGATTCGTGATGCCCACCTTTGGCTATTGGCAGGTTTACCCCTTGCAGGATTTGCCATTGGCTACTGCTACCACCGCTACGGGTCTGGTGTTGAAAAAGGGAACAATTTGATATTGGAGGGAATCTATATTCCCCAGCCGACCCTGCCCTTGCGGATGGCACCTTTCGTTTTGTTTGGCACCTTGATCACCCATCTTTTTGGGGGCTCAGCGGGTCGAGAAGGGACGGCGGTTCAGATGGGCGCTTCTTTGGCGGCGCAACTAGGCAAGCGCTGGTCTTTGGATGCCGCCACTGTCCGGATACTTTTGATCTGTGGAGTTGCAGGGGGCTTTGCCTCGGTATTTGGCACGCCGCTGGCAGGAGCGGTATTTTCTTTGGAGTGGCTATTTCGACGTAAAGTAGACCCCAACTCCATTTTTCCAGCTTTCTGGTCTGCGTTTACGGCCTATTGGGTTTGCGATTGGGTCTGGGGGATTGGACATACGGCCTACCTTATTCCTGAAGTTGCTCCCCATACCCTGATCAACTTGGCCTGGATGATTCCAGCAGGGATTGCCTTTGGCCTCGCTGCTCGCCTCTTTATTGAAACAGGACATTTGGTGACTACAGTTTTTAATCGCATTTCGTATCCCCCGCTTCGGCCACTCATCGGCGGAGTTTTGGTAGCTGGAATCGTATACTTGACAGGAGCATACACCTATGTGGGCTTGGGGATTCCACGAATTGTGGAGGCCTTCGAGACCCCAGTTCCTTGGTATGATTTTTTAGCGAAAACAGGCCTTACGGGATTGACTTTGGGCTCTGGATTTAAAGGAGGGGAGGTCACACCACTTTTCTTCACGGGTGCCACTTTGGGCAATGCGCTGGCAGCCTATATTCCGCTTCCTTTAGCGCTTTTGGCTGGCTGTGGATTTGTAGGGGTGTTTGCTGGAGCTACGAATACCCCTTTGGCCTGTACGCTGATGGGGATGGAACTGTTTGGACTGGAGGTAGGAGTGTACTTGGGGATTGCTTGTTTGGTGGCCTTTATTTTTAGTGGAAAGGGGAGCATCTACACCTCCCAAGACCTGGGCTGGAAAAAATCATTGCCCTAAGGGGAGCTGCATCAATCGAGATAATACACCCGCTTGACGCGCGTACTGATATTGGTGAGCAGCTCGTAGGGGATGGTGCCAATACGATCGGCAAGTTCCTTCAAGGAAATCTGTTCTCCATACACGATGGCTTCGTCTCCTGCCTTGGCTTCGGGAATAGCACTGACATCCACCATCACCATGTCCATGCAGACATTGCCGATCACGGGAGCCTTCTTGCCATGAAGGAGGACATAGCCCTTGCCTTGCGAAAATCGGCGATCGTAGCCATCTGCATAGCCAATGGCCAAGGTGGCGATTCGGCCCCCATCGGGCAAACTCCCTTTTCTAGAATACCCTACGGTGGTTCCTGGAGCCAGGGTTTTGACTTGCGAAATGGTTGTTTTCAAGTTGCTCACTGCCTTCAAAGAGCTGTCGTGCTTGCCGGTGACTTCTACCCCATACAGGCCGATACCGAGGCGCACCATATCCAGCTGAAAGTCTGGATAGCGAACAATCCCCGCTGAGTTGAGTGCATGACGAAGGGGCTGGTATCCCAACTTGGTGCCAATTGCTTCGCTCATTTTCATAAACAGCTGGAGCTGCTGTATCGAAAAATCATGATGCGCTTCTTCATCAGCTCCCACCAGGTGGGTGTACAGGCTGGCAACCTTCAGTTCTGGGAAGGCAAGGAGAAGATCATTTAGTTCCTCCACCTGTGCCTGCTCAAAGCCCAAGCGATTCATCCCGGTGTCCAGATCCAAATGGATGGAGAGGGGAAGTCCTTGATTTCTTGCAAAATTGCCCAACTTCCTAAAAAATTCAGGACTGAAAACAACTGGTTCCAACTGGTACTGGTACAGCAAATCGAAGGATTCTTCTACTGGATTGAGCACCATGATCGGAAGTTGAATCCCTTGTTTCCGCAGGCTTACCCCCTCATCTGTGTAGGCTACGGCTAGGTAATCGGCCCCCAAGGTCTGCAGGTGATTCGCGATTTCTGCGGCACCTCCTCCGTAGGCAAAGGCCTTGACCATCACCATGACCCGCGTACTTGGCGCGAGTTGTCGTTTGTAAAAGTTAAAATTATGGGTCAGCGCATTCAAGTTGATCTCCAAGGTGGTGCCATGGATGCGCTGCTGAAGCCGGTTGACGATCTTTTCAAAGGCAAAGGAGCGGGCGCCCGTGAGTAAGATAAGGTCGTTTTGAAACTGATCGGGATCGAGTTTTTGAAGGAGAAGCTCGGTACTCCCAAAGGTGGAGGTGGGGATATCCACAAGCTTTTCCAGGCGCTGGATTTCCGTTCCAACCCCAATGATTCGATCGATCCCATAGGATTGGATCAATTCGGCCACTTCAGTGTAGATTTTCTCCGGCAAGCCCTGCTGCAAGAGGTCTGAGAGGATTAAAATTTTAGATCGCTTGGGTCGTTGCTGACTCAAAAACTCCAAGGCCACTCGAAGTCCCGCTAGGTCGTTGTTGTAAGTATCGTCGATCAAAAGGCAGTCATTGAGGCCTGGCTTGAGGGTCAAGCGCATGTCCACGGGCTTGAGGTGACTCAAGCCTTCTTGGATGGCCGGGGCCTCCTGTCCTAGGCTTAGTGCCGCTAGGATCACGTGGGTGACATTTTCCAAGGAAGCCTGGTCCGTAAAGGGTACTTGGAAGGTGTGGGTTTGCAGGTCTTGCTTCATCACTACAATCCTAGAACTACTCTCGAGGCTTTTCCAGGAAACGCTAAAGTCTGATCCTGGATTTTTGGACCAGGAAATGCGATTTTCTTCCGCCACCTCTTGCTCGATGGTGTGGGCGAGCAGGTCCTGATCTTTGCAATACAACAGTAATTTAGTGCCTGCAAAAAGCTTGAGTTTCTCGGCAATCTTCTCATGGATCCCCGCAAACCCTTCTTCATGGGCCGAGCCAATGTTGGTAAATATGCCCAAATCTGGGCGAATCATGCCTGCCAAAGTATCCATATCTCCTTTTTTGGAGACACCAGCCTCGAGGATGGCTACCTGATGGTAGGGCTGTATGCCAAAAATCGAAAGCGGAACCCCTACCTGTGAGTTGTAGCTCTTGGGGCTCTTTGCTACCGCAAATTGCTGACTCAAGACTTGCCCCAGCCATTCTTTGACGATGGTTTTGCCATTGCTGCCCGTGATGCCTACGATGGGCTTGGTAAATTCCCCCCTTTGGAAGGAGGCCAAGGATTGAAGCGCAGCGCGGGTATCGCTGACTGGGATGAAACAGGCTTTTTCTAACCAAGAAGCAGGGAGCGCTACATTTTTAGCTACCAAAAAGCAGCGAACGCCCGCCTCGATCAGGGAATCTATGAAGGTAATCCCATCCGCCTTTGCTCCTTTTAGTGCCACAAACAAGGTTTGCTCGGGATGCAGGACCTGCCTTGAGTCAATGCTGATTTGTGCGATTCCTTGACTCGCTGCAAGCCCTAGGCCCTTGCTCTCAAGAATTTGTTCTAAAAGGGGGAGTGTAAGGGAGACCAACATTTAACTCAGTTCCTTTTTCTTGTTGAAAAATACCTGGCGAACCCATCGTGGGAGGAAAAATGCTCCCAAAATTAGGTATGGATAGTAGGAAAGTAGCCTCCAGACGATGCTGGTTACAAAGGTATATTTACCTAAAAACTGCTCGAAAAACTGCCCATAGAAAAACTCTGCGGTACCACTGCTTCCTGGGGTAGGTGAGATCATCATGACAATCCACATGATTACCTGTCGGGCAAATACGATCACGTGATCAAAGAAATCTAGAGGTACAAAAGCAGACATTAAGGTATTGAGCATCAAGTATCTGGCAGACCAAACTACGATTGTGGCGATGATAATCTTGAGCCAATAGCTGTAATTTTTTCCACTCAAGAGCTTGGAAGCGTCAATGATTTGATCTCCAAATTCTTGGGCATCGTGTTTCCATTTTTGGAGAAAGCGGATGGAAAAAATCTTGATCAACAGCCATTTGAATACGCGAGGCCTATAAAATAAGCCAAGAGCCATCAATAGGCTGTAGGAGGCATACAGGGCATAGCTAATCCAAAAAAGCGCCTGAAGGCTACTCCCAACCTGAGATTCCAATAATTCGCTTTCAGGAAAGATATTTCCTTGAGCAAAATAAAGGATGATGGGTGCCCCAATAACAAAAAACAGGTTGTCAAAAATGGCGGTCACCATCACAAAGGCAATGGCTTTGCCCATCTTGATGCCTTCCTTGTTTAGAATAAACATGGCTACAGCCGACCCTCCCACCACGGAGGGGGTGACTGCAGAGGCAAATTCCCAGAGCATGATCACATAGAACGCTCGGGTCCAGGTCAGGTGCCGGTCGGTGATCTCTCGGATTCGGTAGACATAGCCAAAGTCTCGTAAGAAAATCACCAAAATGGCAAGGAAAATAAATAATGGGGAAGCATCAACGACCACACGTAAGTTTTCTGTAGTCAAATTGGGGTCAAAATAAAACATGGCAAAAATAATCGCCAAGCCAATTAGGATAGGTACCCACACCTTGTTCGGGTTGAGGGTTTGAAAAACCTTTTTGTTGTCTAGTTTCATGCTTCCGTGGCGATTGGTTCGATTTTTTCTACCCAAAAATTATTGAAGCCTTCCCCTAGAATTAGGGTTAACTCAGAAAGCTGAAGCAATTCCAGAATGGCAAGAAAGGTATAGATCACAAATATTTTTTCGGGCTTGTACGAAATTAAATCCGTAAAGGGAACCTGCTTTTTGAAGCTAATTTTCTCAAGCACAAATGCTTTTTGTTGTTCAATGGTATAGGGATACTGAATGATGGTATGGGTTGGTTCATCCGCTCGAGCAACCAGTCTTGACATGCATTTTTGAAATACATGGAGCAGCTTGTACAAGTCTAGGTGCTGCAATTCCGCTTCCACATCTTCTACCTTACTTAGTTCTTGAAGTTCCTTCACTAGATTTCCCCGCTTTTCCTTGGACATGCGATCGAGTTCCAGTGCGGAAAGCTCCTCCACTACCGACTTGTATTTTTTGTACTCGAGCAAGTTGCGCACCAGCTCCTCCCGTGGATCTACCAATTCTCCCTGCTCGTTTAGTACAGGTCGAGGAAGCAGCATCCGAGATTTAATCTTCATCAGCGTAGCAGCAAAAAGTATAAAATCACTGGCCACCTCAATTTCTAAGTTTTCCATGTGGTGGACATAGTCCAGAAAATCGTTGGTGATCTTGGAAATTGGGATGTCATAAATATCCAATTCGTCCCGTTCTATAAAAAAGAGCATGAGATCGAAGGGGCCTTCGAACAAGGGTAATTTGATTTCGAAACTCACAGGATATTTAATTATTTGGATTAATTTTGGGTACTCTTAGCCAAAGATATTCAATTCAGTGAAATCTTGAGACTAGAAATTGGAAAGACTCATTTTGAATGCGATGTATTTTTCAAACAAACAGACCAGTTAAAAGTTAATCTTCCTTAACAATAACACCCTGCCGATGCAAATTCAACCCGGTCCTTTATTAGCTCAAATCAATAGCCCTGATGATTTGAAGAATTTTTCCAAAGATTCTTTAGTTCAGGTTTGTCAGGAGTTACGCCAATTTATCATCGACAATGTGTCGGTGTATGGTGGGCATTTTGGAGCAAGTTTGGGGGTGGTTGAGCTTACGGTAGCCTTACATTATGTGCTCAACACTCCAAAAGACCAGTTGGTTTGGGATGTAGGACATCAGGCTTACGGGCACAAAATTCTGACGGGCAGAAGAGAAGCTTTCCATACCAATCGCGTGTATGGCGGCCTTTCTGGATTTCCAAAGCGAACAGAAAGTGAGTACGACACCTTTGGTGTGGGACACTCCAGCACCTCGATCTCTGCTGCTTTGGGTATGGCCATGGCCTCCAAATACACTGGTAGCTCGCTACAGCACGTGGCCGTTATCGGCGATGGCTCACTCACTGGCGGAATGGCCTTCGAAGCCCTCAACCATGCCGGCGTGAGCGGCACCAACCTGCTGATTATCCTCAACGACAACTGCATGTCGATCGACCCCAATGTAGGGGCCTTGAAGGATTACTTGACCGACATCACTACCTCACACACCTACAACAAGGTGAAAGATGAGGTATGGAATGTGCTAGGCAAACTCAGCAAATTTGGCAGTAGCGCACAAGAAATTATATCCAAAGTAGAAGGAGCAATAAAATCTGCAGTACTCAAGCAGAGCAACCTCTTTGAATCCCTCAACCTCCGCTATTTTGGTCCTGTAGATGGACATGACGTGGACCACTTGGTGGAAATACTCAAAGACCTCAAAGATATTCCAGGACCCAAAATCCTCCATTGCATCACTGTAAAAGGGAAGGGCTATGGCCCAGCAGAAAGTGGCAACAAAACCACCTGGCATGCCCCTGGAACTTTTGATAAGTTGACGGGTGAGATCTACAAAAAAACGCCAACTACACCGCAAGCGCCCAAATACCAGGATGTCTTTGGACATACAATGATCGAGCTTGCTGAAAAAGATGCGCGCATCATGGGGGTGACTCCAGCAATGCCATCGGGATCGTCCATGAATTTGATGATGGCGGCCATGCCTGATCGGGCATTTGATGTGGGCATCGCTGAGCAGCATGCCGTCACCTTCTCTGCGGGGATGGCTACCCAAGGGCTAGTGCCGTTCTGTAACATTTACTCTTCCTTTATGCAGCGTGCCTACGATCAAGTGGTGCACGATGTCTGCCTTCAAAATCTGCCTGTGGTATTTTGCTTGGACCGTGCCGGCTTCGCTGGTGCTGATGGCCCTACACACCATGGCGCTTACGATATTGCATACTTCCGTTGTGTTCCCAACTTGGTAGTTTCGGCTCCCATGAATGAGGAGGAACTTCGAAATCTGATGTACACAGGATCGCTACATGGGGGACCTTTCTCCATTCGCTATCCAAGAGGAAATGGAGTGATGCCCAACTGGAAAACTCCTTTCCAAAGGATTCCAGTAGGTCAAGGAAGATGCATCAAATCCGGGGAAGGGGTGGCAATCTTGACCCTAGGACACATTGGCAACTATGCCGTGGAGGCTTGTGCATCCTTGGAGAAAGAAGGCCTAAATCCTGCACACTACGACATGCGATTTGTGAAGCCTCTGGATGAAAAGCTTTTGCATGAAATTTTTGCCAACTTCAAGAAAGTAATCACGGTAGAAGATGGCTGCTTGATGGGAGGATTTGGCTCTGCAGTCCTAGAATGGATGGTAGATCAGGGCTACCAAGCGCAGGTAAAGCGTCTTGGAATTCCAGATGATATTATCGAGCATGGAGAGCAACTGGAACTGCACCGCGATTGCGGCTTTGACCCAGAAGGGATCGCCAATGCAGTAAAGGCCTTCGCCGAGCAGGAACAAACTGCCTAAATTCAGCCCACTCATGTTGCATTTTTTTGAAAAAGGACAAGGCCCAGCGCTCCTGTTCCTTCATGGTTTTTGTGAATCCGGAGAGATGTGGCGCTACTTTGCAGACTCCTTGTCGACCCAGTACCGCGTACTCTGTCCAGACTTACCTAGATTTGGGAATTCTCCACTGACCAGTCCCATTACAAGCCTTGAGCAGGTTGCCTTGCAGCTGGAGCAATGGATGGATGCCCTTCAGATTCAAAATCCCATCGTAATGGGCCATTCTTTAGGCGGATATGTAGCCCTGGCCTTACTCGAGCGCATGGGGGATCGAATCAAGGCCATTGGTTTGCTTCATTCCACCGCATATGCAGATGATTTGGAAAAAAAGGAGATGCGCAACCGTACCCTTACCTTTTTGAAAAAACACGGAGCTGCCAAATTTGTAACCTCTTTTGTTCCTCAATTATTTCCTGAACATCGCCGAATTGAGCTGGCCGACGCCATGGCACATGCCATTGAAGATGGAAAGCGCTCTAGCTTGGAAGGCCTACTTGCCTACACCATTGCGATGCGGGATCGGGTAGATCGGTTGGAAGTACTTCAGCAGTTTGCAGGCCCAAAGTTGCTACTGGCGGGGACGGTAGACGGATCTGTCAAAATTGAATCGAGCCGTGCACAGCAAAGTGCCTTTACACACTACATCGAACTCGAAGGTGTAGGACACCTGGGAATGGTGGAGGAAAAAGAAAAGACCTTAGAAGTCGTTCAGAACTTCGTTCGCGAAGTGCTTAAGTAGTCCTGGTTTTTTCGAGCATGCCCATCAAGGCCTCCAAGTAGCGCTGGTCTACGGCATCAAAATCATCCAACCGATCACTATCTACATCCAAGACAAGAAATACCTCGCCGTCCTGAAATGCTGGCACGACGATTTCTGACTTGGACGCGGAGCTGCAGGTAATGTGTCCTGGAAAAGCCTCCACATCGGGCACCAACTGCGTTTTCTTTTCTTTCCAAGCTGTCCCACAGACGCCCCTCCCGTAGGCAATACGCGTGCAGGCAATGGGGCCTTGAAAGGGGCCGAGCACCAACTCCTGTCCTTGAACCACATAAAATCCCACCCAAAAAAATTCAAAAGCCTCCCGAAGGGCAGCAGCGATATTGGCCAGGTTGGCTACCAAATCTTGCTCACCCGAGATTAATGCCTCCACTTGAGGGAGGAGTGCCTGGTAAATTTCTTCTTTGCTTCCCGCTTGAGGAAGGAATAAGGTTTCAGCCATGGTAATAGAGGTCTAGTTGATCTTCGCCCACCGCAAAGGACTCGGCAGGAGTTTGAGTAAGTGTAGGAGCGGATATTCCACGTTCAAATTGAATGGGTGCCGTGAATACACGGGCCTCGTCCCATAGTCCTGCTGCCAAAAATTGTTGCAAAACTTGGCTGCCACCTTCAATCAGTAGGCTTTGAATGTTTCGGGCATGCAGGTCGGCCAGTAGGGCTTCAAGGAAATTTCCCTCCGATAGTTTGATCCATTCCAAGTTGGGAAGGGTTTCGTTTTTTAAAATATTGTAACAGAGCGTGGGGATCTGCTGGTCAAATAGGTTCAGGTCAGCAGGAAGTTCCAACCGAGAATCCAGCACCACCCGAATCGGGTCGGTTCCGCTCCAGTCACGCACATTCAGACGTGGATTGTCGTGGAGGGCAGTATTTTTTCCAACTAGGATAGCCTGCTCCTCTGCCCGCCATTGGTGCACCAATTGCCTGCTTTGGGTACTACTGATCCATTTGGAGTCAAAATTTTCTCTTGCCAAAAAGCCATCCTGGGTTTGAGCCCATTTGAGGATGAGGTAGGGTCGGTGTTTTTCCTGCTGACAAATAAAACGCCTGTTTTGCCATCTTGCTTCCTCCTTTAGCAGGCCGACGGTAACCTCGACCCCAGCATCTTGCATGAGTTGTACGCCCTTTCCAGCCACGAGCGGGTTGGGATCTAGGGTGGCTACCTGTACCGACTTTATTCCTTTTTCAATCAATAAATTGGCACAGGGTGGAGTTTTTCCCCAGTGGGAACAAGGTTCCAAGCTGACATAGGCCGTCGCATCTGCGAGTAACTTGGGGTCAGTGACAGAGGCGATTGCATTTACTTCTGCATGTGGTCCTCCATACTGTTGATGGTATCCTTCCCCAATGATTTTCCCATCATGCACGAGTACACAGCCGACCAAGGGATTGGGACGTACGGTTCCTTTTCCTCGTTCGGCGAGCTCCAATGCACGTTGCATGAAAATTCTGGGATTCATGGTTCCAAATTTAGATCAATTCTTGTCATTCCTCGCAATTACCGCTTCAGCTTGCCCAAATAGGCAAGGAGAACCAAAATATTCTGATTATCCTCTTTTTAACCACTAACCAAAGAAAATTAGGTTTGAAGTTCAATTCAATGAGCCGTGGATTGAGGTTTATCGTGCGTTGGCCTTTTTCTCACGCAGATCTAACCAGAAAAAACCCGCTGATTTTTTTCAGATTGAATAGGTTGGTGATCTAACAAGTAGATGTTTGAAGTTCAATTCAATATGCCGTGGACCGTTGACGATTATCTGCTTTTTCACCACTAACGGGAGAAAAAAAGGTTTGAGGTTCAATAAGATGAGCTGTCGACCGTGGACTGTTAGCCGTTGACAAAATTTAAACAGGCATGTTGAGCCACTGGCATCATTGCGGATAATCAAATAAAATATTTACGTCTGGCCGGAGGATTCTTTGTGCCAAGGGCATGAAATTTCTAACGCTAGCTGTACTTTTGTGTATGATGAATTGGGAGAACTTACTCGCCTTTGGGCGTTTTGGAGAACAAGGGAAAACGGCAGGATCCGACTCGGCACGATCTGAGTTTGAAGTGGATTACGACCGAATTATTTTTTCATCTCCCTTTCGGAATCTTCAGGATAAAACCCAGGTTTTCCCCCTTCCAGAGCAAGCTTTTGTACATACTCGATTGACACACAGTCTGGAAGTGTCCTCTGTGGGCCGATCTCTGGGCAAGGCAGCGGGAGAAATTTTACTCGAGAAGTACCCCAAACTAGCTTCCAAAGGAATCACAGCGGCAGGGATTGGATCCATTGTGGCAGCGGCCTCGCTGACGCATGATATTGGGAACCCTCCGTTTGGGCATGCGGGCGAGGAGGCGATCTCTGATTTCTTCAGGCTCCACCCCTCCGGAAAGGCTTGGATGCAGCATGTACGCAGGGATCAGTGGGCGGACCTCACCAATTTTGAAGGCAACGCTCAGGGATTCCGCATGCTGGTATCGAAGCAGTACGGCTTAAAGTTGACCTATGCCACTCTAGCTGCATTCACGAAATATCCCCGTCCTAGCCTCATCGCACAGCGGGATATCGCCCGAAAGAGTCAAAAAAAGTATGGCTTTTTTATCAACCAGCTCCAAGATTTTGAGCAGATGGCTCTGGAACTGGGACTTGAGAAAGTGGGAGCGGATTGTTGGGCTCGTCATCCCCTTGCCTTCTTGGTGGAGGCGGCAGATGACATCTGTTACAGCATCATTGACCTAGAGGACGGCTGTACGCTTGGTCTAATTTCTTTTGAGGACACCTTAGCCCTCCTAAAGCCTATTTTGGGATCTAAATTTGATCCAGAGAAACTTAAAGATCGGACCCAAACTCAAAATCTTGGAGCGCTCCGAGCCATAGTCATCGGTCAGCTGATTCGAGAATGTGTGGAGGCCTTTGCCGCCTACGAAGAAGGCATGCGCAAAGGAAATTTTGATAAAGCATTGACAGATATGATTCCTTCTGCCAAGGCCCTAGCAGAAATCTCCCAGCGCTCGGTTCGTCAAATCTACCGTTCCCAGGTGGTGTTAGAAAAGGAGGCAATCGGCTTTCAGGTGTTGGATGGCTTGTTAGCGGCATTTAGCCAAGCGCTGTATCACCATTGCTATGCGGCCGAACTTTCCTCAGGGCAGGACAAAAGTTTGCTTCGTCTCCTTCCAGAGGATTTTCCGCTGAAAGGCTTTGGGACCGAATCGAATCCTTACCCCTTGCTGCGTTCGCTGGTGGATTTTATCTCAGGGATGACGGACAAGTATGCGCTTAACCTCTACCGAAGGGTAAAGGGGATTTCACTTCCAGGAACCTGAACCAGTTTGGCGGAGAACTAACTTACTGCCCCTCTTCCCAGGAGTCACCCCAATCCACCACCTGATCCTCCAGGTAGTGGGGATACAATTTGCGGTGTTGTTTTTTCACTTCCTGAACGAGTGTTTCACGAAATCCTTCCACATTTTCTCCCAGTGAGGCAGACATAAATACGGGAGTAATTCCATTTTTCTTTTTGAAGGCTTCTGAGAGCGCCTTGAAATCTAGGTAACGGCTTTCTTGAAGCTCGTGCTCACTGATATGCAATAGCTCCTCTTCGGAAGGCATCTGCTGCACTAGATCTACCTTATTGAATACGAGTAAGACTGGCTTATCTCCCGCTTTAATTTCTTGGAGGGTTTGTGTGACCACCTCGATATGGTCTTCAAAGGCATGGTGAGATAGATCCACCACATGCACCAAGAGGTCTGCTTCTCGGATTTCATCGAGGGTGGATTTGAAGGATTCGATGAGGTGGGTGGGTAGTTTGCGAATAAAGCCTACGGTATCGGATAGCAGGAAGGGAATGTTTTCAAGGACCACCTTCCGCACCGTAGCATCTACGGTAGCAAAAAGTTTGTTTTCGGCAAGGATATCTGTTTTGGTGATCAGGTTCATCAAGGTGGACTTGCCCACATTCGTGTAGCCGACCAAGGCTACGCGCACAATTCCTTTTCTGCTTTTGCGTTGGGTAAGGCCTTGCTTTTCTATTTCTTCCAACTTATCCTTTAGCAAGGATATTTTAGTGCGAATGTCCCGTTTGTCGGTTTCAATTTCCTTCTCCCCGGATCCCCCTCGAGTGCCAGTCCCTCCTCGTTGCCGCTCCAAGTGGGTCCACATGCGGGTCAATCGGGGCAAGAGGTATTGGAATCGGGCCAGCTCCACCTGCGTTTTGGCTTGTGCAGACTGTGCCCGCTGCAAGAAAATGTCAAGAATAAGTAAGGAACGGTCGTAGATTTTGACTTTTATTTCGTCCTCCAAATTACGCATTTGAGAAGGGCTCAAGTCATCGTCAAAGATGACCATGTCTACACCAAAGTGTTCTACGTAGGTTTGAATCTCCTCTAGCTTCCCTTTACCCACAAAGGTGCGGATGTCGGGCTTTTCCATTTTTTGTTTGAATCGGTACACGGACTTGGCTCCAAGGGTCTCGGTCAAGAAGGCCAATTCATCCAAATGCTCCTCTACCTCTTGGTCAGGTTGGTGTTGCCGCACCAAGGATACCAGCACGGCAGTTTCCTGACGGGGAGCAGTCTCGTGTAGTTTTTGGAGTTTGCGTGAAAATTTACTCATGGACTAGAAATCAGCTAAAAGATGGGAGGGGGCATTGCCCAAAGGAACAGGCTTCAAAAGCTTGCTTGAGCGATTACCTCCCCAAATTTGAGCATAATTCCTTAGATTAGATTAGGATACTCTCTTGTGGAGTGGTTATTTTGCTGTTGAAAGCAAAAATTAACCGCCCCAATGGCAGAAATAAAGCAAACTTCCCTACCTGGTGTACTCGAGATTTTTCCACGTGTTTTTCCAGATAGTAGGGGTTATTTTTTTGAATCCTTCCGCCAAGATTGGTTGGACAAAATGGGCGTTCAGGAATCCTGGGTTCAAGACAACCAGTCTTTTTCTCAAAAGGGAACCGTGAGAGGCCTCCATTTTCAGCGCGGCGCACATGCTCAGGCCAAGTTGGTGCGGGTCATTGCAGGAAAAGTGCTGGACGTAGCGGTGGATTTGAGAACGGGTTCGCCCACTTTTGGACAGGTGTATTCGACAATTTTGGATACCGAGAAAAACAACCTTCTCTATATTCCTGCAGGTTTTGGGCATGGATTTTCGGTCTTGGAAGACGCTGTATTTGTGTACAAGTGCTCCAATTATTACCACAAGGATTCCGAAGGAGGCGTTCTTTGGTCTGATCCGGCCCTGGACATTGACTGGCTGGTGGCCGAACCAATCGTATCCGAAAAAGACCAGATCCTTTCTTCACTGGCGGAGTTCGTAGACGCGTTTCAAGGAGGATTATAAATTCGTAAGACTTAATTAGGTCTAGAGAAACTGACAATGAACATTCTGATCACGGGAGTAACTGGACTATTTGGGAGTGAGTTGGCACGAGAATTCAGCTCCCTGGGAAGCATTCATGGCTTGAAGCGTGCCAGCTCTGACCTCGGAGCGGTGGATCTGGAAGGATTAGATATCCACTGGCATGAAGGGGATGTATTGGATTTTAATTCCCTATTGGAAGCCGTGGAGGGGATGGATCTTGTGATCCATGCGGCAGGAAAAGTTTCCTTTTCACCCAAAGACGAGCGGGCACTTTTTCAAGTAAATCATCAAGGGACGATCAATGTGGTGAATGCGCTGCTAGCAGCAGGGGTTCCTAAAATGGTATACATCAGTTCCGTCGCGGCCTTGGGGCAGGTTCCTGATCAAGAAGACTACGATGAAAAATCTTTATGGGTAGACGTCCCCGGCCATACCCCCTACGCCTTGTCTAAATACATGGCAGAGCTGGAAGTTTGGCGCGGAGAGCAGGAGGGCTTGGAGGTTTTGGTCGTCAACCCGGCTGTGATTTTAGGCAAGGTTGCTTACGAGCGAAGTAGTGGAGGCTTGTATCAGGTGGTACTGAAAGGGACTGCTTTTTTCCCTGCTGGCAATCTCAATTACATTGATGTACGGGATGCTGCGGAGATTACGCGTGCTTTGGTTGAAAAAAATGCTTGGGGAGAACGCTTTGTGTTGTCCAAGGAGAGCATGTCCTACGAAAGGTTTTTTCAGCAGGCTGCCCAGGTTTTGGGAGGAACTGCACCAAAGAATAGGCTACCCAATTGGATTATTTCTTGGGGTTTCCCAATGCTGAAGGTCATGTCTTGGATCCTTGGGAAGAAGCTGCATCTGACGGCCCAAGTGGCTAAAAATGCCCAGCGTAAAACCCAGTTCAGCAATCAAAAGGTACAGCGCTACCTTAACTTTCAGTACCGCGAATTGCAGGATACCTTGGAATGGGCAAAAATAGGCCGATAAAACTTATTTTCTGTCTCTAGCGTTCAGGAGCATAAGGGTTTAAAAAAAGTTCATCTAGAGATGATTTTAAAATCACGAAAAAATCTCATTTGAATTTTCAAAAAACCAAAAATTTGGTAACTTAAATGAATCTTAGCACTACCGAATGACCGGAGATCACGACCACGACTGGGAAGAAGACAAAAAGCTCGTCGAGCGATTTGAAGATTCACTGAAGTCCAACATGGACCTGTATTTCGAAGAAGAGGAATTGGAGGATATCATCCGATTTTACTTTGATCAACAAAAATTCTTAAAGGCACTCCGTGCCTCAGAATATGCGTTGGAGAAATTTCCTTTCTCTGTAGAAATCCGTCTTCAGAAAGCACAATGCCTTATTTTTAACGATGAACTGGATGAGGGCTTGGATATTTTGGAGCAGCTCAACAACCTTTCCCCAAACAACGAGGACATCGTTTTGGCCTTGGCCAATGCTCAGATTCTAGCGGGCAACTTTCAGGAAGGCATAGACTTATTGGAAAATTACCTGCCCATGGCAGAGGATAAGGCTGAGGTGTTTTACTCTCTAGGCAATCTTTTTCGAGCCAAAGGAGACAACACCAAAGCAAGTTTTTACTTCAAGGAGGCCGTCAAAAAACGAATCAATCATGAGGATGCGCTTTTTCAGCTAGCCATGATCACCGAAGAGGAGGGATCCTTTGATGAGATTTTGGACTTTTACCAAGAATTTATCGATCAAGATCCTTATTCTGCCGGTGCTTGGTACAATCTGGGAGTGGTATACAATCGCTTGGGGAGATTTGAGGATGCAATCAAGGCTTACGAGTATGCTTTATTGATCGACGATGCTTTTGCTTCGGCACATTTCAATATGGGGAATTCACTGATGAATACCCTCAATTTTGAAGGTGCCTTGGAAGCGTACCAAAATACTATCAACTGTGAAGGGGCCAATGCGGAGAATTGCTGCTACATGGGTGCCGCGTACGAAAAGCTGGGCAAGATTGATGAGGCATTTACCTACTTTAAAAAGTCGGCGAAGTTGGATGAGGAGTACGACGATGCTTGGTTTGGGCTCGGCATGTGCATGTTGAAGAAAGAAAAGTTCTTTGAGGCCATCCACTATTTCAAGAAATCCATCCACCTCAACAAGGATAATGCAAACTATTGGGTAGGATTGGCTGATGCGGAGTTCAACTTGGGCAACATGCAGGCCAGTTCTGACGCCTACGAGGAGGCCATCAATTTGGAGCCTGGAATCATGGAGGCCTATGTCAACTTATCCATTATTTATTTTGAGCAAAATAGATTTGAGGAGTCCATCGATGTGGTCCGTGAAGGAATAGAAGAATTGCCAGAGGAGGCAGAGCTCTACTACCGTCTGGTAGTCTACCTCATCAAAACTGGGAAATACAAGGAAGCCTTCACTTATTTAGAAAATGCATTAACTTTGGACTTTGACAGGCATGTATTGCTGTATGAGTTGATGCCAGAATTGATAAAACAAAAGGCGGTATACAAAATCATTGCCCAGTTTCGGGACCAAAATCCCAGCTCAACACCTTAAAACCTACCGAATGAATTACGTGCTGAAGAATCTTCCTGTACGGACTGAAAAGCCTCGTAACACGGGATTTACCATGGCGATGGACAAGGGCCTTAGCTTACGCGAAACAGAAGATTTTGTAGACAGCTGCGCGGATTATGTAGACATTGTAAAGTTTGGATGGGCGACCTCCTATGTCACCAAGCATTTAAAAGAAAAAATTGCGGTCTATCAGTCTGCTGGAATCCCCGTGTACTTTGGGGGTACCCTCTTTGAAGCCTTTATCGTTCGAGGTCAGTTTGACGATTACCGTAAAGTACTCGATACCTTTGGTCTTCGCTATGCGGAAGTGTCCGACGGGTCCATCTCCCTCAATCACGACAAAAAGTGTGAATACATTCAGACCCTTGCCAAGCAGGTAACGGTGCTTTCTGAAGTGGGATCCAAAGATGCTGCTAAAATCATTCCTCCCTACAAGTGGATCGAGCAAATGCAAACCGAGCTAAGTGCGGGAGCATGGAAAGTAATTGGCGAAGCACGTGAAGGAGGAAATGTGGGCCTTTTCCGAGATTCTGGAGAAGTACGTCAAGGTCTTGTAGAGGAAATTTTAACCCAGGTTCCGGAAGAAAAAATCATCTGGGAAGCCCCTCAAAAGTCTCAGCAAGTATGGTTTATCAAGTTGCTCGGAGCCAATGTAAACTTGGGCAACATCAGCCCTGCTGAAGTAATTCCCTTGGAAACCATTCGTTTGGGTCTTCGTGGAGATACCTTTGATCATTTTCTTGGGGAAATCAAATTGTAAATAATTTGGCTGAAAGAAACCTCTTTCAGCCTTTCTTTTTAAGTATGGATACAGTTAAAAAATACGGCCTAACCTATCTCAAAGGATTGGCCATGGGAGCAGCAGATATCGTTCCGGGCGTTTCTGGAGGATCAATTGCCCTTATTGCGGGGATCTATCAGGAGCTCTTGGATAGCATCAATGCCTTTAATTTCAACAACTTGGTGCTGTTGAAATCCTTCCGAATCAAGGAATTCTATCTCCGCGTCAATGGCAACTTTCTCTTGAGTCTTTTGACAGGGATCATGACGAGCATCTTTACATTTTCCGGGGTCATTACCTACTTGATGGAGGTGCATCCCATTCCACTGTGGTCCTTTTTCTCTGGCTTGATTTTGATCTCTGCCTTTCTGATTTTAAAAGAGATAAAGAAATGGAATCTAGGGGTTGTTTTGGCAATTGCAGCGGGTACTGCCTTTGCCTGGTGGGTGACCAATTTGCCGCCAACCACCACCCCTGACGACTATTGGTTTACGTTTGTGGCAGGAGCGATTGCCATTTGTGCCATGATTTTGCCCGGCATCAGTGGGAGCTTTATCCTGTTGATTTTAGGACAATACGAGCGGATTCTTCAGGCTGTATTGGATCGGGATTTTTTGACACTTGCCCTGTTTGCCTCAGGATGTCTCGTCGGTATTCTCTCCTTCAGCAGAGTGGTGTCCTACTTGCTTCGCAAATTCCATACGGCCACCATCGGACTACTCTCTGGTTTTATGCTGGGTTCTGTCAACGAACTATGGCCTTGGAAGCTGGTGACTTCTTGGCGAACTTCCTCAAGCGGCAAAGAAGTCCCTTTCCTTTCGGAAAATATTCTTCCTAGCACCTTTGCTGAGAAAGTGGGCGAGTTGCCTCAAGTAGAATGGGCAATTGGGGCATTCCTTTTTGGGATTGGACTCGTTGTTTTTATCGAATGGCTCGCAAGTAAATTACAGCAAGGATGAGAAAATTTGGCTTGATCGGTTTTCCTTTGGGGCACTCCTTTTCCAAGAAGTATTTTACGGAAAAGTTTAGTCGCGAAGGAATCCAGGGATGCCAATTTGAGCTTTACCCAATAGCACGCATTCAAGAATTTCCGCAGCTCTTTGCTAGCGAGCCTAGCCTGGAAGGACTTGCGGTAACCATACCTTACAAGGAACAAGTAATTCCCTACTTAGATGGCTTGGATGCCGCTTGTGCACAAATTGGTGCAGTGAATTGCATCCGAATTCGCGATGGGAAAAAGATCGGCTTCAACACGGATTACTTGGGATTTAAGCAATCCCTACAATCCTGGCTAGGCGGCGAGATTCCAAATGCCCTTGTTTTGGGTACAGGCGGAGCCTCCAAGGCAGTGCAGCAAGCCCTTCGAGACTTAGGTGTCCTCTTTCGGATTGTCTCAAGAAGTCAACAGGAGGGGCAGCTTACCTATGCGGAACTCAAGGAGCAGCCTCAGTGGCTTACGTCCCATCCCTTGATCATCAACACTAGTCCAGTAGGCACTTATCCTCAGGTGGAGGACATGCCAAACATTCCCCTTGAGCAGCTCCATGCCGTGCATCGAGTGTATGATTTGGTGTACAATCCTCCAATCACCCGGCTGATGCAAGAATGCATCGCTAGAGGTGGAGCTTCCAAAAATGGCCAAGACATGCTCGAGCTGCAGGCTGAAGCGGCTTGGAGCATCTGGAATAGCCCAGCTTAACTTCCATTTTTTTACGAGCACTTTAATAAGGAATCGAAGATCGGTTCAACTTGCTTGTTGTGTCTAAATTATAGAGGTTTGGACCATGGATGTTTTGCAAAAATCACGCTGCCCTTGGTGCTTGGGCTTTCCGGAATACATTGCGTATCACGATCAGGAGTGGGGAGTTCCGGTCTATGAGGACCGAACACACTTTGAATTTTTGATATTGGAAAGTGCACAGGCAGGTTTGAGCTGGGCGACTATTCTCAAAAAACGGGAAGGCTACCGAAGGGCTTTTGCAGACTTTGACTACCTGCAGGTAGCCCAATTCCCCGAATCTTATGTGGAAGAGTTGCTTCAAGATAAAGGCATCGTGCGGAATGCATTGAAGATTCGTGCTGCGATCAACAATGCGCAACGCTTTCAGGAGATTCAAGCGGAGTTTGGCACCTTCACTGCCTACATCTGGGGCTTTGTGGGAGGGCAGCCGATACAAAATAAAATCTCTCCAGGAGATCCTTACCCCGTCACCTCTGCCGAGTCGGATCGCCTGTCCAAAGACATGAAGAAACGAGGGTTCAAATTTTTGGGGAGCACCATACTTTACGCACACTTACAGGCCACAGGTTTGGTCAATGATCACCTCGAGACCTGTTTTCGAAATCTGGAAGTAGCAGGGAAATAAAAAAAGGGAGGCTAGCTGACAAACCTCCCTTTTTTGAATGAATTGATTGCGAAGCTTACAGCTGTGACATAAGCAAGTAAACGCCTGCTCCAGCAAAGTAACCTAGTGCAGCAAGTAGAGAGATGCGCTTCAAGTACCAGCCAAATTCGATTTTCTCCATGCCCATGGCCGCTACTCCAGCAGCAGATCCAATGATCAGGATACTTCCTCCTGTACCGGCACAATAGGCAAGGTAGATCCAAATGAAGTCATCCATTGGATACATTTCCAAGCTATACATACCCATGCTGGCAGCCACCAAAGGCACGTTATCTACGATAGCAGACAAGAGACCGATAAGGGTGATGATGATTCGATTGTCGCCAAAGGTGGTATTCAGGTAGCCAGCAAAGTTGGCCAAGGTACCCATAGACTGAAGTGCACCTACCGCAAGCAAAATGCCCAAGAAGAATAAAACGCTTGGCATATCGATTTTAGCAAGGGCATGACTCGCCGTATAATTCTTTCGTTCCGCCTCATCCAAGTCTGGATTGATCAATTCAGATATCACCCATAGGACACCTAGTCCGAGCAACATGCCCATGTAAGGAGGCAGGTGGGTAACTGTTTTGAAGATTGGCACAGAGATCAAGGCACCTAATCCTAGAATAAGCATCAGGTTCCCAGATTTAATGCTAGAGGCGGACGCCTCACTTGAATCCTTAAATTCTCCCAAGGTACCCTTCATGGTGAAAGTGAGGAAAATCAATGGAACCAAGGTACATACGATGCTTGGGATAAAAAGTCCTTTCATGATAGCAGCAGCAGAGATTTGTCCTCCAATCCAAAGCATGGTCGTGGTCACGTCACCGATGGGAGACCAAGCTCCACCTGCATTGGCAGCGATCACAATCATACCTGCAAAGAACAGACGCATTTCCTTATCTGGAATCAATTTCCGCACCAAGGAAACCATCACGATGGTAGTGGTCAAGTTGTCCAATACAGAGGATAAGAAGAAAGCTACAATACACACTACCCAAAGTAGGGCAATAGGATTCTTTGTTTTGATGCGATCCGTGATGAATTTGAAGCCTTGGTGTGCATCTACTAATTCCACAATGGTCATCGCTCCCATCAAGAAGAATAGGATTTGCGCGATTTCATTGAGGTGATGGCCCAGCTGCTCGCCTACGTATTCTAAGTGCAATTCTCCGGCGCTTAGCGTGGCGGCCTTATCTCCAAGTTCATGGATAAAATGAAGGTATCGCTCACTGGTCAATAAGGTCTCAGGAGAACCTGAAACGGTAAAAATGGTCCAACAAATTACTGCTGTCAGTAAGGCAGAAGCAGTTTTGTTGATCTTGATGGGGTGCTCTAGCGCTATGGCAAAATAGCCGACCACAAAGATGATAATGATTAATAACTCCATTTTTCTGGGCTTTTTGGTGATGAATTAGGTTTAATCTAGGGTTTGAATCGTTCTAATAAGCTATTCTAGTCTCAAAATGCTAATTTTCCTAACCAATCGCTAAGAATTTAACTCAATTATCCTGAATTGAGGTAAATTCTCTGGTTCAAAAAAGAAGGTTTTGAATCACTAGAATTGAACTGGAGCTCAAAATATTCGTTCCTAATGCTAGTCCGCCTATTTTTTACATGAGCTGCGCTAAAGCTATTTCATAGGAAGTTTGGGATAGTTTTGTTCTTCCTTGATTTTGGGAATGCGACCGCTGAAGAGCTTTCAAGATGGTATGACTCACGTCTGTAAAAATCGCTTGGTCGGTGACTTCAGCTCCATCACTCATTAAGTAAGCAAATACCCGAGCCATGCCACAATTGGCGATGAAGTCAGGAATAAGCGCCACATGCTCATCTGCCCACAGGCCAGTAGGACCGACAAAAATTTCTGGATCTGCAAAAGGAACATTTGCGCCGCAAGAGATGACCTCCAGGCCTGCTGCCACCATGCGCTCCACCTGATCTTGGGTAAGGAGGCGTGAGGCCGCTGCTGGGATGAAAATCTCACTTTTCAAATCCCAAATTTTCCGATTCACTTCTTCAAAGGGAAGCAAGTTGGCCGCAATCAGTTGGTTTCCCTCGCGCTTTAAAAAGAGCTCACGGATTTCATCCAGGTTGAAGCCTTCCTCCCGAATGAGTCCCCCTGCTCGATCGATGATGCCGACGATGCGTACCCCTTCCACTGCCAAAAAGCAAGCAGCAGCTGCGCCTACATTTCCCCAGCCTTGGATCACCGCCCGCTTTCCCTTTAGCTCACCTCCCCATAAGGAGTAGTAGTGCTTCACTGCTTCTGCGACGCCATAGCCTGTAATCATGTCGGCTACCGTATATTTTTTGGCCCCATTTGGGGTAAAGTTTGGGTCTTCCAATACCTTGGAAACCCCCTGCCTCAATTGGCCAATTTTCCTGATTTTTTGAGGTTCATTCGCTTGAAAATGGCCATTCACAATTCCTTCTTGGGGATGCCAAAGGCCATAAGATTCGGTAATGGGGATCACTTCGTGGATTTCATCCACATTCAGATCACCGCCAGTTCCATAGTAGTTTTTGAGAAGTGGCATGACTGCCTTGTACCAGCGTTCAAGCACCCCTTCTTTGCGAGGATCTGCTGGGTCAAAATTGATTCCTGATTTGGCACCTCCAATGGCAGGGCCTGAGACGGTAAACTTTACTTCCATCGTTTTGGCTAGGGACTCCACTTCGCGTTTGTCCAAGCCTTTGCGCATGCGGGTTCCCCCTCCGGCAGCCCCCCCACGCAGGGAGTTGATCACTACCCATCCTTCAGCCTCTGTTTCAGAATCTCTCCATTCAAAAACGATTTCAGGGGATTTATTCTCAAATTTTTTGAGCAAGTCAAGCATTGTTCTTTGGGTTTATAATTCAGCCCAAAAATAGAGAAATATTTTCCAGTCTCTCTTGACTTTTAGGGCCTAGGTCTAACTTTTACCCATAGATGGCAGCTCCTGAAGAATCACGACTTGCTCCGGTCACCGAAGCCAGCGCATTCGCCTCTCCACGGAGTTTCAGCACCCCAAGAAATGCAAAAATCATAGCCTCCTTAAATTCAATAAGTTCTTTAGTGGCTTCTACTTGAATCCATTGTTGATTCAACTGATGGTCCAATCGCTCCACAAAGTAGCGGTTGTAGGCTCCACCTCCGGTAAGCAACACGCTTGGGGTAGCCTTTGTGGTATGGGTTTGGATCAATGCAGCGATTTGGATGGCAAAATGCTCCACCAAGGTGCACAATAGATCTTTGGGCGATAGCCCGCTTTGATCCAATAGGGGGATGAAGATCTGATCGATCGATTCACGGCCTAGCGATTTTGCCCCTGATACCGCATAAAAAGGGAGGGCATTTAATTGTGCGAGGAGGGCCTGATTTAGATTTCCGGCTCTTGCCCAGGCGCCATCTTGGTCAAATGAACTTCCAAGCTTCACTGCTTCTCGATTGAGCAAAAGATTAAATGGGCTGCAATCAAAGGCAATTCGCTGCCCATTTTTTTCTAGGGAAAGGTTGGAGATTCCGCCCAAGTTGATGCAAAAATCAAGCTGTGGGAAAAGAAGCCGATCTCCAATGGGCACTAGGGGAGCGCCCTGACCTCCAAGCTGCACGTCAAGCATCCGAAAGTCAGCGAGCACCCTTTCTCCAGAAGCTTGGTGCAAAGCCCAGCCATTCCCAATCTGCAGGCTTAGCCCTTTTTCAGGTTGGTGGAAAACGGTATGTCCATGGGAAGCCACAGCCATGGGCTTGACCTGGTTTTCGAGACAGAAATTTTTCACCTGCTCTCCCATCCATCTTCCAAAGTTCACATCCAGTAAGGCCAGGTCCAAACCTGAAAGGAGGTGACTAGTAGCCAACGCTTGGCCCAGTTCCATCGGAAAAGGACGCGTTTCTGCTTGGATGATTTCATAGCTCCACATCCCATTATGGTGCTCAAAATGGCAATGGGCCAGGTCCAATCCATCTCCGGAGGTGCCCGACATGAGTCCAATCAAGGTATAGCGTTCTGCGTGCATGGCTTAATTAAGTTAGATCTGAATCGAAATCAGAAATTTGATTAGTACCCTAAATGTCGGGTTTTTATTTATTCTGATAATCCGCTTTTTCACCACTAAACAGAGAAAAAAAGGTTTGAGGTTCAATTAGGTGAGCTGTGAACTGTTGACTGTGGTCTGCCTGTGGGCCGTGGCCCATCAACAATTATCCGCAGTTTTAAATAGGCGAGCTGAGTTACTGGCATGATTGCGGATAATCAAATTATTCATTCCTAATTTACCTGCTAAATGAAAATTCGAATCTTGGGTTTGACGGTTCTGGAAGTCTTCCAGATTGCCAAATTCATCCAATCCTCGGCCCTTCGTCGGATGCAAGCTTGATTGCGCAGTCTAGGGTTGGCGGGAATATTTGATGCCTACCGCGTTAATTTTCCTGAAATATGTAGTTAATATCTGTGGGGATGACGCAGAATCTTTTGAATCATTAGTAAAAGACCACATATTTGTAGTCCAAAATTTAGTTCTCCTAGGACTAAATTGTATTCTAAACCACCATGTTGCGTAAACTTGCCTTGGGTGTGCTGAGCACCCTCTTGCTAATTTCAGAAGGCTTCGGTCAAAATAGTTCCTCAACCTACAGTGCCTTGGGCATTGGGGAATTTAACTATGCTGGCCAGGTTCAAAACCAAGGCATGGGTGGCATGGGCATCAGTTTTGGTACAGGCTGGGGTGCCAATGTTGTCAATCCTGCCCTTTCTACGCGAAATACCATTTTTAATTTTCAAGCTTCCCTCAACTACAAGCGAATAGCCGTATCCAATGCTACCGAAAAATCATTGGTGGATGGAGGAGGCCTTTCCTATGTTGCGCTTTCGCTACCTGTGAAGTCAGGCAAGCTCACTGCTGGAATGGGTCTTGGGCAAATCTCAAGTATCAATTACCGTTTGAAAGTAGACAGCCCAGTGAATAATTCGGATTTAAGAGCAAACAATAACCTGGAAGGGGATGGGGGAATCTCGGAGGCGTATGTGAATTTTGGTTACTTGCTTGCCAAAAACCTGAGTATCGGGGTGCATGGATCCTATCTTTTTGGATCTTCTATCCGTTCCAATCAGCTGTTGATTTTTAATCAAAACGATGTGGAAGTGGGGAGAGCTTCTGAATATTACGAACGAATTTCTGTCTCCGATGTAGCCTTAAAGTTGGGAGCGCATTACTTTTTTAAGATTTCTGAAAAAAGTAACCTCCACCTAGGAGCCATTTATCAGACTTTTGGGGACGTTAATGGAACAGCGTTTGCAAAATTGGCTCCGATTGGCCAAGCTAGCAGCCCGAAGACTGATGGTGATCTGATTGCCAACAATGAAAAGGGAGCTATCTATCTTCCAAGCCGCTATGGGTTTGGGGTAACCTATGAAAAAAATAATAAATTCGTGATTGGCTTAGAGGGGCAGTACCAAGATTTTTCGAAGTATAGAAACTTTTTTGGTGAGCAGTTAAGCTTGCAAGCGGCCCAAAAAGTTGGGCTTGGATTTCAGATAGTACCTGATTTCACGGATTTTGACAATTTATTGAATCGCGCTACCTACCGAATGGGTTTGGAATTCATGCGCACACCATATTTTATCAACGAGACCACTATCAATGATTTTGGCATCAACTTTGGTACATCTATTCCTGTAAACAACCTTTCATTGGTCAACATGGCGATGAAAGTTGGAAGAAGAGGGACACCAGATAATGGATTGATTCGTGAAGCCTATTTTAATTTCACCCTTGGCTTTTCACTCAATGACAATAGCTGGTTCTACAAACGAGTTTTCGAATAATTAAATTATAAACAATTAACCCCGAAAAGGGATTCACCTAAAGTCAACAACTGATTAATTCTGGACGATTATGAAAATTAAATCAACCTTTCTTGTCCTCGGAGCCATGCTCCTTGCTGGAATATCCCACGCGCAAGATGGCTGGAACTGGCCTGCAGATCCTGCTCAGGAAGCAAAGGCTAGAGAGTTCAATGCCGCCTATTTTGACTACATGAAGGCAGAGCAATTTGTGGAGGCTACAAAGCCTTTGAGCTGGCTGTTGGTGAATGTGCCAAACTTGAATGAATCCATTTACATTCAAGGTGTAACTGTGTACAAAGGTGCGGCAGATAAAACTACCGATTCGGCGCAAAAGCGAGTGTATCAAGACAGCGTAATGGCTCTCTACGATAAAAGAGGTGAATTGTACAACAACCCTGCAAAGTGGATTGAGACCAAAGCTTACTATGGCTACTTGTTCTTCAAATCTGACAAGGCCAAAATCCCTGCAGTAGTTGCAGATTTTGATAAAGCCATCGCTTTGAAAGGAAGTATCAATTACCAGTTTGTTCCCATGTATTTTGACATGGTAGAGAAAAACTACACGCTAAATCAGGCATATGCGCCGGAGCAAGTGTTGTCTATTTTCGACAAGTCAAACAAGCTATTGGATGCTGCGGCTGCAACTGGTAAGGATGTCACCGATTCTAAATCAACGCTTGAGACCCTTTTGGTAAAAATGAAGTTGATTGATTGTGACTTTATTGAAAACAAATTGGGACCAAAGCTTGCTGCTGATCCAACTAACGCGGAGCTAGCTGAGCAGATCTTTACCTATTCCTTGCAATACAAGTGTATCTCCACCAAAGCCTTCTTGGCTGCCCTAGAGTTTAAAGATTCCAAGGCGCCAACTTTCAAGACTTCACAAGTGAGAGGAATGTTATACATGGCTGCAAATGACTTTGCAAAGGCAGAGCCTGTATTAGAGAAGGCAATGACTTTGGCTTCCAACAACAAGGAAAAAGGCGAAACCCAAATGGAATTGGCTAAAATCTATGCAAGATCAGGTAAGAAATCTCAAGCAAGAACAGCAGCTCGTGAGGCGGCAGGCCTTGATCCAGAATTGGCTTCTTCTGCCTATGGCTTGATCGGAGATCTTTACATGTCTGCTTACAACGATTGTAGAGCAGGTGAAAGTAGAGTTAAAGATTACGCGGTATTCATCGCTGCTTACAATGCTTTTCAAAGAGCAGGAGACTCCAAAGGAATGGGTAGTGCTCGAGCACGTTTCCCATCCAAGGAAGAACTCTTCACTGAAGGATTTCAAATTGGTTCTTCTGTAAGTACAGGATGCTGGGTTGGGGAAACAGTTTCCCTTTCTACAAGAGACTAATTTTTCTTACATAGCTTCAACTAAAGGCAGCCCTAGGGCTGCCTTTATTCTTTTCATTCCCTCCAACTTTCCTACTATCTTTGCAGGTGATGATCCGTGGACTTTCCTATTATTTTTCATTTCTTGCCCTGATTGCCTTTTTTTCTTGTCGTGAAGAGGCAGACCCAAATGATTTGGCAACCTATGATGGTCCTGTAAATTCTGCCCAAAATATTCACATTTTCCACAGTGACTCCGCAGTACTTCGGTCTGAGATTACGGCTGCAAAGCAGCTGGAGTTTGCCAATGGAAATTTAGAATTTCCAGAAGGCATCACGATTCAGTTTTTTAATTTGCAGGGACAGCTGGAGACCACCATGCGTGCGGACAAAGGATACTTCCTCAGAGATCAAAATCTCTACAAGGGAGAAGGCAATGTGCAAGTAAAAAATCTACCCAAGGACCAGCGTCTGCAAACAGAGGAATTGTTCTGGAATCAAGCAGAACGGAAAATATACACTGAAAAATTTGTGACGATACAAGAGCGACAAACGCTTTTCAATGGAACGGGTATGGAAGCAGACGATGGTTTTTCGACTTACAGATTAAAGCAAGTGCGAGACAGTAGAACACTTTTACCAGGAGAAGGACTATGAAATTACTGGATGCGATTATCTTTTCTGTAGCCCTTGCGCTCATCGTAGTGGGCATGCACCAAACGATGGTCCTTGGCATTGGATTTTCCTACTCCCTATTCATGTTTGCTGTGGGCCTTTTGTTCTGGTTTCAACTGCGAAGAAACAAGGCGCGGGAAATCAGCGAGTCCCAGCCAAAAAAGCCAGTGAAAAGCAATAAACCCAACCGAAAACGGTAATCATGGACAACTACGTCGTATATGTCGTGATTGCGTTGATTTTTTCAGCGTTTTTTTCAGGAGTTGAAATCGCCTACATCTCCGCCAATAAACTTCAGATTGAGCTTCAAAAAAAGCAAGGGATGTGGAGTGGGAAGGTGCTCAGTAAATTTTTTGCTAGACCAGGCCAATTCATCGGGACTACGCTGATTGGCAATACCATCATGCTGGTGCTGTATGGTACCTTTATGGCCTATTTGTTGGATGAGCCGCTGCGAAGTTTGTTTCCCGAATCCTTCAACAACGAAGCGGTAATTTTAATTTCTCAAACCGTCTTGTCCACCCTTTTGGTATTGATCACTGGGGAGTTTTTGCCCAAAAGTCTATTCATGCTGGATCCCAACCGCATGCTTAATTTTTTTGCGCTGCCCATCTTGATCATTTATTCGCTGATGTATCCCATCGTATGGTTGATCGTAGCCTTATCCAAGGGATTTATTACCCAGGTGCTTCGATTGGAATACAATGAGGAAAAGCCCGTGTTCACCATTACAGACCTTAATTCTTTTATCAAGGACCAAATGGGACAGAAAAGGACCGCTGGCAATGTAGAGGTAGACTCCAAGATTTTTGATAATGCGATTGAATTTAAAACAGTACGGATTCGAGACTGCATGATCCCCAGAACAGATATTGTGGCGGCAGAAGTATCCGACTCGATCGAGGAGCTAAAAAAGGTATTCCAAGAAAGTGGGCACTCCAAAGTAGTGATTTTCAGAGAATCAATAGATGAGGTAATTGGCTATTGCCACCAGCTGGAGCTGTTTAAGAAGCCAAAAACAATTGAGGACATTCTCACGCCCATCATCATTGCACCCGAATCAGCACTTGCGAATGAAATCCTTATCCAATTTATCCAAGAGCGAAAAAGCCTTGCCTTGGTGGTCGATGAATTTGGAGGAACTAGTGGAATCATCTCGATGGAAGACATCATCGAAGAGATTTTTGGAGAGATCGATGATGAGTACGACAACGAAGCACTTACTGAACAATTGATCGGGGAGCTGGAATTTTTGCTAAGTGCCCGACTAGAAATCGATTATCTCAAGGAGAAATATGGATGGGAATTGCCGGATGGGGATTTTGAAACGCTCTCCGGATTTATCCTTTCACAAACCGAAAATCTACCCAATATAGGCGAAACAATCACCTATGGAAGGTTTACCTTTACCATTGTGTCTAAGCAAGCACATCGAATTGAAACTGTTCGGCTGAAAATCAGCGACTCAGATATTTTCTAAGCCTAGACATTGTTGGGGCTGAAATTTTGAATTTCGCCCTGAAACATCTTATTTTGCGACACTTTAAAATAAGCGAAGTCACAACCATGGCGTTAATTAAGCAAATTAGACAACGAACAGGTCTCGCAATCGGCGTAATTGCTGGCGGATTAATATTATTTCTTTTGGGGGGTGATTTGTTAAGCCCAAGTTCTTCCCTACTCAATACCAACCAGAATATCATCGGGGAGATTGCAGGTGAAGAAATTACCTTAGAAGAGTTTTCACTCAAGGTGGAAGAATACAAGGCTTCCTTCCAGCAGCGAACAGGCAGAATCCCCGCGGAAGCGGAGTTGGTTTCTGTTCGTGAGCAAGCATGGCAGGCCTTGATTGTAGAGCGCGTATTCGAAGAGGAATATGAGAAGCTGGGCTTGACGATAACTAGCCAAGAACTGATTGACATGGTTCAAGGAAAAAACATTGTTCCTGAACTTCGTGCACAGTTGGTCAATCCACAAACAGGCGAGTTTGACAAAACGCAGCTCATCACCTTTTTGCAATCCCTAGAAACTGCAGATCCAGCACAGCAAGCTGCTTGGGCACAGCAAGAAAAATTATTTGCGCAGGCTAGAAGCCGTGTGAAGTACGACAACTTGCTAGCTACGACCGAGTATGCAACTACTGCCGAAGCTAAGTTGGAGCACAAGTCTGCCAACACCATTGCAGATGCTTCCGTTTTATTATTTCCGTACTATGTGATTCCTGATGGCGACATCAAAATCCAAGATGCTGAGCTTGCAGACTACCTTTCCAAAAATCAAGAGAAGTTTAAAGTAGGCAATTCTGCCAACCTTGAATATGTTTCCTTTAGCATTCAGCCTAGCGGAGAAGACTCTGCTGAGGTGATTTCTAAAATCACAGCCTTGACCGCTGAATTGAAAGCAACTGCTGAAGACTCCGCCTTTGTAAGCAAGAATTCAGAAGTACAGCAGCCATTTCAGGTGTTTGCTCCTGGGGATCAGTTGCCAGTAGCCCTTTCCACCAATGTGGCTCAATTTGTAAAAGGAGAAACTTACGGTCCTTTTATCACGGCAACCTCTTCGTATGTTTCCTACAAGGTGACAGATCAATATGAGGGCACTCCGAAAATGCGTGCATCCCACATCCTTTTCGGAACGGAAGGAATGGATGAGGCTGGCAAGGCGGCAGTGAAAACTCAGGCTGAGACTGTTCTGGCTGAAGTGAAAGCTTCCGGCAATTTTGTGGATGCTGCAAGACAATATGGTCAGGATGGTTCTGCTCAAAATGGTGGAGACCTGGGCTGGTTTGCTAAGGCCGACTTCGTTGAGGCATTTGCCAATGCAACCTATGCAGTTAATTCCAAGGGTTTACTTCCAAACTTGGTAGAAACAGAATATGGATTTCACATCATTGACGTGACCGAACTACCTACTACGGCTTACACTAAATTGGCTGTATTGGAGTTGGAACTTGTTGCTTCTGACCTAACTCGAAATGAAGCCTTCAGAAATGCAGATGCTTTTGTGACTGAGAGCGGAAACCGTGATGAGTTTACTGAAAATGCTACCGAAAAAGGATTTAGAATCATCCAAGCAAATAATGTGGATGCTACCTCTAGAAATCTCAACAACATCACTGACGCAAGACAGGTGGTAATCTGGGCCTTCAGTGAGGCATCTGAAGGAGAAGTTTCTACAGTGTTTGAACTAAACAACTCCTACCTAGTGGCTTCTTTAGTAAGCAAGAAGGAAGAGGGTGAAGCGAAGTTGGAAGATGTGAAGGACCAAGTAAAGCAGTTGGTAATGAATGACAAGAAGGCAGCCCTAATTCAAGAGAAATTGAAAGGTAAAACTACCTTGGAGCAGATGAAGGCTGTATTCCCTGAAGCTTCGATCAATGAAGTTCCAGGATTGCGCTTGAGTGATTCCGTAATCCCTGGTGTTGGATTTGCTCCAAAAGCAATCGGTACCATCTTTGGAACAAAAACAAAGGGTCAGTTGACTAAGCCTGTACAGGAAGATATTGGATTGCTTGTTGCTAAAGTAAATAACTTGACCCCAGCAGCTGCAATTGGAGATTATACTTCCTACCAAGCACAATTGGCACAAGGAGCTTCGCAGCGAATGACCTATCAAATCATGATGGCCCTTCAGGAGCTTGCGAAAGTGAAGGATTTCCGATACAAATACTTCTAAACTTAATTTGCATAGAAGGAACCCATGTCCAAAAAGACATGGGTTTTTTTGTGTTTTAATCTTGTGATAAAGCCGTATTTTTGATCATGGAACAGACCTTTGATAAAGTTGCCTTCAAGGAAAAGCTGGAATCTTCCAGTACATTCCCTACCCGCTACCTTTTTAAATTCATCGTCCCTATGGGAAAAGAAGCAGAGGTTATCGCTCTTTTTCCTAATGAAGAAGTACTTTTAAAGCCCAGTAGTGGAGGGAAATACGTGAGCACCACCATCCAAAAATGGGTGGATGATGCGGATCAAATTCTGGCCCTCTACGAAAGAGCGGCAACCATCGAAGGCATCATCTCACTTTAAAGACATTGACCATGTGGACAGAAGAAGAAAACCAGCTTAAAAGAAGCTTTACGTTTAAAGATTTTAGCGAAGCCTTTGCCTTCATGACGCGTGTGGCATTTTTGGCAGAAGCACAGCAGCACCATCCCAACTGGTCCAACGTCTACAATCGGGTGGACATTGTCCTCACTACGCATGATGCGGGCAACCTGGTCACTGAGAAAGACCGCAAGTTGGCACGATCCATAGACCAGCTGCAGTCGTGAGCATAGCGGCCGTTAACTTGTACTTGGTGCCAACGCCGATTGGCAATCTTCGAGACATTACTTTGCGCGCCATCGACACGCTTCAAGCTGTAGACGTGATCCTTGCAGAGGATACGCGGACGAGTGGCATCTTGCTCAAGCACTTGCAGATCTCTAAAAACCTGCAGAGCTACCACAGTTTCAACGAGCATAAGGCAGTGGAAAAGTTGGTGGAGCGGATGAAAAAGGGGGAAACCTTTGCCCTAATCAGTGATGCAGGGACTCCGGCAATTTCAGACCCAGGATTTTTGCTAGTTCGAGCAGTACTTGCCGCAGGGCTGGAAGTACAGTGCCTGCCTGGGGCTACGGCATTTGTGCCGGCCTTGGTGTCTAGTGGCTTACCCAATGATCGATTTGTATTTGAGGGTTTTTTGCCGCATAAAAAGGGAAGAAAAACGCGGATCGATGCCCTGCTTAATGAAACTCGGACCTTGATTTTTTACGAATCACCCCATCGCTTGCTCAAAACCTTGGAGCAGCTTACAGAAGCATTTGGTGCAGATCGGCAGGCAGCTGTAGCGCGAGAGCTAAGCAAGCTGCATGAGGAAACCGCCCGCGGTACCCTGGTCGAACTCATCGACTACTACCAAGTCAATCCCCTCAAAGGAGAAATCGTGCTTGTGGTGGCAGGCTGTACCGAACAGCGGGAGAGCCGAGCCGAAAAGCAAGAAAAGAAGCAGGCGGAATGGAAAAAAGAAAAGAAATCCCACAAGGAAATAGACTAAACGTAATCCTATGCTGACCTCAGCCCAACTTTCCCAACTCTTAGATCAAACTCGAAAAATTGCCGAGGAGGTGGGAACATTTATCGAAAAAGAGCGACTTCATTTTTCCATGGATCGGGTGGAGCACAAGGGTTTCAACGACCTGGTCTCTTATGTGGACAAGGAAGCCGAAAAGCAGTTGGTAACTCAGCTGCAGGCGATTTTTCCTGAGGCAGGATTCATTACCGAAGAGGGAACCAATACCACGCGGGGGGAAACCTTCACCTGGGTGATCGATCCCTTGGACGGAACGACCAACTTTATCCATGGGCTGCCTGTTTTTGCGGTGAGCATTGGTTTGATGGAGCAGGAAGAGGTAGTGCTGGGCGTAGTGTATGAGGTGAATCGGAAGGAGAGTTTTTATGCGTACAAGGGTGGTGGAGCGTATTGCAATGGAGTAGCGCTTCAGGTAAGCAAAGCGCCGAACCTTGCTGCTTCCTTAATTTCCACAGGATTCCCCTACTACCAGTTTGACTTAATTGATCGGTACCTGGATATCATGAAATCGCTCATGCAGAAGACCCATGGCCTCCGAAGGCTAGGCTCGGCAGCAGTTGACCTTTGCTATGTGGCTGCGGGCAGGTCAGAGGGTTATTTTGAATACAACCTCAACTCCTACGATGTGGCCGCCGGCATAATTCTGGTGCAAGAGGCGGGGGGAAAGGTAACTGATTTTGAAGGGGGTAGCGATTACATTTTTGGACGGCATGTGATAGCCACCAACCATTCCATACACGAGGAGCTGATGGGGGTAATTGCAGCGCACTGGAGCTAATTAGCCCAATAAAAACTGCCAAAGAAATAAAGTAATTCCACATAGTGGAATGCCTAGTCCAGCAAGCAATGTGGCTAGGCGAGGTTGAAGTCCAAACTCCATCGCGAGGAGGGCGCCCGAAATCATGGGAGCCATTCCACTTTCTAAAACGAATACCTTAAGCGTAAGACTGTCTGATGGCAGGAAAAGTCCATAAAGTAACCATACGCATGCAGGGGCAAGTAGTAGCCGGTACCCCAAGCCATACCAGAGGTACTTGTTTTGGGTCCATTTGCGATCCAAAGACAGGGTCAATCCAATGACTGCCATCGCTATTGGGGCCATGCTCGTTCCAATGCCTTGAAGCCAGGGTAGTAACATACTTGGTAAAGCAACTCGGAAATAGCTCATCACCAAGGTTGCTAGTAACAAGAGGAACGGAGGGAATAGCATCATTTTTTGAAAGACCTGGAGCACAGAGCGGCCTCCATCCCCATACCTGGATCCGATGTAGACTCCAAGCGTGCTGACTAGCAAAAAGGAACCTCCTTGGTCAATCAAAAAGGCAGTGGGCAAGGCCTCCTTCCCATACAGTAGCTCCAATATTGGAAATCCTAGAAAGGAGGTATTTCCAAGCCCAGAAACCAAGATCAAGCAGCCCGTGGTCCGCTTATCCCATCCCAATTTAGAACCAAGAAAAGCAAAAAAGGCCCAAGAAAGCAGGAAGGTAAACCAAGCGGAAGAGGGAGCCAGAAGCAAATCCCATTTAAGCTGTAGTGGAGGAATGTGCAAAAGAGCAAGTGCAGGAAGCGCGAGGTAGATCAGGTAGTTCTTCCCAAAAAGCGCCACTTTTTCCTTCGGAAATCCAGAAAAAAACTGAAGTGCTACACCACAAAAAAGGCTGAAAATAGCGATCCAAAGGCCCATAGGAAGGGGGTAATGAAGAAGTAATTTTAGAGTAACCGAAAGATAATGTAAACAACTTGTAACCAAATGATTGTCACGCTAGATTTAACTAAAACACTGGGCAATCATGACAAAACACATTCCTATTTACATTGAAGGCGAAAAATGGATTCCACTCACCTATTTTTCCGAACAAGAAAAAAAGTCATTTAAAGAATGGCTTCCAAGCTACCGCCTCAAAAAAGTAAAATTACCTGGTGTGGTGCTTACCGAATGTTTGGATTTTAAAACCTATGTCTGCTGGTTGCGACTAAAGGAGCTGAGCTATACCAAGGTTCCTATTTTTGATTTTTAATCTAAGCCTACTTGCTTTCGCTTGGCTTCAAAGTAACTTTTTAGCTGTGGATACCAGTCGCTTTCGGTTTCTGGAAAGCCATCGAGCACCAATTCCATATTGCCTTCGATTCCATCTTGGTTGAGCTGCATCCCTTCAATCAGGTAGATTACTTCCTCCAAGCTTAAGGGCTCTTCGCTTGAACTCGGGTACAGGAGGTAATCATTGCCGTAAAAGTCCACCGCTTCGTACTGAATTTTTTGATCTATCGCATGTCCATAGATGCTGATCTGCTCCCCCCACGTACTTTCTGGGTAATGCAACCGCAGCAGGAGCACAGAAGTGATGCCTTCAGAAAAATAGGTTGCTGGTCGAAATAAAAAATCCATTACTCCTTGAATTAGCCTTTAAAGTACTGCATTTCTCTTCAAGAATGGAAAAGGGGATTGATTTTTTAGCCGCCAAAGAGAAATTTCAATTTAAGTAAGTTACAAGTGGACCATTGGATTGGATAATCAGGACTTTAAGGCTATTTTTGAATTTCCAAATTCACCCGCAGTTTTACATTTCCCGACTGATTTTATTTCGTTTAGCTCTACTCGATTATGAAAAGAGATACACTAATTTTTGACCTTATTTCCAAGGAAGAGGACAGACAAAAAAGAGGCATCGAATTGATTGCTTCAGAGAACTTTACTTCCAAGCAAGTGATGGAAGCTGCGGGCAGCGTGCTGACCAACAAGTATGCAGAAGGCCTTCCGGGCAAGCGTTATTATGGCGGTTGTGAGGTGGTGGATGAGATTGAGCAGCTGGCGATTGACCGAGCCAAGAAATTATTTGGAGCTACTTGGGCCAACGTGCAGCCGCACTCAGGTGCACAGGCAAATGCTGCTGTTTTCTTAGCTTGCTTGAATGCAGGCGATGCAATATTAGGTTTTGACCTAGCGCATGGAGGACACTTGACTCATGGTTCACCTGTCAATTTCTCTGGAAAGCTGTATCAGGCTAATTTTTACGGAGTAGAAGAAGCTACAGGGGTAATCGATTACGATAAAGTGGCTGAAAAAGCGATTGCTGTGCAGCCAAAAATGATCATTTGCGGTGCTTCTGCCTATTCCAGAGATTGGGATTATGCCCGTCTTCGCGAAATCGCCGATGAAGTAGATGCCTTACTCCTTGCAGATATTTCCCACCCATCCGGCTTGATAGCTAGAGGACTTCTCAACGATCCTTTGGAGCATTGCCATATCGTGACCACTACGACACACAAGACGCTTCGTGGTCCTAGAGGAGGTTTGATCATGATGCGAAAAGACTTCGATAATCCTTGGGGACTCACTACGCCAAAGGGAGAAATCAGAAAAATGTCCTCTCTTTTGGATATGGGTGTTTTCCCAGGCACACAAGGAGGACCTTTGGAACACATCATTGCTGCCAAGGCTATCGCCTTTGAGGAAGCCCTTTCGGATGAGTACATGGACTATGTAGTTCAGGTTAAACTGAATGCTTCGGTGATGGCTGAAGAGTTTGTTTCTCGTGGATACAAGCTTATTTCAGGAGGAACAGACAATCACCTGATGCTAATTGACCTTAGAAACAAGGACTTGACTGGAAAGCTTGCTGAGGAAACCCTCGGAAAAGTGGACATCACCATCAACAAAAACATGGTTCCTTTCGATACCAAGTCTCCTTTTGTAACTTCTGGGATGCGCGTAGGAACTGCTGCAGTGACTACCCGTGGACTGAAGGAAGCAGACATGAAAAAAATCGTAGACCTTATCGATAGAGCCCTTCAACATCATGCTGACGATGCCGCGCTTGCACAAATCAAGTCGGTAGTCAATGATTGGATGGTTAAATTTCCGTTGTACTAATTTTCCCCAACCCACGTGGCACTAGATCAAATTAAAGACGAAGAAGAAGAGGGAGGAATGTCCTTTTTGGACCATTTGGAAGCTTTAAGATGGCACTTGCTGCGATCTGTTTCTGCAGTCCTTATTTTTACGGTCGCTGCATTCATTGCCAAAGATTTTGTTTTTGGAGTGTTGATTCTAGGCCCTTCTAAAGTTGATTTTTGGACCTACCAGGTGCTTTGTGATCTTGGAAATTACGCAGGTATCCCTGCACTTTGCATCAATGATTTGCCCTTTACCATTCAAAGCCGTCAGATGACTGGGCAATTTTCCATGCATATGACTTCTAGTTTGGTCGTAGGATTGATTGCGGCATTTCCGTACTTGTTCTATGAAGTATGGCGATTTATAAGCCCAGGGCTTTATGCAAAGGAGCGAAATGCTGCTCGAGGAGCGGTATTCTTTGTCAGCTTTCTTTTTCTTTCAGGAGCATTATTCGGGTACTATGTGCTTACCCCAATGTCGATCAACTTTCTAGCCAACTACCAGCTGGATCCTAGCATTGCAAACGAGTTTGACATTACCTCCTATGTGTCTACGCTATCCATGTTGGTTTTGGCATCGGCTATTATGTTTCAGCTACCTGTAGTTGTCTACTTTTTGTCGATGTCCGGCCTGGTGACTTCCAAGATGTTGAAATCCTACAGAAGACATTCCATCGTGGTGATTTTGATTGTATCGGCAATTATCACTCCGCCGGATGTGATTAGCCAATTGTTGATTGCCATGCCGATCCTCGTACTGTATGAAGTTGGGATTTTGATTGCGAAGCGTTTGGAAAAACAACGTGCGCAGAAGCAAGCTGAATTTGACCAAAATAAAGAGGCTTAATAAGGGATGGCAAAGCGAATTGCAATCGGCGGTGACCATGCAGGTGTAGGCTACAAAGAGCAGCTAAAGCAGCACTTAACTACTCTTGGCTATGCCGTGCAGGACTTTGGACCGTTTTCCACTGATTCTGTAGATTATCCAGATTACGTACATCCGCTTTCCAAGGCGCTTGAAGCGGGAGACTATGACTTTGGAATCGTGATTTGTGGAAGTGGGAATGGAGTAGCCATTACTGCCAATAAGCATCAAGGTATCCGTGCGGCACTTTGCTGGAATGAAGAGTTGGCCGCCTTGTCACGACAGCACAACGATGCGAATGTGCTAGCCCTCCCTGCTCGCTTTATTTCCTATGAGTTGGCCGAAAAGATGGCAGAAATCTTTTTAACCACCCCATTTGAAGGTGGTCGACACCAAAGCCGGGTCACAAAAATTGCCTGTTCCTAAATCACAAAAAAGGGTCTTGATTTTTACAATCAAGACCCTTTTTTTCTAGAGTAGCCTTTGGGCACTTTTTTTTTGATCATTCGCGCTTGTACCACCAACCAGAGAAAATAAGGTTTGAAGTTCAAGAAAATGAGCTGTGGACTGTGGTCCGTCGTCTGTTGACAATTTGTCAACACCTAACAGTTCACGGTCCACAGCCGATTGCAATTAAGGATAAAGTTGGTGCTGATGACAAGATCCACTTGAATGCTAACCAAAGAAAACAAGGTTTGAAGCTCAAGAAAATGAGCTGTGGACTGTGGTCCGTCAGCCGTGGACGATTATCCGCAGTAATTAACACTTAATTTGAATCAGGGATAGGATTGCGGATAATCCCTTTATTTTTTTCCTGCTACCTGATCCGCAAGCAGTAGGGCAGTGTAGAGGTTGGCAATTTTGCCAGATGAACAAAGATCCGATAAGGCTAACTCCTGCTCCCCTACACGAACTTTCATGGGTACGGATAGACCTGAATCTAGAATGATGCGCTTCACTTGCACAGCGGTCAATTGAGGATAGAGCGACCGGATCACTGCTGCCATGCCTGCCACTGCTGGAGCGGCCATGGAGGTACCCCCTTCAACGCCATATTTCGAATTGGGAACTGAGGAATAAATGGCATCTCCAGGCGCAAAAATATCCACCCGTCCTTTTCCATAATTGGAAAATGAAGCAACCATGTAAGGGCCATAGTTTGGTGTCAAAGCGCCCACAGTCACGTAATTGTCATTCATCGGTGAGGGCATCAAGCTGTACTGATCGTTCGGATAATTACTGTTATCAGGATTATCCAAATCAAGCCCATCGTTGCCAGCTGCATGGACGAATAGCACATCTTTCGAAGCAGCATACTGCAATGCTTCTTGCACCCAAGTGGCATTGGGGGAGAATTTTTTCCCAAAACTAGCATTGATCACTTTGGCCCCTTGGTCTACTGCATAGCGGATGGCGAGGGCAATGTCCTTGTCGTATTCGTCACCATCGGGAACGGCACGCAAAGCCATTAACTTCACATTTTCAGCAACCCCATTAACCCCTTTTTTATTCGTGCGATTGGCAGCAAGGATTCCTGCCACGTGAGTACCGTGACTCTCCTCTTCGAGTTGACTGCCTGGATTCCCGTTGCCATACCCAAGATCCTTGAGGTCGTAGGGATTGTCTCCCACAGGTTTCCTTCCATCAAATTCTAGATTCAGGTTGTATTCCATCTGGGATTGGTAATAGTTAATTCCTTCCTGTAAATCGGCCAAGGCAGAAGGAATATCCTGCCCCATTTCCATTACCTGATTCAGCAGTCCGAGAACTTGTTCTTCCTCTTCGCTTTGGGGTTCGTAGTTTTCAAGATCCTCTTTCGTATAGTTTTTCTTTCGCAGTTTTTTTTGAATGTTCTGGTGAGCGGTACTGACGAGTTGCTCGATTTGCTGGAACTGAAGTACTGAAGTTCTCGCCACTTCCACCAGAGGTTCTAAGTGGGCGCTGGCCTTTTTCTGAAGTTCGGGATTTCCTAATTTTTTGGACACAATCCGCACAAACTCCATCTGTTCGAAGTAAGATGCCCCAAGAAAGTTGTACCCATGCACATCATCTACATACCCATTTTGGTCGTTGTCGATGTCATCGCCAGCAATCTCCTTGGGGTTTTTCCAAAGTACTTCTTTGAGATCTTCATGGGCAAGGTCGATTCCAGAGTCAATAATGGCTACTAGCACGGCTTGTCCTTTTCTCTTTTTGATGAGCTCAGCATAAGCACGATCTATACTCATCCCGGGGACAGTATCTTGGAAAGGATCCAAATGTGCCCAACGCAGCGTTTCCTTTTCAGTCAATGGCCTAGTTCTAGAAACGGAACTTAAGGAAGCCGGATTTGGTGTCTGTGCCATTGCAGTGCCACTAATTCCATTTAGGCTAAGGATTCCAATCAAGAGGAAGAGTATCTGGTAGTTTTTCATAACGAGTGAAAAGAGGTGAGGATTGCTAGGGTTGTGTCACTTTCGTGGTTCGTATTTTAGGGAATAGATTCCCGGATTAGCTTCAGAGTAAAACTCCTTTAGTGCGGGCAACTCTTCGAGCAAATCCTTTAAATGGCCATCCTTATCCAGCACCTTTTTGGGCAGTTGGCGTCGAATCATTTGGAAGACCTGTGCTTTTTGGGGTAAGGTTTTTTCTTGCTGGAGGTAGCTAACGGACATGTGGTAATTCAAAAACGGCCCTTCTAACGAATGAGTAAGGTATGGGGAAGGGTTGTCTTCCAAAACCATTAGTCCTGATTTTTTGGGAAGTGCTATTTCGTCTGTGGCAGCTACAAAATAACTGGTGTCGACAGCCGTTCGAGCAGTCCAATAGGTAGAGGTCAAAATTGGCGCAACTAACACTAACCCAAAAAATGCAGGTCTAATAAGAGGTTTCCAGCCGAATTGAAGAAAAAACTGGCTGATAAAGTAGCTCAGCGCAGGTAAAAATACGACGAGCTGGTAGGAGGCATTATTTTTTACAAGGAAAAACAGACCAGCAGAAAAAAGAAGCCAGATCACAATAAGCTGTCGCTGCTTTTGTTGATTGATGTTTGCCCCACGAAAAAAGGAGCTGATCGTGAAGCCGATCAAGGCGAGTAGCAAGGGGAATGCGCCAGGAGCAAGCCAACTCAGGGAGGGCTGGTACCCATATCTAGGGTAATTGAATACAATCGGCCACACCTGTAAGGCTTGTTCCAGCCCATCCTTCCAAAAATAAAATACAAAAATGAGCAAGATGGGTAGTAAAAAGCCCATGATGGATAGAAATAGTTGGCGTATCGTAAAGCCAGATATAGCCAAACCTGTAAAGACTATAAAGGGAAGGAAAAAAACAAAATTCCAGTGGAAGCCCGTAGCTAGACCCCCATAAATCCCGATAAGAAGTGTGGATTCACTGCTTTCCTTTTGAAGGACTGTATGTGAGAATAGCTGCCCAAAAGCCAACACCAAAAAAGTACTCCCCAGTAGTGTTGGGGATAAGTACATGAGGTCGAAAGAAAAATGAAACAAGGCCGCCATGACGATGGCCGGCAAATAAGTATTTTCATCAAATACTCGGTACTTGATTAAGGTGCTGTTCCAGTAGTAAATCTGAAACAAAACAAAAACTTTTCCGAGCAGGACATAGGCAATCGGGCTTCTTCCAAAGAGGAGATGGAGTCCAGTGAATACCCCAGCGGATAACGGGCCCGTATCATCGATTACATCCACATAAAGGAGGTATCCTTCGCTCAGCCGCTCCCCTAAAACCATCCACATCAATGCAGGAGTCGTGCTTGGAAATGAGAAAAAAACCCAAGAGATTACACTAAACAAGATCAGGTAGAGTAGAATTCCAATTAGGCGAATGGGGTCGTTTACTCTAAAAAAATTGAACAAGGTGGGTAGGGGGGGATTTGGTTTTGACTCGAAATTAAAGCATGCCCAAGTATTTCGCTAAATTTGCATCATAAATACTTCAGATGGAAAGCAAAAGACAATTAAAATACGCAAAATTAATTCAAAAAGAGTTGGGCGACATTTTCCAAAAAGAGGCCAAGCACTTGGTAGGCTCTACTTTGGTGACCATTTCGCGGGTAATGATGAGCCCTGATTTGGGATTTGCCAAAGCCTACCTCAGTTTTTTGTTGCCAAGCCCAAAGGCACAATTTGATGCCATCAATGAGCATAAAAAGGAAATTCGACATGCTTTGGCGAAGCGCATCGGTAAGTCTGTCCGCGTGATTCCTGAATTGGCGTTTTTCTCGGATGAGTCGGCCACCTATGCGCAGCACATGGATAAAGTGATTTCAGATTTACATATTCCACCTGCTCCCGAAGAGGAGGAGGAAGAGGATTAACTATCGATTTAACTCGTGAACACAAGTTCTTTTATTGCAGGCAGGTATTTCCGAAGCAAGAAGAAGCAAAACTTCATCACTATCTTATCCCTGATCTCGATGGTAGGCGTAGCCATCAGTACCATGGCTTTGGTGGCAGTGATGTCTGTGTTCAATGGGTTAGAGGATCTGATACGTGGACTTTTTTCAAGTTTTGACTCCGAACTCCAAGTGACACCAGTTGCTGGAAAAAGTTTTGTGGCAACGGAGGATTGGTTAACTGCTATCCGAGAAGTGGAAGGGGTGGAAGTCATTACCGAAGTGATTGAAGACAATGCCCTCCTAGAATACCGAGGCAACCAACATATCGCCCGAGTCAAGGGAGTTTCCGACAATTACTTTGAACACGAGCGCTTCTCAAAAGGATATTTTTGGGGAGATACTACCTTGGGAACAGGCATGCGGCCAGGCGCGATCCTTGGGCGTGGGGTAGCTTTTGCACTTTCGGTCAACTTAGACGACATCAATTCTGTACTCAACATTTACTACCCGAAAGCTCCCAAGTCCGCAGCTTCTCTAGATCCAAACCAACTCTATGCTTCAGGGCAGGTAGAGCCACGAGGATTTTTCAGCATAGAGCAGGGAGTGGATAACGAATACATCCTTGTCCCACTTGATTTTTTCAAGGACCTACTCGGCTACGGTCAAAAGCGTACGGCACTTGAATTAAAGGTGTCCCCAGAATACTCCATCTCCACCGTACAGGAAGCGGTGCAGGCACACTTGGGGGCTGATTTTGCCGTAAAAAATGCCGATGAACAACATGCTACGCTAATTCGAACCGTGAAGCTGGAGAAGCTTTTTGTGTTTTTGACGCTCACCTTTATTCTGGCTTTGGCCTCCTTTAACATTTTCTTTTCCTTAAGTATGCTGGCCATTGAAAAGAAAAAGGACCTGGCAGTTTTGAAATCCATGGGTGCAAAAAACTCCTTGATTCGAGGGATTTTCCTAAAGCAAGGCGCCTTGATTGCCTTTTCTGGAGCTATTTTAGGTTTGATTTTGGGCCTACTGCTGGTAGGGGCTCAAGCAAAATTTGGGCTGATCTCCTTGGGCATTGCTTCTGGAGTGGTGGATGCCTACCCCGTGCGAATTCATTGGCCTGATTTGGGATGGATTAGTTTGGCAGTGGTAACGATTACCCTCCTAGCCTCATGGCGCCCGGCATGGATTGCAGCGCAGGTGGACCCCTTAGAGGAACTCTAGCCTAGGGATTAGGCGTACTTAGATGCACGGTTGATTAAGTCCTTTTTACCCTTTCTTTCATTTACTTTTTGTAGTAATATGGCGCTATGAATGGATCTAATTTCGATGTGGTAGTTATCGGCTTGGGAGCAGTAGGTAGTGCAACCTTGTACCAGCTGAGCAAGCGAGGCATAGCTGCCTTGGGCATAGACCAATTTGAACCACCACATACCATGGGTTCGAGCCATGGCGAAACGCGCATTACTCGTCTGGCAGTGGGCGAAGGAGAGGAGTATGTGGCCCTAGCCAAGCGTTCGCATGAGATTTGGGCCGAATTGGAAGCAGCATCTGGGCAGAAGATCCGAACCAAAACGGGGGGGATTCTTTTAGATTCTGGACTAGACCCCTGGTCCAAACATGGAGTCGAAGGTTTTTGGGAGCGTACCCTTCGCTATGCTCAAAATCAGGAGATTTCACACCAAGTTCTGGAGTACCAAGAGTTTAAAGAAAGCCATCCACCCTTTCTACTACCTCCCTCAGGTAAGGTGTACTGGGAAGAAGAGGCAGGCTACCTCTTCCCTGAAGTAGCGATACGGGTCCAGCTGGAGCAAGCCCAAAAACAAGGGGCTACCGTTTGGACTTCATCCAAAGTCACCGCCATTCAAGCTCATGGGGAGTATTTTCAAATTCAAGTGGAGGGGAAAGAAATTCTAGCCAAGCAGGTAGTGCTCAGTGCGGGTGGATGGGTGAAAGATTTTTTACCGCAACCCATCCAAAGGAAACTTAAGATTTGCCGTCAAGTGCTGTATTGGCTTGCGGTAGAAGAAGGGCATACCGATTGGCAGCAGTACCCGATTTGGATGTGGGGCTATGGTCCTGCGCCAGAAGATTTTATTTATGGGTTTCCATCCTTGGATGGGAAGAGCATCAAAATGGCCTCCGAATCCTTTGTGGAGGTTGACCATCCCGATCAGTTGAATCGGGAAGTGACGGTGGAGGAACAGGAAATTTTTTGGAATACCAAGGTGGAGGGAAAATTGCTTGGATTGAAAAAACAGTTCCTCAAGACTTCGGTCTGTTTTTATACGGTTACTGAAGATTCTCAATTTCTCATTGAAGCCATGGCTGGGGATAAGAATTTTCTCTGGGTGTCTGCCTGCTCGGGTCATGGATTCAAGCATTCGGCAGCTTTGGGTGAAGATTTGGTCAAACGGCTGGGACATTGATTGCCTTGCTTGGCATTCCTCCCAAGTTTTCTAGTCAAATCCGCTTCGAAAACCGTACTTTTGTGATCAAATAGCTACCTAAATTATGGCAAAGCAACGAGGGACTGTGCTCGAGCCCGAAGAAAAAAGAAGGATCAACAAGCAGAATCTAAGCAAGTTGAACCAGATTTTTCAGTTTTTGATTCCCTACAAAGGGGCATTTTTTGCGGGGCTAGGATTTCTATTGTTTTCCTCACTTACCCTATTGAGTTTTCCCTATGTAGCCGGCAAATTGATTGATACTGCCCAAGGATCCGTTTGGATTTTTTCAGATATCAACCACATTGCTCTGCTGCTGCTAGGCATCTTGGCCTTGCAAAGTGTGTTCTCCTTTTTTCGAGTTTGGCTGTTTGCCCTGGTCTCTGAAAAGGCCATGCGCGATATTCGTCTTGCGGTGTATGGTCGACTGGTGCGGCTGCCGATTCCGTTTTTTGATAAGCGCCGAACGGGTGAACTTATCAGCCGCATTACTTCAGATGTAGGCTTACTTCAGGATACCTTTTCCACGACCTTAGCCGAACTTTTTCGCCAGGTAGTTACATTGATTGCGGGGGTTGCTTTTCTTTTGTTCAACACCCCGAAGCTGACTGTTTTTATGTTGGCGACCTTTCCAGTGCTGGTGCTATTTGCCTTGATTTTTGGAAAATTTATCCGAAGGCTGTCTAAGAAAACTCAGGACGAGCTCGCCGCGGCCAATGTCATCGTTGAGGAGACCTTGCAGTCCATCAGCACAGTCAAATCTTTTGTTGGAGAAGCCTACGAGGTAAATCGCTATGGCAAAGGATTGGAAAAAGTAGTTCGTGTAGCACTTGAGGCAGCAAAATACCGAGGGGCATTTATCTCCTTTATCATTTTTGCCCTTTTTGGAGGGATCGTAGGCGTGATGTGGTATGGGGCAAGCCTGGTTGCTTCCGGAGAAATGAGTGTTGGGGAACTGGTCTCTTTTGTGTTGTACACCACCTTTATCGGAGGGTCCATTGCTGGTTTGGGCGATATCTACAGCCAGCTTCAAAAGGCAATCGGTAGTTCCGAGCGAGTAGTGGAGTTATTGGCTGAGGAGGAAGAAGCAGGGATTGGAGTGCAGATTGCTGCGATCAACGGAACCATCGAATTTGATGAGGTAGGCTTTCATTACCCTACGCGGCCCGAGGTGGAGGTATTGAAGGGCGTGTCATTTAAGATTCAATCTGGGGAGAAAGTTGCGTTGGTAGGGCCTTCAGGTGCTGGCAAATCAACGATTATTCACCTATTGCTTCGGTTTTACGAAGTTGCGAAAGGCCAAATCTGGATTGACGGGGAACCTATAAGGCATTGGAATTTGGCTTCTTTGCGAAGTAAAATTGGGATTGTCCCCCAAGAAGTACTCTTGTTTGGCGGCAGTATCCTAGAAAATATCGCCTACGCCAAGCCTACTGCTACCGAAGAAGAGATCATCCTTGCTGCAAAAAAAGCAAATGCCTGGCAGTTTATCTCCCAGTTTCCTGAGGGCTTGGATACCTTGGTTGGAGAGCGTGGAATTAAACTTTCTGGAGGACAGCGGCAGCGGGTAGCAATCGCGAGGGCGATACTAAAAGACCCTGCAATTTTGATTTTGGATGAGGCGACGTCCTCCTTGGATGCAGAATCAGAAGCTTTGGTGCAAGAGGCCCTAAATGAATTGATGAAGGGCAGAACCACTCTTATCATTGCACATCGACTAGCTACAATCCGGAAAGTGGATCGAATCTACGTGTTGACGGATGGAAAAATTGTGGAGGAAGGTAGCCATCAAGAGCTAGTGCAAGACGCTTCCGGCATTTATGCGAATCTTGTGCGCTTGCAGTTCGCGGATTAAACGAGATTGTGTGCCGTGATGGACTTGGTAAGACCAAATACTTTTTCCTTCAGGAGGGATGCGCCGGGAAATAATGCTTTCATTTCTTGGGCATTGAGCAGCCGAATTTCAGCTATGTATTGGCTTGCTTCTGCGGAGCTCCATTTTTTCATGCGGCTGAGCTTCGTTTGGGTCAGCACAAAGTGAAGGAAAGCCTTGGAATAATACTGCGCAAAGGGCAAGGCATAATGTGCTTCTATCGGAAAATAAACATTGGGGGTTTGAATAAAATAACTTTTCCCTACCCGGAAAATCTCTGAAGCCATCTTTTGTTGCAGCTCTAGGGTATACAAATGCTCAATGACCGAATTTGAAAAAACTAAATCAAAGCTACCCGTTTCAAACTCGCGCATGTCTGAGGCATCGCCTTGTACCGAATGGATAGCCGAATGGCTAGTTTCCACAGGGTAAAGATTGAGTAAAGTAATGTGAAGGCCAGGATGGGAAAGTAGGGCACTATTTTTCCAAAAATAACTCGTGCCTCCGACATCTAGAATTTCAATTTTTTCAAGCCCCGAAAATCGAGTAAAAAACATTTTTTCGAATTCCTGAAGCCTTTTTATCCGAAATTTATAACCTAAAGAGTTGGGGTTATCAGAGGATGCTAAAAAATTAAACAGGGAGGACATGTACTTTTTGTTCCTTGGAAGGTTAGAAATTTATCCAAAAGTAATAAGCCTTGAGAATTTCTTTCTTAATTTTACAAAGTTTCCTTCCTCAACTCCAATTTTTGTCAATTCTTTTTGACAAAAGCCGGATGTACTAGTTTTATATTTTTATGAAGAGAAGATTTGATACGTATTTTCCATGGCTGTTTACGGCTAGTGATTTTTTTGCATGCCTTCTCTCTTTGGCGGTAGCTAACTTCTTTTTACAACGTTTTCATGTTTTGGGGGAAACTGAGTTTTCTGCTTACCTGCCCTTGGCTATGCTGTGGATTTTGATTTCTATACTTCGCAAAGATTACAAGGTTGGCAGAACCGAAGAGTACGAAGATACCTTAAGCAGGTTTTCAGTTTCGCTACTTTGGTTTTTAGGTGCTACAGCTATTCTTTGGACCCCTCTTCAAGTTGGAAATTACCGCTGGATTCAAATTGGAGCCTTAGGAATTACGCTTGGCTTCCTGATGGGATTTTTCAGGGTTGGTGTACAACTGATACTTAAAAGATATCGGGCATCGGGGAAAAACTTTCAGAATGCAATCATTGTAGGCAAGGGAGCAACCAGTCCAAGACTCGTGGATGTCCTTCGAATCCGTAAGGATTTTGGAATCAATTTTTTGGGATACTTTGACGATCAATCGGATTGTGAACAAACTCGCGGGGAGATTGGAGACTTATTTGAGGTAGCACCAAAGATGAATCTTGACCTAATTTACATCCATGAAAAGTTGGATGCTAGCCTCGTAAAGCGCGTAATTGATTTTGCAGACGAACATTACATCAAGGTAAAAATGATTCCAGGGAAGAGTCTTCAACTGGAAAAAAATCTATCCTTCTCGCGCTATGGAGATTTCTTTGTCATCAATGTCAATGAAACTCCCCTGGATCATCCTTTGAATAGCTTTGCAAAACGGGTTTTCGACCTTGCATTTGCCAGCTTTGTAATCGTTTTCATCCTGTCTTGGCTTATTCCTTTGGTAGGAATATTAATTAAGTTGGAATCCAGAGGTCCTATATTTTTTATTCAGGATCGAAATGGACTAAACAACAAGGTCTTCAGCTGCTTGAAGTTTCGCTCCATGACACCAAATGATTATGCTGACTCGCATCAGGCCATCAAGAATGACCCAAGAGTTACAGCGATTGGGGCATTTCTTCGAAAGACTTCTTTGGATGAGATGCCACAGTTTTTGAATGTGCTGATGGGAAGTATGTCGATTGTAGGTCCTAGACCCCATACTTTACCGATGAATGACACCTTCCGAACTCAAATTGATCGTTACAATTCCCGGCACAAAATTAAGCCAGGAATTACGGGCTTGGCTCAAGTAAGGGGTTACCGAGGAGAAATCGAAAATTCCTTCCAGATTCGGTCACGCGTGCGGTTGGATTATTTCTACATCAATAATTGGTCTTTTCTCCTAGACATGGAGATTATGGTCAAAACCGTTTACGAGTTGCTATTCAATCGTGAAAATGCCTATTGAGTTGACAAGCACTTGTCGCTACTGTCATTCAACTCAAGGAACTGATTTTTTAGCTACAGAGCGCATGCTCGGACTTGGAGGGGAGTTTACCTATGCTTCCTGTCCTTCTTGTGGTTCCATACAGCTTTTGAGTATCCCCGAAGATCTTGGTTCGTACTATCCTAGTACCTATTATTCCTTTGGCGTACTTCAGCCTTCTGGAATCCTGCGAAACCTTCTTAAAAAAATCCGAATTCGAGCCTATTTCGCTACTGGATTGAAATTCTTTTTACCACCCTTTGGGGGATATTGGCTCAAAAAACTTAACCTTAACTTTTCAGATTCTATCGCAGATGTTGGCTGCGGCAATGGTCAGCTATTGTATGAACTCCACGTTTCTGGATTTAAGAATTTGCATGGTTTTGACCCCTTTTTGGAGAATGAAAGCCAGTTAGGCCCTGGCCTCAAGCTGTGGAATAAGGAATTTGGCCAAACCGATCGCTTTTTTGATGTAGTCATGCTGCATCATTCTTTCGAACACATGGCGGATCCTGAACAGGTATTAAAGACCTGTTTTGAACGCTTAAATCCTGGGGGGATCCTCTTGGTGCGCTGTCCTGTTTCAGATGCGAAAGTGTGGAAAGAAAAAGGTCCCCTTTGGGTTCAGTTGGATGCTCCTAGGCATTTGACAATTCCAAGTACCACAGGATTCGTAGCAGTAGCACAGCGTTGTGGCTTTGAGATTCAGGAAATTGTGTTTGATTCTACCTCCTTCCAGTTTTGGGGTACAGCACTCTATGAGCAGGGAGAGAAGTTGGACATTGGAAAAATTAGGACCTATTTTTCTGAAAAGCAGCTGGCGGAATGGGAGCAAAAGGCGATTCAATACAATCAGGAGGCTGTTGGCGACCAGGCCTGTTTCTTCTGTATCAAGCCTAGAAAAAAAGCTGAGGCATGAAAGGAACGGGCAAGTACTTTATAGGACTGCTTCTACCGCCTGCATTCGAGTCCCAGATCAACAAGCTTAAACAGGGTATTGCGGGCCAATTTCAAGTAAAATACGCCCTTCAACCTCCTGCCCACCTGACCCTGAAGATGCCTTTTCGGTACAAAGAGGCGAAAGAAAGAGAATTGGGACTTCGGCTTACCACTCTATTGGAAACACAGGCACCATTTCAACTTCAGCTTGCTGGCATTGGACATTTTGGTAGGAGAAATATCCACCAACAAGTGGCCACCTCCGAATCCTTGGTGCAGCTCCAAACGACGCTGAGGAGCTTTTGCAAAAGATCCTTGCACCTGGTCGAAGAACTCAGTGACCGCAACTTTCAGCCACATGTGACTCTGGCTTACAAGGATTTGAAGCTTACTCATTTTGAGGAAGTACTAGCCTATGCTCGCAAAAATGTGAGCCAGGGGGAATTTTTGGTCGAGCAGGCCTATCTGTTGAAAAAAGTGGAAGGCCGATGGAAAGCGGTGGCCCCTTTAATTTTCGGAGGTAATTCAGAGAATCTGCAGCCACTAGCAACGAAAGAATCTACCTAATCCACAATTTTTCAGATCCGATGAAACAATTTGCCCTGAAAAACTGATTTATATTCATCTCCTTAACTCCATGAAAAAAGCGCTAGTAGTCGGTTCGGGCATTGCCGGTATTGCGGCCTCCATCCGTTTGGCGGTGAAAGGATATCAAGTAGAGGTATTTGAAGCCAATGCCTATCCTGGAGGAAAGCTTACGGCAATTGAGGGGAAGGGATATCGTTTTGATGCGGGACCCTCCTTATTTACCTTGCCCGAACAGGTGGAAGAATTGTTTCAGCTAGCAGGCCAAAACCCAAAAGAGCACTTTGAATACGATCGCCTGGAAGTGGTGTGCCATTATTTTTGGGAGGACGGAAAGAAAGTCAAAGCTTGGGCTGACCCAGTGCGCTTTGCAACTGAAGTAGCCTCGGAACTTGGGGTTTCTGAACAAGGAATCAAAGAGGTGCTGAAGCAATCTGCATTTATTTACGAGCACCTTTCTCCTTTGTTTATGCACCGCTCCTTACACAAGTTGAGTACTTGGATCGGACCACAGGCAAGGAAGGCCTACTTAAATTTAGGGAAACTGGGTCTTTTCTCTACCATGAATGCCTTCAATACCCAACATTTGAAGGACCCCAAATTGGTGCAGCTCTTCAACAGGTATGCCACCTACAACGGTTCGGACCCCTACCAGACACCGGCAACCTTGACCATCATTCCCCACCTGGAGTTTAATCTAGGGGCCTATTTTCCGAAGCAAGGCATGCACGACATCAGCATGAGCTTGTACAAGTTGGCCCTGTCCTTGGGCGTCCGCTACCATTTCAATGCACCCGTAGAAGAGATTCTCGTGGAGAATCAACGGGCCTGTGGACTCCGCGTGCAGGGTAAAGAAGTAAGCGGAGATCTTGTGGTGAATAACATGGACATGGTCAATGCCTACAAGACGATTCTCAAAAAGCAGGTGCAGCCCAAAAAGCTGTTGGAGCAGCCAAAGTCAAGCTCTGCGTTGATCTTTTACTGGGGAATTACCCAGGTTTTTGAAGAAATAGGCATGCACAATATCTTTTTTTCGGAGGATTACGAGCAGGAGTTTGAGCACCTATTTCGGAAAGGGACGATTTATGAGGATCCGACGGTGTACATCAACTGCACCTCAATCTGTAAGCCGGACGATGCACCGCTTGGCTCCATGAATTGGTTTACGATGATCAATGTTCCGAATAACCAAGGTCAAGATTGGGATCAGCTGATTGCAAAGGTGAGGAAGGACATCCTTGCGAAGCTGAGTCGTCTCTTGCATGCCGATATTGAACCATTGATCGACTTCGAGGAAATTTTAGACCCCAGGAGTATTGAATTCAAAACCTCATCTGCGCAGGGCGCCTTGTATGGTAATAGTTCAAACACCCGATTTGCTGCGTTTTTGCGGCATCCCAACTTTTCGAGCCAACTGAAGAGTTTATACTTCTGCGGAGGATCCGTGCATCCAGGGGGAGGGATTCCTTTGGCATTGCTCTCTGCAAAAATTATGTCCGAGGACATTCCAGATCTGAAAAAGTAAGCCTTGACCAAAAGCAAAAAAAGCGGCCCATTCCAATGGGCCGCTTTTTTAACTTTTAAAAGGGAGTATTAAAGCACTCGCTCGTATTGGTTGAAGAAGAAGCTTCCTTCAATGGCTGCATTTTCATCAGAGTCAGAACCGTGAACGGCATTGGCTTCAATGGATTTAGCGAAGATTTTACGGATGGTTCCTTCAGCTGCGTTGGCAGGGTTGGTAGCTCCGATTAGGGTACGGAAATCTTCTACTGCGTTCTCTTTTTCTAGAATAGCAGCGATAATTGCTCCAGAAGACATGTAGTTGCAAAGATCCTTGTAGAAAGGTCTTTCGCTATGTACCTCATAAAACTTTCCAGCCAATGCTGGGCTGAGTCGGGTAGCTTTTAGAGCAACGATTTTAAAACCTGCTGCTTCAATCATTTTTAAGATTGCACCTGCATTGCCTGCTTCGAAAGCATCTGGCTTAATCATGGTGAATGTTCTGGTTCCTGCCATGGGATTTGGAGTTTCATTGGTTTATTTCGGCTGCAAAATTAGCGCTTTTTGATTCATAATTAAATGGGTGGAATAGAATTCTCATGTAGTTGCTTCAGTATCAGTAAATTTGATGCTTTGGGAATTGTCTAAAATTTACTGACCTTTGCTCGCTCAGAAGCCAAAAGTGCAGCTGAATCAAATTAATGGAAGCTTTAGGTACGCTTATTCAAAAACTTTCCTCCCCTAGGAAAATCGTCATTACCACTCATGTGAAGCCTGATGCAGACGCCTTGGGCTCTTCCTTGGGGCTTTCAAACTACCTAATCAAGAAAGGGCACGAGGTAACGGTTATCAGTCCCTCCGACTATCCTTACTTTTTGACTTGGATGAAAGGCAATGATCAAGTCTTGGATTTTTCCAAGGAACGAGATCACAAGAAAGCCTTGGGGAAGTTGGAAAAGGCCGAATTGATCTTCTGCCTTGATTTCTCGGTTTTAAGTCGGGTAAACGAATTGGGGGAACTAATTCGACAATCCAATGCCTTCATTGTCAATATTGATCACCACCAAGATCCTGAGGATTTTGCACACCATAGACTGTGGAGTACCCAAGCGGCAGCCACCTGCGAACTCGTCTATGAATTGATAGTCTCTCTTGGTGACAAAGAGCTGATTGATAGGCACATTGCGGCTTGTCTTTATGCGGGAATTTTGACGGATACCGGAGGTTTTCGTCACCCCAATACCACCAAGAATGTCCACTTAGTGGTTGCAGAATTGTTGGAGGCTGGTGCAAATGCGACAGAGATTGCAAACCTGATTTACGATTCCAATTCCTTAAATAGGCTCAAATTCATTGGCTTTGCCATCACAAAGCGGTTGGTAGTGCGGGAAGATTTGCATTTGGCTTATTTCGTTATTAGTAAAAAAGATCTTAAAAAATATCAAAGTCAGACTGGGGACACAGAAGGTTTGGTGAATTATGCCTTATCTTTGCAAGGAGTGAAATTAGCAGCTTTATTTTCTGAACGAGAAGATGGCGTCAAAATATCCTTTCGTTCTAGTGTAGATGTAGCGGTAAATAAGTTTGCTGCTGCCCATTTTGGTGGGGGAGGGCATAAAAATGCAGCTGGAGGCAAATCTTCTGCTAGCTTGAAAAAAACAGTTGCACGATTTGAATCCCTTGTTCAAGAATACCGAGAAGACCTTTTTGATTCCAAAGAAGTACCTACACTATAACCACAAACTTAAAAAATTTGAAATTCACCTATCCTTTTATGAAAAATTACAAATCCCTTGTTCTCATTGCCCTAATCGTTGGGTTAGGCACCCTTTCTTCTTGTAAAAAAACTAAAGTAACAGAGAAGGATGCCATCGAATTTACCTACATCGAAGAAGGCAAGGAGAAGCCTGCAAATGGTGAATTTCTATTGTATAATTTAGAGATTTTGACCCAGGCTGACTCGGTTATCTACAGTACTTTGACTCAGCCGTTTCCAGGCTATTTGATGGCAAATGACACCATCAAGGCTCAGAATGGCATGGACGAAATCTTTTTGGCACTTAGAAAAGGAGATTCAATCACCTTTGAGGCTACAGCAAAAGTTATTTTCAGTGGCAATCAACCTGCACCAATTAAAGAAGGTGACCTCATCAAAGTTCGATTGGGTGCTTATGATGTAAAGACAGAAGCAGACATGCAGGCTTTCTATGAAGAGGCAATGCAGAAAGAGCAAGAGAAGGCAGCGGAACGCGCCAAGACGCTCTTGGTAGAAGAAGCAAAAACCATTGAAGCCTACATTGCAAAGAACAATTTGAAGGCACAAAAAACAGAAAGTGGACTGTACTATGTGATTGAAAAGGAAGGAACTGGCGAGGCGACCACTCCAGGAACTACCTTGTCTGTGAACTATGCGGGTTACCTAATCACAGGCGCCTTGTTTGATACCTCATACCCAGAGATTGCCAAAGCAAACAACATGTTCAGCGAGGAGCGTCCTTACGAGCCACTACCTGTTAGCGTAGGCTTGGGTCAAGTAATTCCAGGATGGGACGAGGGATTGATGCTCTTGAAGAAGGGCTCTAAAGCCAAATTAATTATTCCTTCTCCACTTGGTTATGGAGAAAGGAGAGCTGGAGCAATGATTCCTGCCAACTCTATCCTTGTATTTGACGTAGAAGTAACCGACTCAAAGAAATAACAAGTCGTACACTTTACATTAAATAACCAGAACCTATGAAATCCAGACTATTTTCCGCATTGGCTTTATTTATCGGAGCACTTTCTTTGCTTTCCTGTGTGGATTCTGATCAAACTCAAGAGGTGATCTTGGAGCGGGACAAGGAAGCCATCGAAAAGTTTCTTAAAGAGAATCCCATTTCGAGTGTGAAGGAATACAGTGAGCCGATCGAAGGATTTTATATGTTCTGGGAGGTTTCAACCAAACCAGAGCGAAACAGTTTAACGCGAGGAGATACAGTTACGGTCAACTATACAGGCAAGACGCTCGATAAAAAGATCTTCGATAGCTCTATCGAGCAGGTTGCAAAGGATAATGGTATTTTCAGTACAGGAAGGAAGTACCAGCCTCTTCGCTATGCAGTAGGCTATGGATTTACGATCACTGGATTTGAATTTGCGATATCCATGATGCATGCAGGAGAAAAGGCAACTGTAATTTTTCCTTCTCGCCTTGGCTATGGAACTCAGGCAAGTGGAGGCATTCCGGCAAACTCTCCCCTGATATTTGAACTTGACCTTGTACAGATCAAAAAAGGCCCGAATCTAAATCCATGATGCGTAATCTTTTAGTACTCTTCCTTTTTGCCCTAGTTGGCCTCAGTGCTTGCGAGACTCCGAACCCATATAATCAGGGGCCGGCATATGATTTTGAAGGCAATCTTGCCACGGACCGTAAGAAAATTGCTGCATACTTAGATACTGCCAAAATCGATAGCATCTACCGCATCCATGATCCTAGTGGGGTCGTAGTGATTGTGCAGAAGGAAGGCAAGGGTTCTCGCCCAATGAATAATACCGTAGTCTACACAGACTACATTGGAAAGGTGATGGCAACAGGAACGGTATTTGACACCTCCTACGAGGATATAGCTCGGCTCAAAAACTTATTTGTGGAAGGTAGAGTCTATGCCCCACTTAGTTTTGTAGTAGGCACCGCCACCGTTATTACCGGTTGGGATATTGGATTCAAAAGACTCCGTCCTACCTCAAAGGCGACCATCATTATTCCTTCGCCTTATGGCTACAGCAATCAGAAAAACAACCCCAAAATCCCAGAGAATTCGATCTTGGTATTTCAAGTAGATTTCTTAGGAATCGATTGATAAAGGGGCTTTTAGCCCCTTTTTTTGTTTGGGTATCGCCCATCCTTTTTTCGAGAAGTTGGAGGCCGTTGGCTTTAAAATTCTTTCTAACTTGTCCCTGCAATGCCCCGTAGTGATGGAAGTGCTTTTTGGAGGAATGAATGCGGCCGAGCTTGTCAGAATCAACCAACCCAAATGACTTACTTTTTATGAAAATTGGAATCATCCGAGAAGGGAAAATCCCTGTGGATCGGCGCACGCCTTTTACCCCAGAGATCCTGTATGACATTCAAAAAAGGGCTGGGGATGGCATGTCCATTTGTGTAGAAACAAGTGCGTTCCGCTGCTACACCGATGAGGAGTACCAGGAGCAAGGGATTGAGGTGGTCAGCGACCTGTCCAAAGCAGATATTTTATTTGGCGTGAAGGAAGTGCCAATTGCCCAACTGATTCCTGAAAAGACCTATTTTTTCTTTTCGCATACGATCAAGAAGCAACCTCGGAATAAAGCGATGCTGCAAGCCATCTTGGCCAAGTCAATTCGTCTGATAGACTATGAGCTATTGAAAAACCCAGCCGGAGAGCGGGTGGTTGCCTTTGGGAGATGGGCAGGTGTGGTGGGGGCTTACAATGCTTTTTGGACCTATGGAAAGAAGACGGGTCTATATGAAATACGAAGAGCCTTGGACTGTAGGGATTTGGAGGATCTAAAAGTTGAATTAAAGAAGGTGCTGCTGCCTCCGATCAAAATTGTGGTGACTGGTAGAGGAAGAGTAGGAAAAGGGGTTTTAGAAATCTTACAAATTTTGGGAATTCGGGAAGTAGAACCTCAGGACTTTCTTCGAAATGACTTTGAAGAACCAGTTTTTACTTGCCTTTCCACTGCCGACTATGTGCGGAGCATTTCCGATAAAGGCTATGAGCAAGCCCATTTTTATGCCAATCCAGAAGCCTATGAAAGTCAATTTATGCCTTTTGCGGAGGCTGCTGAAATCTTAATTGCTGCAGCGTATTGGGATCCTAAGGCTCCACGGTTGTTTGAGCTGGAGGCTATTCAATCCATAAATTTTTCAATTTCTGTAATTGCTGACATCACCTGTGATATCGATGGATCGGTTCCTACTACGCATCGGGCTTCTACCTTACTGGATCCCGTGTATGATATAGACCGAAGTACCACGCAGGAGCTCCCTCCTTTTGCAAATCAGCACAGTATTTCCGTGATGGCGATTGATAATTTGCCATGCGAACTTCCACGAGAATCTTCGGCTGAGTTTGCCAGACAGCTTCGGGAATGGGTCGCTCCAGAATTGGGTAAGGAAAACTCCGCTATTTTGGAAAAAGCTACCATTGCCCGTGACGGAGATTTGACTTTGGAATTTATGTACCTGAGCGATTACGTAAAGTAGACCCCTAATCAATTGGTATGAAACTAAATCGTTACCTAGAATCCACCTTACTTAAGCCAACCGTCACGGAAAGGGAAATAGATCTTTTGATAGCTGATGCTATTGCAGCCCAATTTATTGGGGTATGCGTGCCTCCTTTCTGGGTAAAAAAGGTAAAGCGAGAGCTGCAAGAACAGGACATTCAGCTGGTGACGGTGATTGGCTTTCCCTTTGGCTATGAGCTAACCGAAACAAAGCTGGCAGAAGCGAAAATTGCAATTCAAGCCGGTGCAGATGAGTTGGATGTGGTATGGTCTCAAACCGCTTTTCATTCGGGCATGTCCTGGCCCAAAATAGAATTAGCACAACTAGCCAAGCTGTGTCATGAATCAGAACGGATCCTGAAAGTGATTATTGAAACGGCCTATTTGAGTGCTACACAAATCCGAGAAGCCTGTATGATTTGCCAAGATGCAGGAGCAGATTTTGTGAAGACCTCCACAGGCTATGCCCCAGCTGGAGCAAGGGTAGAGGATGTAGTGTTGATGCGAGAGGTATTGCCTTCTACCATTGGGATTAAAGCAAGTGGAGGAATAAAAACCCTCGAACAAGCTTTGGCATTGATTCAGGCAGGGGCTGATCGCCTAGGTACTAGCGCTGCCAAATCGTTGATGGATGAATGGCGAACCAAAAATCCTTAATCTTGGGTAAAGTAGATCAGCAAAAAGGGAATGATGAAGAAGGTGAGTAGGATGTAGGCAAAAACGACTATCCTGTATTTCAAGGATATTTTACCCATAAAGTTGGCCATCCAAACTGGGATTTTCCGGATTCCAGAGATGGGCAAAAATATCAAAGCGCCGAAACTATTGAATAAGACATGCACCAATGCCAAAGCAATGGCTGCTTCAGGCTTGTAAATGGAGGCAATGACTGCGGTGATGGTGGTACCAATGTTTGCACCAATGATGAAGGGGAAGACTTTGCTTACGGTCACTTTTTTGCTGGCCACTAGAGGGACCACCAAGGAAGTAGTTACAGTGCTGGATTGAACTGCCGCAGTGAAGAAAAGTCCATAAAAAAACGCAAGCCCTGTTTTTTGAAAAATGACCTTGTTGATATCCTGAAATGTGTTTTTGATAAAGGATTTGTACATGGCAGTGGACAAGACTTTGATCGCAAAAAACACGAGGGCCACTGACAGAATCATGGACACCACAGGATGGTTGATCTGATTGACTATCCATTCTGTCCAAGTACGGGTAAACATCCGGTTGTAGACGATAGGCCCTTCGAAGGAATTGTCTGAGGCAAACCAATCCGCGATATAGCTTGCGGTTTTGGAAAGAAACCCAAAGTAAATTTCAAGAGGTAAAAGCAGAATTACCGTAAGTATGTTGAATATATCATGGGAAATCCCTGCGGATAGGGCCCGTCGAAATTCCTTATTATTCATCAAATAAGATAAGGATACCAGGGTAGAGGTAAGCGTGGTACCGATGTTTGCTCCCAGTACAATAGGAACTGCTTGTTGTAAGGTGAGATTTCCTGAGGCTACAATGGCCACCAAACTGGCGGTGACTGTCGAACTACTTTGAATCAAGGCAGTCACCAATAAACCGATAAATAGGCTGATGAATGGATTTTTAGTTGCGTTAAGAATTTCTAGGGCGATGCCCCCATTTATATTTCCAACGCCAACTGTGAGTAGATCAATGGCAAAAATGAAGAGCAACAAGGCAAAGAATACCTGTGCATACTGAAAAAAATTATTTGTTGCAGGGGTTCCCTGCTTTTCCAAGCTTTCCATTTTCGTAATGATGGTGACAATCAGTTGGTATTGTCTAACGGCACATCATGTTATCCTTCTTCTTTTACTAGGATTGGGTACAAAAATCCACTTTTTTTCCCTAAAATCAATTTTGACTTCTGTGATTGGGGATTGTTTTTCTTTCTTTTAACAATTTAATAATACATGTTCCTGAATATCTTCTCTATTTTTGTTTCGAAGACCTACTCCCCCTAGCATGGCCAAGAAAAAGCCAATTGATCAAAACATAAATCAAGAGTCCATTTCAAAGAAAGTCTCTGGAATTTTTGACCTTGCGAAGGCTGAACGTTCTTATTTAATTCTCCTTGCAATCCTGATTTCTATTGCAGGATTTATTACCGAATATACCTACGCTGCCATGTGGTTTGGATTTGCACTCGCTGCTTATTCTGCCATTGCCAATGATAGTATACAGACCATAGGAACCTTTATTGTTTCTAATCAAAAGACGAAATGGTATTGGTTGTGGATTTTTATTGGATTGATTTGGGTGATCACAATTACCTACAGCTGGCTCGTTTTCGATGGAGATGTTTCCTTCCAACTACTCAGTACCCCAGGATTAGAAAAAGCACCCGAAAGTTTTGTATTTCTACAGTTGGCAGCCCCAATTGTCTTGCTGATTATGACTCGAATGAGGTGGCCGGTATCTACCACCTTTTTGTTGCTGAATGTTTTTACCTACAAAGCGGGCACGATTGTTTCGGTAATGTCCAAGAGTTTTTATGGCTACATTTTGGCTTTTGTCTTAGCAATCCTTGTTTGGTTTGTTTTAGAGCGTTTTGTAAAAAATTACCTCAAAGGGGAGGCAAAACCCTACTGGATGGTCTTGCAATGGATAACTTCAGGAACACTTTGGGCAATTTGGATCATGCAGGATGCGGCTAATATTGCTGTGTTTTTACCCCGTCAGCTAAATCTTGTTGAATTTGTTGTTTACACAGGAGTTGTATTCTTTGGTTTAGGGATCATCTTTTTCCTAAAGGGGGACAAAATTCAAGATATCATCAATGAGAAAACAAACGTTGCTGATGTCCGAGCAGCCACGATGGTTGACTTGGTTTACGCGGTGATTTTGTTCTATTTTAAAATGTACAACAATGTTCCAATGAGTACCACATGGGTATTTATAGGATTGTTGGCAGGACGAGAGTTTGCGATCGCAATGGGCAAGCATGGAAAAGCGAAAAGTAGAGGTGCTTGGCTAGAACGTGCCTTCCGATTGGCCAAAAAGGACGTGTGGAAAGCCCTTGCTGGTTTGGTGGTGTCCTTAATCTTGGCGATGGTGATCAACAAAGGGGTTCGCGAAGAAATTTTCGCAGTCTTTAATTTCTAACCCTTTTGGAAATTTTCTCCCACGAGTACTTCATGAACGAGGCCTTCAAGCAAGCTAAACTTGCTTTCGAAGAGGGCGAAGTGCCAGTGGGTGCAGTAGTGGTCTCAAAAAATAAAGTGATTGCACGAGCCTACAATCAAACCGAAAAATTGACTGATGTCACGGCTCATGCTGAGGTGTTGGCTATCACAGCTGCGGCCAACTACCTCGGTGCAAAATACCTCAACGAATGCCGCTTGTACGTCACCCTGGAGCCTTGTCCCATGTGTGCAGGTGCACTCTACTGGGCGCAACTAGGGGAACTTTATCTTGGAGCCTCGGATCCCAAGCGAGGTTACCACCAATGCAATTCCCAAATGCTCCATCCCAAAACCAAGGTATTTACCGGAATGATGGCAAAGGAGTCAGAGCAGCTTATGCTGGAATTTTTCAACAATTTGCGAAAAAAGACTTTTTGATTGACAAGAACTTTTTGCGTAAAAGTCTGGTTTAGAAGACATATAAAAGCGCACAAAATTTTTAACTTTACTGCACATAAAACCCTATACACATGGCTTTTGAACTACCCTCACTTCCTTATGCACTGAATGCATTGGAGCTCCATATCGATGCACGAACCATGGAAATTCACCATGGAAAGCACCACAATGCTTACGTGACTAACTTAAATGCTGCTATTGCCGGCACCGACTTAGAAGGCAAGTCCTTGGAGGAGCTGATGAAGGTGGCAGGATCAAATGCTGCAGTGAGAAACAACGGCGGGGGACATTGGAACCATAGCCTTTTTTGGCAAATTCTTTCTCCAACTGGTGGAGGCCTTCCTACTGGAGCATTGGCTGCTGCAATTGATGCAAAATTCGGCTCTTTTGATGCTTTTAAGGAGACCTTCAATAAAGCAGGAGCTACACGATTTGGCTCAGGCTGGGCTTGGCTTTGTGTAGACACCAAAAAAGAACTTTGTGTGTGCTCTTCACCTAATCAAGACAATCCACTTATGGACGTGTCAGATTGCCCTGGTACCCCGATCCTAGGCCTGGATGTGTGGGAGCATGCCTACTACCTACACTACCAAAACAGACGTCCAGACTACATCGCGGCGTTCTGGAACCTGGTCAACTGGGAGGAAGTAAGCAAGCGTTACGCTGCAGCGAAGTAAACCTATTCGCAATCTGCGATTAATGAACTCCTGAGGATATTCTTCAGGAGTTTTTTTGTCCCATTCTGAAAAATCGCTGTTCGGAAATGAGACAGTCCGCTGATTTGCTTCATTAAAAACCCTGGTTTAAAGTTATTTTTCGCATTTTTTTCTTCTTGGCACATCCTTTTCTTGGTTTTCTGCATCTACTAGAAAACTAAACCAACTATTTTCTTCATGAAGACCCGTCACTTTTTATTCTTAGCCTTTTTTGTGTACCTGCTAGGAATCAGTACGCTTGCCGCTCAAACCAACCAATCAGCCCTGTTGCGCGGAATCATTACCAACCAAAAAGGGGAGCCCGTGCCCTATGCCAATGCGGCGCTGCTATCCCCAGAGGGAGTACTTCTTGAAGGTGCAGTGACCGATGAAGCGGGAAATTTTTTGATTTCTACTACTAAGATTGCCCGTGTCAAGCTGGTGGTTTCTTCGCTAGGCTATACCTCCTTCTCTTCCGAGGAGTTTGAACTTATGGCCGGTTTGCAGAAGGATTTTGGAACACTTGTACTTGCCGATGAAGTAACTGGCTTGGATGAGGTCACCGTCAAGGCATCACGTCCACAAATCATCATCGAGCCTGACAAGACCATCGTCAATGTAGAAGGCACGGTGATGGCGGAAGGAGCCAATGCGCTAGATGTATTGGGAAGATCCCCGGGGGTATTTATCACTACGGATGGAAGTATCAACCTGAATGGGAGAACAGGCGTAACCGTGATGATTAACGATCGGCCGATGTACATGAGTGCCGCCGATCTAACTAGCTTTTTACGTTCCATGCCTGCGGACAACATTAAAAGTATCGAAGTGATGACCAGTCCATCTGCACGCTTTGATGCAGAGGGTGTTGCAGGGGTGATCAACATTCAGCTCAAGAAAAATACGGTGGATGGGGTTTTTGGGAATGTGATGCTCGGAGGCAGATACAATGGAAAAGCTGCTCCCAATGCGGGGGTTACCCTCAATGTCAAAAAAGGGAAGTGGACGAGCAATGGAACGATTAACTACAATGAGGATGTAGAGATTAATGATTTGGAAATTGGCAGGAATTTCCAGGTGGAAGGTGGCAAATCCACCTTTTTGCAAGATTCTCGAATCGTCGAGCGTAGCCATACCCCTTCTTTTACTGGGGCTGCCAACTACGAATTAACACCCACTCAGAATTTGGGGACCAACGTTCAGGCTTCTACTTCTGCCAGCAATGGACTCAATAACTCCGGAACGACAATTTCAAATCCTGGACAGTCCAACAAATCGAGCTTCACGTCAATCAATGATTCCGAGGACCAGCGCAGTCGGCTATTTACCAACCTGCACTACGATGCAAAGTTGGATACCCTAGGGGGAAAGATCACAGCGGACTTAGACTTGACAGTGATGGACATGGCAAGTGAAGCCTTGTTGAATAATTCCTATTCCAATGGATTGAATCCACCAACCCTAAGGACCGATCGCGTATTGACGCTCAACGACATGTACTACACCATCTTTACCTCCAAGGTGGATTGGATTAAGCCCCTCAAAGGAGGAAAAGTACTAGAGGCGGGCCTCAAGGGGAGCTGGGTAGAGTCGGACAATAACCTGGACTTAAGCCGAGGCAATGGCGATGCCCAGTTGCAACCCGATCCCAACTCGAATCGCTTTATCTACCAAGAAAATGTAATGGCTGCCTATAGTTCCTTGAAAGGGGATTTTTCGCCCAAATTATCCTATCAGGCGGGTTTGCGAATGGAGTATTCCGATGTGACCGGAACTTCCAAGACGCTCAACCAAGTCAATAAGCAAGAATACACCAACCTCTTTCCAAGTGTATTTTTGCAGCACAAGATCAGCGATACCTACCAAGTGGTCTATAACGTGAATCGACGGATTACGCGACCCAATTACCGCTTGCTCAACCCCTTTGTGTACTACATTGATCCTCTGACTACAGAAAAGGGGAATCCAAGTTTGAGACCTCAGTATTCTACGAATTTGGAGATGGACCATGTCATCAAAGGTGTGTACCAGTTTACCCTGGGCTACAGCGTCACTGAAGATGCGTTTCAACAAATCTTTGAGCAAGACGAGGAGGCACGCAGTACCACCACTTTCACAGCAAATTTTGATAAGACTAAGAATTTCAATTTTCAAGGCGTAGTACCTGTTGAATTGGCAAAATGGTGGAATACCTCCAACCTGGTTCAGGTCAACTACAATAAATTCAAGTCGATCTTAGGCACGGATATCTTGGACATTAGCCAAGTATCTTATCTCGTCCGAACGCAACATAACTTTACTTTGCCCAAAGGTTTCAAGATGGAGTTGGTAGGGATCTACCTGAGCCCACAGATTTGGGGACAGGGAGAAATCAAGGGATTTGGATGGGTCGATGCTGGAATCACAAAATCGGTAATGAAAGACAAATTATCCTTATCCATCAATGGGGTAGACTTGTTCCGTACTCAGTTGATTCGCGCAGGGATCAATTTTGCGGATATAGACACCTCCATTCGCCAATACCGAAATGAGCAGAGTGTTCGATTTACGCTTCGGTACAATTTTTCAAAAGGACAAAGCTTCCGAGTGAATTCGAACTCGGGAAGTTCAGAAGAGCGAAAGCGCTTGGATTAAGACTAGTTAGTTGATGTGTACCTGCCCCCAACTAAGGACGACTTGTTGGGGGCATTTTTTTTGAAAGGGTAGCTCGCATTTTTTTCCAACCCTATTTTCCCGACCTTCGGGAATGCATTTCTGGGACTTTCATACGCATCAATCCGGGCAACCCTATTCCCTTTATCAAGCATATAACCCTTCCACCTCTGGTGTGGGGGCCTGTTCGGTAGGAATTCATCCTTGGAGCGTAGGATTGGATTGGGAAGACGAGTTTAAAAGGATCCAAGACCAGTCTAGCCAGCATGAGCGAGTTTTGGCAATTGGGGAAGCAGGGTTTGATCGGCTGAAGGGGCCTGAAATTTCGCTTCAACAATCCGCTTTTTATACCCAAGCAAGTTGGGCTGCTACGCTTGGGATTCCCTTGATTTTGCATTGTGTCAAGTCCCACGACCTACTCCTTGAGTACCTGAAATCAGCAAAAAATCCACCCAGCATCATTTGGCATGGTTGGAATCAAAAGCCCGAGTTGGCAACCCAGCTGTTGCCCTTTCCAGTATTTTTCTCTTTTGGAAAGCACATCCTTCACCCAGGTAGTAAGGCCGCACATTGGTTGAAGAGCTGTCCCTTGGATCGAGTCTTTTTTGAAACTGATGATTCGGGTTTGGAAATCGGATTAATTTATCAGAGGGCTTCCCTACTTTTGCAGATTCCAGTGTCAAGCCTTGCAGCACAAGTGATTGCCAACTGGAATGCCATTTCCAAAAGAAAGATCTCATGAATGAATTTGCCTGGCTGAGCCGAACCGAGTTGATTGTAGGGCGTGAAGGCCTTGAAAAACTAGCTACCAAACATGTACTCGTGGTAGGGCTAGGGGGAGTAGGCTCTTTTGCTGCCGAGTTTATCGCCCGTTCAGGCATCGGTCAGATGACCATCGTTGATGGGGATACGGTAGACATTTCCAATGTCAACCGGCAGCTTCCAGCTACGCAGCTCAATGTAGGACAGCCCAAGGCAGGCTGGATGGAGGAGCGCTTATTGGCCATCAACCCGAAGCTCAAGTTGCAGGCGATCAAGAAATTTTTAGAGCCTTTCGAAATTACAGACTTGCTGGAAGGGAATGAGTTTGACTATGTGGTGGACTGCATCGATAGCTTTACACCCAAAATGCACCTCATCGAAGGAGCAAAAAAGCGTGGCTTTCCATTAGTCAGTTCCATGGGCGCAGGAGGAAAGATAGATCCTACCCAAATCAAGGTGGTCGACTTTGCTGACACGCACCAATGCAAGCTGGCCAAGATGCTGCGGAAGCGGCTGAAAAGAAGAAACATTGTCGATGGCTTCAAGGCCGTATTTTCCACCGAAGAAATGATTAAAGAGAGCCTGATGCTGACCGACGGAAAAAATTTCAAAAAGTCAGCTTATGGAACGATGTCTTTTCTTCCAGCGGCCTTTGGCTGCGCCTGTGCTGCAACGGTAATCAATGATTTATTAGCTTCCTGAGACGGGATTAAAATGGTACAAGAAGATTAGGAGCCCTACGAATGCTGGCTTCTTTTGATCCTTGATTTCTAGGGTAACTTCTACTTCTGCCTTGATGGTGCCACGGAGATTGGTGATGTTTTTTAGGGAGGCTACCAAGCGCACCTCACTATTCACAGTTACAGCTTGGGCAAATCGTAGATTCTCAATCCCATAGTTGATCATCATTTTGAGGTTGTTGACTTGCACGACTTGTTCCCATAGGTAGGGGACGATGCTTAGGGTGAGGTAACCATGGGCGATGGTATTTCCAAAAGCTCCTTCGACCTTAGCGCGTTCGGGATCGGTATGGATCCATTGGTGATCCAAGGTTGCTTCTGCAAAGCGATTGATTTGTTCTTGGGTGATTTGGAAATAAGAAGAAGCACCAAGTTCTTTTCCTTGATAGGATTCAAATTCTTCAAAGCTGCCAATTGCAATTGGGGACATAGGTGGGGAGGTTTAAGAGAAATAGAATTCGAAAATAGGAAAAAGTAAGGAAGTGAATTTTTCAATCTTTAAAAAAGTTTGATCTTCGTCCTTTCTAGTACCTCAACCCCACTTACTTTTCATCAATGGCAAACTATGTACATGGTTTTGATCCGGAAGAGCAGTTGCGCCTAAAGGAGCAGGCTGAGTTCTTAGCGCCCATGGTGTACAAGGAGCTGGACTTCAGTGGCTGTAAACAGCTGCTGGAAGTAGGCAGCGGAGTGGGTGCGCAAACCCGTATTCTGCTCGAAAGATTTCCTGACCTCCAGATCACTTGTGTGGATTCTTCAGCGGTTCAGCTTGCGCAAGCACGGATCAACTTGGCATCATTTGGAGATCGTGTTCGTTTTGTGGAGCAAGATGGTTGTACACTCCAGCTTGAAGCTCGATTTGATGCTGCCTTTGTGTGTTGGACCTTGGAGCATGTGCCTTCCCCGATTCAGCTTTTGGCAAGGCTCAAGGAGCATCTTCTACCTGGCGCTCGCGTGTGTGTGACCGAAGTATTTAACTCAAGCTTGTTTGTTTCTCCGGGATTTTCCCATCTGCAGCACTATGTTGAGCTAATGAGCAACTTTCAACGAATGATTGGCGGAAACCCTGATGTGGGGATTGAATTGGGAAATCTGATGAGGGAAGCTGGATTTTCCGCTTGCTCCACCCGCTTTGATGGTTTTTACCTAGATGCCAGAAGTGGCGAAAAGAGAAAAGCAGTGACTGAATATTGGAAGGAGCTACTTAAAAGTGCGGCACCTGCATTGCTCGCTGAGGGGATAGTGACGCCCTCTGCAGTGGAAAAAATGGAAGAAGATTTAGAAAAATTAGGGAAAGATGAAAATGCCATTTTTTTCTACCAATTTGTACAGGCAAAAGCCACCCTTTAATTCGTAAGATGAAAGCGATTCGTTGGATTGTAAAATTAATTTGGAAGACTTCCTTGTGGTTTCTAGGACTTTCAATAGGATTAGTGATTTTATACCGATTTGTACCGGTGCCCATCACTCCTTTGATGGTGATTCGATTGGTGGAACAGGTAATTGATCCAGAAAAAGAAGTGCGCTTGGTTAAGGATTGGGTTCCTATTTCAGAAATGTCTCGGCATGCCCCTCAAGCAGTAGTAGGTGCAGAGGACCAGACATTTATGAAGCATTTTGGGTTTGATTTCAAATCTTTAAAGAAAGCTTGGGAAGGGAATAAAAAGAATAAGCGAGTAAAGGGGGCCAGCACGATTACCCAGCAAACTGCAAAAAATGTGTTTCTATGGCCCTCAAGAAGTTATGTACGAAAAGCCTTTGAGGCCTATTTCACCGTCTTGATTGAAATTTTTTGGTCCAAAGAACGAATCCTTGAGGTGTACCTAAATGTCATTGAGATGGGCGATGGAATCTATGGGATTGAAGCCGCTTCTCAAACCTTTTTTAATAAGAGTTCCTCCAAGCTCACAAAGGGGCAGGCAGCATTGATCGCTGCGGTATTGCCAAATCCTAGACGCTGGAGTCCAGCAAGGCCTACTTCCTACATTAAGGGTAGACAAAGCTTTATCATGAGGCAGATGAGTAATCTCTCTCCTACGGGTTTTGGAAAATAATTTTGAAAATTAAAAGTTAAATTAGGATTAAACCTAGATAAGAATTTTGAGAAGGTTCTTGTCTAGGTTTTTTTCTGTTCACTTCGCCGGTCGGCAGGCCAGCGGCCAAATTTAATTTTAATTTGGCCCCAAAATTGGCGCTATAATTCCCCTGATTTTTTGAAGATTTCTTGTGACATATTTCTTTTAAAATGCCCTTCAAAGCAGAATTAAAGCAGATTAAAAAATGCAAGAAAAATTTATCCACAATTTCAATAATTTATCCACATTCATATTAAATTAACATATAAAGTATTAAAAATCAATTAGTTAAATCGATTATAAAGAAATCCACTTTGTGGATAATCTTCGTTAACTAAATGATTATCAACTCTAAATGCTGTGACAAAAGTGGATAATATCAGCTCCCAAATTTTATTTTAAATTCCTGATTATTCTTCTTTTTGTCGCTGCAATTTTTTGCGGTAAGCATTGAAGAATTTAGCCTTGGAGACAAATCCCAAATAGGTGTTATTTTAAACTACTGGAAGATTCCATGCGCCGGATCTTTCATACTTTTCCATGGCCGATTGCATATTTTCTATTGAAAATAGAATTTCTAGAGGACTGTGCATGAGTTGCCTAACTCGGATATTTTTTGAGAATCAGAACTATGGCCTGATTACTCCTATCCCGAAGTCTGAAAACCAGAAGGCTTGTGATGAAGTCGGTTTTTGACAAGCGTATAAATTGAGGGGAATTGATTGGGTACCCTTAGCGCTTTTCGAGAAGAGCAGCGTCCAAAGCAAGTAGTGATTTTAAAATTAAGCGAACAGTGGCCTGGTAGAAGGCAGGATGGATCCCTGCAAATGAATCGCTTGGCTGATGGTAATCCACATGGTCCTCTACTCCGAAATACAAGTGAGGGACTTTCTTTTCAAAGAAAGCACCATGATCTGAAGATCTAGTCCAATCCTCTGCACCAGTGCCTGGAATATCATGGCCAAAGCGAAGGACTGAACCTGTCTCGCTTGGAATTTTTTCCAATATTGTTTTGAACTGTGGATAGTAGGAGGTTCCTGAAACGAATACTTCCTTTGCCTCGCTTCGGGAAAGCATGTCCATATTCACATTAAGTAGGATTTGCTCTAGGGGAATGGGGAAATCATTCACCAAGGCTTTTGCACCTTGAAGCCCCATTTCCTCTGCATCCAAGGCGGCAAATAACATGCCGTGCTCAGGGCGATTTTTTGAAAAATATTCCGCCAATACCAACAAGGCAGCGGTACCCGATGCGTTATCATCCGTTCCATTGTAAATCGAATCCCCCGCTGCATTGGGCCTTCCTATGCCCACATGATCGTAATGGGCAGTGACTACAATCACTTTTTTAGAGGATTTTCCAGGAATAAAAACCACAATATTGGCTGCATCCACCAACATTTTTTTTGTTCGTCGGTCTTCAAACGAGAACTTTTGGATAAAATTCGGATAAAGTGGTTCGACCAAGTCCAAGGCAGTAAGCTCTTTTAAGAGGTACTTTTGAGCCATATCGCTGCCCTTACTGAGGGGTTTTCGGCCCTCAAGTGCATCCGCGGATAAGTATTCCAAATGGGAGAGAAGTTTTTTGCAATCAATTTCTTGGGCAAATGTGCCCGTAAAGGAGGCGAGAACTAAAATTATTGTACCTAATTTGCGTTGTAGGAAATGCATCAGAAGAAGGATTAGTGAAATACTACTGTAAAAATACAGTCCTTGGGTTCAATCCCTCAAAAATTTTATGAAATATAGCTACGCCCTATTTTTATTTCTTTTTTGTTCGCTCCTTTCTTATGGACAGGGGACTTTGCCCCCTTCGTTTTTTGAAGGGAAGTCCATTGTATTGGTATCGAACGATCCCGGCGCTATGCCAATAATCACTTGGCAAGCACTTGCCGATAGCATCCACCCGGATTTAGTGCGTGCTGGAGGAGATCCGGTAGGGTATTTTGAACTCGAACAGGTAGCCTTGTCTACCGCACTGCAGGCAGTTTATGCCAAGGCTTTCTTGGAGCGTCAAATCCAAAATGTGGTCTTGATTACCCGACAAAAGCAGCAGGTAAGTATCCAGGTGGGAAAATTTTCTGGGGATGGAAAAATCATTGAAAGCACATCCCTTTACGGAATTTCTGGGAAGGATTGGAAAACTGCCGCTCAGCAGTTTGCTGCGATTGGTGCTGCAGTGCCTACTAAAAACTTGCTAGTTGCTGACTTGGCAGAGTTTCCCACTTTAGGTTCTCAATCAGTGGCTGCCAATTCCCAAAAGTGGATTTCTAGAAATCCGCTAAACCTTGACGTCTTTCGTCTAGGTATTCCACTGGAAGGAACTTCTGCCATCAATGGTCCGATCAACAACTTCCGGTATGAGGTCATTGGGAAACCTCCTGGAACTCTCTTAGCCGAGCAAAGTGCTCAAAAAGTTGGCCTTGAGGAAATTTTTTCAAGCAAGTATCCTTATAAGGTGGCCTGGCTGGTGGAAACGAAGACCAATCAAGAGCTGCTGGCGGACCAGATTCATTTTTTACTCGTTAAGGTGGAAGGAAGGCAAGCAGACCTGATGAAAAACATGGGACTTGAACCGATTTCAGGAGAAGAAGGAGCAAAAACGGTGGTGAAATTTTACATCCGTTTTTTAGTTCGAGAGGAACTTTACCTCGGATCTACCTGGGACGCCCACCCCGACTGGAAGGTTTCCCTCAATCAATTTTTGGATAACCTGAATAAAAAGTAGTACTAGTTAGCAACGAAATCTGCTAGCCCGCAGGATACAAGGATTCGTTCAGAAAAGGAATCAGTGCCAACACCATGGCCTGTTGGTAATACACTTCCCGTGTGATTATTCCATGCGTGAGTAGCCCTACAGATCCTCCCTGTTGCTTGGAGTTTTGCGCTTGAAATACCAAATCATCGGCATGGCCCAATTCCATCCCATCCTGAATCAAGGCGACTACGGGTGGGGGTAAGTAAAAAGTGCCTGTCTTGGATTGGCTTGGTTTACCCGAGCGGTGCAGCACATAGATCCAAGCAAAAGCATACATCCCTTGTGGGTCTTCATCCACCCCGCCTTCAATTCCTACCCAGTAGTCCGCCTCGGGAACAAGTGATTTGGCATGGGTAGTGCGATTTTTGGCACCAAGGAGGGTTTCCTCTTCAGAGCGCGGCTGTGCTGGGATATTAGAAAGGGCGTCAACACCCTCCACCAAACCCACATTTTCAAATGCTTGGGAAAAAGCCTCTCGCGTACAACCCACTTTTACCGGGTTTTTGCTACCTACGATTATTCGGAGGGTATTGGATTGGGTTTCGGGATTTGTATCCAAGGCCTTAAGCCATGTTGGTAAATACCTGGTTGACATCGTCGTCCTCTTCCAGACGATCGATAAGTTTGTTGATGATCTCTTCCTGCTCTTCTGTCAATTCGGTAAGCGTAGTTGGAAAGCGTTGGAAATCTGCAGAAATGACTTCGATATTTCGGTCCTCCAAGGCTTTTTGCATCAAGCCAAAGTCTTCAAATTCGGTGTAAGCAAAAATCTCCCCTTCATTCTCTGCAATTTCAGTGAGTCCAAAATCGATAAATTCCAATTCGAGTTCCTCGAGGTCATATGCTGCTTTCGCAAAACGGAATACTGCTTTGTGCTCAAACATGAAGCTAACGGATCCTGAAGTTCCCATGGAGCCTCCTGCTTTGGCAAAGTAGGACCGTACGTTAGCCACGGTTCGATTGGTATTGTCTGTGGAAGTTTCCACAATAAAGGCGATTCCAAAAGGGCCATAGCCCTCATATACTACTTCTTCGTAATCTTTTTCATCCTTATTGGAAGCCCGCTTGATCGCACCTTCGATACGATCCTTTGGCATTTGCGCACCTTTGGCGTTTTGGATGACAGTCCGAAGTTTGGCATTACTAGAAGGGTCCGGTCCGCCCACCTTCACGGCCATGACGATTTCCTTCCCTAGTCGGGTAAATACCTTGGACATCTTGTCCCAACGCTTGAATTTTCGCTCTTTTCTGAATTCAAATGCTCTTCCCATGGATATGTTGTGTTAATTAGCCAAAAATAGTAAATCATTTTTACAAAGAGGAACCTGATTTCTAATTATCAAATTGACAATTAGTTTCATCAAACAGATACTTTTTTGATCGCTTCCCGTATAAATCAACTTACACATGTCCTTATGATTCACTCCAATCCTCAACCCATTCCTAATCTTCCTTCGCTTGATTTACCAAAAGTCGTCATCGTGGGAGGTGGATTTGCAGGCCTTAAGCTCGCTATGAGCCTGAGGAACCGCCCTTTTCAGGTGATTCTTTTGGACAAAAATAATTACCACCAGTTTCAGCCGCTTTTGTATCAGGTAGCCACTGCTGGGTTGGGAGCTAGTGCCATTTCCTTTCCCTTACGTAAGATTTTTCATGGAATCCCTAACGTGAGTTTTCGAATGGCAGAGGCAGTAGCAGTGGATCCTGCAATAAAGCGCCTCCAAACTGAAATTGGCTACCTCGATTATGACTATTTGGTGCTCGCAATGGGTGCAGATACCAATTACTTTGGATCAAAGAGTATCGAGTACTTTTCTTCTCCTATGAAGTCGGTATCTGAAGCGCTTTATATTCGAAACAAACTGATTTCTAATTACGAACGGGCGATTACAATCCCAAAAATGGAGGACAGGAAATCCCTAATGAACATGGTAATCGTGGGAGGTGGCCCTACAGGGGTAGAACTCGCTGGTGCGATGGCCGAATTAAGAAATAATGTCTTCCCAAAGGATTACCCAGAATTGAGTTTTAAAAATATGAAGGTTGTTTTGATTGAAGCGGGACCAAAATTACTTGCCTCAATGTCAGCGGAAGCTCAAAATCATGCGTTCAAATACCTTCAAAAACTTGGTGTAGAGGTGTTTTTGGCCACAAAAGTCTTGGACTATGATGGAAAAATCGTTTCAATTGAGGGGAAGGAACCGATCGAAACTCAGACCGTTCTGTGGGCAGCAGGGATCAAACCGAATCGAATTGAGGGCTTTGATCCGAGTCACTATGCAGGAAACGGAAGAATGATGGTGAATGAGTTTAATCAATTAATTGGCGTTGAAGGAGTCTATGTATTGGGAGATCAGTGTCTTTTGCCTCAAGGGAATTTTCCAAAGGGGCATCCCCAAGTGGCACAGGTAGCCATTCAACAGGCAAAGAATTTATCCAAAAATCTGTTCAGAATGGCTAAAGGTGAGCACCTACTCCCTTTTCGATACCTAGATCTTGGTTCCATGGCCACAGTAGGGCGAAAGTTGGCTGTTGTAGATTTGCCATTCTATAAGTTCCAAGGCTTTCTCGCTTGGATGACCTGGTTGTTTGTGCATTTAATAGCCATTCTTGGGGTAAAGAACAAACTTTTCATCTTTCTAGATTGGTCTTGGAATTACCTCAGCTTTGACTCAAGTCTTCGCCTACTCATCAAACCAAAGTATGTGCGCGCTTCGGAGCGAAAAGAACTGATCGAGGAAAACGGCTTTTCTGATTTAGATTAATTAACAGTCCATTTTCAAAGTCGATTAAACCCCTCTTACTCAGTCTGGTCTAAATTCCGAAACAAACCAATGAAAAGATGAAAAAATGGATCCTTGGAGCAGCAGTCATGACTTGTATCAGTCTTGGCCTGTCTGCGCAACACCAGAAGAACAACTCTCGAGAACTCAGTGTCTCAGAGCGTGCAGAAAAGATGAGCAATCGAATGGCGGAAGAGCTGAAGCTTACCGAAGAGCAGAAAAAACAGGTAAGCAAAGTGGTACTTGAAAATGCCACTAGGCAGGAGGAGCTTATGCAAAAGCGAAAAGCAGAGTTTGAAGCTCAAAAGGGGTACAGAATGGAGCAAGATAAAAAGATCGCAGCCATCCTGACAGAAGAGCAAAAAACGATTTGGGAGCAGCGGAAGGAAGCCATGCGAACTAGAGGAAACGATCATTCTCGAGGGGATCATTCCCAAGGGGGAAGGTCTAGGTTCCGAAGAGGGCATTAACAAAAAAGGGCCACAGTGATGTGGCCCTTTTTTGTTGTTGAGTGGCTTTAAACTTGTTCACGCTGCTCCTCTACTTCAAAATAGGATGCGTCTTTTTTGGGCAAGGAAGAGCTGCCCATCAAATAGCTGTCTACCTGTACTGCGGCCTCTCTGCCTTCTGATATCGCCCATACGACTAGAGATTGTCCCCTACGCATGTCTCCAGCAAGAAATACTTTCGGGTTTGAACTGGCATACTGCTTGGATTTGGGGAGCTGATTTTCAAGAAGTTCGACTCCAAAACTGCCCAACAAATCGTTTTGTCCTGGGCCAACATATCCGATGGCCAGGAAGGCCAAATCACAGGCTAAGGTCCGCTCTGTACCTTCTACTACCTCATAAGTCATCCGCCCTCCGGCATCCTTCCAAACGATATCTACTACCACTAGTCCGGTGACTTCCCCCTTTTCGTTGCCAACAAATTCCTTGGTAAGCACAGAGAAGAGGCGCTCAGCACCCTCCTCATGTGAACTGGAAGTTCGCAAGGTCATGGGCCATTCCGGCCAAGGATTAGAAGTTGTTCGCTTTACGGGTGGTTTGGGAAGTAATTCCAACTGGATGACCTGCCTGGCTCCATGTCTTCTGGAGGTTCCAATGCAGTCACTTCCCGTGTCTCCACCTCCAATGACGAGCACATTTTTGTCGCTTGCCGAGATTGGATTTTCCGCTACCTCTCCGCCGATCACTTGATTTTGTGGGGCAAGGAAGTCCATCGCAAAATGAACTCCTTTAAGTGTACTTCCGGGAATGGAGAGTCCTCGGGGTTTTTGGGCTCCTACGGATAAAACTACCGCATCGAAGTTCTTCAGTACTTCTTCAGCTGCCAAAGTTGACCCTATTTCCGTTTGGGTACTAAACTGAACCCCCTCTTCCTCCATCAGGGAGATTCTCCGATCGATCACCCATTTTTCCAACTTAAAATCTGGAATACCATAGCGCAGTAGCCCACCAATTTTGGCATTTTTTTCAAAAAGGGTCACTTCATGTCCTGCCTGATTGAGTTGGTCTGCGGCAGCAAGACCTGCAGGTCCTGAGCCAATTACTGCCACCCGTTTCCCGGTTCTTACCTTTGGAGGGGAGGGGGCAATTAGACCAAGATCGTAGGCTTTCTCGACAATGTTCTTTTCAATCAACTCGATGGCAACTGGATCCTTATTGATTCCTAGCACACAACTTGCTTCACAAGGAGCAGGACATATTCTACCCGTAAACTCCGGGAAGTTGTTTGTGCTCTTCAGGATGCGGATGGCCTGAGGCCAATTTTCCTGGTATACCGCTTCGTTAAATTCAGGGATCACATTTCCGAGTGGGCAGCCATGGTGGCAAAAAGGCACTCCACAGTCCATGCAGCGAGCGGCCTGGTTGTGTAGCTGCTTTTCTGAAAATGGCGTATAGATCTCCTGGTAATCCCCAAGTCGAACTTGTGGATCACGGCTGGAAGGGGTTTCTCGATTGTAGTTTAAAAATCCGTCTTTGGCACCCATATTATGCAAATGTTCGTTCTTGTTGTTCAGATTTTTTTGCCAATACCGCTTTGTAGTCTCTTGGCATCACTTTGATAAACTTGGTTTTGGTGAGTTCCCAATTATCCAAGTACGCTTGCGCCAAGGCACTTCGAGTAAATGCCAGATGCCGCTTTAGGTAGCTGTATAGCGTATCAAAATCTTTTTCATCCAAAGGATCTAGATCTACCAATTCCCGATTGATTTCGCCTTGGTATTCCTGCAGGATATAGGCGATTCCTCCGCTCATTCCCGCTCCAAAATTTCTACCGATTTCACCAAGGTTGACGAGCAGTCCCCCTGTCATGTATTCGCATCCATGATCACCAATCCCTTCAATTACGGCTTTGACGCCAGAGTTACGCACACAAAAGCGCTCTCCGCCTTTGCCATTTATAAAGGCTTCCCCTGAGGTGGCACCATAGAAGGCCACATTCCCAATTAGGATATTTTCTTCGGCTTTGAATCGGGCATTTCTACTCGGGTAAATGATCAACCTGCCTCCAGATAAGCCTTTTCCAAAGTAATCATTCGCTTCACCCTCTAGCTCAAAGTTTACCCCTCGGGCGAGAAATCCACCAAAGGTCTGTCCAGCCGAACCACTGAAGGTGAGGTGGATGCTGTCTTCGGGAAGGCCAACGCTTCCGTAGATTTTGGAGATTTCATTCGAGAGCATGGCTCCTACGGAGCGGTCGGTATTCTTGATATCAAAGTGTCCCTGGATTGGGATGGCTTGTTCCAAAGCAGGAGTTGCTTTAGCGATCAACTTTCGGTCTAGCACATCGTCCAAGGAAACCTCCTGGTCGATTTGCTTGTAAATTCCTACATGACTTGGGACTTCTACTTTATGGAATATTGGCGAAAGGTCCAACTTATCCCATTTCCAGTGTTTGAGATGGGTGCTGGCTTGCAAGACTTGGCTTTGGCCTACCATCTCATCGATGGTGCGGAAGCCAAGGGAGGCCATGATCTCCCGAAGGTCTTGCACGATAAATTTGAAGTAGTTGACGACATGGTCGGGGTCGCCTGTGAATAGTTTTCTCAGCTCTGGGTCCTGGGTTGCGATACCAACAGGGCAGGTGTTCAGGTGGCATTTGCGCATCATGATGCATCCTTCGGCCACAAGTGCTCCAGTAGCAATGCCCCATTCTTCAGCACCCAAAAGTGTGGCAATGGCAAGGTCTCTACCTGTTCGCAGTTGCCCATCTGTTTGAAGTACCACGCGACTCCGTAGGTTGTTTTTGACTAGGGTTTGGTGTGCTTCAGAGAGCCCAAGTTCCCAAGGAAGTCCAGCATGACGAATCGAGCTCAAAGGAGATGCTCCCGTACCGCCATCTGCTCCAGAAATCAGGATTACATCTGTCATGGCTTTGGCTACGCCAGCAGCGACGGTACCTACTCCTGCTTGGGAAACTAATTTTACATTGATTCGAGCAGTTCGATTTGCATTTTTTAGATCGTAAATCAACTGTGCCAAGTCCTCAATGGAGTAAATGTCGTGGTGTGGTGGCGGGGAAATTAAGCCTACTCCTGGAGTGGCATGACGTACGCGACCAATCCAGTCGTCCACTTTATGTCCCGGAAGTTGCCCTCCTTCTCCAGGCTTTGCGCCTTGTGCCATCTTGATTTGAAGTTCGGCAGCATTCGTCAAGTAATGGGAAGTCACTCCAAAGCGGCCAGATGCCACCTGCTTGATTGCAGATCGTTCCCAATCACCGTTTGCCTTTTTTTCATAGCGCTGTTCATCCTCTCCACCTTCACCCGAGTTACTTTTGGCCCCAATCCGGTTCATGGCAATTGCCAGGGTGGTATGTGCTTCGTGAGAGATGGAACCAAAGGACATCGCTCCTGTAGCAAAGCGCTTCATGATTTTTTCTACGGGCTCCACTTCCTCTAGGGGAATGGATATTTGCTTTTTAAATTCAAACAAGCCCCTCAATGTCATTGCATCATGGCTTTGCTCATTAATTTTTGAGGCAAACTTTTGATACAACGCATAATCCCCCATTCGGGTAGCCTTTTGGAGTAGGTGAATGGTTTCTGGATTAAACAGGTGTTTTTCTCCCCTTCTTTTCCACTGGTAAACACCCCCTGTTTCCAACACGCCTTCATGGGTAAGGTAAGCTGCACGGTGGCGAATCAATACCTCTTCCGCTAGTTCATCGAAGGAAATTCCACTAATTCGGGAGGTGGTTCCTTTGAAGCAGCGATCCATTACCTCAGGACCTAGCCCGATGGCTTCAAAAATCTGTGCGCCCTGGTACGACTGGAGGGTAGAGATTCCCATTTTGGAAAGCACCTTGAGTAGTCCTTTGCCAATCCCTTTTTGGTAGTTGCTGAGCACTGTTTTCTCATCCTTGGCTCCAGGGAGTTCTCCTTTACGATGGAGATCTAAGAGGGATTCAAGAGCCAAATAAGGGTTGATGGCCGACACGCCGTAGCCAATTGCGGTGGCGAAGTGGTGCACTTCCCGGATATCTGCAGATTCAAGGACTAAACCTGCACGCGTACGAATTTTTTTCTTGACGAGATGCTGATGCACAGCTCCAATAGCGAGAAGCGAGGGGATGGGGGCACGGTTTTCTGAGCTGTCTCTATCTGAGAGGATAATGACATTTTTCCCTTCAATCAAAATAGCATCTTCAGCCTCTTGGCACAGCAAATCCAATGCCTCCAAAAGCCTCCCGGGCTGGTGGTCTGCCACAAAATGTCCAAAAAGCCGCTTCGTTCGGTAGCCTAGGTGCTCGAGTCGGGTTATTTTCTCCAAATCGGCATTGAGCAGCACGGGTTGGGAAATGTGGATCTGCTTGGTATGCTGGGGGCTTTCTTCCAAAATATTGTGGCCTTCCCCAATTCGAGTGAAAAGGGACATGACCAAGCGCTCTCGAATGGGGTCGATGGGCGGATTGCTCACCTGGGCAAAAAGCTGTTTGAAGTAATTCGAAATGTGCTGGCTTTGTTTGGAAAGCACTGCCAATGGGGTGTCTGCTCCCATCGATCCTGTTGCTTCCTGACCCTCATTCCCTAGCGGGGCTAAAATCACTTTTAGCTCTTCAGAAGTGTAGCCGAATATTGTTTGGCGTTGATGAATCTCCGCTGTTTGGTAGGCATAGCTAAGTTCTTCGGGCTCTGGAACAAGCCTGAGTTTGGTTCGCTGCTCATTCACCCATTGTTCGTATGGTTGTCTTCTGCAAATCTCTCCTTTGACTTCATCGTCGAGGAGGACCTTCCCTTTTTCTAAGTCTGCCCAAAGCATTCGTCCAGGGCTAATTCTTCCTTTTTGGGTGATCGTTGCTTCCCGGATAGGTAGTGCTCCAGCCTCAGAGGAGAGGATTAGGCGCTGGTCTTTTGTGATGAAATAGCGAAGCGGGCGAAGTCCATTTCGATCGAGTGTTGCGCCTACCGATTTGCCGTCTGTAAATAATAGGGCGGCAGGCCCATCCCAGGGCTCTACCAAGGAGGCGTGAAATTTATAGAATGCAGCTCGCTCCTTGTCCATTACCTCGTTGTCTTGCCAAGCTTCCGGCACGAGCATCATCATCGCATGCGGTAGACTCCTCCCACTGAGGGTGAGTAGTTCCACCATGGCGTCCAAATTGGCTGAGTCGGAATTGAGCTTGTTGGTGATGGGCATCAGCATTGCCAGCTCTTCCGGGCTAAACAGAGTCGACTTCATCAAGGCCTCTTTGGACTTCATTTTGTTTAAATTGCCACGAATGGTATTGATTTCTCCGTTATGGGAAAGGTATCGAAAGGGCTGTGCTAGCCTCCAATTGGGGAAAGTGTTGGTGCTAAATCTGGAGTGAACGATGGCAAAGGCAGAGGCAATGCCTGGGTTTTGAAGGTCTTTAAAAAACGGCAATACCTGGTCGGTTCGCAGCTGACCCTTGTAGACCACCGTCAAAGAGCTGAAGCTCGCAAAATAAAAAGCTTGGTTGACCCCAGGGATCTCTGCGTTGATTTTGGAGCTAGCATAATTTCGAAGTACGTAGAGCTTCCGTTCTAAGTCAAGGCCTTGAAGTCCATCCATGTGGCGAACGAATACCTGTTCAATAATCGGCATCACTTCTAGTGCACTTGAACCGGGGATGGTTTCATCGACAGGGACCTTTCGATAGCCAATCAACTCAAAGCCTAATTCTTCGATGAGTTGATTGAGTAATGCCTTTGCTTTGGTGTAGAGCTGCTTGTTGTTTGGAAAAAAAGTCATCCCTAAACCAAATTCTCCTGGTGCTGGCAACTGGATCTCGGTGCGTGCAGTTACCTCTTGAAGAAATTGGTGTGGGATTTGGATGGAAATTCCTGCTCCATCACCTGTTTTGGGGTCAGCTCCTCGCCCTCCACGATGTTCCATATTGCTGAGCATATACAAAGCCCCACTAATGGTTTCGTGTGAAGGTTCATTAGTGAGGTCTACTATTGCTCCGATACCGCAGGAATCGTGCTCAAACTCCTGCCGATATAACCCTTGCTCCATTTTTATAAGTTTAATAGGTTTGAAACGTAAAAATTACTGATTTTTTTAAAATAAGCATAATTTAAAACGCATAAACATGCTTAAATGATTTAAAAAAATCTTTTTTATTAAAAATAAGGTAAATAATAGGGGTAGATAATTAGGCTTTACAAAAAAATAATCCGTCTTATTTTAGAAATAAGGCGGATTTTAAACTCAATTGTAGTTTTTTGACTACGGAAGGGAATTGTTTTGTACTACTGGAAAAAATAGGAGAATTCCTTTTTCTGTACGGTAATACTCCCAATAAATGAGCGGTAGTAGTGGGAATTAACCAAATAAAAAATTTAGTCTGTAAATGGAGATGTACTGTCTTTTTCTCCTCCGTTTAGGTAGACTTTTACTTTTTTGATTTTTCGAGTGTCCACCGCCAAAATGGTGAATTCAAAATCTTTGAATCGGATTTTTGCCCCGTTTTTGGGCATTTTTGAATTCAGCTCAAGGAGCAAGCCGCCAAGAGACTCGCTTTCCCCTTTTACTTCATCAAAGACTTGGGTATCTAGATCTAGTTTTTTGCAAAAATCATTGAGTGAAACTTTTCCTTCAAAGATAAAGGTGTCCACATCGATCTCTTGAAAAAATAGGGTGTCCGTATCGTCAAATTCATCGTTGATTTCTCCAATAATCTCTTCAATTAAGTCTTCTAAAGTGACCAAGCCAGAGGTGCCGCCATACTCATCCACGACGATAGCCATGTGCACCCTCATTTTTTGAAAATCTTTGAGGAGGGAGTCTGCTTTTTTATTTTCAGGAACGAAGAAAGTCTTTCGAATCAAAGATTTCCACTCGAAGGTTTCATCTTTTTCGATGTGCGGAAGTAAGTCTTTGATGTAGAGAATTCCTAGAATACGGTCAATCGTCTCTTCATACACTGGGATTCTAGAGTAGCCGCTTTTGTTGACTTTGTCCATCAATTCGTGGAAATCAATTTCAACATCTATGGCGGAGATTTCCATGCGGCTTTTCATGACCTGGCGGACGTTGAGCGTACCAAAATTCACGATGCCACGAAGGATTTCTTTTTCTTCTTCAGGGGTGTCTTCGGTTGTCAGTTCCAATGCTTGATTCAGCTCATCCACGGATAGTGAATATCCTTTTTGTTGAATACGCTTTTCTATGAGGTTACTGAATCCGATTAGAAATGCTGAAAAAGGCTTTAGAAGGTACGTGAAAAAAGTGATTGGCCTTGCAAGAGCCAACGCAAAACGGGTGTTGGCTTGGTTGGCGTACACTTTCGGTACAATCTCCCCAAAAAACACGATGGCGAATGTTACACCTACGGTTTGAATTAAAAGTACAAGTATACCGGTAGCGTTTGTTCCAAAAAGGGTCCAAGTAACAAAGGTCGTCAAGGTGACGATACCGATATTGATTAGGTTATTTAGAATAAGTACGGTGCTCAGTAAGATTTTTGGGGTTGCCAATAAGCTGGTGATCACTCTCCCTTTTTCGGGATGTTTTTGGTTGAGATCGGTTAGCTCGTCTTTACTCAACGAAAAAAAAGCTACTTCAGAACCAGATACCAGTGCAGATCCTACGAGGAGGATGAGGAGCGCGAGCCCATTAAACAAAAAATAATAGAATGAAAACGAAGAAACCTGGGCTATCAGTAAGTAACTCGGGTAGGGGTCATCCATGTGTTTAGTTCAATAAGGAGTCAAAGTTATACAAATCCCCTGAATTAAGGGAACAGGGGATTTGTATTTCAATTAAAAGGGCAAGTCATCGTCTCCCTCATCAAGGGATACCATGGGTGCGCTAGGTGTAGGGGATGAACTTGGCATTGCTGCCATTCCAGCAGCCGGAGCGGGAGGAGTGGCCGCCATTCCTTCTGGCTTGCCGCCTACCATGGTAAAGCTCAACACTCTGATTTTCATCTTCTTTCGGTTTTGACCTTGCTCATCCGTCCATTTGTCAGACTTGATTTTGCCTTCCACATAGATTTGAGAACCCTTTTTCAGGTATTTCTCAGCGATTTTTGCTTGCTGATCCCAAAGCTCCAAGTCGTGCCACTCGGTCTGCTCCACACGGTTGCCATTTCGATCTTGGTAAGCCTCCGAGGTAGCTAGGCTTAGGTTGGCTACTACCTTGTCTCCCTCCAAATATTTCACTTCTGGGTCAGATCCTAGATGTCCCAATAAAATGACCTTGTTTACTCCTGCCATAACATTTTGTTTTTAGTGGTTAAAAAGTTTAGAAGATTGAAAGTAATCAAATCTCTCGATCAGTCAAATAGCGAACGATCAATTTGGGCTTGGGTAAAGCGTCAATTTGCTGTTGCTCCACCAAGTCAAATCCCTCTTTTTGGCACCATTTTGCCAATTCAGCGCGTTTATCAGGTGAAAGTTCAATCTCCCAAAAGCTTCCAAGTATCCGTTGATGCGACAAAAGATGTCGGTATTTTTTAGGAAATAGTACCGCTTCTTTGCCCAGATTTTCTTGCCAAGGAAAGGATTCTTGTTCGAGAAGGGGAAAATCATACAAGCCTGTCCAAATATCACCCGCAGCTCTTTTATTCCAAACTACCTGACCTCCACAACGAATCACCAGGTAGTTGAGGACACGTTCCTTGACCTTAGTTTTATTGATTTTTACGGGCAATGAGCTTACGAGTCCTTTTTGAAATGCAAAGCAAGAGCTGGAAAGGGGGCATTCTCCACAGGATGGGTTTTTGGGGACGCAGCAGCGCGAACCAAAATCCATCATGGCCTGGTTGAATTCTCCTGGGGAATTTTCAGGAATCAGCTGGTTGGCAAGCGCTTCGAATTCTTTTTTGCCTTTGCCACTAGCAATGTCTGTGGCAATTCCAAAGTAACGCGCGAGCACCCGGAATACATTGCCATCTACGACTGCTTGAACTTCCCCAAATGCAAAGCTTGAGATCGCTGCTGCGGTGTAACTGCCAACGCCTTTCATTTGGATGAGGGTAGCGTAGCGATTTGGAAAAACACCTCCTAGTTCGCTCCAAATATACTTTGCGCAGCCGTGGAGGTTGCGGGCTCTGCTGTAGTAGCCCAAGCCCTGCCAGAGACGGAGTACTTCCTCTTCTGGTGCTTCTGCCAGCGCTTGCACTGTAGGATAAGCTTTTGAAAATGCTTTGTAATAGGGCAGGCCCTGTGCCACGCGGGTTTGCTGAAGAATGATTTCCGAGAGCCAAATTTTATAGGGATCTTGGGTTTCGCGCCAAGGTAAATTCCGGGGATTTTCTCGGTACCAAGAAATTATTGAATTTGAAAAGAATTGATTTTCAGTGACTTTGCTATTCATTTGTGATTCGTTGCGAGACTACAAACCAAGGTATTTTTTTTGAATATCTTTTTTAATTGCGTTGGTTCTTGTACATTTGCAGTCCCAAAAATACTTGGTTAATAGGTTGTTAAGCTTATTTCGAAATTTCTAAATTTTAATCACAGTGACTAAAGCAGAAGTAATTACTAAAATTTCCGAGAAGACCGGAATCCAAAAAGACGATGTAACTCAAGCAGTTGAGGCGTTTTTCAAAGTAGTAAAAGATTCAATGGCAGATGGAGATAACATCTATGTCAGAGGATTTGGAAGTTTCATCAACAAGAAAAGAGCAAAGAAAATTGCGCGTAACATTTCCAAGAATACCGCGATCGTAATAGACGAGCATTACATTCCTGCCTTCAAGCCTTCGAAGGTATTTGTAGAAAAAATTAAGAACAGCAAAAAAATTAAACAAATGGCTACTCAGGCCTAAACCTGAGTTAAGGGCATGAAGAAACTACAGGTTGTTCTCATCGGCATCGGTATCGCTTCAGTAGCTGGACTGTATCTACTTCCAAAGGTGGTGGTCGATAACGAAGCTACAGGAGCAAAAATGGAAGGTGGGGCGGAAGCTTCCCCAGCCATTTCCGAATCGCATGAGAATTCCCTATCTTCCCAAAATAGAGACCAGGCAACGCAGCTAATCAGCCAATTTCGTACTGCACCCTCGGTGGAGGAGAAAGTAGCGGCAGCTCAGGTGCTGGCAGGCATCTACAAGGAAGAGGGAATATTTGACAGTGCCGCCTACTATTGGACAGAGGCAAGTACCCTTTGGCCAGATAATTTATTTCTCATCGAGGAAGCTGGAAAAGCAAATTACGATGCTTTTTCCTTTGCTTTAGACAAGAACAAAGTAGAAATGCTGGCAGAGAAGACCAGAAGTTTCTTAAACAAGGTGTTGGAAAAAGATCCAACCCGTCTCGACTTGAAGTCCAAAATAGCGATGACCTATGTGTCATCAGCTAATCCCATGCAGGGAATCACGCTTTTAAGAGAAATCCTGGAAGCGGATCCCAAAAATGAAGACGGCCTATTCAACATGGGTGTACTCTCCATGCAGTCTGGGCAATATGATAGAGCAATTGGTCGATTTGAGGAATTGGTAAAAGCACATCCTCAAAACATTCAGGGGCAGTTTTACCTAGGGGTCAGTTATTTTGAATCGAAGGAGAAAAATAAAGCAAAAGCACAGTTTGAGCTAGTCAAGAAAATGACCCAAGATCCGATGATTTTGGAGAGTATTCAAGGCTACTTGGACCAGCTATAACAAATTACAAACACTTTAAATTGTACAACTATGCCTTGCGGTAAGAAAAGAAAAAGACATAAGATCGCTACGCACAAGCGTAAGAAGAGACTTAGAAAAAACAGACACAAGAAGAAGTAATCCCTTCTTTGTGTGCTAATGGAAGTAAAGTACGTTCATTTACACTAGTAAAAAGAAAACTTGAGTACGGAATTGTTAATCGATTCTGCTCAAAATGGAAGTCGAATAGCCTTATTGCAAGACAAGCAGCTGGTTGAACTTCATTCCGAAGGAATGGACAACTCGTTTAAGGTGGGTGACATTTATTTGGGAACGGTCCGAAAGATTGTCAATGGACTCAACGCCGCATTTATTGATGTTGGCTATGAGAAAGATGCCTTTCTTCATTACCAAGACCTGGGATCAAATATCAATAGCTTGTTGAAGTTTACCAAAATGGTACGCAACAACAACTACAGCAACCACCTCTTGAAGGGCTTTGAAAACGAAGCTGAAATAGAAAAAGTCGGTAAAATCGACAAGATTCTAGCCAAGACCACTCAGGTTTTGGTGCAAGTAGTCAAAGAACCCATCTCAACAAAAGGCCCTAGACTATCCTGTGAGCTCTCTCTACCTGGACGTTACCTCGTGCTTGTACCTTTCTCCGACACAGTCAATGTGTCCAAGAAAATACGGAGCAACGAAGAGCGCAAAAGGCTGCTCAGACTTATCAATTCAATCAAACCTGCCAATTTCGGGGTAATCATCCGAACAGTGGCTGAAGGTCAGTCCGTAACGGAACTTGATAAAGACCTTCGAAATCTTCTCGCCAATTGGGAAGAGGGAATGAGCAAGTTGCTGAAAGCCAAAAGCCGGGACAAAATTATTGGAGAGATGAGCATGGCCTCCTCACTTGTGAGAGATCTGCTCAATGAATCATTCGATGCAATCACCGTAGAAGAAGAGTCTACTTACGATCAGATCCGTTCCTACATCAGGTCTATAGCGCCTGAAAAAGAAAAAATTGTCAAACTTTACAACGGTAAGGTTAAGCTATTTGAAAGTTTTGGAATCGAAAAGCAAATCAAAAGCTTGTTTGGACAGTCCGTTAGTCTTCCTGCGGGGGGATACGTGATTATAGAGCACACCGAAGCCCTGCACGTCATCGACGTCAACAGTGGCAATAAGTCCAATCAAGAAAGTGACCAGGAATCTACAGCGCTTAAAACCAACCTGGTAGCTGCTAAAGAAATTGCTAGACAACTCCGCCTCCGAGATATGGGAGGAATCATCGTTGTCGATTTTATCGACATGAAAAAAGCCGAAAATAAAAAAGCGATTTTCGATGCCATGATGTTGGAGATGAAGTTTGACAGATCCAAACATACCGTATTGCCCTTAAGCAAATTTGGGCTGATGCAAATTACCCGACAGCGCGTGCGTCCTGAAGTCAACATTGTGACCAAGGAAACCTGCCCTGCTTGCAACGGTACCGGCAAAATCCAAGCGTCCATTTTGGTCGCCGATAAGTTGGAAAAAGATTTGGAACACATGGCAACCATTCAAAACGTGGATAAAATCCACATCGGCTTGCATCCGTATCTGCATGCCTACTTTACCACTGGCCTGATTAGCCGACGAGTAAAGTGGTTTTTTAAATATTACAAATGGATAAAACTGATCAAAGATTCTTCACTACCTGTGACGGAATACAGATTCCTAGATGAATCTGGAGAAGAAATCGAATTAAAAGTAAAAAGCGAGACTGAGTAAGTCTCGCTTTTTTTTGCCCTACAGCCTGCTTTTTTCGAATCCTCTTGGCAACCTGTGCTGTAACTTGATTTTTCAACAGGTAAACAGTCAGACCCCAGGTCAGTTTCACCTAAAAAGCAAATTCAAGGACTGATTTTGAAACCCGGTAATCCCATGATTCAAACTGAGAATTTTGAAAAAATTGAAGTTGGTTCCATACAAGCGCTAAGCAATTGGTTGGGTAAAAACCATCACCAAAAGGAAAGTGTATGGTTGGTTACGTTAAAAAAAATTGTTCCTGAAAAGTACCTCTCTTCTTCGGACGTACTCGACCAGTTGATGTGTTACGGTTGGATTGATGGGATACGTAGAAAGCTGGATGAAGTTCGTACCATGCAGTTAATTTCCCCAAGAAGGGTTGAACATTGGGCTAGGACCTATAAAGACCGTGCTGAAAAATTAATAGGTGAGGGGAAAATGCAAGAATCAGGCTACCTAGCCATTCAAATTTCCAAAGAAAAGGGCTTGTGGGATTTTATGGATGATGTTGATCGTCTTATTATTCCCGATGACCTAGAGAAAGAATTGAACCGCTACAATGGAGCAACTGAATTTTTTCATTCGATCAATGATTCCAGTAAGCGCTTTGTCTTGAGGTGGATAAAGTTAGCCAAAACAGAAAAAACCAGGATGGGAAGAATTAGTCAAGTTGCGCAACTATCGGCAAAAGGCGAAAAATTGAAGGGTAGTTGAGAAAATTAGAATCAAATGAATGAACTAATAGATAGCTATCACGGGGAGCAACGTGTTGGTCAATTGGAAAAAAGGAGGGGAGGGTATTTTTACCTCACTATTTCTAGCGAGGTGGTAGGTCGATTTAAAAATAAAAGGCAAACGCGGTTTTTATGTAGGATTGACAAAAAGGTGACCTTCCAATGTGGGTTAAACCACCTTGGAGATGGTAATTTTTTCATCATACTAGGGAGCAAAAATTTGCTGGAAGTCGATAAAAAATTAGGGGACAACCTTTTTTTTGAATTGACAGAAGACCCCAATCCTTTGGGTGTTGACATGCCGGAGGTGCTTGATGCTGTACTTGGGCAAGACCCAGTGTTACAAGCCATTTTTGAGCGCTTGACATTAGGTAAAAAGAGAAACGTTCACTCCATCAACAAAATCAAGGACGTGGAGAAGCAAATTCAGAAAGCGATCAAAGTGATTCACGAAAGTGTTTTACCCCGACCCAAAAGGACTTTGTAGATGTGACCACTTCGTCAGCTTCAGAGCAACTTTGGCTTATATTTTCGTGGTTAAAAACACGAATTCCACTAAAAGTAAAAAGCGAGACTGAGTAAGTCTCGCTTTTTTTGCGGTCTTTTAAAAAGAACTCGATTAGAATGGAAGTTTGTCCTCGTCTGCAGCTTCGTAAAAAGTATCTACATCTGGAGGGCCAACTGGCATTCCTCCGCCTTGGCTGCGGTCTACTTTGTATGCCTTCACTTCCGTATACCAACGTCCGTTGTATTCCCGGCTTTCTACCTCTATACCAAGGTTGACTTGTTCGCCTACCTTTAATGCAAACTGGTCGATCTTGTCGCCCCAGATGGATACACATACTTTTTTGGGATACTGACCTCCAGTTTCTACAATATATTCCTGCTTGCGCCAGGCATTGCCACTCTTTGAACTCCCGCTCACTTCAGCTAATTGGGAGGTTACTTTTCCGCTTAAATCCATAATTCGTTTTTTCTAGGTAAGACTACGAAGGTAAGCAATGCGACTTACTTTTTTAAAACCATCCGTATTGATAATTCCAGTTATTTCACTCTTTACTTGGAGGGGCTATCCCTTCCCCTCAGCCAATTCCCTCTCCCTAGATTCAGAATAAAAATTTATTTATTTTAAAAAAAAAGAATTAAAAACTAACTCTAGTTGAAATAAAAAATATTAAATACTGATTTTAAAACAAAAGTTGCAACATTCACTAATTTGGCCTTAGTTTTGATTCCTTTTTAGTTTACGTTCACTCGCTTCAAAAAATCTTTTCACCTAACCCGATACTATGGCCTAGACTTTTACGTTGTTTATAAACCAATTTAAAAATGAGTAAGCAATTAGGTCCTGAAGACGGAGTGTTGATCACTTCGTATCGTAATGGTAATGAAGCCGCCTTTAATCTCTTAGTAGATCGGTATCAAAGTAAAGTATTTACCACAATTTTCCTGATCGTCAAAGATCAGGATGTGGCAGAAGATCTGCTGCAAGATGTATTTGTAAAGGTGCTCCACACCTTCAATTCAGACAAGTACAACGAAGAAGGTAAATTTCAGCCTTGGGTGATGCGCATCGCGCACAACATGGCAATCGATCATTTTAGAAAGGCAAAAAGATACCCCACCATCCTTTTGGAAGATGGGAGCAATCTGCTCAATTCACTATCCTTTGCGGAAGATTCCTCTGAAGAGCAACGCATCAAAGAGGAAACCTTGGCATGGGTGCGCAACTTGATCGAAGAACTTCCAGAAGCGCAACGAGAGGTGGTCATCATGCGGCATTACTTAGACATGAGTTTCCAGGAAATCGCCGAACAAACCGGCGTCAGTATCAATACAGCCTTGGGTAGAATGCGCTATGCGCTCAACCATATTCGTAAAAAAATGAAACAAGTAAACAGCGCCTATGATAAAATCATTTACCCCAAATGACCTGATTAGATATATCTATCAGGAAATGTCGGAGGTAGAACAAGAACTCTTGATGCAAGCCTTGCACAGCGACGACGCTTTGATGCAAGAATACATTCAACTGCTGAGCACAGTGGAGTTTTTGGAGCAAGTAAAATTGCAACCTTCCGAAAAAGTAGTGAAAGCCATCAAAAAAATGGCTCAGTCTACGGGACTTCCACAAGTCTGACCTAAGGTAACCCCGCTGAATGGCGGGGTTTTCTTTTTTCCCTAGGTTGAGACTACCAATTTTTAACTCAAGTACTCAATTAGTAAAGGAGTGTAGTATAGGTAATTCTGCTGTTGTCCGTGGACCGTTAGCTGTGGACGATTTAAAACCACTTCATCATCGTGGCGATTAACTTCTTGACACGAATCCCATAGGGAGGACGTAGTAAACTGACATTGTTAAATCCGATCCGCTGCTTCAACACTCCTTTTTCATTGCTAAAAGCCAAAAACCCAAACTTGCCGTGAGCCTTTCCAATACCGCTGTTGTTGACTCCTCCAAAAGGAAGCTCGCTGTGTAAAAAATGAATCACACAATCGTTGATCACCAGGTTGCCAGAGCTCGTTTCTGTTAGGACGCGTTTGGCGCGAGCGTCGTCTTTTCCAAAAAAGTACAAGGCTAGGGGCTTGGGCTGTGAATGGATTAAGGCCAAAGCATCATTGATTTGGCTGTAGGTGAGTATAGGAAGGATCGGCCCGAAAATTTCCTCTTGATAGACAAGCATGTTCTTATCAATCCCGGAAATCAAAGTAGGCGCAATGTACTTCGTCTCCTCGTCCACGGCTCCTCCAATTTCTATCTTAGCTCCTTTTTGAACTGCGTCATCTAGCATCTGCTTGATTCGATCAAAGTGTTTTCCATTGATCAATCGCGCATAGTCTGGGCTTTGCATGACTCCTTTTCCCTCAGGGTCGTAGTAGCGAGTCATCGCAATTTGCGCCTCGTTAATAAAGGCCTCCTTCTTTTCTTCTGGAACAAGGATGTAATCTGGTGCGATGCAGGTTTGGCCACAGTTGACAAACTTGCCCCACATCAATTTTTCTGCAGCGTCCTTCATATCAGCCGAAGCATCCAGGATGACAGGAGATTTTCCTCCCAATTCTAGGGTGACCGAACTCAAATGTTGTGCAGCAGCCCGCATTACGATTTTTCCAATCGCGGGACTTCCCGTAAAGAAAATATGGTCAAAAGGCAAAGCCAAAAGCTCCGATGCCACCTCTTTTTCTCCTAGACAAACCGCTACTTCATGAGGAGCAAAGAGTTCGCTCACGAGGTCTTGAACGAGCTGAGCGGTATGTGGGGCGTATTCAGAAGGTTTCAGAATCGCAGGACATCCAGCCGCAAGTGCGGATACCAAAGGTCCAATGGCAAGGTTGAAGGGAAAATTCCAAGGTGAAATTAAGAGGGCCCGTCCTTTGGGTTCAGCGACAATAAATGCCGAAGTACCGAGCATGGGAAGCGGCGTCGGTTGCGGTTGAGGCCTCATCCAAGAACTTAGATTTTTAAGGCAATGCTTGATTTCCGAGGTAACAGGGAATATCTCATTGAGGTCTACCTCAGGTGCTGGTTTACTGAAATCCAACCAAAGCGCCTCTCGGATGGCTTCATAGTGGGCATTGATCCAATTCAAAAGCTTGGTCAATCGTTCTTTTCGCTCCACAAGCGTGGAGGATCTCCAAGCGATGGACGTGGGTAGCTGGCTAGCAAAAAGTTCAGCGGGCGAAGGGCGAAAGTCAGAAAGCTGCGTCATGGCAAGAGGATTAGGGAACTATTTGCTGGTTAAGGTAGCCAGTTTTGTAGAAAAGTTGACGATTAGTCTGGGGAATCCTAACAAAAAAGGGTTAAACCGTTTTGGAGCTATCCTGAATCAGAAGGTTGAGTCCGGCCAGCTCCTTTTCACTAAGGTCTCTCCATTTTCCGACAGCAAGATCGAGTTGAATGTGCATGATACGGATCCGCTTGAGCTGGGTAACTTGGTATCCGAGGTAGCTACACATCCGGCGAATCTGCCGATTCAATCCTTGTTTGAGGATAATCCGAAACTTAAACTTGTTGATGGCTTCGACCGTGCAGGGAGCGGTTACCGTATCCAAGATGGGCACACCCGTACTCATCCGCTGCACGAAACTCGGATGCAGGGGTTTGTCCACAGTCACCACATATTCTTTTTCGTGGTTGTTTTTTGACCGCAAGATTTTATTGACCAAATCCCCTTCACTGGTCAACAGGATCAGCCCCTCGCTATCTTTATCCAGCCTTCCAATTGGGAATATGCGTTCGGAATGGCCTATAAAATCGATGATGTTGTCTTTTTCCCCTAGCGTATCTGTGGTAGAAACGATACCTACAGGCTTGTTGAAGGCAATGTAAACATGCTGCTGTTTGGGCTTCCCAATCAATTGCCCATCTACGCGCACTTCATCCGTGGGGAAGACCTGGGTGCCCAATTCGGGAATCTTTCCATTGATGGTGATCCGTTTCTGTTCCAAAAGTCCATCCGCAGCTCTACGAGAGCAAAAGCCTACTTCGCTGAGGTATTTATTGATTCGAATGGAGGATTCTTGACTCATAATACTAGGCTCGTAGGATTCAATTAAACAAGCAAGGTGTATGCTCGAAGGGCCAAGGCTTATTTTTTTGCCTTGTTTGCACTGGCCAACAAGCGATCATCCACTGTTGGATCTATTGCTGCCAAGAGCTTTATTACTTCGGCCTTTTTTTGAGTAAAAGCGGTCAGGTTGGCCTGAGAAACGGGCTCAGTTGGAGGGATGGTTTCCTTTAGCCAATCTTCTTGCTTCCCATTTTTCCAAAAACGAAAGCAGAGGTGCGGTCCTGTCGCCAATCCGGTGCTACCGACATAGCCAATGACTTGACCCTGCTTCACCCGGTCTCCTCTTCTTAGATCTCTGCTAATTTTAGAGAGGTGCAGGTACTGGGTGGTGTAGGTTTCGTTGTGTTTGATCTTTACATAGTTCCCGTTTGCAGCGGAGTAGCTTGCATCTTGCACGGTTCCATCTCCTACTGATCGTATCTCTGTTCCTGTGGGGGCGGCATAGTCGGTGCCCAAATGTGCTTTGTACCTTTTTTGTACGGGATGAAAGCGGTTTAAATTGTATCGAGAGCTGATTCGGGAATATTTCAAGGGGTCCCGAAGAAAGGCTTTTTTGAAACTTTCACCGGCCTGATTGAAGAAGGTAAGTTGGCCATTCTGTTCGAATGGAATGGCATGCATCTCTTCTCCTTTGTGGTTAAAATAAGCGAAATGAATTCCAGAGATGGAGACAACTTGCTCTTCGATCACTTTCTCTTCAAAAACTACTTTGAACACATCTCCTTTTTGTAAGGACTGAAAATCCACCGACCATCCGTAAAGATCTGCAAACTCATCAATTAGTTCGGGAGAGATGCCCTTGTCAACCATGGCATTGTACAAGGAGCTGGTAATAATGCCTCCCACTTCTCTTTTTCGAGTCACCGCTGGCTTTTCCGCTTTGTGGATGGTGGCAGAATCCAGGTTAAACACCACGTATTCGGCGGGGTTGGGCTCGTAAATTAAAAAATGTGCCTTGGAAGAATTGGGCGGGGTAATGACTGTGAATTTTTTGTCAGCGGCAATTCTACGTACATCAAATACTTCAGCAGATTTTTTGGCTAGCTCATCAATGATCTGGTAGGGCACATTGAAGGGAGTGAGCAGGGTGGCAAGGGTTTGATTTTTTGCGACTGTCCCCTCCACAATATTCAATCCTGTGACATTGATGCCGTAGAGAAACTGTTCCTTGGGAGTAGAAAGTCTATCCGCATTGGATTCCTTTTGCTCTGAAAACCATTTTGGGAACAGCCCCAAATCGGCTTGGTACACTCCGATCAGGAGTATAGACAAGAGCAAAGTGATCGAACCAATCCAATTTTTTTTCATCAGCAACTAACCAAGCCCATCGGGCCACAATTTTTTTGGGCCTCCAAACAAGCCAAAAGATGTCTTTTTTCCTAGAAAATAGAGACAAATTAGACGGCAAAGGCTCTTTTTTAACCATAATTGACATTTTTCGAAAACAGAAATTGATTGGCTGATGGGATGCTAATGCCAGAGATTTTAGGTTTCAATGCCAAAAAACAAAAGAAAAATAGACTTCAGTAGGTGAATCTTAGCATATAGCTATCGTTCTGTGTCGCATTTATTTATCTTTGGGCTCTCAAAAATTAGGAATAAGTCATGTTAAGAACGCATACCTGTGGCGAACTTCGCCTTCATCATGTCCATCAACAAATCACTTTGGCCGGCTGGGTACAGCGCGTTAGAAATAAAGGAGGCTTGATTTGGGTAGACTTGAGGGACCGCTATGGGCTCACCCAGTTGATTTTTGAAGAGGGCTCTACCGACAAAAGCTTGCTCGAAAAAGCAGCTCAGCTTGGAAGAGAATTTGTGGTGCAAGCCACAGGCAGGGTGGTTGAGCGTACTGCCAAGAATGATAAAATGCCCACTGGAGATATTGAAATCAAGGTGGAGGAACTCACCGTTTTGAATCCTGCCAAGGTGCCTCCTTTTATTATTGAAGATGATACAGATGGTGGGGACGAGCTTCGCATGCGGTACCGCTACCTAGATCTTCGTAGAAACGTGATCCGCGAAAAGCTACAGCTCCGTCACCGCATGATGCAGGAAACTAGGAGCTACATGGATAAGCAACAGTTTATTGAAGTAGAAACTCCTGTACTCATCAAATCAACTCCAGAGGGAGCGCGGGACTTTGTGGTGCCTAGCCGAGTAAATCCAGGCGAATTTTACGCCTTGCCTCAATCCCCACAAACCTTCAAGCAGCTCTTGATGGTCAGTGGCTTTGACCGTTATTTTCAGATTGTCAAATGCTTCCGTGACGAGGATTTGCGTGCAGATAGGCAACCAGAGTTTACACAGATCGACTGTGAAATGGCCTTTGTCAACCAAGAAGACATTCTCAATACCTTTGAAGGACTTGTTAAACACCTATTCCAATCCGTAAAAGGGGTGGATTTGGGTCATGTTCCTCACTTGACCTATGCTGATGCCATGAAGTTCTATGGCAATGACAAGCCGGACTTGCGGTTTGACATGAAATTTGTGGACTTGACTGCCCTTGCCAAAGGGGCTGGGTTTGTAGTTATTGATCAAGCTGAAATCGCTTTGGGCATCTGTGCAAAGGGTGCTGGAGAATACACGCGTAAGCAATTGGATGAGCTGACCGAATGGGTCAAGCGACCACAAATAGGAGCCAAAGGATTGATCTATGTACGCTACCAGCAAGATGGCGTCCTCAAGTCCAGTGTGGATAAATTCTATTCTCAAGAGCAGTTGAAGGCTTGGGCTGATGCCCTTGGAGCAGTTCCTGGGGATTTGATTTTAGTGCTGAGTGGAGATGAAAAATCTACGCGCAAGCAGCTCTCAGAACTTCGACTTAAAATGGGTGAAGAGCTAGGATTGAGAGATAGGACCGTGTTTGTGCCGCTATGGGTGGTCGACTTTCCGCTCCTGGAATGGGATGAGGAATCTCAGCGCTTCCACGCCATGCACCACCCCTTCACCTCTCCAAAGCGAGAAGATATTTCGTTACTAGAATCAGACCCTGGTTCTGTGCGGGCCAATGCCTATGATTTAGTCATCAATGGGGTAGAAGTGGGAGGGGGATCCATCCGTATCCACGATCGTGCTACCCAGCAGTTGATGTTTACCCACCTTGGATTTACCGAAGAAGAGGCGCAAAAGCAATTTGGCTTTTTGTTGGAAGCCTTTGAATTTGGGGCTCCTCCACACGGAGGCATTGCCTTTGGATTTGACCGACTATGTGCCATTTTTGGTGGCTCTGATTCCATCCGAGATTACATCGCCTTCCCAAAAAACAACTCAGGCAGAGACGTGATGATTGATTCACCAAGCACGCTAGACGAGGCACAGCTGGCGGAATTGTCTATCCGGGTAGCCTTAAAGAAATAATTTGTCAACGGGCCACAGTACAATGTACCAAGTACCAGGTACGAAGTATGGATTCTAAACCAAGTAACACAACGACTCGACTGTCGTCAGTGGACGGTCAACTGTGGACATTCTATTTCTTCCCTACGAGATAGGAACGAATTCCCATCACAAGTAAGAGCTGGGCGGTGGCATAGGTGCCCATGATCAGAATTCCTGCTTCTGGGAAGTCATTGAAAAACCGAGCAACAGCAAGTATTCCATCTGAAATTAAAAAAAGTAGAGCTCCCACAAATACCTGCCAAAAAGAGGCAGCATTTGTCTTTTTAAATCGTGCTCTGGCGGTGGTGACCATCCCAACAATAACCAGGATGTAAGCAATTACGGGAATTTTTAAGCCTCCCAAATTGGGAAAGATCAAGTAAAATACGAACCCAGCTAGGAAGTAAATGGGTAGGTTGTAAAAAAAGGAACGGATGAAGTGCCAGGAATCGAGGCGTCCTTCAGGCTGCTGGGCCAGGCGAAACCCAAAAATGTAGCAAATATGGGCCATCAAAAACGCGCCTAACCCATAGATGAATAGCTGTGGCCAAAGGAGCAAAATATCTCCAAGCCAAGAAAACAGAAGTGCTGCCAAGATGGTCTTGGCTAGGAGCGTGGAGGCAATAGGTTTACTGATAAAATAGAAATACAGGATCAAACCAGCTAGGATCAGAGGTTTGGAATAAAACCGCATTGCTGTGTTTTGCTCCAGTACAAAGCTTAAGTCTACAAAGGTGGCTAACAAAAACAGGTAAAGCCAGATGATGTTCTTATCTCTCAAGGGATGGGATGGATTTTTACGAAAGCTAAAAATAAAATGAGATTAGCCGTAATGCGATGGAAAAATAGGGAATAAAAGAAAAGGGTAATTGGCCCAAACAATTGACTTTAGTTTTTGGGATGTTTGGAAATTCCAGTTTCAAAATGACTGAAGCATTGAAAAAAAAAGATTTTTGGTCAAAAACCTAAAAATAATTCTGTTTCAATGTTAAGCTTTCGTTAAAAAATGTGAAATTTGGCAAGCAAAAATTAACCTACATTTCTAGTGCCCCAATCAAGGTGAGCTTACATTTGCAGGGATTTAAAATCAAAAACCAACTTTACCAAACAAAAATTTTATGAGGCAAAATTTACTGAAGAATTTGCTAGCCGTATTTCTACTCGTGATGAGTACAGGGCTTGCAATGTCACAGGGGGTTACGACGTCTGGTATCACCGGAACTGTAACTGAGGGCAACGGACAGGCTCTTCCAGGAGCAAACGTGGTCGCTACGCACCTACCTTCAGGTACTCGCTATGGAGCTGTATCTAACGTTGAAGGTAAATATTCTATTCCTGGAATGCGTATTGGAGGTCCATATAGAGTTTCTGTATCCTTCATTGGATTTTCTACACAAGATGTAGACGGTTTGATCCTTTCTTTGGGTACATTTTCTAATGTGAACATCACCTTGAAAGAAGATGGCCAGGAACTTTCTGAAGTGTTAATCACTGCAGATCAAAACAGCCTTTTCTCTAGTGAGCGTACAGGCGCCAACACAGCGATCGATAACAGAACGTTGAACAAGCTTCCTACCATCTCTAGAAGTATCAACGACTTCACTAGATTGTCTCCACAGTCAAATGGACAGTCTTTCGCGGGTCAAGATTCTAGATTGAACAACATTACCGTTGACGGTTCTTATTTCAACAACTCATTTGGATTGGGCTCTGGTTCTAACCCAGGTGGTAGAACAGGCGTATCTCCAATCTCTTTGGATGCGATCGAGCAAATCTCTGTGAACGTAGCTCCGTATGACGTGAGACAAGGTAACTTTACTGGTGCTGGTGTAAACACTGTAACCCGTTCAGGTACCAACGAATTTTCAGGATCTGCTTACTATTTCACTAGAAATAACAACAACGTAGGTAAAGAGGCAGGTGAAAATCCTTTCAACCCTGGCGACTTTAGCTACAAGCAGATGGGATTCCGCGTAGGCGGTCCAATCATTAAAGATAAATTGTTCTTCTTCGCTTCTTTTGAAGATGAGGCAGAAGCAAGACCAGGCACTACTTGGACTGCAAATACAGGAACTCAGCCAATTACTGGTAACGTTACTCGCGTATTGGCTTCTGACCTTGATGGTTTGAGCACTTACTTGAAAAACAAGTTTGATTACGAAACTGGTCCTTACCAAGGATATGACAACGAAACCTTGGGTAAAAAGTTTTTGATCAAGTTGGACTACAACATCAACGACAAGAACAAGCTTAGCTTGAGATACAACCAATTGGATTCTTCTACTGATGTGTTGATGTCTGGATCTTCTTCTCTAGGTTTCGGTAACCGTAACTTCAGACCAGAAGCTTTGAACTTCCAAAATTCAAACTACAGCATTAATGAGAACATCAAATCTATAGTTGCTGAATTGAACACACGTATCAATGCTAACATGTCCAATAACTTGATCATTGGATATACCTACCAGGACGAAAGCCGTGGTTACAAGGGTGAATTCTTCCCTATGGTGGACATCTTGAGTGGAGGTGCTACCTACACTTCGTTTGGATTTGAGCCTTTCACTCCAAACAACGAATTGCGTTACAAGACTTTCCAAATCCAGGAAAACTTGCAAATCTTCAAAGGAAACCACACCATTACTGCAGGTTTCAGCTACGAAAACTACCAATCTGAAAACGTATTCTTCCCAGGTTCTCAGTCTGTATATGTGTACAACTCTTTGGCAGACTTCTACAAGGATGGAGATAACTTCCTTGCAAATGGCAACACTGTTGCTTCTGGTGTAAACTTGAGAAGATTCCAGGTTCGTTGGAACAACATCCCAGGATCTGAGAAGCCAATCCAACCTTTGGAAGTGAACTATGGTGGTGTCTTCATTCAGGACGAATGGCAGGCTAGAAAGAACTTGAAGCTTACTGCAGGTTTGAGAGTAGATGTGCCTTTCTTTGAGCAGACTGCACTTCGGAATACAGAAATGGAGAGCATGTACTTCAGAAACCCAGCTGGCGCATTTGTAAACTTTAGAACGGATGCCCTTCCTGAAGCCAACCTATTGTGGTCTCCACGTGTAGGTTTCAACTGGAATGTATTCAGTAACCAGAAGACGCAGATTAGAGGTGGTTCAGGTGTATTCACCGGTCGCCCAGCTTATGTTTGGATTTCCAACCAAGTGGGTAACAATGGTATCTTGACTGGATTTGAGCAGGTGGATAACACCACTACTCGTCCTTTCAACCCAGATCCCAATAAGTACAAGCCTACTGAAGTATCGGGTAAACCGGCATCTTCTTACGAGCTTGCCTTGACTGAGACAAACTTCAAGTTTCCTCAGGTATGGAGAACCAACATCGCAGTAGATCAGCAGTTGCCTAAAGGAATTATTGCTACGGGTGAATTCATCTACAACCAAGATGTAAATGGTGTGGCCTATTACAATGCCAACTTGCCAGTTCCATTCTCCCAATTCAGTGGAAATGACAACCGTGCGAGATGGAATGCGGCTTCCAACCCCAACCGTATCAATGCTAAGGTTCCAAATGCAGTAACCTTGTCTAACCAGGCGGTAGGTTACTCATGGGTAGCTTCTTTCTCTTTGGAAAGACCGTTTACCAATGGACTATTTTTGAAAGCTGCGTATAGCTATGGTGAATCTAAAAACACAGTGGATCCAGGGTCTATTGCTGCTGGTACTTGGTTTGGTAACCCAATAACTCGTGATCCAAACAACCCAGCTTTAGCAATGTCTTCCAACTTCATGGGCCACAGAGCATTTGTTACTGCATCTTACTCTAAGGACTTCTTCAAGTTTGGTAATACTTCCTTCTCCATCTTCTGGGAAGGTAGAACAATCGGTAACGCGAGTTACGTGGTTGGTGGTGACTTGAACAATGACGGTGGTACTTCCAACGACTTGATTTACATCCCTGCGACCAAGGCAGAAATGAATTTCCAAGCTTTTACTGCAAGTGGTAAGACCTTTACTGCTGCAGAGCAAGCAGATGCATGGGAAGCTTATATCCTTCAGGACAAGTACTTGAGCGCCAACAGAGGCGGATATGCTCAAAGAGGTGCTGTGATCATGCCAATGGTATACCGCGCTGACCTTTCTTTTGCACAGCAGTTGTTTACCAACATTGGAGGCAAAAGAAATACTTTGGAATTCCGTGTGGATATTTTGAACGTAGGTAACTTGCTTGATTCTGATTACGGTGTAGGCAAGACCTTCAACTCTACTCAGCCGATAGTTGTTCCTTCTGCTGCTCAAGGTGGTGTTGCTAGTGCAGACGGCAGACCTCAGTACAGAATGAGAAACTTTGGCACAAGCTTGATTACTGAAACATACAGAGCCACCGCAGGTGTAGCTGACGTTTGGAGAATGCAGTTTGGCTTGAGATATATCTTCAACTAAGCTTCAATCTTGATTCTTTGAAAGCGCCCCGAACTTCGGGGCGCTTTTTTTGTTATCCATTTAGACTCTCCAACTCCTTTATTTTTAGATTTTATGGGGATATCCCTCCTATTTTCCATTGATGGTGAGGATTTGCCATCCTTATGTTTTCTAAAGAACTGCAAGAAAACTAAGGTATATTTGTATTTCATTGGAGAAAAACTCTCCTTGTTATCCTTACTGTATGTTATACTTTAAGCAATTTCTGCATTCTCAAAGTAGTGAGTGGGTCGTATTTATCCACGGCGCAGGAGGGAGCTCTGCGGTATGGCATAAGCAGCTACGTGATTTTCAGAAAGATTTTAACCTGCTGTTGATTGACCTTCGCGGTCATGGTAAATCAGCAGACATGCCTGAAGCTATCTGGAAGCAGCACTACACATTCGAGGCAGTCACCAAAGATATTTTAGAGGTATTGGATCACCTCAAGCTTCCCCCAGCACATTTTATGGGAGTTTCTTTGGGTACGATCTTGGCAAGACAGCTTGCAGAAATGGCTCCTGCACGGGTTAAATCCCTTGTAATGGCTGGAGCTGTGACCCGATTGACCGTGCAAAGTAGATTACTAGTATTTTTCGGAAATACCTTTAAGCGCATCATTCCCTTCATGTGGTTGTATCGACTTTTTGCTTTTGTAATCATGCCTCGAAAGCAACATGCAGAGTCGCGCAACCTCTTCATTCATGAGGCCCAAAAACTCTGTCAAAAAGAGTTCATTCGCTGGTTTAAATTGACCAAGGACATCAATCCGCTGCTACGGTATTTCAAGGAAAAAGACCTGGGAATTCCCACCCTCTACGTGATGGGGGATCAGGATGTGATGTTTTTGGAACCAGTCAAAAATTTAATTCGGACTCACAAGAATTCGATCCTTCGTGTTTTGGACACCTGTGGTCATGTTGTCAACGTGGAAAAACCTGAGGAGTTTAACCAGCTATCGATTGCTTTTATAAAAAACCAACAGTAACTGCCTATTATTCCAATGAAAAAACAAACCAAAATCTTTCTAGTTCTTGGCATCATTTTGCTACTGGCGGTAGCTTATTTTTATCCAAGACTCGGTACGCAAGCGGATGGTGAAGGTGCTGCACCTGCTGGCCAAAATGGAGGGGGCAATGCAGAGCCTTTAGTGGTGAATGTAATTCAACTAAAAAAGGAAACGCTCAATAACCAGCTCCAAGTATCAGGGACCATTTTGCCGAATGAATCGGTAGATATCAAACCCGAAATTAACGGCTTGGTTACCAAAATAAATTTTAAAGAAGGGCAATATGTGACCAAGGGAACACCACTACTGTACCTCAATGACAATGAACTTCAAGCGCAGTACCAACGCTTACAGTACACTCAAAAATTAGTTCAAACACAGGAATCTAGACAAAAGCAGCTTTTAGCTCGAGAGGCTATCAGCCAGGAAGAATATGATATTGTGCTCAATCAGTACAATACCGCCCTTTCTGACATCAAGCTGGTGCAGGCGCAACTGGAGAAAACGGTGATTCGCGCACCCTTCAATGGGCGATTGGGTCTTCGTCAAGTTTCCGAAGGAGCGGTAATCAATGCGGCTAATATTATCGTAAGCATTGTCAACATCGACCCCATCAAATTGGAGTTCTCTATTCCTGAACGCTATTCAGGCCTTATTGCAGAAGGTTCTTCGATCTACTTCAGTAGTGAATCGTCTACCGAAGAGGTGGAAGGAAAAGTATATGCCTTTGAGCCCCAGATCGACGCGGCTACCCGAACTATCAAATTAAGAGCACAAAGCCCCAACAAAAGCGGCAAATACCTTCCTGGAATGTTTGTGAAGATTCGTTTTGTGCTGGATGTAAAAGAAGATGCCCTATTGGTTCCAGCTGAATCTGTAATTCCTGAATTGTCTGGCTACAAGGTGTTTGTTGTAGGAGCCGATGGAAATGCAGAACAGCGGATGATTGAAATCGGTACGCGAACAGATACACAAGTTCAAGTGATCTCTGGATTGAAGGAGGGGGACTTGGTGCTTACTACCGGTGTGATGCAAGTCAGACAGGGCATGCCTGTCAAGCCTACAACCATTAACTAAGCGATCTCATGGCTAGTCTTTCAAGTATAAGTATCAAAAGGCCTGTTTTGGCCATTGTGATGTCACTGGTGATTTTAATCTTCGGTGGGATAGGCATATCGCTCTTGGGGGTACGGGAATATCCATCTGTGGATCCTCCAGTAATCAATGTGAGTACTTCCTATGTGGGAGCTAACTCAGATGTAATCTTGGCACAAATTACGGAGCCACTTGAAGAGCAAATCAATGGAATCCAAGGAATCAAATCCTTGACTTCTACCAGTGCCGATGGGCGAAGCAATATTACAGTTGAATTTGAAGTAGGTGCTGACCTCGAAGCTGCAGCAAACGACGTGCGGGACAAGGTTTCTGGTGCGCAACGCAGCCTTCCACCTGATGCTGACCCTCCTGTAGTTTCCAAGGCTGACGGAGATTCTCAGCCCATTGTGGGCGTGAATGTAAAAAGTGATAGCAGAAGCTTGCTAGAGCTGACCGAAATTGCGGATAATGTGTTCAAAGAACGCTTGCAGACCATCCCTGGAGTCAGTAGGGTTCAAATCTGGGGCGAGAAAGAATATGCCATCCGATTGCGGATGGACCCCCTTAAAATGGCCTCTTATGGAATCACTCCAATGGATGTCCTGAGTAAAATCCAAACTGAAAACGTGGAGCTTCCTTCTGGAAGAATTGAGGGGCAAACTATTGAGCTTTCTGTTCGAACAAAAAGCCGTTTGAGCTCCCCTCAAGAATTCAATGAACTAATCATCAAAGAAAGTGAATCCAACCTTGTTCGCTTCCAAGATATCGGTACCGCTGAGCTTTCGGCACTGAATGAAAAAACGCTCCTTCGACGCGATGGCGTGCCGATGGTAGCCGTGGTGTTGGTACCACTTCCTGGATCCAACAACATTGAAATTGCGGATGAGTTCTACAAGAGATTGGAGTTTATCAAGAAGGACTTGCCTGCCGATATAGGAGTGGAACTTGGATTTGACGGTACTTCCTACATCCGACAGTCGATTTCCGAGGTAGAAGAAACCATCATCACTGCTTTTATTCTAGTGGTGTTGATTATTTTTCTTTTCCTCCGTGACTGGAGAACTACCTTTATTCCGGTAGTTACTATTCCCATTTCCTTGGTTGGGGTATTTTTCATCATGTATTTGATGGACTTTTCCATCAATGTGCTTACCCTATTGGGGATTGTACTATCGATTGGTTTGGTAGTCGATGATGCCATCGTGGTTTTGGAAAACATCTATGTCAGAATTGAAAAGGGAGAAAAGCCCATGGAGGCAGCTGCCAAAGGTTCGGAGGAAATATTTTTCGCAGTAATTGCGACCACAGTTACCCTTGCGGCAGTATTCTTACCCGTAATTTTCTTGACGGGCACCACGGGAAGACTATTTCGAGAATTTGGAATTGTAGTTGCCGGCTCGGTAATCATTTCCGCTTTTGTGGCCTTGACGATGACCCCGATGTTGAGCGCAAAAATGCTCAAGCATCGCAGCCAGCAAAATGCATTTTATCGATTTACCGAACCCTTCTTTGTTTGGCTGAATAAAAGCTATGAAGCAGGGCTGACAAAATTCATGAAGGTGAAATGGGTTTCTTTTCCCATCATCCTCGTCATGGGCTTTGGGATTTATTGGTTTTTTACCAACATCCAAACGGAGCTTGTTCCTATGGAGGATCGCTCCGAATTGCGAATCAACATGACCGGCCCCGAGGGAGCTACCTTCTCCTTTATGGATCAGGTGATTACCGACTTGAATACACAGCTTGAGAAGGAAATTCCGAAGACGGAAGTTGCTAGCATGACAAGTATGACCTCACCAGGCTGGGGCACCGCAAATACCAACTCGGGATTTATTCGTCTCATGTTGACGGATGCTTCCCAGCGTTCCCGTACCCAGCAGGAAATCTTTACTCAAATCAATGCTTCTCTCAAAGGAGTAACTGCAGTACGTGCTTTTGCACAGCAGCCGGCTTCCATTGGCGACCGTCGTGGAGGGCTACCTGTTCAATACGTGATTCAGGCTCCTACCTTGGAAAAATTAAAAGCGGTCATCCCGAAGTTTATGGAGAAGGCCGCTCAAAATCCGGCCTTTATTTTCACCGACATCAACCTCAAGTTTACCAAGCCTGAATTGGAAATTGAGATTGACCGAGAGCGAGCACGAAATATGGGCGTTTCTGTTCAAGAGATTGCGCGTACCCTTCAGCTATCCTACTCCGGACAGCGATTTGCCTACTTCATCAAAGGGGGCAAGCAGTACCAAGTTGTGGGTGAAATGCAGATTCAGGACCGAAACGAACCGGTGAACTTGCGCATGCTCTACGTTCGAGGAGATAATGGACAGCTAATTCAATTGGATAACTTGGTGCGTGTAGTTGAGAAAAGTACGCCGCCGCAGCTCTATCGATTCAATCGATTTGTGAGTGCGACCGTTTCAGCCAACTTAGCGGATGGGGTGACCATCGGCGCAGGCTTGGATGAGATGGACAAAATTGCTGCTGAGGTCTTGGATGATTCCTACGCTACCGATGTTTCTGGACCCTCCAAGGAATTTAGAGAGAGCTCCAACAGCTTGTTGTTTGCATTTATTTTTGCTTTGGTGTTGATCTACTTGGTACTTTCTGCTCAGTTTGAAAGTTTTGCTGATCCATTGACCATCATGTTTACGGTGCCTTTGGCAATTTTTGGCGCCTTGGCCACGCTTTGGGTATTTGATTTTACGCTCAACATTTTCAGCCAGATTGGGATCATCATGCTCATCGGCTTGGTTACCAAAAACGGCATTTTGATTGTTGAATTTGCCAATCAACGGAAAGAAGAAGGAATGGATGTTGAGGAGGCGATTTATGGGGCGGCAGTATCTCGACTTCGACCGATTTTAATGACCAGTATGTCTACCATTTTAGGTATTCTTCCAATTGCCTTGGCCTTGGGTGCTGGGGCAGAGAGCAGGGTGCCTATGGGAGCTGCAGTTATTGGTGGTCTTGCCTTTTCCACGGTATTGACACTCTTCGTTATTCCAGGGGTGTACACCTATCTAACATCCAAAAAAGGCGTTTTAGCAAAAACAGTATGAAAATAGGAACACTTTTACTTGCATTCCTGCTACCGATCCTACCGGTATGGGCTCAAGTACAGGAACCGCTAGATCTTGAAAAAGCGCTGCAACTAGGGTTGGAGAATAACCTCCAAGTTAAAATTGGTGTCGAAAATCGGAATCTGCGAGAGCTCGACAAAAAAATAGCTGCAGGAAGTTTATTCATGCCTACCCTAAATGTGAACTACCTACGCACTTTTGCTACAGAAGATGTGACCCAGACCTTTGTCAGTGATCCTAAAAACCCTCGACAAATTGATGCCGCAAAATCCAAAAACAAAGCATATAGCTTTGTGGGAATTTATGGATTTAGACCTGAGTCCTTGCTGACCATGCGCCGACTTGGGGTGCTGGATGAAATAAGTGACTTGGATGCAAAGGTGATTGTAGAGAATACAGTAGCCGGAATTTCCACCGCTTATTACCGCTTGATTTTGGAATTGCAGCGCCTAAAAGTGCTACAGCAAACCTTGTTCCTGAGTAAGGCGAGATTGGATATATCTCAAGCACAGTATGAATTGGGCGGAGCTGGAAAAAGAGATTATCTAGCGGCCCAAGTAGACTACAATGGAGACTCCAGCTTATTGATAACTCAGTATCAAGTCATTCAAAACGCACGAGTCAACCTGAATGAATTGCTTGCAGCAGATCCTGACACCAACTTCCTGATTCAAGACAGTACCATCACTATTGGGGATCGATTGGCTCTTGATTCGCTTTACGAAAGTGCCTTTTTAGAGAATAAGCAGTTGTTGGTCAATCAACGAAACAATAACGAAGCCTTTCTTCGGATCAGAGAACTTCAAGCCTCAAGATTGCCAGGCATAAACCTGAATTCAAGTTTCAACAATTCTGTTTTTAACTCCGACGCAGGTTTCTTGATTCAAAACGAGCGGCAAGGTCTCAATTATGGAGGCACGATTACCTTCAATCTATTTAGTGGGCTCACACTCAATCGACGGATTCAAAGCGCAAAAGTAAATCAGCGCATTCAGGACTATTCTTTGGAGCAGTATGAAATACAGTTGAAGTCGGATATCCAACGCGCTTACAATACCTATGAGAACAACCTTGGGTTACTCTCCATAGAACAAACGAATTACCAAGTAGCGAAAGAGAATTCAGAAATTGCCTTGGAACGATTCATGTTAGGAATCGCCTCTTATCTTGAATTTAGAGATGCTCAAGTCAATCTCCTATCCGCAGAGAATAGGCTGATCACCTCGATCTTTCAGATCAAACAACAAGAGATTGAGTTGCTTCGGCTTTCAGGAAAGATATTTTTCAGCAGCAGCTTGGAGGACTTTGAGGTTCCAGCGAATTAACTGAAAAGGAGGCCGAGGCCTCCTTTTTTTTCGTTAAGTTTAAAATACAGAATATAATTTGGCACAGGCTTTGCCAACTATCTCCAAACTAAGCAGCAATGCTGTCCACTAGCATGGAAAGAAAGAAACAAATAGTAGTTGTTGGAGTGCTAATTTTTTTAGGATTGGGGGCCATTGGCTACCTCAATAACTGGTTTACCCAGTCTTCAAAACAAGAGTTTATTCTGGATAAGGATGGGATTCTAACCCGAGGCACCTTGCGCGTTGCAGTGGATAACAACTCCAGCAGCTTTTACATCTATAGAGGCAGAAGGATGGGCTACGAATACGAGCTCCTCTTAGACCTTGGCAAGGAATTGGGTGTTCAAGTCGAATTTGTGGTGGCTTCGGACATTGATCAAGCCTTCACCAAGCTAGAGGAAGGTAAAGTAGATTTAATTGCGATGAATGTCCAGCAGAATGCTGAACGGGAAAGCTTTGTCATTTTTACCGAAGCCATTGGCTCCATGAGTACGGTGCTCGTGGGAAGAGAAAAGTTGACTTCTTGGGATACCCTTGGAATGGATACGGTGGTTGTACGTAAAGGGGCGGTATACAAAAGCCAACTTGAACAGATCAAGGATTCCCTAAATCTTGATTTTACGATCCTTGAAGTTCAAGACCACGAAGAAACCTTACTTGATCGTGTTTACGAACAGGAACTGCGTTGGACCGTTGCAGAAAAGAATGTTGCGCAAACCAATGCAACCTATTACGATGAGCTTCAGGTTGGGCTGGAAGTATCCAAAGAAGAGCCGGTGACCTGGGCCCTGCGAAGTACATCCCCAAATTTGCTCCAAGCAGTGAACAGTTGGCTGGTGGAAAAAAAGAAGGTTTTCATCCCGCGTACCTATGCACGGTATTTTTTGAATTCTAAAAACCAATACGAACGTACCACAAACGCCTATTCTTCCCTTGGGGGGAATCGGATTTCCGTTTACGATGAACTCATCCAAGCCCAAGCCCAATCCCTAGGATGGGATTGGCGTCTGCTGGCAGCCTTGGTGTACAAGGAGTCGAGATTTGATACCACTGCGCTTTCTTATGCAGGAGCTCAGGGATTGTTGCAATTGATGCCCGTAACTGTAGAACGATTTGGGGTAACCAATCCCAATGATCCTGCGGAGTCCTTGAAAGGAGGAGTGAAGTACCTGCTGTACTTGGATAAATTTTGGATGGAACGAGTTCCTGAAACCAATGAGCGAATTAAGTTTATTTTGGCCTCTTACACCATTGGTCAAGGGCATGTGGATGATGCCTGGAGATTGACCTTGAAGTATCGGAAAAATACCCAAAGCTGGCAGGAGGTTTCTAACTTTTTGAATCTAAAAAGCGATCCCAAATACTACCGGGATCCGGTGGTAAAAAGTGGATATGCCAAAGGACACATCGCGGTGAAGTACGTGCGCGATGTGCTGGCTTTATTTCAATCCTACAAGGACTTGGTTGATCCTTGATCTTTAGTGCAGTTCAAATAGCCCCTCTATTTCTACAGGGATATTATCTGGTAAGGAACCCATGCCCACAGCGGAGCGTACTCCGATTCCCATTTCTTTCCCCCAAACCGCTGCAAAGAGTTCACTGCAGCCATTCATGACATAGGGGTGTCTTTCAAAAGAGGAGACACAGTTGACCATGCCTAGTACCTTGATCACTCGTTTTACTTTATCCAAAGAGCCAAGCGAGGCCTTTATTGTGGCCAACATGGCTAGTCCTACTTGTCTTGCCGCAAGTTTACCCTGCTCAATATCCAGATCTTCCCCGATTCTACCAATAATCAAGCTTCCGTCTTGTGTAACAGTTCCGTGGCCAGAGAGGTAAAGAAAATTGCCCACCACCAAGCTGGGAGTATACACCCCTAAAGGAGTTGGTGCAGGTGGAAGGATCAAGCTAAGCTGTTCGAAATTTTGTTCAGGACTAGTCATAAGGAATTGCGGTTGGAATAGTGATTCAATTAAATGGATGCAAATGGTTCTGGGTATGCTAAAGTATGAATTTTCGGAGGAGTCAACACCCTTTTTGGACTTAGAGGATCAGATCCAGCAGGAGTACGCCGCCTAAACCAGCGACAGCCACAACGGTTTCCATCAGCGTCCAAGAGCGGAGCGTGTCTTTGATGCTGAGGTTGAAGTATTCTTTAAACATCCAAAAGCCTCCATCGTTGAAGTGTGAAAACACCAAGCTGCCCGCCCCAATGGAAAGCACCAATAAATTGGGATCTACATTGAGTGTCGGCACAAGTGGAGCGATAATGCCCGCCGTGGTCAAACCGGCTACAGTGGCAGAGCCCACGGCAACACGGATCACCGCAGTGATCAACCAAGCCAAAATTAAGGGATGCATGTCCCAAGATTGAATTCCCTCAGCTAGCGCCAAGCTCACCCCGGAATCTGTGAAAATCTGCTTCAAAGCACCTGCGCCAGCTACAATCAATAAGATCATCGAAATATCTTTTGTAGCAACCGTGTAGATGTCCATCAACTGCGTCATGGATTGCTTTCTCCGAAGGCCTAGGGAACACGTGGCAAAGGCTACAGAAACCAACATCACCACACTCGGGTTGGCTAGGAAATTGAGAAGGGGTCGTGCGGGGTCTTCTGGAGCAACCGACAAAGACAGGATGGCGGTGACCACTAGGAGGACCACAGGAAGTAAGGCTGTAAATACGCTAGTGCCAATGCCGGGAAGTTCAGATTCTGGCTTTGGATCTGCCTGAAATGTTTTTAACGGCTCTGAGGCAATATTTTTAAGAAAAGGGGCAAGCAATGGCCCTGCAAGAATGATTGTTGGAATGGCAATAATTCCTCCATAAAGGAGGGTAAGGCCCATATTGGCACCAAACTGACCCACCAAAGCTGCGGGTGAAGGGTGCGGAGGAAGAAATCCATGGGTAACCGATAAGGCTGCTAGCAGGGGCAAACCTACATACACTGCAGGCAGTTTGTATTGGTGGGAAAGGGTAAATGCCAGCGGCACAAGCAATACAAACCCTACATTGTAAAATAAAGGGACACCTACTACGAGGCCGGTCAATGCCATGGCCCAGGTGATGTATTTTTCGCCAAAGATACCCATTAAGAATCCTGCAATCCGCTGTGCGGCCCCACTTTCAGCCACCAGCTTGCCCAGCATGGCTCCAGTAACAATCACAATGACCAAGTCCCCCAAAAGTGCGCCCATCCCTTTTTGAATGGAATTGGCAACCTGATCTGCCGGTAGCCCCAACAAAAATCCAGCAGCAATCGCCGAAATTAAAAAAGAGAGGAAGGGATTCAGCTTGGCCCACACAATCAGCAAGACCAACAGGGCAATGGAAAGAAATACAAAGAGTAAGGTCATGGGTTTAAATTGGCTCGTAGTCTTAGAAAGTTAGGGAAATCTTCTAAAATCTGGCTGTTCCCTTTTCAAAATCTTGCCCCTATTCATTTTCAATTTTCCTACGAATGGGGAGCACGGTTGCCTCGCGGTAGCTCCCAATCGTAAATTCAGCACCAGATAGCTTCGCCCACTTCAGCCGCCTTTTAGCCCAAGGGAATCCTTCAAGTACTCCAGGAATAGAGCGGCCTGGAGCAGCAAGTCCCCTGCTGACTACACGCAGGTCAACTACTTGCTCCAGCAAGAGGCTGTCCGCCGAGATTCGTAGCTCCAGTTCCTCTTGCCCTAGTCTCGGGTTTGCCGATACCTGAAAATAACTGTGAAGTTGATACACGATTTCCGTCCCGTCCACATCCTGAAAATTAGCGTCGTGATTGGCGCCTTTCTGTTCGACAAATTGAATGCTGAGGTTTCCTCCTGCCGGAGTTGGCCCAAGTACTTGGAGTCCTCGAAATCCCCCATTGGCTAGGTCTTTAAATGGGAAGGTACCAGAAGTAGGTGTCAGGAGGCTGGGAAGTCCAAAATAGCTGAGTTGCCGAAGTCTGTGCCAGAACCCTCCCTGGTAGTTGAACGTACCGAGGCTTGAGGTATTGAGCAGCAGATCATGACCTTGAAAGTCTAAAACTCCCGCCAGCATCGTCAGGCTCCGGTAGATGCTAAGATCGGACCCGAGGCTTACCTTCCCCGCAGGCTTCTGGAGGATTAGGGAGCCTAGCAGTAGGGTCTTGGTTTGTAGAGACTGGTCTTCGGGTCCACTCAGGGTGAGCTGGGTAGGGGCAAGCTGGAAGCTACCTTGACCTAGTTCTTGAAGATTTCCCTGAAGGACTAGCTGGGTAGGAAGTAAAAGATCTGCATTCCCGTCTACAACCAAGTGGCGTACCAAATTAGGCTTGGCTGAGGAAGATAGGGTACTTGAAAGGAAGTTCATGGGACCTTGGTTGCCTCTAAAAATCAAACTTCCATCAAGGGTAAAGTTGGCGGCTTCAATTTTCGGGTCTTGCCCTTCCAGGAGGAGGGTAGCGCTCCGCTGCAGATCAAAAAGTAAGGCAGGGTTAGAGCCCGTTCGATGGATCACTTGAGCACTACATTCCGACCGGAAGGTAGCTCCCGCCTCCACCGTAAATGTTCCAAAAGGCCCAGATCCATTGTTGCTAAGTTCGGTATTGAAGGACAGCGTGAAGCAAGGTAAAGAGCTGACGCTAGCATCATTTTTTTGGTACAGGCTGCCCGACCGAACGCGAAAGAAAAGAGCCTTGAAGGGGGCTTGCAACACGAGTTCCTGACCTGGACCCGGATCAAAAATCACTCCAAATCGGCTTTGGATGGTTTGGGCGCTCCAACTTGCCTTATCCACAATGACTCGGCTCTCTCCTTTGAAGGTGAGGGTGCTGCTAGGGGAATTTCCAATCCAATTTTGGCTATTCCAAGCTCCTCGTGGCGTGCCAGGCACGGTTCCTGTAAATCCGGCCAGGGTCCCGTAGACATCCATATTAAATCCATTTAAATTTAATTTTTGCCCTGCGCCGGTCCCAGAATAGAGGAATAGATTTTTGACAGCCTCAGGAGCCGTAAGCCGCAGCGTATGCAATCGGTCTACATAAATATCTGCCCTCGCTCCGGGGGGTTGGTTGGCCGCGTTCCAGTTGCTGCCATCCCAAACTTCCCAAGTTGAAATCTGGTTAAAATCACCCGATGCCCGGGTTTTGTAGGCGCCGATTTCTTGACCCAAACCCGGAATTAGGAAGGACAGAAGAAATACAACTGCGAGGAATATCCTGTATATTGTACGCTGAAAATGGAACCCAGATTGTGGAGGTTGGCGAAGAAAAATATCCATTGGAAAAAAGTTTAAAAAGTAAATCAAGTTAAAAAATGATGGTGAAATACAAGCTAGGATTCCTCCTAATTCTTTTGACCTTCGTAGGGCTAAGTCCCGCAAAAGCACAATTCTGGGAAGTAAGTTTGCTTACCGCAGATCCTGGAACGGAGTTGTATTCTTCGTTTGGACACAGCGCCATCCGCCTTCGAGAAATCGGGCCTGACGGTAGAGACCTGGTCTTTAACTTTGGTACCTTTGACTTTGATACGCCTAATTTTTATGGAAAGTTTGCTACTGGCAAGCTCAACTACATGCTTAGCGTGGTTAATTACGATCGTTTTCTTGTGGAATACGATCACTACAAGCGAGGCCTTCGGGAACAGGTATTGGATTTGAATCAGGAGCAAAAAGACTTTCTCCTGCAGCACTTGGATGCACAGTACGCTCCCGAAAGACGGTTTTACAAGTATGATTTTTTCTACAACAACTGTGCAACGAAAATCCGTGATGCTTTTGATATCGCGATTGGGGAGCAGTTGGTCTGGAGCGATACCCTTGCAGAGGAGAAGACCTTTCGAAATTTGATTGACGAATTTGTACTGCCACTTCCCTGGGCAGATTTTGGAATTGACCTTGCTCTGGGAGCGGTTATTGATCGTCCAGCAACGGAACTAGAAAAGCAGTTTTTGCCCACCTACATGGAGCAGGCATTTGCGAATGCGACCATCGTTGAAAATGGGGTTTCGCGTCCCTTAGTGAAACAAAGCCGAGTGCTTTTGGAATACCCAAAAGAAGCTGCCCAGCAGTCTCTGCTCAATCCGACCGCAATCTTCTGGTTTTTAGTAGTCCTATTTGCAGCATTGACCCTGTATGGATTCAAGAAAGGCAAGCTATTTAAAGGGCTTGATATTGCCTTTTTTGGCATCCTCGGCATCCTTGGTGTGGTGGTAGCCTTCCTTTGGTTTTTTACCGATCATTCCGCGACACTTTGGAATTGGAATATCCTCTGGGCATTTCCTGGGCACCTGGTTTTGGTTTGGGGGCTAGTCGCCCGTCCCAATGCCAACTGGATTTCTTCTTACCTCTTATTTGTAATGGCAGCCACAGTGATGACTCTCTTGTTTTGGATGTTTGGTGTCCAATCTTTTTCTCCAGCATTGGTACCCATTTTATTGATCCTTTTGTTACGTGCTAACTTTCTGTTTTACAATCGTAAAAAGGAAGTTTAAGTACGCTTGACTAATTTGGGAGAGAACTAAACCTTTTTACCCGAAAAGGGTGTTGGTACTACGTTATGGAATTCAAACTTACCTCAGATTATCAACCCACGGGAGATCAGCCCAAAGCCATCAAGCAGTTGGTGGAGGGCCTTCAAGAAGGAGATGCAGCGCAGGTGTTGCTCGGGGTGACGGGCTCAGGTAAGACCTTTACCATCGCAAATGTCATTCAACAAACGCAACGGCCTACCCTTGTCCTGAGTCACAACAAGACCTTGGCAGCGCAGCTTTATGGGGAGTTTAAACAGTTTTTTCCCGAGAATGCGGTCGAATATTTCATTTCCTACTACGATTACTACCAGCCAGAAGCCTTTATTCCCAGTTCGGGCACCTACATTGAAAAAGACCTTAGCATCAATGAGGAAATTGAAAAGCTTCGTTTGAGCGCTACTTCCGCCCTTCTTTCTGGGCGGCGGGATGTGATCGTGGTGGCATCAGTATCTTGCATTTATGGTATTGGTAACCCGGAAGAATTCAGCAAAAATATCTTACGCTTGCAGGAGGGGGATCGAATTCCACGAAATCAATTGCTCTTCAAATTGGTGGATATTTTGTACAGCCGCACCCAACAGGAATTGACGCGTGGTACTTTTCGTGTGAAAGGAGATACCGTAGATGTATTTGTGGCCTATGCAGATTTTGCCTACCGCATCATTTTTTGGGGGGATGAAATCGAATCCATCCAACGCATCGAACCGGACACAGGCAAGAAGTTTTCGGATGAAAAAATCATCTCTATTTTTCCTGCCAACTTATTTGTTACTGGGAAGGATACCATTGATACGGCCATTCATGAAATCCAGGATGACTTGGTCGCCCAGCTCGCTTTTTTTGAGCGGGAGGGCAAATACCTGGAAGCAAAACGACTCCAAGAGCGAACTGAATTTGATCTGGAGATGATCCGAGAGTTGGGCTACTGCTCAGGGGTAGAAAATTACTCCCGCTATTTTGATCGAAGAAAGCCCGGCACAAGGCCTTTCTGCTTGTTGGATTATTTCCCTGAAGATTACCTGTTGGTCATCGACGAAAGCCACGTCACCCTACCTCAAGTGCGGGCGATGTGGGGAGGTGACCGTGCACGAAAAGTGAATTTAGTCGACTATGGCTTCCGTCTCCCTTCAGCCATGGACAACCGGCCGCTGAAGTTTGAAGAGTTTGAGCAGCTCAGCAACCAAATCGTCTACGTATCCGCTACTCCAGCAGACTACGAATTGACCTTGACAGAAGGGATTGTAGTGGAGCAGATTATCCGTCCTACAGGACTGTTGGATCCGACGATAGAGGTGAGGCCAAGTTTAAATCAGCTGGATGATTTGTTGGAAGAGATCGATCAAACCATCAAGCAAGAAGCTCGGGTCTTGGTGACTACGCTGACGAAGCGAATGGCAGAAGAGCTCCAAAAGTATTTGGAGCGTGCAGGCATCAAGTCACGCTACATCCACTCGGAAGTCAAAACCTTAGATCGCGTGGAAATTCTTCGAGAGCTTCGCCTCGGAGTTTTCGATGTATTGGTAGGGGTCAATCTGCTTCGGGAGGGGCTGGATTTACCAGAAGTGGCTTTGGTTGCTATTTTGGATGCCGACAAAGAGGGATTTTTGAGAAATGAGCGCTCCCTAGTCCAGACCATTGGTCGGGCGGCTCGAAACTCCGAAGGGAGGGTCATCATGTATGCAGACCAGGTCACGAAGTCCATGGATGCTGCAATTGACGAAACAAAACGAAGACGAGCGCTTCAAATTGCCTACAACCTCGAGCATGACATTACTCCGATGACCATCATCAAGTCGAGGGAAAGGATCATGGGCCAAACGAAGGTGGCAGATTCGAAGAAAAACCCAAAAATATATGCAGAGCCTATGCCAGGGGAGGCTTCTCTGGTAGCAGATCCTGTGGTGCAGTACCTCAGTACCGAAAAGTTGGAGAAGCTGATTCAACAAACCCAGAAGGGAATGGAAAAAGCAGCGAAAGAATTGAACTTCATGGAGGCTGCGCGGTTGAGAGATGAGTGGATGGCTCAAAAGAAACGATTGGAAGAACTGAACCGAGTAATATAAACGACTCGAACGCACCATCATGACCCTTCAAGAAGTAAAAGATTTGGCAGGTAAGGGCGAAGGACTCCAAATTGAGTTCAAAAAAAAGGCGGCCTATCCCGAAAAAATCGTGCGGGAGGTAATTGCTTTGGCCAATACTCAGGGAGGAACCTTGTTGATTGGGGTGGACGATGATGGGACTGTCAGTGGACAGCGCTTCATTGAAGAAGAGATTTTTGTGATGGATAAAGCCATCCGAACGCTAATTTTTCCTCCCTTGCAGGTGGAGGTAGCTACCGTAAAATTGTCCGAAAAAAAAGGGGTGGCGGTATTTCAAATTCCCCATAGCCCGGACAGGCCCCATTATTTGTGGGCTGAGGAAAAGAAGGTTTCCTACATCCGTGTTCAAGATCGAACCGTCCAGGCTAGCCGAGAGGTCTGGGAGCTGCTTCGAAAAAGTAGAGTTCCTAGGGACACCGTTTTTACTTACGGGAAAAAGGAGGAGGTATTGATGAAATTTTTGGAGGAGCGAGGAAGAATCACGCTGAAAGAGTTTTCCAAAGCGGCGCGCATTCCCTTTTACATGGCTTCAAAAACCCTTGTTCGCCTCGCTGCTGCCAATGTATTGCAGTTGCATCCTCAGGAAGCCGAGGATTTTTTTACCCTAAAGGACTAGGAAGCAGGATGCCTGTGCGTTGGGTAAATCCAAGATTTCCTTGGAGACCTCCTGTATGGATTAGCAACACTCGGGAGCCCGGTTTGAAGTACTTTTTCTGCAGCAAATCCCAACAGGCAAAAGCCATTTTTCCCGTGTAGATTGGGTCCAGCGGGAGGCCGAATGATTCCCAAAACCAATGGATAAATTCAATCAATTCGGCGGTCCATTTGGCATAGCCTCCATGATGGTACTGCGTCAAAAGGGAAAGACTGCCTTTGGATTGAATGCTATGTGCATGCAGTAACTGCTTCATTTCGGCATGGATGGACTCACCTTTCAAAGCTGAAATTCCAAGCAGTTCCTGCTGGGGGAGTAGTGAATTGGCCAATCCGGCAAAGGTGCCACCTGTACCAATGGAAGTGGCGAGGTGGCTAAAATTAGACTGGCTACTGCTCAAGATTTCAGAGGTACCTTGGATGGCAAGGGCATTGGTGCCGCCCTCAGGGATTAGGTAATATTCACCCAACTCTTGGCGAAGTTGGTCTAAAAATTCAGGCTGTATTTTGTCGCGGTAATGTTCTCGAGAAATGCCTTTTAGGATCATTCCTGCTTCCTTTGCATACCTCAGGGTCGGATTTTGGCTGTCCAAAAGTTCTCCTCGAATGATTCCTATGGATTGGAGGCCTTCCAGTTTGGCTGCTGCGGCAGTGGCGTGAATATGATTGGAATAGGCACCTCCAAAAGTCAGTACTTGCTTGTGGTTTTGCTTGAGGGCTTCGGCTAGGTTGTATTTTAGCTTGAAGAATTTATTCCCCGAAACAGTGGGATGAACTTGATCCAAGCGCATTACTTCCATTTCTACTTTCAGTTGGTCGAGTAGCGGGTGCTTGAGTAGGGTGCTTGGGATCTGTTGAGGAGGAAGCATTCAAAGTATTTTAACAAAGTTACGGGACATCCTCCTATTTTTGTGTCATGAGCGAACAGCACTTGGACGAAGACCTGGAAGAAGATGAGTTAGGTTTGTACGAGCACCATCGTATTTTGGTGGACAAGGGACAGTCTTCTGTTCGGATTGACAAATTTTTAACGGAACGAATTGCGAATGCTACCCGAAATAAGGTACAGCAGACCATTGATTCGGGGGGAGTTCAGGTCAATGGGCATTCGGTAAAGTCCAATTACAAGATCAAAGGCCTAGATGACATTCGGGTGCTGCTAGAGAAGCCCCCGCGAGATACCGAGGTGATTTCGGAGAATATTCCGTTAGACATTGTCTATGAGGATACGGATCTATTGGTTGTCAATAAGCCTCCAGGAATGGTCGTCCACCCGGCGCATGGCAATTGGTCTGGAACTTTGGTGAATGGGCTGGTCTATCATTTTCAGCACCTGCCTGAAATGAAAGGCAATGTGGGGCGACCTGGCTTAGTTCATCGGATTGACAAGGATACCTCTGGCTTGTTGGTGATTGCCAAAACAGAAGAGACCATGGCGCCATTGGCAGCTCAATTTTTTTACCATACCATTCAGCGAACTTATTTGGCTTTGGTTTGGGGTGAACCAGAAGCGGAAGAGGGTACCATCGTAGGGCATGTGGGGCGAAGTGCCAAGGATAGGAAGGTAATGGATGTATTTCCAGATGGGAGTCAAGGTAAACATGCAATTACGCATTGGAAAGTTTTGAAGCGGCTCCGTTACGTGTCCTTGGTTCAGTGTACCTTAGAAACTGGAAGAACTCATCAAATCCGGGCGCATTTTAAATTTTTAGGGTACCCATTATTCAATGACGCCATGTATGGGGGGGATAAAATTCGAAAAGGCACTCAATTTGCTAAATACAAGAGTTTTATCAACAATTGCTTTGACGCCATGCCACGACAGGCCCTGCATGCGATGAGTTTGGGATTTGTGCACCCCATTACTAAGAAAAACCTCTATTTTGAAGCGCCTCTGCCAGCAGATTTTTCAACAGTCCTGCAGAAATGGGAGCAGTATGTGCAGGTAGACTGAGCCTGTTTTTTTGAAAAAGGAGAAATTCAAGTGCTTAAAAACCCAGTTTTTTAACAAACAGGCTGATTTTTTATGTCAATTCCTCAATTTTAATTGCTCAAACCTATAAAAAATTTACAAGTTGATATATTTCAATCGATTTCCTTAAAAATAATGTAAATTATTAGAAGATTTGTTGAAATATGTGTAATCACACAAGCTCGTTTTGTACCTTTGTCTTGTTGAAGTTTTTAACGGCAACAGCATTGTAAGGCAAAAAATAATTGACAAAAGAAGAAGTCAATTAAGGAAAAGAAAACAAAAACAAATTTTTTGTGTTTGTTTTTTGAAGGTTCAGCTCCTTCTCTTACAACAGGTTATTTTGGGTTTATTGTTAATTGACTAAAACCATGAATTTTTTTTCATGGTTTTTTTATTTGCCTAAATCGAAGCTGCTGATCGGTTATTTTTTGAGTTTTCTGGCCTCCTCTAAATTTCCAAAACGACAATTTTTCTATTTTTTAATCCCCATTTGAATATCAAAACGGTAACAAAAAAGCCATTTAAATAAAAAAACAATAAAAAAATAAACTATTTATTAAATTAATTTTAATTAAATCTGCTTTTTCTATACATTTGCTTTTGTTAGCATTAAGGCCAACAAAAAAGTAGTACTAGGAATTAAACATCTTGTAGGGTGTTGAAATTGGCAGACAAGCCCTCCTGTCTCGGGGGTGGGGATGCCGGTCGTAAAGATCGGAATGGGATAAAGCATGTCTCAAAAAGTTCATGCCTAACTGCCGCGTGGAGGTTCGAATCCTTCCCCTACAGCAAAAAAAAGCAGCCACCCGGCTGCTTTTTTCGTATACCACATTTAGTTGGTATATTTCAGTGTTCTTATTTTTATATGGATCCGAAGTCTAGTACGCAGGAAAAATCCAGCAAGTACACCTTACGAAAAAAATGGGCAAGAAGAGTGGGCTTCTTATTGCTTGCGCTATTTACGCTGGAATTTGCAGTTTACTTTGGATTAAACCTGTTTTTGGCGGGGATGCTGCGCGAACGTCTCCAGGAATCTTCCAATGGAGTCTATGAAATTGGTTTCAACAGGCTAAACTTCTCCTTGATTCGACGAGGGGTTTTTCTGGATGGAATCACCTTTACGCCCCAGCACCCTGAAAAAGCGAGACCAGATCAGAAGTTGTTTGAATTTACCCTGAATGAACTCGCATTTACAGGTCTGTGGTTTAATTTTTTTAATCAGGAACTTTCGGTTCGAAAAATCACCCTGGACAATCCCAATATCCACCTGCGGCAGCCGCTTTCCACCGCTTCAAAGCCAACTGAAAATTCTCCGGAAGATTCACCTTCTCCCGTATTTCTGCTTGAAAATGAAATCAAAAGAAGCGTTCGCAAGCTTGGTCTATCCTCTATCCAGGTGGCAGCAGTGGAGATCGATCACGCCAACCTATTTTTTTTAAATTTTCTGAGTCAGCAGGAACTACTCACCAAAAATGCATCGCTGAAACTGTTGGACCTGGATTGGACGCCCAATGAGGACTGGGACCGACCCTTTAACGCACGCGGATTCGAAATTGACTTGGATGAGGTGGCCTTTCCGCTGCCAGATGGCATTCATCGCATCACATCTGCTAAGGTGCAGATCTCTTCTTTGGAAAAAACGATGGACCTCAACCGGTTTTCAGTCACTTCTAACCTTTCCAAAGCCAGTAAAAATTATTACGCTCTGGCGCTCGAAGAACTACATATCGGGAATGTAGACTGGAACAAGGCGTTTAGAACGGGACGACTTGACATCGAAGAATTAGTCTTGAATGCTCCTCAAATCGAGGTCATCCAATCTAGCAGTCCCCAAGACGATAAGACCCCAACGGGGGACTTGAATGACTTTATCCGGGGCAAATTGGAGTCTATTTCCATCAAAGAATTGTCCATCAATGGGGGCTCATTTTTGAGAAAAGAAAAAGAGGACTCCTTAAGAAACCGCATCGAGCTGGATCACCTTGATTTTAAAATGCTAGGCTTTCATCTTGGAAGTACGCTACTTAAGACTCCAGACTCCTTCTTTTACGGTACCGATGTCTCCATGAAGATCAAACAGGGCAAGGTCTACTTGGGGGATGGCGTCCATGTCCTTTCTGGAGAAGCGATTGAAGTGTCTTCTTTCAAAAAAATCCTCTCCGCAACCAACTTACATCTTTCTCCAAGGGAAAAAACCCCTTTGGGGATACGGAGAACTCCTATTTTCGATTTGGAACTTGCCGAACTCTCTTTAGAAGATGCAGACTTGAAGCGCTTGTACCAAATGGGAGAACTGCAGGTCGGAAAGGTCTTGCTGGCTCGTCCAAAAATTCAAGTCATCCAACAAGCTTCAAACAGCGAGCAGGCCCCAGAACAGGTCCTTACCTCCCTTTTTTCTGGACTACTTGAGAAATTGGAGATTGATGATTTTCAACTTGAAGAGGGAACAGTCGAATTTAAGGTGGAGTCAGGGCAACAAAGCAAGGACATCGGCGTGGAACGGTTTAGCCTGGGGCTCCAAAAACTTGTCCTTCTTCCCGATAGCAGCTTGGCGGTTCAGGATCAAGTGCAACTCAAGGAACTGCAACTTACCCTCTATGACTACCGGTTGAACTTGCGTGATAACCTCCATACTTTTCTTGCAGAGAAACTTACCCTCGACTCGAGAAGGAAGTTGCTCGAAGTAAAAAACCTACGCATTCTGCCAGCAGACCCTTCCCAACTCCAGACCCAACTCCAAGCCTTGGATAAACGAGCGGCTGTAGATTTTACCATTCCCTTGCTCAGAGCTGAGGGGATTGACCTGATGGCCGCCTTCTACAATAAAGAACTAAGCATCCAACACCTGCAGCTCAATGCACCTCTTTTCCGAATCTCCACTTACCGCCCCAAGGAGAGCAAAAATTCGGAGAACGCCCTCCGTTCCGAAGAAGATTTGAGAGCACTGCTCTTGGGATACTTTACGAAAATACAGGTGGACTCCGTCAACATCGACGCTGCCAAGATACGTTATGCCAACCAGGCCAATGCCTCGGTGACTTCTTTTGAGGAGGACCGCCTTTCTTTTTCGTTGACGAATTTTTCGCTAAGTGATAAAGACAGCCTGCCAGAAGACCGGGCCTTGTTTTCCGATGAAGTCAAGTTGACATTCACCTCCTACTCCTTTAGCCTTGCTGGCGGTAGGTACCTCGTAGAAACGGATTACCTCCATTACAATTCCCGTACCCGTACCCTTGACTTTGAAAATCTGAGTCTCCTTCCAGGAAAAGTGGGGGACAAGCGCATCGCCCTGGGCCTAAGTCTCCCAAAAGTAGCTTTGAAAGGGGTAAACATCGAAGAATTTGTTTTTGATAACGTCCTCAACTTAGAAAAACTCGAAATCAATGGAGGCGATGTGGCACTTGATATTGATCGGCAGGTCACTGCGGTCGATCAGAACACAATCACTAAACGAAAGAAGGCGGTACAGAAAGCCATTGAAGAAGTGTATGTCGATACGATTGCCGCCACCAATGCCACGCTGCAGCTGAACTACCAGAGCCAAAATCAGACCAAGCAAGCGATAAAAACTGGCTTTGGCATTCAACTCACCCAATTCAATTTGGATAGTCTTTTGGCCAAGGCCCAAGACTATGCAAACATGTACCAGCGCGCTAATCTAGGGTTGACTGACTTTACCTATACGCTCCCCGATAGCGTGCACACGGTCAAGTTTGCCTCTGTAGCCTTTGGAGATCAAAATGAAGAGGTGGTCTTTTCTGGCCTAAGCATCCAGCCCACCAACCTTTTCGGTAAGCCTGGTAGCCCAGTGCTGAGGGGAACCGTTGATCAGCTTATCCTTCAGAAAAATAGCCTACTCGACCTATTGCTTTCTAGAAAGTTGGATTTGAAACAGGTACGCTTGGTTCGTCCGCAACTGGCGATCTACCTGGATAGCCTTCCCACACTAGCCGGATCCCGTAACCCAAACTCGGAAAAAAAAGAGATACCCCTAATTCAATCCATTGGATTGGAGGGATTGAGTATGGAAAATGGGCAGCTTGACCTGTACCAAAAAGGAGGACAAGCACTTCCCAATGGCCACTTTCCAAGAGTAGATTTTTCGCTATCTCAGCTTGGCATAGACCTTTTGGATATCCAACAGCTGCCCAGCTGGAAGGAGCTACTCCGCAAAAACATGGCATTCAGCCTGAGTGATTACGAGGCCTACACACAGGATAGTAGCTACAAGGTAAGCCTCGATAAATTGCATTTTGCGAAGCAAAACCTCTCCCTGGATGGAATTTACTACAGACCCGTGCTAGGAACAGATGCCTATTTGAGCAGTCTCCCCTTTCAAAAGGAAGCAATCACCGCACGGGTAAAGCAGGTACGCCTGGAGGGGATCGACCTATTGCGTCTCGCATCGGAGGACCAAGTGATTGCCGAGCGGTTGGTGGTGGATGGAGCGAGCCTTGAATTGGTTCGAGACAAGCGGAAACCGTTGGATTCCTTGGCTTACAAGCCCATGCCTCAACACTTGCTGGAGCATGCCAAAATCAATGCAGACCTTGACTCGGTGCGGGTGACTGACAGCCAGGTGAGGTATGTAGAATTTGGGGAAAAGTCTTCCCTACCCGGAGGGATCACCTTTGACCAGTTACGGATGGATTTAGGACCCATTTTCTTGAGAAAGCAAGGAGCTCCATATCCTGTCTCTGAGGTCAAGTTTGGAATGGCCGCGCAGATAGGCGATAGCAGCCGGATCGGGTTAACTGGGCAGATGTATTTTGAGAAAGACTATCCGATGAAGGTTCAGGCGACCGCTGACAAATTAGCCTTTGCAGAAGTGTCGGATTTGGTATCCAAAACAGTATTTGTGCAACCCACCTCAGGGGAGATCACTCACGGAAATTGGGATTTTGAGGTAAACGAACACGAAGCCTTTGGCAGCATGACCCTGGGCTATCGGGACCTCAAACTGCAGTTTTTAGACAGCCTAACCTTGGAGCCAGGCAAGGGCAAGCTGAGAATTTACAGCTTTGCGGCCAACCTGCTTGCGAAAAATTCAAATCCCAGGTCAGCAAGTGGCACTCCTGTGGTTCGGGAGATTTATGTAAAACGAGATACTCGAAAGTCCGTGATCAATGCCTGGTGGAAGGCCACCTTTTCGGGACTTAAAGGCACCTTAGGCTTTGGTAGAGCCAAGATGCCAAAGCACCTGAGGAAGGAAAATGAAAACTAGAGACTCTGGTTAGACCAGTTTAGTTAGCATAAAAAAAAGGGGCCTTCAAACGGAGGCCCCTTTCTTGTAGTTAAAGTTGGCTGTGCTTAACTATTCATGCTAATCAGGAATTCCGCATTGTCGCGGGTACCTTTCATTCGCTGGAGTAAGAATTCCATGGACTCTTGGGAGGTCATGTCACTCATCAACTTGCGAAGTATCCAGACACGCTGCATTTCTTCCTTATCCATCAAGAGGTCTTCTCTACGAGTTCCAGAGCTGAGCACATCAATAGCAGGATAGATTCTACGGTTGGCCAGCTTACGATCAAGGGCCAATTCCATGTTGCCTGTACCTTTGAATTCTTCAAAGATTACTTCGTCCATTTTTGAACCGGTTTCTACCAAGGCTGTTGCGATGATTGTCAAGGAACCGCCATTTTCTACATTTCTTGCTGCACCAAAGAAGCGCTTTGGCTTGTGAAGGGCATTGGCATCCACCCCACCGGAGAGAATTTTGCCTGAGCTAGGAACCACAGTATTGTGTGCTCTAGCCAATCGAGTGATGGAATCCAATAGGATGACTACATCGTGGCCTACTTCCACCATGCGTTTTGCTTTTTCAAGCACAATATTGGCGACTTTGACATGGCGCTCGGCTTGCTCATCAAAGGTAGAGGAGATCACTTCCGCTTTGACGGACCGAGCCATGTCGGTTACTTCTTCTGGACGCTCATCAATCAAAAGAATCATGAGGTGTACCTCGGGATGGTTTTGAGTAATTGCGTTTGCAATCTGCTGCAAGAGCACGGTCTTACCTGTTTTCGGTTGCGCTACGATCATTCCTCGCTGACCCTTTCCAATGGGAGCAAACAAGTCAAGAATACGTGTTGAATAGCCATCCGCCTTGGTTGAAAGGTTTAACCGCTCTTCAGGGAAAAGTGGGGTTAAGTATTCAAAAGGAACGCGGTCTCTGATCTCGTCTGTAGTTTTTCCATTTACAGTCTCGATTTTGAGGAGGGCAAAGTATTTTTCACCTTCCTTAGGAGGTCGAATTGACCCTTTGATATGGTCACCCGTCTTCAAACCGAAGTGTTTGATTTGACTTGGAGAAACATAGATATCGTCGGGAGAGGCAAGGTAATTGTAGTCTAAGGAACGTAAGAAGGCATAGCCATCTTGAACGATTTCCAATACCCCTTCATTTTCAATTACTCCATCAAATTCTCTAGGACTGATAAATGGCTTTTTGCGGGCATTACCTGGTAGGGTTTCTGCTGCAGGAATATGTGCTTCTTCTGGGGATTTGAAATTTTTGCGTCTAGGTAATTCAGCCTCCACGCGGTAGTAATTTACTTTCTCATCGGCAGCCTGTTGTGACGTTACCTCTTGGCCACCTTCTTGTGGCGCTTGTTGGGAGGTTTCCTCCGAAGATTCAGCTTGTGGAGCTCTTCGTTCAGGTCTAGGAGTAAATTCTTTAGGAGCCTTTACAAAAGGTTTTGGAGCTCGTGCCTCTCTCGGAGGTGCTTGATTTTCGTCAGCTGGAGCTTCTGTGGGTGCAGCGGGGACTTCAGTGACATTTTGTCTTCTGAATTTGGGTTTGAATTCTGTTGGTTCCTGGGGATTAGGGACAGAAACAGAAACAGGTGCAGGAGCTTCGGGTTGTTCTTCCACCACAGCGCTGGTTTCTACTACAGATGGTTTTTTCTTTGGGAGTGCTTGTTCAGGGATGATTGCCTGTTGGTCAAGAATTGCATAGACCAGTTCATCTTTTTTCAAAGATTTGGAATTTTTCACTCCAAGTTCCTCAGCAATCTCCTTTAATTCAGATAAAAGTCTGATTCTGAGTTCTTCTATGTTGTACATAAAGAGGGGATGAAATAATTAGATCGGTAAAATGTGTTTTTGGGATGGTGAATAATTTTCTGAGCGAAAAATGTCTGCAGGAAAAGTTCTGGCCAAAGTGGGCCGAATGCTTTATTCACGTATTGGATGCAATATTACTTGTTGAAGTTGGATTTAACAAATTTTTATTTTTATAGAATCGTATTTGCTGAGAAGAATTCAACTGATCAACTGGCGGATGATGGGTAGGGATTTGAGTGGGTGGGGATGGGCCAGGTGCTGCGCATGAAATTCCACCAAGTGATCGAGGAGTTTTCTCCGAAGCGAGAGAGGCAAAGTTGTGGAGGACTGGTAGGTATGTTCCAGCAGATCTTTCAGGTAGGGAAGCACGAGTTGGATCTCCTCTAGGCTAAAGGGGTGGTGTATGCTTTCTGCCAAAAACCCTTCTCCAAGCTCAGGGGCAAAACCCAGATGCCTGGCATTTTCAAGCAGGAACACGAGGGGAAAATGCGATAAATTGGTTTCTGGACTGTCTAATTTAGTGATGCTTTCCTCCAAAAAGTCAAAGAGTTCTTCATTTTGGTATCCCTCCAAAATGCTTCTACTGATGACTTCGGTACTAAATAACGCCAAACTCGTTCGGGTCATGTCAAAGGGGATAAGCCGCTGGGGATGCTTGATTTTTGCCTCAGAAATCCGTTGTAAGCCAGAATTTTCCTTGTCATAAACTACCAAATCAAGCAGGGTGAGGGGCTGGTAAAGTGCAATCTTACTTCCTTTACCCAAGCTTCTCACTCCATTGACCAGGTAGCCTTTTAGGCCAAGTTCTCTGGTGAAAATGCGCACGATGATGCTGCTATCCTTGTATTTGATATGGCTTAATACGATCCCTGCCGTTTTTTTAAGCATGTCTTTTTTGCTTAACTCTGGTCTTCATGGAAGCACTTTCTGCATCTGGCTTCGTAACTGTCTTTTTCCCCCAGCATCACTTTTTCCTTGCCAGCCGAGAGCCGATACGAGAAGGCGGCCAAGTCCCCACATTTCATGCAGATGGCATGTACTTTGGTGACGTATTCGGCGATGGCCATAAGTTTGGGCATGGGATCAAAAGGCTTTCCCTCAAAGTCCATGTCTAGGCCAGCCAAAATTACCCGCTTCCCTTGGTTGGCAAGAAGCTGTACTACCCGAACAATCTCTTCATCAAAAAACTGGGCCTCATCAATTCCCACCACATCGCAGGTGCCGCTGAGCAAGAGGATATCGCCAGCAAAGCTTACGGGCGTTGATCGGATGCTTGTTTCGTTGTGTGACACCACATGTGTTTCGTGGTATCGGGTATCTACGGAGGGCTTAAAAATTTCTACCTGTTGCTTGGCCAGTCGTGCCCGAGTCAGCCGACGAATCAACTCTTCTGTTTTCCCCGAAAACATAGAACCACAGATCACTTCGATTTGACCCTTTTGCTCTGAATTTTTTCTACTGATGGGTGAGGGTTCGATGAACATGCTTATTCGGTGTAGGTCAAATGGGGGAATTTAGAGGAATCGGGTACTCGAATGGTCAATATCCCTTGGAGTAAATGTGCTTGACAGGCCAATCGCTCATTGGGGAGGAGCCTTTGTAGTTCTCTGAAATGCTGCTCGTGTTCTGTTTCTGAACTCAAATTTTCTTTGCCTGCGACGATACTCATTTTGCAGGTGGTACATCTTCCTTTTTTACCACAGGCATGCATCCAATCTATTCCATTTTCATGAATTAATTCGATAACTTTACGTTCCGTGTTTTCCGATTCAATAGCTCTATTTCCGAGATTTTGAATTCTTAGTTGGACCATTCTTTTGTTTGTTTTTGAAAACAATACCTTCCTATGACCGCTCAAATTAACGGCAATTATTTAGAAAATTATGCCATTTCCTATTCAGAATTGGTTTGTGATCAATTTTTTAGCAGTAGAAAATTTATAACTGGGCAAGAAATCATTCAGTTGACTCCATGTACTCAGGTAAATTTTTTCATTATCAAACGCTTGTTTGAGTTGTGGCAAGAGGAACTGGGTAAGCTAAAGGGTAGCCCCTATTTTGATTACCGTGACATTGCGGTTCATGAGGCGCTAACTCAGTTTATGAATGTGCTTTCTAGAAGGATCAAAGTGGAGCGCATCCACGTAGAAGTTATTTTGCAAGATGCCATACAAGATGCGATCCAAGTTGCTACGGACCCCCTCACTTTTTTCCAAAATGAGCTAGCAAAAGCGCCTGCAGGAAAAATAAATGAGTACTTAAAGGAGAATAAAAAGTACTTCAAGTGGAATGAAAGTTTGGTAATTGGCTTAATCGATAAGACGGGGATTGGATTGGATCTTGAGAGCTATCAACAGGCTATTTTGGCAAACTTTCAGTCACTCAAAGTGAGTATGGATTCGCCAAAAGAGCTGCTAACAAGCCTTGGAGAAACTTTAGTTTTTGATTTGGAGGAGTATTGGGGTCAATCAACCGGCCTTGAAGAAACCGAAGAAGTTACAGTACCTGAGTTTGAAGCCGAGGAAGAATCCCCGGGATTTGAACCAGTGGAAGAAGTGGAAGAAGAAGTTGAACTGGAAGAATTGGAAGAGGAACTAATTCAACTACCAGAAGAAAGCATTCCGACACCTCAACCGGAAAAAAGCGAAGCCATTGCCTCAACTTCCGCTACTGGAAAGGGCTTAGATGCAGCTCATTTGCAGTCCCTATTCGCTTCAGAATCCTATAGAGGGATGAAAGGAATCTTGGGGGAGCTCACAGATAGCCTTGCGCTTAACCAGCGTTTTATGTTTACCAAAGAATTGTTTGATGGAAATTCCGATTTGCTTTGCCATGCTTTAAAATCGGTGGACGAGGCACCTAGTTTTGAAGCGGCTGTGGATCTGATTAATGCCTGGTTTGTGGGTGAACTAGGATGGGATACTGAATCCGAAGAGGTTCGCGAGTTTATGCAACAAGTCTATCGGAAGTTTTTGTAGGAGCCCAACGAAAGAAACTGATTCCTTAGAAAACGCCCTTGCGTGTTTTAATCCTAAAAGCAACCCTTCATTAGCTTATTCTTCCAAGCTGGGATGCACGCGAGGAATCCAACTTAATGAAGATGAATAGTAAAATCGTGAAGGACCAAAGAGAAGATCCTCCATAGCTGAAAAAGGGAAGCGGAATCCCCACTACAGGAAAGAGACCAACGGTCATGGAGATGTTGATCATAAAGTGAAATAGTAGTATGGAAATTACACAATATCCATAGATCCTAGAAAATCGAGTTTTTTGCCGTTCAGCCATGATCACCAAACGGTAGAGCAGGCCTACGAATAAGCCAATCACGACCAAGCTTCCCATCCAACCAAACTCTTCTCCAATGGTACAGAAGATAAAGTCGGTGTCTTGTTCGGGAACGAAGTCAAACTTAGTTTGTGTTCCTTCAAGGTAGCCCTTTCCAAAAAAACCTCCAGATCCAATTGCTATTTTGGATTGGGTCACGTTCCAGCCGACACCTAAGGGATCGATGTCTGGATTGAAGAGTACCATAATTCGATTTTGTTGGTGAATTGGGAGCTTGGAAACCACAAAATCGATGGAATAAATATAGGCAATAAGGCCTGCCCCGATTAGGGAGAAGGCCAGAATACGCTGCCAAGATTTTTTGCCCAAGTAAATCAACACGAGCATGGCAAGGATGATTGTTGCCGCTAGGTAAAGATTGTTTTCCACACCCAAGGCAAGTAGGGTAATCCCTACTGATCCAATACCCAATCCATAGTACCATTGAGGGAGCCCTTCTCGGTAAAACATGATGAGTAGCGAAAAGTACACCATCGCGGTACCCGTATCGGGTTGCAACAAGATCAAGACAATTGGAATCAATAGAACCCCGAAAGCGATGGCTTGGTAATTTCGCTTGTCTAGGTCAAATGTTGGTCGTTCCATCACCTTAGCTAAGGCCAGAGCAGTGGCAAATTTTGCAAATTCACCTGGTTGAATGCGAAAGTCGCCTACGCCTATGGAAAGTATTTGACCGTTTACCTCTTTTCCAAAAAAGGGGGTTACCACTAATATTAAAAGAAAGAACAGGTAAATGTACAGGGACAGGTTTTCAAAAAATCGGTAATCAGCAACCATAATCAAGGTGATCAGTCCGATGGCAGTTCCAATCCACACCAATTGCTTCCCTGAGCTGATGGTGAAATCAAAGATGCTTTTCTCTACTTGGCTATCGTAAGTGACTGCATAAATATTGAACCAGCCAATCATCACCAATGCAAAGTAAATGGATACTGCTATCCAGTCGACTCGATTGATTTGAACCTCCGATTCTTTCATTTAGTAAATAAAATTACCTGCGATGACATAGTCCTGAAGCTCAGGTCGCGAGATGGTTTTACGGATGTATTTTTCAATCATCAGGGATGCAGTACTTGCAGCGGCTCTGCCTCCCCATCCTGCATTTTCGACATAGACTGCAATCGCAATTTTGGGATTATCCTTCGGAGCAAATGCAATAAATACCGAGTGGTCTTCCCCATGCGGGTTTTGTGCTGTGCCTGTTTTACCTGCGATCACCAAGTCGGTCATGACTGCTCTGGCAGCAGTCCCGTAGATGGCTTCTACCATGGCCTCTTGGATTAGGTCAAAGTGGCGTGCATCCACACCTACAAATTTTTTCTCTTGGAATTTGGCCGGTATTTTTTTGGGATCTCCGTCGACTTCTTTGATCAGATGCGGGGTGTAGTAGTATCCCTTATTTGCAAAGATGGCCGCAAGATTGGCCATTTGTAGTGGGGTCACCTGCATCTCTCCCTGGCCGATGGAAAGGGAATAGATGGTGGAGTATTTCCAATGCCCTGCTCCGTAGATGCGGTCATAGAGTTTGCTAGAAGGGATATCTCCTCCTTTTTCTCCGCTCATGTCAATGCCTAGGGGCGCGCCCAATCCAAATTTCAAAACACTTTCTCGCCAGGCATTCAGCCCGATTTCGGTGTCTTTGAAGGTGTTGGAGGATACCTCTCGGTTGATGATCTGACGAAAAGCTTGGTGGTAGTAGGGATTGCAAGAATTTCGAATAGCACCAAATAAATTAACTGGATTGGGATGGTTGTGACAAGCCACCAAAGATTTATTACAAGAAAAGGTGGAGTTTGGAGTCAAAATACCTTCCTGCAAACCAATTAAGCTCTGCACTATCTTGAAGATGGACCCTGGAGGATAGGTAGCCATGATGGGCCGATTGAATAGCGGCTTAGAATTGTCTGTATTGAGGACTTTGTACGTTTTGCCAAACTCCGCACCGGTTAGTTGATTTGGATCATAAAATGGAGCTGAAATCATGGCTAAAATCTCCCCAGTTTTGGGTTCAATGGCCACCACAGAACCAGTTTTGCCGGCCATCAGCAACTCTCCAAACTGTTGTAAATCCAGGTCAATCGTGGAGGTAAGGTTTTTGCCTGCGATGGAAATGGTGTCGTATTGCCCTTCCTTAAATGGCCCTTTGTCCATTCCACGAACATTGACCATTTTATATTTAACTCCTTTGTTTCCGCGTAGCTCCTTTTCATAGTACTTTTCCAAGCCACTAAGTCCTACATAGTCCCCCTGGGAATAGTAGCTTAGCGTATCTCTTCCGAGTTGCCCTGCACTGATTTCTCCAATGTAACCCAAGGCATGTGCTGCTGTTGGACTGGGGTAAGACCTGACGGATCGTGTAAGGATAAACAAGCCGGGATAGTCCACCAAAAAATCTTGAATACGCGCAAAGTCGGTGTTGGAGAGCTGCTTGATAAGCGGGGATGGCTTTACCTTGGAGTAACTTTTTGCCGAATTATATCCCTCGATTAATTGCTCTTTGCTGATTCGAAACAGCTCACAAAATTTAGCAGTATCCTTCAAATGGAATTCTCGTGGCACCACCATCAAATCAAATATGGGGTTGTTGAACACCATCAATTTGCCAGAACGATCGTATACCAATCCTCGGTAAGGGTGATCGACTATCCGTTGGATGGCATTACTTTCTGCTCTTTTTAAGAAGCTGTTATCCAGCACTTGGATCGCAAAGAGCTTGACAAGTAAGATCCCGCTTAATAAAAAAATGACCAATAGGATGATGGCAGGACGTTGATCTCTCATGAGATGCTTCGTTTACGACTAAAGAAAAGTAACTGCACCACCAAGGTAAGTAGCAAGGTGAATAGCGCGGAAAAGAAGCTTTTGCTCAGGATGCCTAAAAATCCCCCAGTACCCCATTGGTCTGCGGTAAAGAAAGCAAGGCAATACACAAATAGAAGTGGGAATGCGTAGCTAATGTATCGTCCAAATCCGATCTGACCGAGGCTGGGCTCTTCAGCTTCATCAAAGCCTCCTGTAGGGCTAGCGACTTTGAGCCAAGTAGGCTTCAGAAAGGCAAATAAAGTTGCCGCTGCTGTATGCATACCGATGGTTTGGAAGAAAATATCCAAGATAAATCCAATGCAAAATGCGATCAACATCAAGGGGATGGTGCGAAGGGTACTAGGTAAAATCAATAAACCAAGAAGATACAAAAAGCCAAAGGCATGCCCAAAGACGGCAAGATTTTTTAGAAATAGAATTTGAACCAATCCTAAAATTAGTATCAAGAAGCCGTATGAAAACAGGTTTCTAATATTCATTGATCAAATCGGATTGACGGTAGAGTGAGTCGAGCTCTTGAAATCGAGTATTTTCCACTAAGTAGACGTAGTTTAATTTACTAAAATCGGTGCTCAATTTTACTGTTAGTGCTAAATAATTGGGGTCAGCTTTGTTTACTTCCACTTTTGAAATTTTTCCGATCAGGATTCCTTGAGGAAACACTGCATTGAATCCTGACGAAATTACCGTGTCTCCCTTGCTCACTTTGACATGTCGCGGAACGTAAAGAAGCTGTACTTCAGTCGTATTGCTTCCGTCCCAGCGTACCGAACCAAAAACATCCGAAGATTTGATTTTCGCAGAAATTAGAAGGTTGGTATTCAACACGGAAAATGCAACCGCATAATTTTCTGAAACGGATTTGACTCTGCCCACGATGCCTTGGGAATTAAACACACCCATTCCTGGTTTAATTCCATCTTTGGAACCTTTATATAGCGTGATGTAATTTTGTGAAAATCGCAAGGAGTTGGCCACTACACGGGCACCCTTCAGTTCAAAGTTTGCTTCCAAGGCGGAATCAATAACCAAAGGCATGCTATCTGGTCTGACCTGTAATTCCAATAGTTCCTGCTTCAGTCTCGCATTCTCGTCCAAGAGTTCGGTATTGGCATCTACTAAAGAGAAAAATTGAACTACATCCGATTGTTGTTTGAGCGCCCTGCCCACCAATTCATTTGAACTATTAAAGAAGGCGGCTCCTTGTGGGGAATTGTTGGCGACAATCATCCAGATCGCCAAAAATTCAAGAAAAGCGAATAGAAAAAATGCTCTTACACGGTAAAGGAACTGAAAGATGCGTAGCATTCAGAAATTAGGTCATCAGAACGTTTCGGAAGTGTTGAATGTTTTTAAGTGCAGTCCCCGTACCACGAACAACCGCTCTTAATGGATCTTCTGCAATATGAATGGGAAGCTTCGTTTTTTGATGCAAACGCTTGTCTAGACCCTTCAACAATGCACCACCGCCAGTGAGGTGGATGCCGTTATCGTAAATGTCTGCAGACAATTCAGGCGGAGCGATTTCCAAGGCTTTCAATACTGCTTCCTCGATTTTGGATACGGATTTATCCAAGGCAAAAGCAATTTCAGAGTAGGAGACCTTGATCACTTTTGGAATTCCAGTCATCAAATCCCGGCCTCGGATTTCGTAATCGTCTGGAGCATCATCCAACTCAGTAAGTGCGGAGCCAATTGCAATTTTCACCTTCTCCGAAGAGCGCTCACCAATCAGTAGGTTGTGCTGCCTTCTCATGTAGTCCAAGATGTCTTTGGTAAAGGTATCTCCAGCAATACGGATCGATTGGTCAGCAACTATCCCAGACAAGGCGATCAAGGCAATTTCTGTAGTTCCACCTCCAATGTCTACGATCATGGAGCCCATTGGCTTTTCAATATCAATTCCGATACCAATGGCTGCGGCAATTGGTTCATAAATCATGTAAACCTCTTTGGCTCCCGCATGCTCAGCAGAGTCACGCACCGCTCGCTTCTCTACTTCAGTAATGCCTGAAGGGATGCAAATTACCATTTTATGGGACTGTGGAAATAGGCCTCGTTTCTGTCCAGGGATCATTTTTATCAATCCTCGAATCATTTGCTCTGCAGCGTAGAAATCTGCAATAACGCCATCTTTAAGTGGGCGAATAGTTTTAATATTTTCATGGGTCTTCTCATGCATGTTCATCGCTTCTCTTCCCACAGCCAAAACCCGATTGTTGGTTTTGTCGATAGCAATGATCGATGGTTCATCTACCACGATTTTATCTTTATGGATAATTAGGGTGTTGGCCGTACCCAAATCGATGGCAATGTCACTTGAGAAAAAATCAAATAGTCCCATTCTTAATTTTTTTTGGATTTATACTCGGTGATGGACGTTTAGGCTAGTCCTTGCATACTATTTTTGACCGAGAATCGACAAAAATATTACCTTAAATTGATAAAACAGAGAGAAAGAAGATTTTTTGTTTTGGACGGTTAGAAATGGGAGTGAACTATTCCTCACAGCCAATTTTCCAAGACAATGGATTAAATTTAAGTAAAATTTAGGAGCATTCGATGCGCTATTTTGTATTTCGTGAATCTTTCTATTACTTTTGTGGTGTATTCTAAAGTTTATAGAGGGGACAACAGTCCCCTCTTTCATTATCCTGCTGTATGATTGACCTAAAGCATGTGATCCTAGACCTAGTCCAAAAGCACCTTCCCGATGGAGAACATTTTATTGTGGAGGTGAAAATTGATCGCGTGGCTGACAAAACCAAAATCATAATTTTGGTAGATGCCGATCAAGGGATGACTATTGCTGCTTGTGCTTCATTGAGCAGGGCCTTGTCCGGGGAACTTGAAACCAATGAACAATTGGACGAAGCCTACACTTTAGAGGTTTCTTCACCTGGTTTGGATTACCCGCTCACCGAAAAAAGACAGTACCAAAAAAATTGTGGGAGGTCGCTCAAAGTCTATCTGGTTTCTGGAGAAGAAGTAGTAGGCAAATTAAAAGAAGTAGATGAGCAGGGGATAAAGTTGGTGGTTACCAAAAAAGAAAAAGGGAAAAAAAGTAGTGAAGAGGAGCAAAGTGTCTCCTACAATGAAATAAAAAAATCTATCGTACAAGTATCTTTTAACTAATACCAATGGATGCAAAAATCTTAATTGAATCCTTCGCAGAGTTTGCGAGATCAAAAAATGTGGATCGTCCAACCATGATCCGCATACTGGAAGATGTATTTAGAGCGATGATTCGCAAGAAGTTTGAATCAGACGAGAACTTCGATGTGACCATCAATGCCGATAAAGGTGATTTGGAAATTTTCAGAATTCGAGAAATTGTAGATGACAACTCTGAGGATATCTGGGATTTTGATAAAATCAGCCTTTCCGATGCCCAAAAAATTGAGCCTGACTTTGAAGTAGGTGAAGAGGTTTATGAAAAAATAGAGTTGGAGGAATTTGGAAGAAGAGCAGTTCAAATGGCTCGTCAAACCTTGATCCAGCGTATTAAGGACCTTGAAAAAGACATTCTATTTAGCAAATACGAGGAGCAAGTAGGAGAAATCATTTCTGCTGAAGTGTATCAGATTCTAGGACGTGAAATTCTATTGATTGACAATGAAGGCAATGAGTTGATTCTTCCGAAGGGCGAACAAATTTCCAAAGATCGCTTCAGAAAAGGAGATTCTGTCAAATCAGTAGTGCATCGTGTAGACATGATCAATGGAAATCCCAAAGTGATTTTGTCTCGTACTTCCCCTGTTTTCTTGGAAAGACTTTTTGAAAATGAAGTTCCAGAAGTATACGATGGCTTGATCACCATTGTGAAGGTAGTACGTGAGCCGGGAGAGCGAGCTAAAGTAGCAGTAGAGTCTTACGATGACCGCATCGACCCAGTTGGTGCTTGTGTGGGCATGAAAGGATCCCGTATCCATGCAGTGGTACGTGAACTACAGAACGAAAATATCGACGTGATCAATTTCACGGAGAACTTGGACCTGTATGTTTCCCGTGCCTTGAGCCCAGCAAAAGTTTCTTCCCTTTCTATCAATAAGGAATCCAAGCGAATTTCTGTGTTTTTGAAGCCAGACCAGGTTTCTTTAGCGATTGGAAAAGGAGGCTTTAATATCAAACTAGCAAGCCGATTGGTAGGCTATGAAATTGATGTGTTCCGTGAGTTGAACGATCAGGAAGAAGAAGATGTAGACTTGAACGAGTTCTCGGATGAGATCGATCAATGGATCATCGACGAACTCAAAAAGACTGGCCTAGACACTGCAAAGAGCGTGTTGGTGCTGAGTAAAGAAGATTTGATTCGTAGAACGGAGTTGGAAGAAGTCACTATCGACGAGATTTTCCGAATACTCAGAACAGAATTTGACCAATAAGGGGCTTTAACCCCGAAGATTACCCTAATTTTACTTTAGATTTCGAAAGAGGTTTTTGCTTATGTCAGAAGAAAAAATGATGCGATTAGGCCAAATAGCTAGAAAACTCAACGTTGGTACGGCAACCATTGTTGAGTCCTTGGCTAAAAAGGGCTATGAGGTAGAGAACAATCCCAATTCCAAGATCACGTTGGACCAAGTGTCCATGTTGGAAAAGGAATTTAAGTCCTCTGCTCTTGAAAAGGAAGAGGCTTCCCATCTTTCCATAGGAAAGCGTCATGAGCCTACAGCATCGGAGCAGGATTTGCCGAAGCAGGAAAAAGTTGTAGAACCAACACCTGTGCCTGCACCCGTTCAAGAGCCGCAAGCTGCCCCAGCGCCTGTAGCGAAAGCTCCAGAGCCAGTGGTAGAGAAAATAACTTCTGAAGCACCAAGATTAGAAGGGATTCGCGTTTTAGGGAAAGTAGATCTTTCCAAAAAGCCAGCACCCACCCCGCCAGCCCCTCAGCCGAAACCAGCTCCAGCACCAAAGCAAGAAGAGAAAAAACCTGAGCCAGTTGCTCCAGTAGTTTCTGCTCCTCCTGCAGCGCCGACCCCTCCACCTGCCCCTAAGGTAGTGGATGTCCCTAGTCCAAGTCCAGCAGTAGAGGTGGTTCCGGAAGAACTGATCTCTGCCAAAGCGGACTCGCTAAAAGGGCTTACTGTACTTGGTAAAATTGAGCTTCCTGTCGATAGAACAAAGAAAAAAGGAGGCCCAGTAGCTTCTTCAGATGAGAGAGGGAAGGATAAAAAACGACCTAGAAAACGAATTGATAGTAAACCAGGAGCACCAAATCCTCCAGGCCAAGCTCCAAACCCTCAAAATCGTCCTCAGGACCAAAGAGGTCCAAAACCATATCAGTCTTCAAGACCTGGCCAGCCACCTAGACCGGGTCAGCCTCGTCCAGCTGGAGGTAGTCCTCAGCAGCGAATCCAAAAGGCGGAACCAACTCCTAAAGAAATACAAGATCAAATCAAGCAAACCCTTGCAAGACTTCAGGGCAATAAGCCCGGTGGTAAAACCAAATCTAGACGCGACAAGCGTGCCGAACGCGATCGTGATGTAGAAACAGATGGAGACGAGGTAAAAATCTTGAAAGTAACCGAATTCATCTCTGCCAATGACTTGGCAGCACTTTTGGATGTGTCGGTCAATCAAATTATATCTGCCTGCTTGTCACTGGGAATGTTTGTGTCTATCAACCAACGCCTAGATGCAGAAGCAATCACCATCATCGCCGATGAATTTGGCTTCGATGTTGAATTTACTAAATCCATCGAAGATGAGATGGAAGAAGAGGCGCCTGATACCGAGGAGGAACTCCTAGAAAGAGCCCCGATTGTTACCATCATGGGACACGTCGATCATGGTAAAACATCCTTGCTCGATTTTATTCGTATGTCAAAAGTAACCGCCGCGGAAGCTGGTGGGATTACGCAGCACATCGGTGCATACGATGTACGAACCAAGACAGGCAATAAAATCGCCTTCCTAGATACCCCGGGTCACGAAGCCTTTACCGCAATGAGAGCTCGTGGTGCTAAAATTACGGACGTTGCAATCATCGTGATTGCTGCAGACGATAGCATCATGCCTCAAACCAAAGAAGCAATCAACCACGCTCAAGTAGCTGGCGTACCGATGATCTTTGCCATCAACAAGGTGGATAAACCCAATGCTCGCCCTGAGAAAATCAAGGAAGAGCTGGCCAACATGAACTTGTTGGTTGAAGATTGGGGAGGTAAATACCAGTCTCAAGAGATTTCAGCGAAGACAGGACAAGGAATAGATGAACTTTTAGAAAAAGTCCTTCTAGAATCTGAAATCTTGGAATTGAAAGCCAATCCAGACAAAAATGCAGTGGGAACTGTAATTGAAGCTTCCTTGGATAAAGGTAGGGGATATGTTTCTACTGTTATGGTTCAGGCAGGTACCTTGAGAATAGGTGATGTCTTGCTTGCTGGTCAGCATTATGGCCGAGTAAAGGCAATGTTTGATCACAAAGGAAACAAGCTGAAAGAAGCGGGCCCATCTACTCCAGTACAGATGTTGGGCTTGAGTGGTGCTCCACAAGCAGGAGATACCATCAAGGTATACGATACAGAACGAGAGGCTAGAGAGATTGCCAATTCCAGAGAGCAAATCCAGCGCGAACAAAGTTTACGTACCAAGAAGCACATCACTTTGGACGAAATCGGTCGTCGACTGGCTATCGGAAGTTTCAAGGAACTCAACATCATCATCAAAGGTGACGTGGATGGTTCAGTGGAAGCACTTTCGGATTCCTTGCTCAAGCTATCCAAAGATGAAGTCAAGGTAAGTATCATCCACAAAGGGGTGGGCCAGATTTCTGAATCGGATGTATTGCTTGCTTCAGCTTCGGATGCGATCATTATTGGTTTCCAAGTTCGTCCTTCTTCCAATGCGAAAAAGCTTGCGGAACAAGAGGAAATCGAGATTCGCCACTATTCCATCATCTACGATGCAATCAATCAAATTAAGGATGCGATCGAAGGGATGTTGGAGCCTGAATACGAAGAGATCATCACCGGTAATATCACCGTTCGTGAGGTGTTCAAAATCACGAAGGTGGGTACAGTTGCAGGTTCATATGTGACGGATGGCTTTATCACTAGAAAGAATAAAATCCGTATCATCCGTGCAGGTATTGTAATCCATGAAGGTGAGATCGACCAGTTGAAGCGATTTAAGGATGATGTTTCTGAAGTCAAAGCTGGCTACGAGTGTGGTATTTCAATCAAAAACTACAACAATATCGAAATCGACGATACGATTGAAGGATACGAAATGAAAGAAATCAAGCGTAAGAAATAAGATTATAAACATCAAATTGAAAGGAATGGCGAAGGCTGTTCCTTTTTTTAGTTTTGAGGCATGCTAGAAGTACTTCAATTAATCGCCCAGGGTCTAGCCTTGGGATCATGTGTCCTGCTGATTCTTGGGCTGATCCGTCCGGTGCTGGTACTCTGGTTTTTGGACCGGTTCAACCGACTCAAGGTCATACAGGTGTATGGCATTGCCATACTGATCTTTTTGGGATTGAGTTTTGTGTTTCGGATGATTGGGTAGGACTGGTTTAGCGATAAACTTGTGACTAAGTATTGTTTTTCACCGCAATTCTTTCAATTTTTGATTAAACAATCTCCGAATTGAAAAACGCAGCTGCCATAGCACTCCTTTTTTGCTTTGTCCTCTTTCACTTTGGATACTATGCGGTGTACCTCTCCGCCAATGTATCCCTAGAGCGAAATTGGATGGATCAAATCTATGGGGAGCAGCAAGCACAGCTGGAAGAGCAAGTTCTTGAAATACCCTTGAATGCTCCTTACTTGGCCAATCAGGAAGATTTTCAAGCCACCAACACCCGTTTTGAATTGGAAGGCAACTATTACCGAGCCATCAAGCAGCGTTATCAAAACGACACGTTGCAGGTGGTCTATGTGCCAGATACAGCCAGACAAGTGCTGGATGTGACCGTCAAAAAATGGATTTCCGCCCTTGCGGAAGACCAACTTCCTCAAGACCAAGAGAAGAGCAATTTGGGGATGCAGTTTGCCAAAGATTACTTAGGTACGGGACTACTTTCCTTTGAAGGGATGAGTTCATCAAAGTTTACCACAGAAATTGGGTTTATTTTTTCAACGTATTTGAGTCCTAGTTTTATTTTAGATAGCCCCCCTCCCCAACTCGGGTAATTTTTTATTTGGGCCACTAAATCAAGCATAGTTCTCTGCTTGTGGGTTCAAACTAATAGACACGTAGCTCCAAATCAAGGCAAAATTCCTGCTTGGGATCGTGTGTAGTCATTTTTATTATTCCTAACACTTACTAGCGATGAAGAATCATTTCAGATTCCTTGGCTTGCTTTGCGCGAGCTTGGGGATCATCACGATAGCGCATGCGCAAACTCCCTTGGATGGCTTGATGATGCCGAAAGGGGAGATTTGCATTGCTCTACAATACGACCAGGTCACCTGGGACCGGTATTGGGAGGGCTCAACGATTCGAGTAAATCAGAACATCGGCACCTTCACCAAACAAATGGGCATGCCCATGATCGTAGGGGGAATTACCGACAAGGTCAATTTAATCCTCAGTCTTCCCTATGTCAAAACGGCAGCTTCTGCGGGACAACTCACTGGAGTGCAAGGCATCCAGGATTTAGGGATTTCGGTGAAGGCTTTATTCCTTGAGAAATCCATTGGCAAAGGCAAGTTAACTGGGTTTTCAAACTTGAGTTACAGTACGCCAGCCTCTAACTATTTATCGGATTACATGCCCTTTAGCTTGGGTTTCGGAGCCAATGAACTCGGCATCAGAGCCATTGGAAAGTACGAATTGGATAAAGGCCCTTACTTCAGAGCATCCTACGCGTACCTGCATAGGGGAGCTACCGAGGCTGAGCGGGATTTTTATTATGCGGATCAGGCCTATTATACCTCCAAAATGGATGTGCCAAATGCCTTTCAAGGTCAGCTCACCTTAGGGTCCTGGTTGTTTAATTATAGACTTCGGGTAGAAGCAAGTTTAACCACCATTCGATCTACCTCAGGCGATGATATCCGAGTCTATTCCATGCCACAGCCCACCAACAAGGTGAATTTTGACCGAGTGGAGGGATTTGCGCAGTATTATTTTAAAAGTGGTGGCAAAGGCTTTGGACTTATCGCCTCCTACCAACAGGCAATTTCTGGAAGGAATATGGGCCAATTTTCTGGCTATGGACTAGGAATCACCTATCAGTTTAAGGCCTTTTAATTCAGATACGATGAAAAAATACAATTACATAAACATAGGACTTCTTCTCATCACGTTTTTAGTTTCTTCATGTGTGGAAGATTTGCCAACCAAGTACGACTTTACTGGCTATCAATTTTCAAATTTGGACGCCAATGCAGGGCAGTGGAAATTAATACTCCATACTTCAAATGAACAAATTGCCATCCCCAATCCAGCTGCATCAGGATCTCCTGAATTGCTCAAGGAATTGGCAGATGCCAAGGAAAAGCAAGGGAAAGCTACTTCTGCTCAGCGGGAAGCAGTGACCTATTGGACCAACAATCCGCTCCTGAGATGGAATGAGATCGCACTGGAATTGGCAACCAAATACAATTTGATCCCAGCACCCAATCCGGATGGAAGCTACCCCGTACCTGACCCAGCCAACCCTTCCAAGTACCCCCAGTTTCCCTACTCGCATCCTCCCTATACCAGCAGAATGCTGGCTTACTTGAGTGTGGCCCAGTACGACGGCTTGATCATGGCTTGGCAGTACAAGTACAAGTTTAAGCGGCAGGCCCCTTACCAACTGGATCCGCAAATCAAATCTACCTACGAGAATAACGGACTCTTTTCCTACCCTTCAGATGGAGCAGTAGTTGCAATTTCATCGAGAGATGTCCTTACAGCTATGTTTCCACTGGAGAAAGAATTCTTAGCCCAGAAAGCACAAGAGCATTTGGAATCTCTTATCGTGGCAGGCATCAACGTAAGCAGTGATGTGGAAGCAGGGAAATTAATTGGCACCGAAGTAGCCAAAACGGCCTTGTCAAGAGCGTCCACAGATGGGATGAAAAATGCCCAAACGACGCGAGCTAAATCGGATTCCATCAAAAATGCCGCTAAGGAGCGTTTTGGATGGGTTTGGGAAAATCAGGAGACCCCACAGCGGATGGTAGGATTAGTTCCTCTGTTTAGTAAGGTTCGCCTTTGGAATGTGCCCAATGTGGAAGCCATTCGTCCTGGACCTCCTCCAGCACCTAATTCTTCTGAATTTCAAAAAGCTGCAGTAGAATTGAAGCAGTATGCAAATAACCTGACGAGCGATCAGCGGAGGATAGCCAACTTCTGGAACGATGGGTTGAATACCTATACCCCTCCCGGGCATTGGAACCGTTTTGCCAAAGAGGAAGTAGTCGCCAGTAAGTTGAGTCCTGTCCGCACTGCTCGGGTATTTGCTTACCTGAATATGGCGATTGTAGATGCGGGAATTGGCTGTTGGGATGCGAAGTACTACTACCATTACCCAAGGCCTATTCAGACCATTCCTGGATTTAAAACCATTTTGGGCACCCCAAATTTTCCTGCCTACACGTCAGGACATGCTACCTTTTCGGGAGCTGCAGCAGAAGTGATGGCTCACTTTTTTCCAGCCAATGCAAGTCAATTTCGAACCTGGGCTGAGGAAGCGTCCATGTCGCGCATTTATGGCGGTATCCATTACTCCTTTGATGCCACAGCAGGCTTGACTCAAGGACGACAAGCGGCTGCTTACTCCATTGCTAGGGCAAAGCTAGATGGGATAGACTGAGTTGTTGAATTTAACTAATGGGGTCAAAGCGCATTTTCAGACGCTTTGACCTCTTTTTTTAGGCTTCGGATGGCCAAAAGAATCAATGCAATGGCCAACACAAATAGGATGGAAGCAATACTTGCAAGGATATAGCCCTCATCTTGGAAGTTTTTCCAAGCAAATAATCCTAAGGAAGCAAGGGTGACCGTAAACATGAAAAACATGGGAATGGTCACAAAGGTGGCAGAGATATTCTTTTTGATGAGCCACACGCCAATGGTCAATAAGGCTAGTGCGGCAAGCAATTGATTGGCAGACCCGAAGATTGGCCAAAGTTTTTCAAACTCTCCAGAGGCAAGCAATAAAACGGAAAGGATAATGACTATGGTCGTGGATAGGTAGCGATTTTTGGCCATCACTTGTGCAGCAGGCTGCGGCATGTCTTCAAAGTATTCTTGCAAGGTAAATCGAGCCAAACGGGTACAGGTATCGAGGGTAGTCAGTGCAAATGCAGAAACTGTCAAGGCCACAAATCCAATGGCAAAGGGTTCGGATACCCCAAGGCTAGAAATCATTCCACCCAATCCTGTTGAAAACAGCGCTACAGGCCCTTCTACAGAAAGTCGGTCTAGGTACTCAGTTCGTGATAGGATAATCACCGCCCCTACGGAAATGATAGCCAAAAAGGATTCGATCAGCATTCCTCCAAAGCCTACAAGCTTGGCATCACTTTCTTTGTCCAACTGCTTGGAAGTAGTACCAGAAGCTACCAAGGAGTGAAATCCAGAAATGGCTCCACAAGCAATGGTTACAAACAAGACGGGGAAGAAGTAACCTAAACTTTCGCTTGAAAGGTTTACCTCTGTACTCATCTCAATGGTAGGGTCAGCAACGACCACTCCTGCTACTGCGGCGATCATTAAGCCATAAAGCAAGAAGCTATTGAGGTAATCTCGAGGCTGCAGCAATAGGGATACGGGCGTAACAGAAGCAATGAAGGCATAGAGCAACAGGCCGCCAACCCATACTGGATAGGTCAAAGCCAATGGAATCTGTGTGCCTAGATAGACAAAGTAGTACATCAGCACCACACCCACTATCGTGATCACTATAAACGCTACGTTTTTATTTCCTACCCATTTATTGGCATAGCCAAAGGCAATGGCTAAAAAGATGAAAAGAATGGAAGCAGAGCCTACTCCAGGGTTCGCAACAAAGGTTTTGGCAATGATGTCTGAGAATACCCCGATGACTAGAATCAGGGTGGAGAAACTAAAAAGAATAAATAGCTGCTTTCCCTTAACTCCTATTTGGTTTCGAATAATGACCCCAATGGACTTTCCTTCAGTTCGAAGGGAGGCTGCCATGCTTCCCAAATCATGAACCGCGCCAAAGAAAATCCCTCCTACCAAAATCCAGATCACTGCGGGAATCCAACCAAAGGTCACGGCGATGATGGGCCCTACGATCGGTCCTGCACCAGCAATAGAGGCAAAATGGTGTCCTAAAACTACTATCGGCTTGCTGGGCTCGTAGTCGATCCCGTCTCGATGCGTATGGGAGGGCGCTTTTCGGGCATCACTCAACCCAAATTTGTTGTACACGTATTTTCCATAAATCCGGTAGGCAAGCAATAGGATAATTGCAGAGATTAGTAAGAGGATGGATAAGCTCATGGATAATTTTGAATGGGATGGTGAAGGGTTGGGCTTGAATTGAATTTCAAAGTACTAAAAAATAGTTCGTGTAAAAAGAGAATTTCTCCTAGCGGTGGGGCAAGGGATAGCTATCGAGATGAAGAAGAAATTTTAATTGCGAGAGTTTCAAACTAAATTTGTCACCTTTGAAGTGTTAGATCAATCAGAATAGTAGTATGGCGTGGTTTAAGAGAACTGACAAAGGCATTAAGACTTCCACAGCGGAAAAGAAAGATACGCCGGATGGGTTGTGGTTTAAGACCCCCAGTGGTACTATCGTTCATACCCGGGAGTTAAAGAGTAATGCCTACGTATCCCCAAACGATGATTTTCATGTCAAAATTGGTTCCAAAGAGTATTTTGAGATCCTTTTTGACCAAAATACCTTCACCGAATTGGATGAGGCAATGAAGTCGGGGGATCCGCTAAATTTTGTGGATACTAAATCCTATTCCTCCAGAATTGAGGCGACTATCAGTAAAACTGAATTGAACGACGCAGTCCGATCGGCGCATGGAAAGATGAATGGCCAGGAGCTAGTCATTGCCTGCATGGACTTCAATTTTATTGGAGGTTCGATGGGTTCGGTAGTCGGAGAAAAAATAGCCCGAGCGATAGATCATTCCTTGATACATAAAATTCCCTTCCTCATGATTTCCAAATCCGGGGGAGCGCGAATGATGGAAGCAGGATTTTCCTTGATGCAAATGGCCAAGACCTCAGCCAAACTTGCCTTGCTCGACAAAGCAGGAATCCCTTACATATCGCTACTCACAGATCCTACGACAGGTGGAGTGACGGCATCTTATGCGATGTTGGGTGATTTCAACATTGCAGAACCTGGAGCCTTGATAGGATTTGCTGGCCCACGTGTGATTCGAGAGACTATAGGCAAGGATTTACCCAAGGGATTTCAGAGTTCAGAGTTTGTATTGGAACACGGTTTTCTTGATTTCATTGTCGATAGACGACTGTTAAAATTAAAGCTGAGCACCTTGTTAAACCTTTTGAAGAATTAATCAGTTAGATTACCAAAAAAGAAGTCAGAATTTGCCGGCATTTTTGGCGTGCATTCCTGATTAATAAATATATTTGTGTTCCCAAAAACGGGATTTTCCTACGAAATAGAAAAAAATAAGGATTCATGGGTTCTGTAATTATTACTTCCATTATTGCCTTCACAGCCATTATTCTGCTGCTGGTATTTATTCTCCTATTTGCCCAGTCCAAACTGGTGAATTCGGGAGATGTTAAGATTATTATCAACGGGGATGAAAGCAACCCAATTGTTGCTTCTGCAGGTTCAAGCTTGCTATCCACCTTAGGTAATCAAAAAATCTTCCTTCCTTCTGCATGTGGTGGAGGGGGCACTTGCGCTATGTGTAAGTGTATCGTTGACGATGGGGGTGGAGACGTATTGCCTACGGAAGTAGGTCACCTAAGTCGTGCGGAGCAGCAAGGACATGTTCGTTTGGCTTGCCAAGTGAAAGTAAAGCAGGACATGAAAATCCGTGTACCAGAGGAGATCTTCGGTATCAAAAAGTGGGAGTGCGAAGTAATCTCCAATTACAACGTATCTACGTTTATCAAAGAATTTAAAGTAAAACTGCCTGAGGGAGAAGTTCTTCATTTTGAGGCAGGAGGATATATCCAGATTGATGTACCGGCCATCACGGTTAAGTTTAAGGACATGGACATCACTCCACACCCAGAGTTGGGTCACCCAGCTGATGTGTACAAGAGCGATTGGGATAAGTTTGGTCTGTGGGACTTGGTGATGAAAAATGACGAGCCCCTATTCCGTGCCTATTCCATGGCCAACCACCCTGCTGAAGGAAATATCGTGATGTTGACGATTCGTATCGCAACTCCACCATGGGATCGTGCCAACAACCGTTGGATGGATGTCAATCCTGGAGTTTGCTCTTCCTACGTGTTTGGATGCAAGCCTGGAGATAAAGTAATGATCTCAGGTCCTTACGGTGAATTCCATATCAATCCTACCCAGCGAGAAATGATCTACATCGGTGGTGGTGCAGGGATGGCTCCATTAAGAGCTCAAATCTTCCACCTATTCCACACTGAAAAAACTTCACGTAAGGTTTCCTACTGGTATGGGGGACGTTCCAAAAAGGAATTGTTCTATGTACCTCAGTTTAGAGAAATTGAAAATGAGTTTCCAAACTTTAGTTTCCATGTAGGCCTTTCCGAGCCACTTCCAGAAGACAATTGGACACTTAAAACTTCCTTGGATGATCGTCAGTCAGATGGCTACGTAGGATTTATCCACCAGGTATTGTTGGAAAACTACTTGAAAAATCATTCTGATCCAGATGAGGTAGAATATTACCTCTGCGGTCCTCCATTGATGAACGCTGCGGTACTCAAGTTACTTGATGACATGGGTATTCCAAAAGAGAATATTCGATTTGATGATTTTGGTGGTTAAGTCGCCTCAAAAAATCCTGCAACTGCAGGATTTTTTTTTAGGTATCATTTTTGATTAGTTTTAAAAACCTAAAGACTTTCCATGACTATTTCTTCTTTTTTTGAGCCCGTAGAATCTGCAGTTGTAGAAAAAGGCTACCTCGAGAATTCCATTTTTAATCAGTTATCCATTCACCACCATGGTTTCCCTGCGCTCACAGGCATTCAAATTGCGCTAGTGGGCTTGAAAGAAAGCAGGGGGGCAACCCGTTCCGAAAGCATTGCTCGAGCAAGTTCAGAAATCCGAGAGAAGCTATACCAACTGAAAAGGGGAGCAATGCCTTACAAAATAGCGGATCTAGGAGACCTTATCTCTGGCGATAGCCTGAATGATACCTATCAAAATATTCGGCAGGTGGGTGATTATTTGATGCGGCAACAGATTTTGCCTATTTTTTTTGGGGGCTCCCATGACCTCGACTATGGGCAATATTTGGCCTATCAGAAAATGAAAAAGCTGGTCACGCTACTCACTGTAGATTCCAAAATCGATATGGAAGAAGCAGGTCCAGAGAGCGATCGACATACCCAAGAGATTGTCCTTCATCAACCTAATTTCTTATTTTCTTCGACGCACTTGGCATACCAGAGTTTTTTGGTGGACCCTACCTTGGTTGCTGCTTTGGAGAAGCTCTACTTTGAACATGTGCGGCTAGGGCAGCTTCGGGACAACCTTAAAGAAATGGAGCCGCTGATTCGTGATGCGGATTTGATCAGTTTTGACCTGGCTGCAATCCAATCTTCCGTAGCTCCTGGTGCTGTAGATGCACAGCCTTTTGGACTGTCGGGTGAGGAGGCAAGCCAGATTTGTTGGTTTGCTGGATCAAACGAAAAATTGAGCTCCTTTGGAGTCTACGGATACGATCCCTATTACGACGACACGCAAAACAAGACCGCTCAGGTAGCGGCGGTGATGATCTGGTATTTCATTGAAGGGTTTTACAGTAGAAAGGATACGCTCTCCTTCAAGAGTGCTGCCTACATGAAATACACGGTTTCCATGGACTCTAAGCCCAACACCTTGGTTTTCTACAAGAGCAAGAGAAGTGGGAAATGGTGGATGGAGATCCCCTACAACGACGCCAGCCGATTTGAGCGAGTGAGTATCGTTCCGTGCAGCTATTCCGATTACCAACAAGCGCAGCAGGGAGAGATTCCCGAGCGTTGGGTAACTGCCCAAATCAAACTGTATTGATGAACCGTTATACCCGTCAGCAGCTAGCCCTGCGAAATGGTCAGGATCGGCCTGAGATTTGGGTAGCTTTTCAAGGAGTCATCTACGACGTAACTTCTTCCAAGCTGTGGAAAAACGGAACCCATTACGAACATTGGGCGGGTCAGGATTTGACCAAAGAACTCGGGGAAGCTCCCCATACTGAAAAAGTATTTGAAAAATTTGAGGCCATAGGCCAGCTACATCCAGATGATTTTAATAGCAGATAGCGGTTCAAGTAAAACCGATTGGCGAGTAATCCACAAAGACGGCCAAATCAGTCAATATCGGGGGATAGGATTTAATCCCTATTACCTGAGCGTAGAGGAGATGACGCAGCAGTTGAAGCAGGAATTTTTGTTGAACCTCTCTGAAGAAATTGAAGAGATTTATTACTACGGGGCTGGATGTGCTGCTCCGGAAAAGAAGGTTGAGGTAGAGCAAGCGCTGCGCGCAATTTTTGCAAAAGCCAAAATTCAGATAGATCATGACCTATTGGCTGCTGCCAAGTCTACCTGTGGCCATCGTGCAGGGATTGCCTGCATCTTAGGTACAGGGTCGAACAGTTGTGATTACGATGGCAAAAATATCATTGCTTCCCGACCAGCAGCTGGCTACATCCTAGGTGATGAAGGAGGGGGAAGTGATGTGGGAAGAAAATTTCTCCAAGACTTTATTCATGAAGAGATGCCTGCGGCTATTCGCCAGGAGGCAATCAATCGCTTTCAGCTCTCCCAATATGGGATTCAGGAGCAAGTGTATCGAAAGCCTTTTCCCAACCGCTACATGGCAAGTTTTTGCCGCTTCATTACCGAACATAGATCAGATCCGTATTGCTACGGCTTGTTTTACGATGCGTTTCAAAATTTCTTCACCAAGCATGTCTGCAAATACCCAGATTTTCAAACCAAGCCAGTTCACTTCGTAGGATCTATTGCGTTTTACAATGCGGATATCCTGCGGAAGGCAGCCACAGATCGGGGCATGCAGGTAGGAATGATTTTGGAAAGCCCGATTGCAGGACTCACACTATATCACTTGGAAATGCGATGAAAAAAATTACCGAAAGTAGCTCTAGTTATGAAAATTTGGAGCAGATGAGCGCTCACGAATTGGTGGAAAAGATCAATGCGGAAGACCACAAAGTAGCGCCAGCAGTTAAAGAAAAATTGGAGCAGATCGCGGCATTGGTGGATGAAATCGTGCCTCGAATGCGTGAAGGGGGCCGGCTAATATACATAGGAGCAGGGACTAGTGGGCGATTGGGGATCTTGGATGCTTCAGAGTGTCCTCCTACCTATGGAGTTCCTCACAATTGGGTGATTGGGCTTATCGCGGGAGGTGATGCAGCCATTCGAAAAGCGGTAGAGCATGCCGAAGACGATGTGGAGCAGGCATGGAAAGATATTCAAGCCTTTGGCTTTTCTGCCAAGGATACGGTCATTGGCATAGCTGCTTCAGGAAGTACTCCCTATGTTTTGGGAGGCGTGAAGAAAGCAAAGGAGATGGGCTTGCTCACGGCAGGGATTACTTGCAACCCAGATTCCCTACTTGGCCAGGCGGTGGATTACCCCATTGAGGTGGTGGTCGGGCCTGAATTTGTGACTGGAAGTACGCGTATGAAATCCGGCACGGCTCAAAAACTGGTGCTGAACATGATCTCTACAGCAGTGATGATCAAACTGGGACGCGTCAAGGGAAATAAGATGGTGGACATGCAATTGTCCAATGAAAAGTTGGTTGATCGGGGAACCAAAATGATTGTAGAAGCTACTGGGGTATCCTATGGGCAGGCAAAGGAGCTGCTACTAACTCAGGGATCTGTACGAAATGCCACAGAATATTATTATAAAAACGAAGCTAAAGCTTAAGGAATATTTTGGAAAGTAGCTCAGTATTGATTCCTTTCCATGTATCTTTGTGCCCACTTTACACCTTTGGTAATCAGAAGGTAAATTCATTTACAAAACTACAGCAGTGATGCTGCAACAGCATGAAAAAAAATAATCCTAGAAAATCATCTTTTGGTGAGGGAAAGAAGGGATCTGAGACTCCCAAAGGGGGTAGATCCAACAGGGGAGCATCTTCCTCAAGACAAGAAGGATCGGGACGAGGAAATGGGAAGTCTTTTGGGGACGACAAAAAGCCCTACGACAAAAAAGGAAAAGAGGGTTTCTCCTCTTCGAGTTCTTCGAAAGGTAGATTTTTTAAAGGCCAACCAGAGGAGCGGAGCGAGCGTCCTTCCTTACCGAGAGGTGGAGAAGAAAGGGGAGAAAAAAGAGGCTTTGGCAGCAAGTTTGCCGGTAAAGAATCAGGTGGCCCTAAGAAATGGGAAAGCAAAGAGTCTTCTTCTTTTTCTAAGAAGTCCTTTGGAGATAAGCCAACTCGATTCAAAAAAGATACTGGGTCAGAAAAAAAGTTTGACGATACTTCACGGGATAAAAAACCCTATGCAGAACGAAGCAGACCTGGGAATAAAAAACCGTATTCAGAACGCGGTAGTTCCAAGGATAAAAAGCCCTATTCAGAACGCAGTAGCTCCAACGATAAAAAACCCTATTCAGAACGTAGCAGGTCTGGAGATAAAAAAGAAGGTTTTTCAAAGAATTCTGGATTCGACAAGGAAAAGGGATTCAAGAAAGATTTTTCTTCAGAAAAATCCAGTTTAGCTCCTGGCGAAAAGCGAGTTTACAAAGGAAGAGGCAAGGATCAGCAGCCTGTTTATGCCATTGAAACAAAGACTTTTGGCGCTGAATCTAGCGGTGAAAAGCGCGGTTTTGGCAAGAATAGAAGCAAGTTTGTGGAGTTGAACTCCGACCGCCCGGACTATAATTTTGATGCCCTTCCTCAGAAAAAGAATAAAAAGGAATCGGGAGATTTGATCCGCCTCAACAAGTATGTGGCCAACTCAGGCATTTGTGGCCGTAGAGAAGCCGATGAGCTGATCTCCAAGGGTCTTGTGGTAGTCAATGGGGAAGTGATCAAAGAGATGGGCTACAAGGTCAAAAAGACCGATAATGTGGTCTTTCAGGGAAAGAAAATCAATCCTGAAAAGCCAGTTTATGTCTTGTTAAACAAGCCCAAAGATTTCATCACCACCACCGAAGATCCCATGGAGCGGAAGACAGTTATGAAGTTGGTTGAAAATGCCTGTGAGGAGCGAATTTTCCCAGTAGGTCGTTTGGATAGAAATACAACTGGCTTGCTCTTGTTTACCAATGATGGGGAACTGGCAGCTAAGCTTTCTCACCCTTCGAATGAGATCAAGAAAATTTACCAGGTCACCTTGGATAAGGCTTTGACCGCCAAGGATGAGGAAGATATTCTGGAAGGGCTTACCCTTGAGGATGGAGATGTCAAGGTAGATGATTTGCAAGTGCTTTCTAAGGATAGAAATATCCTTGGTCTAGAGATCCACGTAGGTAGAAACCGGATTGTCCGTCGAATTTTTGCGCACCTGGGTTACGAAGTAGAAGCCTTGGATCGGGTGATGTATGCGGGCTTGGATAAAAAAGATTTGAAGAGAGGACATTACAGGTTCTTGAGTGAACAAGAAGTCATCCGTTTGAAATACTACATCTAAAAAAAGGGGCTCAAGCCCCTTTTTTTTATACAAATGCTTTGAGTTGCTTCAGCAGTTCTGCGTTGGTGATGAGGCCTCCTTTTCGCCACAGGATCTTTCCTTTTTTGAATAGCATGAGGTGGGGAATGGAGCGAATGGCAAACTGTTGCGAGAGCTGTGGATGCTTGTCCACATTGACTTTGTAGAGGCTTACCTTACCTTCTAGTTCGGCCACCACCCGATCTAGAATTGGTGCTAAGGTCTGGCAGGGGCCACACCAATCTGCATAAAAGTCAACAAGGAGTAGTTCCTGACTTTGCTGTAAGACTTCTTTGGGAGATTTTTTAGGCATAAAAAAACCGGCCAATCGGCCGGTCTAATTTTTATTTTTGAGCTGGCTTCTGAGGAAGTGGGATACCCAACTTGGTCAATACCAATTCAGTAAATTTATCTTCTTCCTTGGTATAAAGGAGAATAGGTGCCTGTCCAGCAGTTTCAGCAAAGATGTGCGTGTAGTTGTTCTCTGCAGCTACAGCATTGATCGCATTGATTACTTTGGCTTGCACGGGCTCCAAAAGCTCACTTAACTTTCTTTGGTAAGAAGTCTGGGCATCTTGCTCATACTTTTGTAGATCGTCACGAAGCTTGGTGAGCTCTTGCTCTTTTGCTGCTCTAGCAGCTTCAGCCATTGTAGGAGCAGCCTTTTGATAAGCTTCTACCTGCTTTTGGAAGTCAGCAGCTTTTGTTTGAATGTTGGTTTGCAGCTGTGTTTGGTAATCCTGGACGTCTGCGCCAATTTGTTCCATTTCTGGCATCAAATCCATGATCAATTCTACGCTGGTGTACCCGATTTTTACAGTGCTCTGAGCTTGGGCGGTGAATCCTACCAATAGCAAGGCCATTGTTGCTAGGATAACATTTACTTTCATCATTTTGGTTTGTATTTATTTGTTGTCTTCAATTCCTAATTCTTCCAGGACAAACTCAGAATAGTCATGTCTTGGATCTGTGTAAATGATTGCAGAGGGACCTGCTGCCTTGTCAAATAGGACGGCGAGGTTATTTCTGCGAGATACCCGTTCGATGGCATCGTATATTTTGGATTGTAGCGGCTGAAGTAACTCGGCCTGCTTTTGGTAGTACATACCATCAATACCAAATATCCTACTATTAAACTCTTGCGAAGCCTTTTGCTTTGCTTTGATTAACTCTACTCTCTTTTGGTACATTTCTTCGGTGAGTAGGACTTCTTCAGCCTTCAGCTGAGTGGATAGTTCCTTGATCTCTTGGTCAAAATTTTTTGCCTCTTTTTTCCATTCTTCACTCTGCTTCTTCAGTTCATCCAGCACCAACTTGTAATCAGGGTGCTTGTTGAGAATGTATTCAGAATCGATGTATCCAAACTTTTGGGCCGCTAGCGGTCCTGAATACAGGATAATGAAAAGTAAAAGTACAATTTTGAATGATTTATTCATGCGTTCTTCCTGATTTTGGATTAGCTCTAGCGAACAAAATTTAGTCTTTTTCTAACATAAATTAACAAACGCCGAGAATTCCAAAAGATTATCTGAACTGTTGCCCAATTGTAAAGTGGAATTGTGGACCACTTCGCTTTAATGTGCCAGGGGCTAAGTCAAACCCGTATCCCCAATCAACACCAATTAGACCAAATGCAGGCATGAAAATTCGTGCGCCTGCACCTGCCGCCTTCTTAAGATCATAAGGATTGAAATCCCTGTAGTTTCCCCAGTTATTGCCAGCCTCTGCAAAGGTGAGCAAGAAGATGGTTGCAGAAGGGTTAGGGGAAACTAGGAATCGAAGTTCCATCACATATTTATTGTACACTACACCACCATAGGGATCTGGATCTGCTGTTCCTCGTGTACTTCTACCTGGAGTAATCGTTTGATTCTCATAACCTCTCAAGCCAACAATCTCCTGACCGAGAGCAAAGTTGTTAAAGTTCATTCCATCTCCACCCATTACAAAACGCTCCAATGGAATGATGCCTGTCTTGTTTCCATATGAACCTAAGAAGCCCATGTGTGCACGTGCACTTGCTACAAACTTCGTAGATCCAAAGAGTGGCGTGTAGAAAGAGGCATCAAACATCCACTTGTGGTATTCGAGCCACTTGTATTTATCCAGGTCGTTGGACTCCTCATTAAGCGACTTATTAACCGCATTATAAGGAGGAGTAAAATTCGTGGATAGGATGATGTTGGAACCTTGTCGTGGATAGATGGTATTGTCCACATTATTTCTTGCTATCGTCGTGTTCAAAACCACACTTTTCGAGTTCCCAGTAGGGTAGCTCAATCCAAAGGAAGTTCCAAACTGGTTGAACTCGTAGTTCTGGAACTGAAGGGAGTTACTGATACTGAAGTAATCATCTGGCCAGGTGATTCGTTTGGAAAGTCCTAGTGTCACCCCAGTGATTTTGAAGAAGCCCAAATCTGCTCCGCCAGGAGTTCGACTGAAGTAATTGACCTGACGTTGTACAGAATGGTTGAAAGAAAAGCTGAGTGAGTTTGGCTTTTTGCCTCCAAACCAAGGCTCACTCAAGGAGAGGGAGTAGTTTTGGAAGGCTTGTCCGTTGGCTTGTACGCGTACCGAAAGTTTTTGTCCATCTCCTACTGGGAGTGGATCCCACTTCTTGAAATCTCCAATGTTTTTGATGGAGAAGTTGTTGAATACCAAGCCTACAGTTCCTACAAACCCAAAGAATCCTCCCCAGCCACCAGACAATTCAATCTGATCGTTTGGTCGTTCTTCCAATTCGAAAATAATGTCTACTGTCGCGCTTTCGAAGTTGGGACGAAGGTCTGGGTTGATTTTTTCTGGATCAAAGTAACCTAGCGTAGAAAGTTCACGAATGGTACGTACCAATAAACTTCGGTTAAATTTCTGACCTGGTAGAATACGTATTTCTCGCATCACCACGTGATCGGAGGTCCGGTCGTTGCCCTTGATGCCGACGCTATTCACTGTTACCTGAGGACCTTCAAAAATTCGCATTTCGAGGTCAATCGAGTCTCCGCTTACATTGATCTCTACTGGGTCAATACTAAAAAATAAGTATCCATTGTCTTGGTACAAGGAGCTGACATCATCTCCTTTTTGGGGATCGTAGTTGAGTCGTTTGTCTAGCGTTTCTTTATCGTAGACGTCCCCCTTTTCGATGCCTAATTTGGCAAGTAGGACCGCATCGTCGTGAATATAGTTCCCTGTGAAGGAGATGTTGCGGTAGTAGTATTTGTTGCCCTCCACTAGGGAGATGTCGACGTTGATCTTGTCTTCGCTGAATTTATAGATGGAATCCGCTAGGATCTTGGCATCTCTAAATCCTTTGCTGTTGTAGAAGGCAATGGCCTTGTCTTTGTCTGCTCTGTATTCCTTTGGATTGTATTTGGATCCATTAAAGAAATTGAGCTTAAAATTTTTGTTGATGTAGGAGTTTACTTCCTCCGATGTGGCCACCTTACTGGAGAGAAGGGACCGGGTAAGGCTTTCCTTATCTGCATCAAGCACCCGGCTGTAGACATCTTTGAAGATAGATACGCGAGCATGCTCTTTTGTTTTCTTCATCTTTCCTTTCAGCGCACGATCGCTGATTTCATCATTCCCATAAAAAGCAATCTCGTTGATTTTTACCTTGGATTTAGGATCGATGTCAAAGCGAAGTTTGACGCTATTGGGTAATGTCGTGTCACGGTCCTGAATGATTTTTACTTCGGTATTGAGGAATCCTTTTTCCAGGTAATACTTTTCAATATTTCGTTTGGCGGTGTTGAGTACATCATCACGCACCACTCGACCACGAATGTTTACCTTATCTCGTAATTCACCCTCTTGGGTTTTGTTGATACCTTCAAATTCCACACGGGAGAATCGGGGTCTTTCAGTAAGGTCAAGAAGCAGGTAAATGTCTTCTCCTTCAATCTTCGTCACCAAAATTTTGACATCCCCAATGATGCCTTGACCCCATAGTTTTTTCAATGCACTAGCGATAGCATCACCAGGCACATCGATCCGGTCGTCTACTTTCAAACCCGATAGGGAAATGATGGCCACTTCGTCTAGTGTAGAAAGCCCTACTGCCTTAATCTCAGCGATTCTAAATTTTTGAGGCTTTGCATAGTTCAATTCCAGAATGTTGACTGGCTTGGAGGAAGCATAGCGACTTTGGCCCAAACGGATTTGCGCCATAGAACTTGCCGACCAAATCAAACAAAACAGAATGAGTATACTTCTTTTCATTAATACTTAGGGTTTAACTTGCTCACCGGTTTTTCCAAACCTTCTCTCTCTCTTTTGGTAATCTTCAATTGCGGCAGACAGGTGTTCTTTTCTAAAATCTGGCCACAACACCTCTGTAAAATACAATTCGGTGTATGCCAGTTGCCAGAGCAAGAAATTACTAATTCTAAACTCACCACTCGTACGAATCATCAGTTCTGGATCTGGGATTCCTGCGGTATCTAAATGATCCGCTAGTGTGACTTGGGTAATTTCCTCTGGGCGTAATTTGCCTTCAGAGACTTTTTGAGCAATGCGTTGGGCAGCCTGAGTAAGTTCCCATTGTCCACTGTAGCTCAAGGCCAAATGTACTGTGAGCCCTGTATTCGTGGATGTTTGGTGCATTACCTCGGTCAATTTTTCGTAGGCAGAGGTAGGTAAGCTTTTTATATCTCCGATTGCATTCAATCGGACGTTGTTTTTCATCATTTGAGACAGTTCAGCTACAATTGTCTCTACGAGCAGTTGCATCAGTGCCTGAATTTCATCTTGGGGCCGAGACCAATTTTCTGTAGAAAACGAAAAAAGGGTGAGGTGTTGAATCCCCAACTCTCCCGCTCCTTCAATGGATTCACGCACGGCCTGAATTGCATTCCTATGACCAAATATACGCATGGCCCCTTTCTTTTTGGCCCAGCGTCCGTTCCCATCCATAATGATGGCAATGTGTTTTGGTAAGTTGTTTCGGTCTATATTTTCCTTCATTTCAGCGGCTGCAATACCTACTTTTTTGGAGGTACAAAAATGGGATTTCTTTTTCAATAAATATCCCTCTGCCTAATAAATTAATAGGTGAAGCACCTGGCCTTGGTGAGCGTATAGCTGACCGTCAGGCCAAGAAAATAGTACCAATCCTTGCTATTGGGGTTCCCAAAATTCAGGCTTTTAGGGATCGCCTTGGTGTCAGGGCCAATGGGAGTCTCGTACCTCGGAAGGGCAGGAAGCGTGCTGCTGAGCTGATCCAATTCGTCTGAGGTGGTTGGGCGAAAGCCAAGTTCCAATCCTAAGTTGAGCTGATTGGTGAGTAGGAACTTAAGCCCTCCTCCAAATGGAATAACCAGGGTGCCCGTTCGGTATTCTTGTACAGGTGTACCGGCATTCATCCGCCCTTTTGCATTCACAAAAGCGTAGCCCATGCCAAAGAAAGCATAGGGTGAAAACCGAAACTCGCTCTTGTGGTTGACATAATCTAGGAAGTTAAACTCCATGATTGCAGAGAGTTCGGTGACCCGACCTGTAAAATGTCCCTGCCGAAGTGAGGCCAATGCATCAATGGGACGGATGCTATCCGCCGCCATGAGCTCCGCTAGGTTGACTCCTACTTTTAAGCTCCAAACATTGTCAAAATTTCTCTTGCCAAATAACGTTCCTTGAAGGCCAGATTGGCGCGTATCAATTTTTCGAATCATATCACCCGAATAGACAGCGGTACCAACACCACCCCCTATCTCATAGCTTTGTGCAACAACTAGTGCTGCTGGGCTACATACTAGGCAAAAACCCAGTACTAAGGATTTAAAAATTTTAAAATTGATCTTTTTCAAGACGATGCAAGTTATGAACTACCTAACGCTAAAAAAACGAGGTCTGGTATTTAGGGGGTTAATAATTGTTAAGCTTGTAAAGGCATACGAATCAATTTCTTAGGTCCAAACCCCAATTCAATTTTTGGCGTAAGGTGTCAAAGAAATGATAGCTTGGCAATTTCACCAATTTAGCGGAGAATGCTTCCTTTTTTACGCTTAATTTCACCTCGGAGGCTATTGAGGTGGACCTAGAGTCTAAAGAAATCATAAACTTATCCGTACGGCCTTCAATCTCAAAGCTAATCTCCGCCTCGTCGGATACGATGATGGGGCGAACATTCAGATTGTGTGGACTAACGGGGGTAATCACGAAATTTTTAGCACCTGGAGTGATTAATGGCCCACCACAACTTAAAGAATAGCCAGTGGATCCTGTCGGGGTAGCGACAATTAAGCCATCCGCCCAGTAGGAGTTGAGGTACTTGCCGTCGATATAGGTGTGAACCGTGATCATCGATGACGTATCCTTTTTGTGGATGGTAAATTCGTTTAGGGCAAAATTAACCCCATGGAATAGTTTTTTGGAGCTAGTCAAGGATAGCAAAATTCGAGACTCAATTTGGTAATTGCCCTTGGCTAATTCTTCAATTGCTTCTCCGATTTTATCGGTGGCCACATTTGCCAAAAATCCTAGTCTACCGGTATTGAGTCCAAGGATTGGTATTTCTTTTTTTCCAACCATACAAACCGAGTCCAGCAGCGTGCCATCACCACCAATGGAAAGAAAAAAATCTAGCCCGTCGAAGTCTTCGGGACGCTGGAGGATTTGATAGGCAGGAGTTAAGGGGCTTAGAAGTCTCAGCTGTTGATCCAAAATAGGGGTTAAGCAGATCGCAATCCCTAGGGATTGTAGCTTTTCAAAAAGGCCTCCAAGAATGGGTAGAAATTCTGTCTTTAAGGATAAACCATGGATTGCAACCCTCATTTCTAGATATCTAAAAACCGCAACAAATTACCAATGCGTTCCTCATCCGCGCTCTGCCCAACTTCCTCCTGAGCGAAGTCCTTGACCTGGTATCCAAATCTGATTAGGGTGGCCTTTACATGACGGGTATCCACCTTGTCTAATTTAAGGGTGACCTCCACTCCTTGCGAATCCAAGGGGTCGTTGTAAAGCTGGCAACTTAAAATTTTGGTATTTTCTGATTCGATAAGCCGGGAAATTTCGGAAAGCTGGAAGTCTTTCATCTGCAAGGAGATGACCAACACACTGCCTTGGGAATGAATGGACAAATTATTGACATAGGCAGTCAGTGCATCCTGAGTAGGAATGACCCCAAGGTACTGCTGGTCTCGCTCCATCACGCCAACCCATTTGGTTTGATGCTCCCCAGCCACCCGAATTACATCATAGAGATGCTGGTCTGCATACACCCAACAGGAGGCACATTCAAGCTCTATCTGAGCGATCTGAATATCTAAATGGTCCTGCTCCAGGAGAATTTCATCTTCTACAAATCCTAAAAATACGCCACCCTCCACTACGGGAAGCGTAGTGAGCTCGAGCTCTTCCATTTTTTTTAATGCCGATCCTACCGGATCAGAAATCTTGATGGATGGAATGAGTGGGTGGATAAAATCTGCAGCTTGCATGATTGAAAGTTAGGAAATCAATTCAAAACACAAAACGCTTTTGTTGGTGAACTTGTTCCCTTTCTTTTTTTGGAGCGTCTAGGCTAGGAAGTTTTGAAACAAAATCCCCAATATAACCCCTCCTACCACGATAATGGGGGAGGATATTTTGGTGAATTGGAGTAGGGAATAGGTGCCTAGAATAAAAAATATATGGAGAAGATTTGCCTCCAAAGGTTCGAAAAGTAGGTAGGCAGCTGCCAGTAACATGCCACAGGAAACAGCATTGATCCCTTCTAAAGCGGCTCGAACGGGACGGTATAACTTGAGCTGATCCCAAAATCGAATGACGAAGAAAATCAAAAAGATCCCAGGAAGAAAAATCCCTGCTGTCGCAATCAGTCCTCCCGTCACAAATCCCATCAGGCCAAATTCTCGCATGGAAAGCGCCCCAATGTAGGAGGAGATGGAAAAGGTAGGTCCTGGGATGCCTTGAGACAAGGCATAGCCGGTCAGGAATTCTTCCGAGCTCAAGAAATGCTTTAAATCCACAAATTCAGCATACAAATAGGGAATCAATACCTGCCCACCACCAAAAATCAAGCTTCCATTGCGGTAAAAATTTTCGAAAAGCAAGATGGGCTGGGATTTGGTAATGGCCCCTGCAACGGCTGCTGCCATCAAAACCCCTCCCCAGAGGTAGAAATTGCTCCATTTGATATGCAATGATTTGTCCTCTTCGACTTTGGGTTGGTTTTTATACTTGATGGATGTGCTGAGCCCTCCCAAGAGGAGCATCACTGGAAAAATGTAGGGGGAACTGTAGAAGAAGGAAACAAAAGCCGAAAGCAGCATCAAGACGATGGCTTCGGGGGTTTTGATCATTTTTGTGATTGTTTTTTGCGCAGCAAAAATGAGGAATCCAATGGCCATGGGTTGGATAAACTTGGCAAATTGGAGTGCTTTTGGGCTATTTTCTTGCAAAAAATGGATAAGGATAGCCGCTAAAATCATCGCGATTGTCGCAGGTAGGATCCAGACTAACAAGGTCAGGTAGGCAAGTCGAGGGCCACCCACCCGAAATCCAATTGCAGAGATTAATTGGGTGGAGGAGGGACCTGGTAGCATGCTGCAAAGCGCATTTAATTCCCAAAGTTCCTCCTCCTGTATGTAGCCCCTTTTTTTGACCATGCGCTCGAGCATCATGGCAAGCAGCACCTGTGGGCCACCAAAAGCGGTCAGAGATAGGGTCAAGGTATCTCTTAGGAAGACTACATACCGGACCGCCCGAATAGACATCCTATTTCCGTAGTCCTAGTTCACGTAGCCTTTCCTCCAAAAACTCACCTGCGGTGATGTCCGTAAATTGCTTGGGTTCAGTTTCAGTAATACAGCTAGGCAAACAGCTGAGATCCATCTCTGAACGTGGATGCATAAAGAAAGGGATGGAATACCTGCTGGTATGCATCTTCTCGCGAGGAGGGTTGACCACACGGTGGATGGTGGATTTCAATTTTTTGTTGGTAAAACGCTCCAGCATATCTCCGACATTCACCACCAACTGGTCAGGCAAGGCGGTGATTGGAATCCATTTTCCATCTCGACGAAGCACTTGAAGGCCATCCGCACTTGCACCCATCAGCAAGGTAATCAAGTTGATGTCCCCATGCTCAGCAGCTCTTACGGCATCGGCAGGCACCTCATCCGGGTTTTCTATTGGGAAATAATGAATCTGACGAAGGATGGAATTGCCATGAATCACCTTGTCCTCAAAATAAGTTTCCTCCAAGCCCAAGCTTAGTGCAATGGCACGGAGCATTTGACGTCCGGCATTTTCCAAAGTTCGGTATGCTTCCAAAGCATCTTCCTGGAATTGGGGGATTTCTTGCGGCCAGCAATTGGCTGGATACTCGGATTTGATGGGATCAGCATCTGGAATAGCAGCTAGATCCTGTCCTACATGGTAAAACTCTTTCAAGTCTCCCGTATTTCTTCCTTTGGCATGCTCTTTTCCCTTGCCTGTATAGCCTCTTTGGTATCCGATTTCTGGTTTTTCATACTGTGACTTTACAGTATCTGGCAGTGTAAAAAAAGTAGTAATGGAGGAATAAAGTCGATCTTGGAGCTCCTTGCTTAATCCATGGTTTTTGATGGCCACAAATCCAATGTTCTGGTAAGCTTCTCCAAGCTTGCGAACGAATTCGGCCTTTTTTTCAGGATTGCCAGCCGTGAAATCGGCTAAATCCAAACTCGGAATTTTATCAAACAAAATTTCCATAGATGCGGTAGATTAAGTGGTACTTCCTTTAAATTCTTCAAAAATAAATATCTTTAACCTCAATTGATGCGATTCCATGAATAAAATCCAGATTTCCCTACTGATCGTGAGTTTATGGGTTATTTCTTGTTCCTCAGGCCCTAAGGAAACTAAGGAATCGCCAGCCGTGGTGGAGGGAACGACCGCTCTACCCGAAGTGGCCCCGCGGCCAGTCACTTTTCTGCCTGTAGACTCCCTAACCTTGTTTCCAGACGCGATTCTAGAACTCAATACTCCCTTGAGTAATCAGGTATTCAAGCCAGGAAAAGTTCCTTTTGAGTTTAACATCAAGAATTTTTCCCTAAAAACGAAGGGAGTTGCAGCGCCACGATTGCAGATGATCTTGAATGGAGGAGACCCAGAAGGTTTCTCAGCCCCCATATTTCAGCGGGAACTTGCCCGAGGTACCTATCGAACAGTTGCTTTTTTGGTAGATCAAAAGGGGCTATCCTTAAAAAATTTCGGGAATTACCTGGATCGAGACTTTTTAGTGGGGGATTCTCGCCCCTTTCCGTACTCTGCCGAACCCTACTTGGCCATCAACTTGCCGAAAAATGAACAAATTGTTCCCTTTGGCCAAGATTTGATTTTGGATTTTTTGGTGCTGGGTGGCGATTTAAAGTTGGATGGCTTGAAAGTCAAAATCTGGATCAATGTATACCAAACAGAGACAAATGTAATGGTGCCCTTGCGCGTTTCGAATCTTCCGGTTGGAGATTATCAAGTAAAAGTACAGCTCCTTAGAACGACTAATAAAGAGTTGGAGGGCCCTTTCTCAAGCAGTACGAAGACCATCTATGTTCGATAAGTTCGTATCTTTGGACGATTAAATCTCTAGTTCACCATGCTTTTAGTACAACATATCCGTGATCATTACGACCAAGTGCTCCTTGGCCTCAAAAAAAGAAACCAAGTGCATGCAGATGCCACTTTGCAACAGGTACTTGCCTTGGATGAATTGAGAAAATCTTCCCAAACCCAGCGAGATCAGTTGCAGGCTGAAGCCAATACGATTTCGAAGGAAATTGGAATCTTGATGAAGGAGGGTAAAACTGCGGAGGCAACAGCCGTTCGAGATCGATCAGCGGAATTAAAGACCCAGATTAAAGAGCTCGAGGAGCAACATGAGCAGGCAGAAGAAGAGTTGAAGGCTTTGCTCTACACCCTTCCGAATGTGCCTCATGCAGCTGTTCCGGCAGGAAAATCTGCGGAAGACAATGAGATAGTCCTTTCGCATGGTGAGATTCCAAGCCTACCTGAAGGCAAATTGCCTCATTGGGATTTGATTAAGAAATACGACATCATTGATTTTGACTTGGGCGTTAAAATAGCTGGGGCTGGATTTCCAGTGTACAAAGGAAAAGGGGCAAGGCTGCAACGTGGGCTGATTAACTTTTTCTTGGATCAGGCCTTAGCCGCTGGGTACATGGAGGTGCAGCCTCCGATCTTGGTAAATGAGGATTCTTGCTACAGCACAGGGCAGCTTCCAGACAAGGAAGGTCAGATGTATTATGCTAGTGAGGACAAGCTTTACCTGATTCCGACGGCAGAGGTGCCGATTACCAACCTTTACCGCGATATTTTAGTCAATGTCTCTGACCTCCCTATCAAAAATGTGGGCTATACCCCTTGCTTTAGAAGGGAAGCAGGTTCTTGGGGCGCGCATGTCCGAGGCTTAAATCGATTACACCAGTTTGACAAGGTGGAAATCGTTCAAATCACGCATCCCGATCATTCGTATGAGGCCTTGGAACAGATGAGCAGCTACGTCCAAGGTTTGTTGCAACAGTTGGAACTACCCTATCGAGTGCTTCGACTTTGTGGAGGGGATATGGGCTTTACGTCTGCGATGACCTATGACATGGAAGTGTATTCGGCAGCACAAGAACGCTGGTTGGAAGTAAGTTCGGTGTCCAACTTTGAAACCTACCAGGCAAACCGCCTTAAGCTACGGTTCAAGGGAGAGGATAAAAAATCGCTATTGGCACATACGCTAAATGGAAGTGCACTAGCCTTGCCTCGAATCGTAGCATCGATCCTCGAAAATAATCAGGGTCCTGATGGAATCCGGATGCCGAAAGTATTGCACTCTTACTTAGGCTTTGATCGCATTTAATTCCTTCTTTTTAGGCTTGAAAAGAGCTGCCCTTCTAGGCAGTTTTTTCCTGCTTCCTATGTTGAGCTTCGCTCAAAGCGAAGCGGATGAGGCCATTACCAAGACGGTGCAGCTGTATTTTGACGGCATGGTAGCGCGGGATCCAGCCAAGTTGGAGGCAGCATTTCTTCCGCAGGCGAGATTGATTGGCTATCGAGGAGAGGTGCTGGTGGTGACGCCGCTCGCCGAATGGATCCATTCTACTGCTACAGGAGCTCCCAGAGATCCTGCGCAGTACCGAAACGAACTCAAGTCTATTCGCCGTGTGGGAAAGATGGCCTTGGTGGAGGCGGAGTTGTACTGGCCTACGCGGTACTATTACGATTACTTAACCTTACTTGAAGTAGCTGGAGTTTGGAAAATCGTACACAAATCCTGGCACGAAAAGGCCTTGGATGAGTAGATTGCGGTTTTGTTTCAGTTAAAAGGCTAGCCGAAAGCAGGACTGAAGAGCTAATCAATCCCTAACTTAACTTTTTTTAGTGGCGTTGCTCAGTTGTGCATGCACCTCCAATACTTGGGGAATCAGCAGTTTGTTGTCCGTATTTTTAATGCAAAAATCTGCCAGCTCATTCTTTTCTTCGTCAGGAAGTTGCTGGTTGATGATTTGGTTGACTTGTTCTTCGGAGCGATGGGGGTCTCGAAGGAGTATTCGAGCCATTCGGACGCGTAGTGGCGAGCTGACATTGATGACATAGTCGAGCTCTTTTGCCGCTCCAGTTTCAAAGAGCAGAGCAGCTTCTTTGATGAGGTAGGGGGCAGTTTGTTGCGTGATCCATTGTTCAAAATCTTTCCTTACAGCAGGATGTACTTGGGCATTTAGGGCGGCGATTTTTTCAGGATTGGGAAACACGGTTTCCGCAAGAAAGGCGCGATTGAGCTCTCCAATTGCCGAATAGGCATCAGCTCCAAAAGTGGTTGATATTTGATTTCGAAGTTCCGCATCGTGAGCCATCAGCCACTTGGCGCGGTCATCGGCGGAGTAAATAGGGATTCCCAAAAGGGAGAATAGTTTGCAGACGGTGGATTTCCCTGAGCCGATACCGCCTGTAATGCCTACTAGCAATGGGCGTTTGTTACTCATATTTAAGTTTAATCTGTGGAGGGCTGATTCGAACCTCTTTCAAAAAGTTTGGATTAGGGCTGACTTCTAGTTGTAGCGTACTATCTGCGCGGTTCCGCTTTCTGTAGTCTAGGATCGCCTCAAATTTTAAGTCTTTCAGTTGGGGAAGGTTAGCTTCTTCAATCAAATAGCTCAGGACAGGAACCAATTCCTCATTGGGTAGCGACACTGTGTTGGGAAAATTTACTTTTCTGATTTTTAGCCTTTTGTTGCCCTCGAGGTAAGTAAGTACGGAGAAGCTGACTTGGATTTCCTTTTGCTTCAGTTGAACTAGCTTCGCCAAGCTTTCATCTACAGTTAGGGAAACCTTGCCTGAATAATCGGAATTGATTTTTGTTGCATTTAAAGCTACAGGGTATTTCCCATCGAAAGCCTCCAAAACTGAAGAAGGCCCAGTGATTTCTAGTTGGTCAGGAATGAAATTGACCTTCCCTTCTAGCGCAATATTTTTATCCAGGGAGTATCCCAAGGTATCCAGCACTGGGCGGAGTGTTTTGGTTACGATCCGATCGATTTGGTAGTGGATGGTGTCTCCAATTACGTTCTGGAGTTGTGTTGGGGTGATAAACTCTCCCAAGCTTCTTTTCAGGTCTGCGGTGAGTAGGTATTTTTTCTCTGCAGGGGAATTAAGTTGAATGAGGTAGGGGGTACCGCCAATTTTAAAATACTTGCGCAGCAAGTCCCAGCCATTCCCTGAAATTTCAATTTGAATGCTGTTTGGCAGGGACTTGACTGGAATAAAGTTTTTTTGATCGTATTCCCACTGTACGGGATAATCTACGATGGTGCTGTAATTATCCTTGTTGAGGGCATTTAAAACCCAAAAAGTGGTAGCCGCTGCAACGCAGAGGACTACCACTTTTATATTGGAGAGTTTTCTTTTGGATATTCTCCAAGGGGATTTTTTAGAATCAGGCAAGATGTTATTTGGTTGGACTTTGTTTTTTAGAGAAGTCAAGAGAGATGGCAGACTTTTCAACTTTTACCTTCAGTCCTTTGTCAAGTTCCAGCAAGACGGTGTCACCTTCTACGCTGTAGACTTTTCCGTGGATACCTCCAATGGTCACCACATCATCGCCTTTTTTTATTTCTTCGATAAACTTCTTGGTTTCCTTTTGTTTTTTCTGCTGTGGACGAATCATGAAGAAGTACATGATCAAAATGATTGATCCAAATAGAAATACTTGGCCAAGAATACCGCTACTTCCGACAGAAGCTTGAGCTAAGATGAATGAATACATCGCTTACTTTCTAACTGGTCCAGTTGCAGCACCGCCAGCACCCTTAGGGGTTACACTTCCTCTCATGCTTAGACGGGTCACTGTTGGATTGGTGTTTGCTTGGATCGTTACAGTTGGAGACTGAGCTCCTGACTTCGCGGCAGAGTTGAATACCACTTTCACGAATCCAGTTTCACCTGGCTGTATAGGTGCTTTAGTCCAATCAGGGCTAGTGCAACCGCAAGAAGCAGTGATGTTGGAAATCACCAAAGGAGCTTGTCCATTGTTGGTGAAATTGAAAATCTTTTCAACCACTTTTCCTTCGTTGATGGTTCCAAAGTCGTATTCCATTTCGCTAAACTGGAAGGATCCTAGTGTGCTTGGATCTGCAGAAGTGGTCGTTTGAGCCATATCCGCTGGAACAGGTACATTAGACCCATCCATTGCGGCAATTTTTTCTTCTAAAGCTTTGATTTTTTCTGCTTGTTCGTCTTTGCCCTGAGAGCAAGAAGTGATCAATACGACGGCTAGTGCGATGGCGCTGAGTAGTCTTGTTTTCATGTTAGTTTTTATCTTTATTTATTTGGTCAATTAATTTGTTTACATCGTTTAGAAGGTCTTCTGCTTTGTTTTTTGCTTCAGAGATCACTCGCTTGCCTTCGGTTTTCGCTTCATTTAGATGGATTTCTTTTCCATCCACCAATTCATTGATGAGGTCCTCCAATTCTTTCTTGTACTTGGATAGCTTAAAGGAGAGTTTGTCTCGGGTATTCGCTCCGGTGTCGGGAGCAAATAAGATCCCTAAGGCTGCACCCACCCCAGCACCCAAGGCGAAAGCAATTATTGTACTTGTTGTTTTTCCCATTGTGGTCTTATTTATTGTCCAAAAGGCCTCTTCCACTCTTGCGGATTTGTCCTTTTTCGGTTAGTTCCTTAGCCAAAACATCCAGCAAACCATTTACAAACTGCTTGCTTTTTGGGGTACTGTATGTTTTTGAAATGTCAATGTACTCGTTGATCGTTACTTTCACTGGGATGCTTGGGAAATGAATCATTTCGGCAAGTGCCATGGAGATGATGACTTTGTCGGTGAAAGCCAAACGCTCGATGTCCCAGTTTTTTGTTTTTTCGGCGATAAGTACTTTGCTGCTTACGCCGTTAGCAATGGTGAAGTTAAAAATATTTTCAAAAAATTCTTTGTCTTCCTCCCAATTCATCGCAATTTCTGGCAGAGGTTCTGCAATTGCGATATCTGGAAGCGAGGCGTTTTTTAAAACTTTCGCAGCAAGACTTCTTACGACCGATTTATTTTCGGTCCAGTTCAAGTCTTTTTCTGCAAAAAAGGTAAGAATGACTTCGTTTTTGAAAATTATTTTTTTCAGGAGGTCATCTGCCAACTCAAAATCCTGCTCTAGGGTTGGAGCTAAAAGCGTCAAATAATGCTGGTATTCCTCGGCTGGCTTGATGTACTCTCTGAACCATTCTTTTATCTCTAGTTCGAGTTCATCCAAGCTCACCCCATTTCGACTCAATGCAGCCTGGTATTCTGGGGATTCGCGGAGCCGTTTCAAAACTTGATTGTTGGCTAGATTCAATTCATTGCCAAAAGCAATGGGGGCATCTCCAGCAAGTTTTTGCTTTTTTTCTACCTCTTTTCCGACATGTTTGGAAAATGCCTGAAGTAGCTCAATGGCTAGGAGGTAAAGCTGTGGAATTCGTTCGGCGGACACCACCATGTTTTTCAACAGAAACTGCCGATCTTTTTCGTTGGCCTCAAGCACTTGTTTGAGGGCTTCTAAAGCAATTTTCTTGACTTTAACCCCTGCGTCAGTTGGAAGTAACTTTTGACCTAGTTCCACATTTTGCTCAAAAATCTGGATAGCCTCCTCTCCTTCACGGGAGAGAGCTGCCTTATCTTGAACCTCCATGCTGTTGAGGTCAGGTAAAAAAGACTCTCGTATAAAGTCTTTGGCTATGTTAATGTTGGATCCTTTACACTGTTCAAAAGCATATAAGTTCTGAAATGCTTTGACTCTAAGGATTCTTCTGTTGAGCATATTGGATATAAAGAGCCACAAATATAAGCAATTAGGTGCGTCTTCTCCGCATGGGGCGAGACACAAAAAAACCACTGAACTTAGGCTCAGTGGTCATTTATCTTCAGGTAGAATGGGTTAAAAGGGAAGTTTAATTCTTCCAATCGCTTCAATTCTTGCCTTTGCTGCTTCGATTGCTGCTTGCTGAGCAGGGATATGTTGTTTCTCTGAAGTGTTTAAGATGGACAAGCAGGTGTCGTAAATTTTTTCAGTTTGTGCAAAAACCGTCTCTTCCTGATATTCTCCGTAATATTCTGCTCCCACATTGATTACTCCACCAGCATTGATCAAGAAGTCTGGGGCATAGACAATGCCTTTTTCCATCAAGATTTTTCCGTGCTTGGCTTCATCTTCCAGCTGGTTGTTGGCTCCGCCCGCAATGACTTTACAAGTTAGGCGGTCAATGGTCTGATCGTTGATGGTGGCACCAAGGGCACAGGGAGCATAAATATCCATCTGGATGTCATGCAGGACCCTGCTGTCGACCACCGTCGCGCCAGTTGATTTGGCCACTTCCTGAAGTTTGTCTTCAAAAATATCCGTAATCAAAATATCCGCACCTTCCTTAACGAGGTAGTTGATGAGGTATTTTCCAACTTGACCTACACCTTGCACCCCGATCTTCTTTCCTTGAAGGGAGTCTGAACCAAATGCTTTTTTGGCAGCTGCTTTCATGCCCATGTACACGCCAAAGGCAGTTACTGGGGAAGGATCTCCCGCGCCTCCCTTGCTTTTAGGTAAGCCGGTTACATGGCGAGTTTCTAAGGCCATGTATTCCATATCGGAGGTCTTCATGTTGACATCTTCAGCAGTTACATATCGACCCCCTAAGCTTTCCACAAAACGACCAAATCTTCGTAAAAATGCTTCGGTCTTCAATTTAGGATCTCCAATGATCACGGCTTTACCGCCCCCTAAATTCAAGCCTGCAAGTGAATTTTTGAAAGTCATGCCGCGAGAAAGGCGCAACACATCTCTGATGGCTTCCTCTTCGGTGGCGTAGGGCCACATGCGGGTTCCCCCAAGTGCGGGTCCCAAGACGGTGTTGTGAATCCCTATCAGTGCTTTTAGGCCTGTAGCTTCGTCATGACAAATGACCAATTGCTCATGGTCCATCGTAGTGATTTGTCCAAAAATGGAACCCTCACGTACTGTTTCGGTGGTATTAATCGCTAACATCTGAAAATAGCTTTTTATAATGTGTTATATTTGGGATAGCACTCGGAAATCGTGTGGCCACAAAATTAAATACTTTTATGAGCTTACAAATTTTCCAAAGCCAAATTTTATACAAGAGTATCATTAAAAACTAAGACTTTATTTTGTGAAGGAACTTTGGAGAATAAATAAATACCTAATCAAATACAAGGGATTATTGTCTTTAGGAATACTGTTTACGGTGATATCCAATATTTTCGTAATTATTCCGGCTCAATTGGTTCGAATTGCCATAGATTATGTGGTTGAGAGTTATGCGCTTTTTGCTCCTCTCACCAGGGGTGGAATAGGTGAGTTGGCTCGGGACTATTTTTTAGAATCGGTCTTTATTTTTGGGATTTTGATTTTGGTCATGGCCCTGCTTCGGGGCTTCTTCCTATTCTTGATTCGCCAAACGCTCATCATCATGTCGCGAAAAATTGAATACGACATGAAAAATGAGCTTTTTGAACATTTTCAATTTTTGCCCCTAAGTTTTTACAGAAAAAACAGCACGGGAGATTTGATGGCTCGGATATCAGAAGATGTAAGCCGGGTGCGCATGTACCTAGGCCCAGCAATCATGTATGGACTCAACCTGCTGATCTTATTTCCTTTGGTGATTTCGTACATGATTTCGGTCAACTTGGAGCTTACGCTTTATTCGCTCCTGCCTTTGCCGATACTTTCTTTGAGTATTTATTATGTAAATAATCAAATCAACCAGCGTTCTGAAAAAATTCAACAGAGCCTTTCTCAGCTCAGCACCTTTGTGCAAGAAGCATTTTCAGGGATTCGGGTGTTGAAGGCTTTTGTTCGAGAGCAGGATTCTGCTGCGGAGTTTGCCAAGGCAAGTGAAGAATACAAGTATCAATCTATCGAATTGACTCGTGTAAATGCCCTGTTTTTCCCATTGATTATGGCCTTGGTGGGGATATCTACCATCATCACAGTATACGTAGGAGGGATGATGGTCATTCAAGGGGAGATTGGATATGGTGTCATCGCCGAATTTATACTCTATGTCAACATATTGACTTGGCCAGTGGCATCCCTAGGCTGGGTGACCAGTATTGTGCAGCGTGCGGAGGTTTCCCAACGAAGAATCAATGAATTGTTGGATCAGAAAACCGATTTGGTATCTGAGAAAAACATTGAAGCCACACTGGAAGGGGCAATTCAGGTGAGTCACCTTTCATTTGTTTATCCAGATTCTGGGATCCATGCGTTGAAGGATATTTCCTTTTCGATTGAAGCTGGCCAGACCTTGGGGATTATTGGGACCACAGGCTCAGGCAAATCAACGCTTGCCAATTTGTTGATGCGAATGTACGATGCTACTTCCGGGGAGATACTGGTTGACAATATACCCATACAGCACTATGCATTGGCTAGCCTTCGTAGCCAGATAGGTGTAGTTCCACAAGATGTTTTTCTTTTTTCTGACTCCATTGCAAACAATATTTCCTTTGGAATAGACAATCCAGATATTGAGCTAGTGACGCAGGCAGCTAAAGATGCAGACGTTTACCAAAATATTTTAGACTTCCCCAATGGCTTTGACACCCTTCTTGGTGAACGAGGGATTACGCTTTCTGGGGGACAAAAGCAGCGCGTTTCCATTGCAAGAGCTATAGCAAAGGAACCCAAGATTTTGATTTTAGACGATTGTCTATCTGCAGTTGACACCAAGACGGAGAATGCGATTTTGAATTCACTCAAAAAGATCATGGAAAACCGTACCTCCATCATCATCTCCCACCGGGTGTCTTCAGCCAAGCTTGCCGATCAAATAATCATATTGGATGAGGGACGAATTGTGGAGCGCGGCGACCATGCTTCCTTAATGACTCAGAAAGGAGTTTATGCTGCTCTTTTTGAAAAGCAGACACAAGGCGGTGAATCCGTTGAAGAAATTAAAATTTGAAGTTCAATTAAATGATTTGGTCAACAGCTAACGGTCTACTGTTGACAGTTGATTCGTCTGGTATCAAGTGTAGCATCCAAATTTCAATCCGTTTTTCGTGTTCTGAACACAATTGACTGTGGTCCGTGGTCTGATAACAGATTTGCGGAATTTTTCAAAAAAAAATCTGCGGGAAAACCTTTTTCACGCTCCGCCGCGGTGGCTACACAGAAAAACATACGGATTTCGGATCAGGGAATATCCATGCTCTTAAAGGTGTCCGCAGGAAACTAAGGTTTGAGGTTTAATTTAATGAGCTGTGGTCCGTGGACTGTGGACCGTTGGCCAAAAAAAATTCAGTCAACGGCTGACAGTCCACGGTCGACAGCCGAGTCGTGGTGTGACTGGGCTATGAATCCAAATTTAAATACGTGTTTTTGTAACAGACATGAATTGACTGTGGTCTGTCGACCGTCAACTGTTGGCAACGAAAACAGGCGCGCTGCCCACTGGTAGGATTGCGGATTTTCTATTACTTGCCTTTCAAGGCGTCGCAGCGATCGTAGCTGGGGTCGATGTCAATGAAAATATCTTCTTTGGCAGTAACAAACCATTTGCTGAGTACCTCATCCTCTTTTCTGCGAAGGGTGGCTGCCTTCAATTTCTCATAATCATCTTCGAGGTTTGCCTTATGTGCAGGGTATCTGGCTTTGTAGAAAAGAATACGAACCTTAGTGCCTTCTCTAGGATCTTCAAAACGAATTGGAGGAGTGATGTCCCCAACCTTCATGGTATCGATCGTAAAGTAGAGTACAGGATCTTCTAGGGTGCGCAACGATAACCTATTGGAAGTAGTGGCTGGATCGGTAAAAAAGCCTCCTGCATCTGAAGTTGCTCTATCTTGGGAATATTCTTTTGCTGCTTTAGCAAAATCAATTTTACCAGCTAAAACTTCCTTTTTAAGGCTGTCTAAATAGCGTTCAGCCTTTACTATATCCTCCTCGGAGGCTTTTGGAATGCGTAGTATGTGCCGCGTATTGAAGGTTGAACCTTTATTTTCGAGGAGCTGGATCATGTGAAATCCAAATTGGGTTTCAATAGGGTCTGAGATCTCACCTAGTCGGAGTCCCAATGCGGTGGCTTCGTATTCTGGAGCTAGCTCACCTCTTCTAAAAAATCCTAGATCTCCTCCTTGGGCTGCTGATCCAGGATCTTCCGAATTGTCTTTGGCTAATTCGGCAAATGTAGCCTTGCCGGTTGCTATTGCCTCTTTAAACTGTTTTAGCTGCGCGATAATTTCTTCTCTAACCTTTGGATTGGTTTCGGGCTTTCTGACGATTTGGCCTACTGTAGCCTCAGAGGTAAAAAGGGGAAGTGAATCTTTAGGAATGTTGAGGTAAAAAGCACGAACCTCAGATGGGGAAACGGTGATCCCATCCGTGATCGTTTTTCTCATTTTCCGAACGATAAGTTGCTCACGCATCACTTCTTCCAACTCCGCCTTTAACTGTTCGGCAGTCTTTCCATACATTTCTGCAAGCATCGATTCATCTCCGCCGAATTGCTGCATGACCATAGCAAATCGGTTGTTGGCCTCTAGGAGCACCTCGGCATCGGTGACAAGAACGGAGTCCACCACAGCTTTGGCTACCATCAGTTTATTGATTAGCAAGCTTTCAAATACTGCACATCGCGTAGGCGACTCAATTCCCTGCTGCGCTTGGGAGAGTGCTTCTAGGTAGGACTTTTGAACTTCTGACTCCAGAAGAATATTGTTGTCTACTTTCGCAATGATTTTATCCACCACTTGACCAGTGGCAGTTTCTTGGGCTTGAGCTTGTCCCAAGATCCAAAATGCAAGTAGGCTCGGAATAAGTCGGTTTAACAATTTCATAGGTTTTATCTTTTTCGGGAGATCCGAATGGGAAGTATTATTGATTCAAATCGGCAAAGGCTTTTTCCTTAACCCCAGCATTAACTTGAATGGGATATTTTTCTTTTAATCTTTTGGTAAGCGCCTGATTGAGAAATTCTTGGTAATCTCGAATGATAAGACCTCGGGCCTCTTCAAATTTCCTCGGCCCAGGTGGATATATTTTTCCAACGACCAACACATAAGAAGTTCCATCGATCACTAACTCTTGATACGGCTTATTCAGGTCTACTTTCGAAAGAATTGGATGTGCTTCGTATTCAAAAGTTCCTGACTCTGTAGCATAGGCATCGGGATAATTGTTCCGATAATCTGCTTCAAATGCAGCAAAACTGTCTGTATTGAATCCCTTATTTTGGAGGTATTTACGTGCATTTTCTAGTTTGGACGCATCATTTACCTTCGTCAAGTAGGCCTGAACTCTAGCTTTCCATTGGTAGTTTTGACTATTTTTTTCGAAGAAGGCCTGCTGACCTACGGAGTCATTTAACCCTTTTTGCCATACCTCCTGGTTGGTCAGTGAGAAGAGTAAAATGCCATCTCGATATTCCTTCAGTAGCATTTGGTAATCTTTGTTGTTTTTTTCCAAATCCACTTCTTCCGTTTTTGCCAAGGTGGCCTCTGTGAATTTATCCAACCAGAGTTCAAAGAAAGTCCCATTTCCTTTTGGAGTGGCCTCTTTGGATTGCATAAAATTCACCAAGTCCTTCACCGTGTAGGAAGAGTTATTCGCCTTAAATAGCTCCGTGTTTCCAAGTTTTTTTTCTTGAACGGCAGTGCCAAAGCTAATTATGTCTGTCGCATTCACTGCGCTAGCCACTGTAGAAATCCCTACCTCATTTTCTTGAAAACCGTAGCGTGATTTTTGAATTGCAATCACCTGGGATTCGATCATTCCGGTTTTGGAATTGCGTAAAATTTTTGATCGGATGCTTTGTTCCACTTCCTCGTAGGGCTCCAGCCCTCTTTTTCCTTCAAGGCGCAGAATATGGTACCCATATGCCGTTTTGATTGGGGGAGAAACTTCTCCAATCTCTGTCAAGGAGAAGCCTGCCAATTCAAACTCTGGGATCATTGTACCCACAGCAAACCAAGGCAACAGTCCTCCTGCTGATTTGGTAGCAGGATCCTCAGAATAAGCTTGTACTATTTCTTCCCAAATCGTGTTCTCCTTTTGAATTTCCGCATAGATATCAGAAATTCTTCTTCGCGCATTTTCTTCTTGGCTTGGATTTTCTGAATCAAACCGAACCAAAATATGAGATACTTGAACTTCTCCTGGGTTGGCTTGGCGGCTACTTACTTGGATGATATGGTAGCCAAAGTCTGTCAATATAGGATCTGAAATACTGCCAACTGGAAGGGTGTAGGCAGCCTCTTCAAATTGCTGAACCATCTGAAGTCCAGTAAAGTAGCCTAAATCACCCTTGTTCATTTTAGCCGAAGGATCATCCGAATAGTTAAGTGCCAATGCACCAAAGTCAGCTCCATTTTCCAGTTCAGCCTTCACTTTCAAGGCCATTTGGAGTACTGCAAGGCTGTCTTCCTTTTTGGGATTTGGAGGGAATTGAAACAAAATGTGTTTTGCCCTGACAATTTCTTGGAGGCGGGCATAGACTTTTTTTACTTCCCCTTCTTCGATTGAATTTTTGATCAAATAAGGGGCAATTAGGGACTCCTTGACGGATGAAAATTCAAGATTAAACTCCTCCAACTGGTCAAGCTTGATGGACTCAGCCTCGATGACCTTTAGTTTGTAGGTCAAAAACGATTCAAAATTCTCTTCAAACTCCCTTCTCGTCAATGAATTGGCTGGACTCTCACTCTGCCTTTCTTTAGACATGAGTTGCAAAAATTCTTCCTTGTCAACTGAAATAGTACCAACGACTACCAAAACCTCCTTCTTTTCTTGGGCTAGCGCCAAGAAAGGAGAAGTACTTAGTGACAGTATAAGTGCTAGGATTGCCGGAAGGGCTCTTTTATTCATCGAAAGGAAGACCAAAGTAAAGTTTAAAGATACAAAAATTATAAAGATAAAATGCGGGGAATAATTCCTCCAACTTAGGGTTCAAAGGAGGAAGGAAAATTTTTAATTAGCCTACAGGTGTTTTTTCCGTTTTTGGATTCAAATTCAATTTCATCCATGATTTTTTTCACCAAGAATATCCCGATTCCACCTTTTCGTTTCTCCTCAATCACCTTTTTGAGATCTGGAACTTCATATTCCAACAAGTTGAAAGCGTCCCCCTTGTCGGTGATTTCAATGGATAACTTCTTTTTCAATTCTTTTACTTCCAAGTGAATTAGTTCTTTGGGATTGCAGGCATGGGAGTGGATAATCAGGTTGGCACAGACCTCTTCCACGGCCAAAATAAGTTGGTGTCTGTCCACTTCCGAAAACTCATAGGTTTTTAAGCTAAGCTGTAGAAAACTTCGCAACTCCACCAAGGCAGATGTACAACAGGATAAGTTTAATTTATAGCTCATTCCCAAGGGTAATTGCAGTGGATTTGTCTGGAACGATCTGGATCAAGCGATCTAGTCCAAGAATTTTAAATACTTCAGTCACCTGATCATTCAGCCCAAAAATCGCAAATCGAATTCCTTGTTCTGAAAAATCATCCAAATAGGACATGAAAACACCTAAGCCGGCAGAAGAAATATAACCCAATTGATTTCCATCAATCAAAAGAAACGTAGCGCCTTGTTGTAAGATTTCCTGCATAGACTGGTCCAGTAGGACAGAATTGCTTGCGTCCACCTCTCCAATCAAGCGTAAAATGTCTTTATTTCCTTCTTTTATTCTTTCGAGTTGCAGCATGCTTAAGCTAGTTTAATCAGTTTCCTTGAATTTGACTACCATTAAGGAATAATCATCGTCAATCATTCCATCACCACCCACAAATTGATGGAGTGAATCGATGATTTCCTGCTGTAGTTGAATGGGTGATTTTTGATGATGCTCTTCTACTATTTTTTTAATTCGGTCATAGCCAAATTGTTCTCCTGTCTCTTTTCTGCCTTCTAGTATCCCATCTGTAAGGAGGACTAATATATCTCCCGAACGGTATTCAAATGTTTCTTCCTGTACGTGGTTTTTGTAGCTTGGGTTTCTTACAATCCCCAAACCAAGGCCTTCTATTGAAATAAAATCAGCCCCTTTCTCAGCGGCCTTGTACCATAAGGTAGGAATATGCCCAGCTCGCGCATGGCAAAAACTGTTATTTACAGTATCAATTTCAAAGATAGAAGCTGTTATAAAGTGGTTTCGCTCCAAGCATTTACTCAGAGCAGCATTTGCTTTGTTCATAAACTCTGCAGGATGAATTCCAAGTTGAATTAAGCTTTGGAATACCCCTTTCATTTGTGCCATATGAAAAGCAGCTGAGGTTCCTTTCCCAGACACGTCTCCCATGATGAGTACAAAATGAGTTTCATCCACCTGGTAGGTGTCGTAATAATCTCCCCCAACTTCATCTGCTGTGTTGGAATAGGCACAGATATCGAAGGAGGCGGGATGGTCAAGTTTCAGGGGTAAAAGTGCCTTTTGAACCCGCTGGGCAATTTTCAGCTCCTCTTGGTACCGCTCATTTTCTATGGCTTGGTTGAGTAATCGGTGGTTTTCAACAGAAATACAGGCCTGCCTCGCAAAGGTGCCAATGATGCCGATCATCTCCTTGTTGAACCCTTCCTTCACCTCCTTGATTAGGACAATCCGTGCTAGAATAGATTTGTTGACCAGTAAATGGACCACTAAAGCAGACTTATAGTTGGGATGGGTAATTCGGATGGCCTGGGCTTGAGGTGCTTCTGCCATACTTGCAGGGACCCAACTTTGCGTTTCTTGCGGGAGGAGGGAGAGGAGTTCTGTTTTGGTGGATTCATCCAAAAATCGGAGAGGATTTTTGACTTGAAAGGATTCTTTGGGGTTGAGCTCAATCCACGCTGCGTCGGAAAACGAGGCACTTATGCAGGAGTCAAGCAAGATATCAAGTACTTGTTCTTCGCTTTCTTCGGGCTGTATGGACTGACTTAACTTTTGAAAATTTATTGCCTCGGTGAGTTTCTGTTCAAAAACTGAAGAGGTAGGCAAGTTGAATAAGGTGACCAAAAAGCTAAACAGACCGTAGACGAATACAAAGCCAAACAAGGCTATTAGGAACAGGTTGTCTGTCAGGTTAATCTGCAAATTCCCTTCATTTCCGGAGTCGAGTACCCGGTAAAATAAGACTCCAGCACAGCCCATGATTAGAAAGAGAAATAGTAATGTTTTCCATTTCTCTTTAAAATTTAGGTAGGGGATCCATTTCAGGTTGACCGCAAGTAGGATGGAAATGACCAACAGAATGGTGAGTCCAAATAGGAAGCTGTAGTCTAGATTGTTGTGGTTGAAGAATACAAAAAATAAGGCTCCCAACATGGAAAGCTCAAACACTTGCCATTGGTTGACTACCTGCTTATTTTTTTGATAGAGGATTAAATGCTTCCATAGCAAGGTGGTGAAAATTAAAAAAGCACTTGTCAGGGCAAAATTTATGTGGTAGAAAACATTCCGTAAGAAGGGGTCTGTTCCAATTTTACTCTCTCCAAGCGCCAGGTAAATTACTTCGGTAAGCAGTCCAGCAGAAGCCGCAAAAAGTCCGGTGGAGACTCCTCTCCAGATTAGGGTTAAAAAATCCGATTGCTTGTTTTTCCAAAATATGCGGCGGTAAGCGAGGTAAATGAAAATGAAAAAAAGAATTTCTAAGATCCAGGTAACTTCCTCGGAGACACCTGAGTCGAGGTTATTGATCATCCCAAAAATCCGAACCAAGTTCACCAACAGCAAGGCCAGCCAAACTAAAATGGCTAAAAAAAGGCTGATTCTGCCAAGAGGAAGTGCGCTTTTTTTGATCATGGATTTACCTTCCAAAAATAGGGAATGTCAACCAATGCAAAGGTATTTAAAGGGGTTCGAAATGAGGGAGAACTGTTAAATATTACAAAAATTTTACAAGAAGATGACATCATCTACGATCCCCTTTCCGATTTGGGATTCGATTAAAGCAATCACTTTTGATTTATTGAGTTGAAGCTCCTTTTTTACTGGACCAGAAGTGATTTTAACCATTAACTTTTTGTCCTTGATGTACACATTGCTCGTGCGGTCGGCGATAGTTTTGCCAACCAAGGTGGGCCAGGATGATATCAGCAACTTCTCTTGGTAGGTATCTTCCAGGCGATAGGCTTTCAGCAAGTCTTGGAAAGCATCAGCCAAGGGGGTAGCATCTTTTTTTCTAGGAGAGGTCATCAGAATCTATAAAAATATCGGAGGCAATGCTGTCTGCCAGCAACTGACCTTTGCGGGTTAAAGTTAGCGTTTTTGCCTCGGTATGAATCATTCCAAGTTCGGTTAATTTCGTGATCGAACCCTTTTTTATCTCCAAAATATCCAGGTGATACCGCTCTGCCAAACTTCCAGTATCTAATCCCCAAGAGGTTCGAAGGCCAGTTAGAATTTCCTCATTGATGCATTCTTCGGGTGTCAGCTCCTCGAGTACAAAAGGGACTGATCCAGCTGCCAGCGCTTTGGTGTAGCTCGTGTTGGAAGAGGGATTAAAGCCCCTTGAATTCCCATCAAAGGAATGGGCACTGGGGCCGATGCCGAGGTAGGGGCTGCGTTTCCAATAGTTGCTGTTGTGAACTGCGGCTTGATTTGGGCGACTAAAATTGGATATTTCATACTGGAGGTAGCCTGCCTTGTCGCATTGCTCTTGCAGGTACTCAAATTGTTGCGCCACAAATTCATCTTCTGCAGGGCTAAATCTTCCTTTCTTGGTCCAATTGCCAAAAGTAGTTTTGGGTTCGATGGTCAATGAATAGGCAGAAAGGTGACCAGGGTCAAGGCGAAGTGCCTCCTCCAAGTCCAATTGCCAAAGGCGATGGTCTGAATGGGGATATCCGTAAATCAAATCAATCGAAAATTTTTCAAATCCAGCGGCTCGTGCAAGTTGAATCGCTTGCGTTGCCTCCTTCGAATTATGGGCTCGGTTGTAGGCTTTGAGGATTTGATCTTGAAAACTTTGAATACCCAAACTTAGTCGATCGATGCCGAGGGATTTCCAGGCGGCCAAGGCTTGGGGATTTAGGTCATCTGGGTTGGCTTCTAAGGTGACTTCTTGCTTGCTTCCAGGAAAAAGGGCTGAAATCTGATGTAGGATTTTCTCCAAGTATTTGGCAGGTACAAGAGAAGGAGTCCCACCTCCAAAGTAGATGGTATCCACCGCTTCTCCTTTTAAATACTCTTTTCGAAGTTGAAGCTCAAGGAGGATTGAATCCATCATCTGCTCCATCAGTTGGAGATTGGTGGAAAAATGAAAGTCGCAATAATGGCAGGCTTGCTTGCAAAAGGGAATATGGATGTAGAGGCCTGCCATAAAGGTTGAATATGGGGTAAATATAACGGATGTTCCCCTTACCCTGAATCAAATTTGTTTTGTGAAAGGGAGTTTGTTTTTTTGATTGGAATTCATTTGGAGGCTGTCTCAGGAATGTTGAGTTTTGCAATTAGAAACCAAAAATTTAGTTGAGAAGCATATTTTCTTGAGTAAATTCCTGACAATTTTTGAGTTCCCATGAGTTGACAAGTACCTTTGCCATAAGGCTCAATGCGTAGAATAGCACTTATTTTAATTCTTCTTTTTGTTGCCCTTTGGGGAAAGGCTCAGGTATTGGAAAACTACGATGGGAAGTGGAGCAATGCCACGGAACAGTCTGTACTTGGATCCATAGGGCAAAAGCAGGTTAACCTACTCGTCAATACATTTCCTCAATCGTATTTTCAATTTAAAGTACCGCGCAATTCAACCCTTTTCGTGGACGGGAAGCTCTGGGATTTGATTCAAAATGACACCACTTTTTTCATTGCTACTGCTGATTTAAAGAAAGAATTTGGGAAGGACAGCCTCCTATTGACGGTTATCAGCGACAAGTTTAGTCTCACAAATTTTGGTTTGGAGATAACCAAGGTAGCGCGAAACCGGGTAGCCAAGGAGCAAGCAAGTTTAGGGGCGAAATCGACGGCTTTCGAAAAACGCCAAGTAGTCCAACCGGTGAAGGACTTTATCGCGGTCTCGCTACTTATAATTTTGATTTTGTTGGGCATTTACAGGCGGAGTTATCCCTATTTATTGGGGGTTTTGCTGCAGCCATTATCCGTAATCAAAGCTGAAGATTTTTCAGAAAGTGGGGGACTTCAAAAAGTGTTTTCTTTCGACATTATCTATTTTTTATTTTTGTTGGCGACGATTATCGCGCATAGTTTGGTGATGGGGATTGTTATTTTTAGGCCGGATTGGATCGAGCTTTGGGGTGGCTTAAGTTCACTTTCACTTTTAAGTTTGTGGATGATTACCTCCTTTCTTCTCCTAGCAGTGACTATCCTGAAGTTTTCCGCAATTAAATTGATTGTTTACCTTTTTGAATTGGGAAAATCTGAGTTTGCGCATTTCTTTTATTTGCTCCGATTAATCAGTTTTGGCTTTGCGCTTGTTCTGTTGGCAACTACTTTTTTTGTCATAAATGACATTTCTGAACTAGAAATTGTCTATACGCTACTCATTAAGGCGGTTTTTTGGACTTACTTGATTGGTGTTTTTGGACTCTTTTTAATTATGATGAATCGTCTGAATTTTAAGAAATACCATTTATTTACTTACCTTTGCCTAACTGAAATAATACCATTTTTGGTTTTGACCAAATGGGTTTTGGAATTTATCCAGTGATGTGTTGAACGTAAAAGGAACTCCCAGCATGAGTGCAGCTCCAAAAGACCGCTATACCCCAGTAAAAAGCATATTGGTTTCTCAGCCTAAACCTACCGAGGCAAACTCTCCTTACCTATTGCTTGCGGAAAAGTATAAGTTGAAGATAGATTTTAGGCAATTTATCAAGGTAGAACCTGTTCCACCCAAGGAATTTAGAAAGCAAAAAATTGATATTTTGAAGCATACGGCTGTCATTTTCACTAGCCGAAATGCGATTGACCATTTTTTTGCCATTTGTAAGGAGTTCAAAATTGAAATGACTCCTGAAATGAAATATTTCTGTATTTCAGACCAGACCGCGCATTACCTTCAAAAATACATTGTGATTCGTAAGCGAAAGCTTTTTGTAGGGCTTAAGACTGCAGAAGACCTGTTCGATTATTTTAAGAAACACAAAAACGAAAAATACCTCTTCCCCTGTTCGGATATTCGGAAAGATGATATTCCTGCCTACATGCAAAAGCAAGGAATAGCATTTACAGAGGCAATTATCTACCATACTGTAGCGGCTGACTTATCTGATTTGGCTGATGTGAAGTACGATATTTTGGCTTTCTTCAGTCCATCTGGAATCAAATCCTTAAAGTCAAATTTTCCTGATTTTGTACAAGGGAAAACGCGTATTGCAGCTTTTGGACCTACCACCGCTCAAGCAGTCCGTGACATGGAACTTATTTTGGACATTGAGGCGCCCATGCCGAATGCACCAAGTATGACCGGCGCACTGGAGTTATTTATCAAAAAGGCCAATAATTTGTAATTCTAAGAATCATTTTCAGTGGTTTATAAGTTTAAATTCCTAGACTAGTTTAAATTTGATAACTCCACATCCAAAATGAACAGAAAAAGCGACCTGGTTAATTTTTTGATAGCACTGGCATTTTTGCTATTTCTCTCGCTACCAGGGTCGGTGTTCGCGCAGCAAGATCCCCAGTTTACCCAATATCTTTCCGCTGGCAATTTTTTTAACCCGGCTTTTGCAGGTAAAGAAATTGGAAATCAGTTTTCTGCATTCCACCGATCTCAATGGCAAGGGTATACTTCGACCGCAGGTACAGGAATACCTCCTACCACCCAATTGATTACGTTTCAGGGGAGAATTAAGGCAAAGAATTTTGGCTATGGTCTTACGGTAGTCAACGATAGATTAGGAGCGAGCTCGAATCTAGATGTCAATCTTCAGGGAAGCTACCACAAGAAAATCAAGCGGACGCAACTCAGCTTTGGCGGATATTTTGGGGTATCCAATAGCACCTTAGATTTTGAGGAATTGCAATTTGTGAATCCTGAACCTAGTCTTCCACAATCAGGTACTGAGACGCAGCTTGCTATGGATATGGGGGCTGGGCTACTGGTAGATGGAAGTAATTTTTATGTGGGGATTAGCGGTAGGCACCTCAATCAAGCTTCTTTTGATTTTGGAGATGGGAGTTTTGCCAATCGGCTCCAACTTCATAATTATCTATTGGTGGGATACCGAATGCGCCCAGTGGGTCAGTTGCGGATTGAACCTAGTATTTTAGTAAAATCTTTGGGAACAAATACTTTGTCCTATGATATCAGCGTTATAGCCACACTCCAAAATAAATTGACAGGAGGTCTTGCCTACAGAGGGGAGGAGTCGGCGTCTGTAATTTTGGGGTACAGCTTACTAAAAGACAATAGTTTAAAACTAGGATATGCGTTTGATTTAGTGATTGGGGGCAAAGAAGCAAAATCCCCTACTTCCCATGAATTGATGCTGCGTTATGCCTGGGCAGATGTTTCGAAAACAGTGAATCGAGTAATACAAAGAACACCAAGATTTAGGTTTTAGATAGTACATTAGTATAAACAATTTATTAAATTGCGAGGTTTCTAATTTTCTGTAATTAATTACACCTCAATAAGGTTTGTTTTATTCACCTAAAAAAAGCTAACTTTCGAAAGTGTTTTTATACGTTGGCAGTGTTTGGCCAAAAATTTGATGCTACTCTAAAAAAGTCATTTATGTACACCAAGATAAAATTCCCTTTTCTATCGCTTGCCATAGGCTTCTTGCTAATAGCTTTTTTGCCAAGTTGTGGACTGCTTAATAAAAAGGGTGAGGCTAGTAGTAAAGCGAATCGAAAAGGAGAGGTTACAGGTGTTGCTAAGCGTATTCGCTGGAAGCAAAACCTACCTGTTGATATGGTTCCTATCAAAGCAGGGACTTTCTGGATGGGCCAATCAGACGAAGACATTGCTTACACCCAAGCATCGCTAAACAAACAGATTACGATATCTGAATTTTTTATGGACAAGTACGAAGTGTCCAATAATAAGTATAGACAATTTTTGGAGGCAGTAAAATCTGGTCAGCTAGATACCGGTACTCCAACAACGCTAAAAGCAGCCCCTACCTTTAATATAGACGAGTTGAAGCCTGACAGTACGGTTTGGACGAAAAGCTTTGCGTTCCATTATGGCGACCCCTTGATGGAATTTTATTTTGACCACCCGGCCTTCGATGCGTACCCAGTAGTGGGTGTATCGTACGATCAGGTAGCAAAGTACTGTGAATGGAGAACGTACCATTTACGTGCGAATGACGACATCGAGTTTGACCTTCCTGCATTTAGATTACCTACTGAAGCAGAATGGGAATATGCTGCAAAGGGTGGTAAAGAAATCGCTAAGTACCCTTGGGGAGGTCCTTATGTCAAGAACAAAAGAGGTTGTTTGATGGCAAACTTTAAGCCTGGTAGAGGAAATTACATAGATGATGGCTTTACTTACACTGCCCCTGTAGATGTTTTTGCTCCCAATGGATTTGGATTGTATAACATGGCAGGTAATGTTTCGGAATGGGTGATGGACGCCTACAAGGTTACTTCTAGAGCGCAAACTTGGGATTTGGATCCGGTGTATTTGGATGAAGCCGAGCCTAAAAAGATTGTTCGTGGAGGAAGTTGGAAAGATATTAGTCACTACCTTGAGACTTCTACCCGTACCTATGAATACCAAGACGTAGCACAAGCACACATAGGATTCCGTACTGTAATGACATTTATTGGAAGGTCAGCTTCCATGGATGCGAATCCAAACAAAAGACTTAAAAGGTAATTTTCCGTTCAAATAAAATATTCAACATAAAACTAATTGACTAATGGCAAGCAACAGTAATTTCTTTTATTCCAAGGTAATGCCAAAAATCTATGGGATTGGCGCAGCTGTCGTAATTCTTGGAGCAATGTTTAAAATCTTGGATTGGCCAGGAGCAACTTTAATGATTGGTGTTGGTTTGACAACGGAAGCCATCATATTTTTCTTATCAGCTTTTGAACCAGGCGCTAAAGAAGTAGACTGGGCGAAGGTATATCCTGAACTAGATGAAGAAGCAGACGAATCGCCTAGACCTGCTACTACCAGAAAAACGGTACAAGTTTCAGGAGATCCGATTGCCGCACAATTAGACAACATGTTGCAACAGGCTAATATTGGACCTGAGCTGATCGAGAGTTTAGGCAAGGGCATGAATAATTTGGCTACTTCTGCACAGAAAATGGGTACTCTTTCGGATGCTGCAGTGGCTACCTCAGAGTATGCTACAAACGTGAAAGCTGCTTCTCAGTCCTTGGCAAGTATGAACGATTCTTATGCCCAGACTGCCACTGCTTTGGTGGCCATGTCCTCAGCCGCTCAGGATTCGCAAGCGTACCAAGCCCAGATTCAAGCAGTAACTAAGAATTTGTCTGCTTTGAATGCAGTGTATGAATTAGAACTTCAAGATTCTGCTGAGCAGAAGAAAGCACGTGCTGATTTCTACAAAAATATGTCTACAGCCATGTCGAGCTTTACTGAGGTTGGTAATGAAACTCAGGCCTTCAGAGAAGAAATGGTGAAATTGAATCAAAATGTAAGTGCATTGAGCAAAATTTATGGCGGCATGCTAAGTGCCATCAGAGGTTAATAGTATCTCTTAATTCCAAAAAAATAAACACACATGGCAGGAGGTAAAGAGACACCTAGACAACGGATGATCGGGATGATGTACCTGGTATTGACGGCCCTTTTGGCCCTCCAGGTAAGTAATCAGATCCTCCAGAAGTTTGTCCTTCTCAACGATGGGATGGAGCGAACCTCGAAAAATTTTGTTTTGAAGAATGAGTCTATGGTAGGTTCTGTTGAATACACCATTTCCCAGCAAGGCAACAACCCAAAAGACCTTCCAAAGGTAGCAGCATCAAAAAAAATAAGAGCAGCGTCTAAGGAAGTATATGAGTATGTTGAGGGCCTTAAGCAAGAACTCATCAAAACATCCAATGCCAAAAATGAAAAAGGTAACTATGTGAACTCGGCATTGAAGAACACAGAAATTACAGGAAACCTTTTTGCAAATCAGGGTAAAGGAGAAGAGCTAAAGAAGAAGTTAAACGATTTTCCAAAGACTGTAGAAGGGATTTTGAAAGGAGTTGGAATTTCGACACTAACCTTCAAGCCGATTGCGCTTGATGCAGATAAGATTGATTTATTTGCAAATGACATCGAAGCAAAAAGTAAGTCTTTTGTCACTTTAAACTTTGTTAAGTCTCCCGTAGGCGCTGCAATTGCTATTTTATCTCAGTTTCAAAACGAGGTATTGAATATTGAAAACGAGTCGCTAACTACAATTGCAAATTCAATCGGTTCCTTTTATTTCAAAGCAGACATTACTGAAGCTAAAATTTCAGCTATTTCCAATGTGGTAGCCGCGGGTACTAAGTTTGAAGGAACGATGTTTATTGCATCTTCCTCCTCTACAGCATCTCCTACAATGACACTTGATGGCAGAGCTGTCCCAGTTGATGCGAAGGGATTTGGTAAAATTGAATTTGTAGCCACTCCGGCAGCGTCATATGACGATGCAGGCGTCGCCAAAAAGGTGCTTAAAGGTCAGATTGTCACAAATGTTGGTGGAGAAGACAAGGTTTTGCCTATCGAATATGAATATTTCGTAGCACAGCCAGTTATCAAAATCACTTCAAAAGTTGTTCAGCAGCTCTACGCGGGTTGTGCAAATGACTTGAATATCGATGTTCCTGCACTGGGCAACTCCTATGCTCCTGAGTTTAGTGTAACCAACGGGGATAGAATCAAGGGAGAAAAAGCAGGTCAAGTAACGGTTGTACCAAATGGTAGTGGAAAAGTGACTATTGGTGTCAGCAGTGGTGGAAATAAGATCGGAGACGAAACATTTGATGTCAAGCCTGTTCCTATGCCAACTGTAGTTATTCAGACTTCTAACGGTGCTGATCTTGATTTAAGTCAGGGACATAACGTAAATACGCTGAATGGCGTTAAGGTTATTGCTAAAGCTGACCCTAACTTTGCAGAGACCATGAAGCGGGATTCTAATTTTAGTATTGGTGCCGGGAAAATTCAATTGGTACGTAATGATGTAGCTAGAGGTGATGCAGTTCCAATTAGCTCTGGATTTAAGGGGGTTTTAGGATCTGCTACCAAAGGCGATATCATTGTTGTCCAAATTGACCAAATCGTCCGAACTAATTTTAGAGGAGAAAAAATCAACATGAATTACAAAGGCGTAATAACAGTACGTGTTAAATAAGGTTCTTTCTACGAGTAAAATCTATAAGCTATGCGCTTAATTTCTAAACATGCCTTCTTTGCAGCCCTTTTCAGCCTTATTTTGTGGCAGGGAGCTATGGGTCAAGTAGCTACTTCTGTCAATCCCTCCACTTCTGGCGTGAGGCAATATGCAAAGGATACGGTGTATTCGGTCAAGAATATCCGTGAAGATGACAAAATGTATCAAATCTCTGTTTGGAGAAGAATTGATCTTAGGGAGAAATACAATTTGCCGCTCTATGGCTCAGGGGATACCAAAGAGAATGGATTGCTCAATAATATTTACAAAGCCGTAAAATCAAATGGATTAACAGCTTATCGTGATGAAAATTTTAAGACCCCTTTATCCATCACAGAATTTGATTCAGCCTTTGCATACAACGATGTCAAGGATACAGTCTTTGTAAAAAATTATTATTACTTAGACTTTAAAGAGGATTATCTATTTGATCGGCAACATTCTCAGTTCAAGTTTGACATCAAGTATGTCCAGATTACTAGACCTGCGGAATTTAACCAAGGTGCATTTGAAGGAACAGTAGCCTATATCCGGTACAAAGATTTCATCAACTATTTTGCAAAACATGATGATGCTCGATGGTTGAACTTTACAAATATTTCCAAGAGTTTAACCTACAGTGAAGCCTTTGAGTCCCGGTTGTTTAGGTCTGTTGTGACCCGCTATACCAATTCATTGGAAGCACTGGTTATCGATTTAGTGAATAAAAATACGCCAGACGATCGGCGAAAAATGCAAGCCTACTTGGATGCACTCGCTTTCGAATACAAACTCTTAGACTTTGAAAATTCAGTTTGGGAATGGTAAAAAATAAAGCCTCGAATTAGTTCGGGGCTTTGTTTTTTTCTAAGGCTGCCAAAAGTGCTTTTGCCTTGGTAGTACCGATCACTGCAGCGATGTCCTCTTCCGAGGCCTGTAGGATTTTTTTTACCGACTTAAACTCCTTCAATAATTTCTGAGCAGTCAGTTCCCCTATTCCCTCAATTTCCGTTAACTGGCTGTTGAGTGCTTTTTTACTACGAACTTGTCTATGGAAGGTAATTGCAAAGCGGTGCGCTTCGTCTCGGATCCGCTGGAGTAGCATTAAACTCTCCGATTTTTTATCCAAGTGAATGGGGTATTGGTCTCCAGGAAAATAAATCTCCTCGAGTCGTTTGGCAATGCCGATGATGGGCATCTTTCCATAAATCCCGAGTTCCTGCAAGGCTTCCACAGCAGAGGACAATTGGCCCTTGCCCCCATCGATCACCACGAGCTTTGGAAGTGGCAATGCTTCTTCGAGAAGCCGCTTATAGCGCCTTCCTACGATCTCCTTCATGCTGGCAAAATCATTGGGACCTTCGACCGTTTTTATATGGAAGTGTCTATATTCTTTCACTGCAGCTTTTCCCTGCTTGAAGCAAACCATGCTTGCCACAGGATTCGTACCTTGAATGTTTGAATTGTCAAAGCACTCGATGTGATCGGGGATCTCCTTTAGGCTTAGGTCTTGCTGTAGCTGTCGGATGACGCGATCTTTCTTGTCTTGATTGAGTCCCTGAAGTAGTGCCTTCTCTCTCTTGTAATAGAGTGCATTCTTTAGGGACAGGTCGATTAGTTTTTTCTTATCGCCAATTTTTGGAACGCTTAGGTTCAGTCCTTCGATGGGTTCTAGCTCTAGGTTGACTAGTATTTCCTCCGCATCAGATTGAAATTGATCCTGCAGTCGGATTAAGGCGGTCACTAGAAGTTCTTGCTCAGATTCATCCAAGCGTTTTTTCAATTCCACATTCTTGGAGGTGATCATGGATCCATTCTTGACCCGCATGTAGTTGACATAGGCAGTTTTCTCATCGGCTACCAAGGTGCATACATCCAAATTGGCGATGCTTGGATTGGTGATGAGGGACCGGGCCTGGTACTTTTCAAGTAGTTCCAACTTATTTTTTACCTGATGCGCTTGTTCAAAGGCTAGCTTTTCAGCCAGCACCTCCATGCGTTGCTTGAAATGAGATTTGGCAGGGGCGAGGTTGCCCTTCAGAATGTGTTTGGCTTGATCGAGATCTGCGAGGTAGTCTGCTTCGAGCTGCTTTCCAACACAGGGTCCTTGGCAATTGCCGATGTGGTATTCTAGGCATACTTTATATTTCTGTTCCTGAATCTTGAGGTAAGAAAGATCCAAGTTGCAAGTTCGAATGGTAAATAGCTCTCGTATGAGGTCGAGCACATTGTTCATGGCTTTTACACTCGCAAAAGGTCCGAAGTAAGTCCCTCTTTTTGGAATGTACTTGCGCGTGGGAAACAGTCTGGGAAAGCTTTCCTTCGTAAGCACCAAATAGGGGTAGGTCTTGTCATCCCGTAGGAGGATGTTGTATTTGGGCTGTGCTTTTTTGATCAGGTTGTTTTCAAGCAGGAGCGCATCTAATTCGGTGTTGACTAGGATGATCTCAATTTTGACGATTTCTTTGACCATTCGCCTGGTTTTGAGATTGATGCCGCTCGTGTTATTGAAGTAGCTACTGACCCTTTTTTTCAAGCTTTTGGCTTTGCCTACATAGATCAATTCCTGCTCTGCATTGTAATACTTATACACCCCCGGTTGATCCGGTAACGAAAGGTGATCTTCGGGCAGAAATGAGGAGGAAAGCATGGGGTGAATTTAAAAAAAACAGCCCAACAAGTAGGCTGTCTTTAGGTGAGTTGATCCAAGTTTAGAAATCATTTTTCTTGGCATCGTAGTCAAAGCCAGCGTTCTGCTGACTGTCAAACTCGTATTTATCACAATCAATTTCGATACTTAACGGTCGTTCTGGTCTTGGGAAAGGCCCTTTGGTGTAACCTAAACTTTTATCATCGTATACCTTTGCCATGAACTTCGCCCAGATTGGACGGGCAGTTTTGGCGCCTTGACCAGCTGACCAGCTTCGGAAGTGGATGGCACGATCATCTCCACCTACCCAAATGCCTGATACGAGGTCTTTGCTGATTCCCATATACCATCCATCGGAACCATTTTGAGTGGTACCCGTTTTGCCCCCGAGTTCATTGCCTACGCGAATGGCGCTTGCTACACCTTGGCTCGTGCCTGACTCTTCCTCAAATCCCCCCCGAAGCATGTAGGTCATTAAGTAAGCATGCTCTTCACTCATGGCCGGCTTTTTCTTTGGGGTAAATTGATGGATTAAATTTCCATTCTTGTCTTCAATCCGATCGATGTAATAGGGGGTGATGTGTTCACCTTTATTGACGAAAGTGCCAAAAGCGCCAACCATTTCGAATATGTTCACATCATTTACGCCAAGGGCTAAAGAGGGAACTTCTTCCAAGTCAGAGGTAATGCCCAAGCGTCGAGCTGTTTCAATGACTATCAAGGGGCTCAATTTTTTCATCATGTAGGCGGTCACCGAGTTGATCGACTGAGCCATGGCTTTTCGGATAGTCATCCGCTCGTAGGAGAATTTGCCATCTGAATTTGAGGGGCTCCAGGCGGGTTGACCAGGGATGTAAACTTCCACGGGTTGATCGACTACAGCATAGCAAGGGCTGTATCCATTTTCTATCGCTGCCGCATAGACGAAGGGCTTGAATGTGGATCCAGGCTGCCTTTTTCCTTGCTTCACGTGGTCAAATTTAAAGTACTTGTGATCAATGCCTCCCACCCAAGCTTTGATATGGCCTGTGGCAGGGTCCATAGTCATCATGCCTGTTTGCAGGAATTTTTTGTAATACTTCATGGAATCCATGGTGCTCATCAGCGTATCCCGCTCCCCCTCCCAAGAGAAAATCCTCATTTTCTTCTTTTCATTCAGCTTTAGCTCGATTGAGTCATTATTATCTCCATATCGTTTCTTCAACAGCCGGTAGGCCTCCGTGCGGGTAACCGCAGTTTCAATAAAATTTGGAATGACCTTAAAACTTTCATCGATCCAAGGCTCTCTGTTTCCCATTTCTTTGAAAAAGGCTTTTTGGAGCTCTTTCATATGTTCTCCCATAGATTCTTCAGCATAGCGCTGCATGCGACTATCGAGCGTCACATAAATCTTCAATCCATCTCCAAATAGGTCATAAGCACTTCCATCTGACTTCAAATTTTCTTTGGACCACTTGGTTAGGTCTGCTTTTACGATCTCTCTGAAATAAGTTGCGAGTCCTTGATTTTGGTTTTGAACTTGGTAGTCCAGAACAATGGGCAACTGTGAAATGGAATCGTACTCAATTTCGGTCAGGAATTCGTTTTTCACCATTTGGGAGAGCACCGTATTCCGTCTTCTAAGGGAATTTTCAGGGTTGAAAACAGGGCTGTAGTAGGTTGGCGCTTTGAAAAGGCCTACCAAAACTGCAGATTCTTGGATGGCAAGGTCTTTGGGCAACTTATTAAAAAAGGTTTTTGCTGCTGTTTTAATCCCAAAAGCGTTTGATCCAAATTCTGAAGTATCTAAGTAAAGCGTAAGGATTTCATTTTTGGTGTAGGCACGCTCGAGCTGTGTGGCTACGATCCACTCTTTTGTTTTGACGATCAGCATCCGCAAGCCTGGAACTTTGCTTAAAAATCCAGAGCTAGCATCTGTTCTAGTTTTGAATAGGTTTTTCGCAGTTTGTTGGCTTAGCGTGGAACCGCCACCTGCATCTTGACCCAGCAAGATTGATTTTACAAACACGCGAAGCATGGCTTGTAAGTCAATCCCGGAATGGTCTTCAAAGCGCTCGTCTTCAGTGGCAATCAATGCTTTTACCAAATTGGGAGAGAGCTCCTCATAAGATACGGGGCTTCGATTCTCACGAGCAAAGGTTCCTAGAAGTACTCCGTCTGAGGAATATAGTCCAGAGGCTAATTCACTATCAGGGTTTTCTAGGGCCTTGAAATCAGGTAGGCTTCCAAAAAGTCCAAGAAAGTTGATGCTTACCATCCAGACAAAAAGGACAAAAAAGACCAAGCCTGCTAAGAAGGCTTTCCACAAATAATTTATTGTTTTCGATGCCCAATTTTCTTGGGTAAATGGACCAGGTTTAAACATAACTTATCGGTAGGTAGCGGTAAAGAATTGGAGGTATTCTTCCAGGTCTTTGTTCTTATTTAAACCTTGGAAGTTTTCTATTGAAATAAAGAAGGACTTGGTTTTTACTTCATCCCTCAGTCCAGTCGAAGTGAATTTTTCCTGAAAGGTTTTCAGGTAGCTCATGGCCTTCTCTGCATCTGAGAAAGGGCTGATGATGTAAATGGAAAGGTCTGCACTCAAATTCATATTTCCTGTTCGCAACCTAGCATTTCCGAAGGACTGGGTATGGAATGTCTCTAGGTCTCCAAGCAAATTCTTGGCCGTTTCTACATCTGCTGGTGTCAAGGCCAGTACAAATATATGGGTTTGGTCATCAGTTGCCTTGTAAGGGCTTTCCTTTACTAGTGATTCTGAAACTTTTTCTTTGGGTTCTTCACTTACTGCTGCCTGATTTTCCAGTACTGCTGCTGCCGAACTTGTTTTGAAGGCAAGTTCTTCGGAGCTCAGGAGTGGCTGCAGCATGGCCTTGGCCAAGGTGATCAACTCTTGCTCTTTTGCATTTTGGATAAACTCTTCAAGTTTGGATTTGAATTGTTCCTTACTTTCTCGCTTGCCCGTGACCATGGCATTGAGAAGCAGGAGTTTTTCCGTGTTTCGGGTCAAGGGATATTTTTCCAGAGTGGCAAAGATCAACTCCCTCGCTTGGGAATAATTCCCAGAATAGTAGGCATCGTAGGCCAGTTCATACCCTTTGGCAGATTCCAAAGACCCCACATTTCCTGCTCCAGCCTCCGGATTGTTTACCGAGAAGGTGTAAGGGGATTCGGGAAATTCAATATTCAGAAGTTGGACATAGGTGTTCGTGCTACCCTTCAACTCTTTTTGCCCCAAAAAGAGCAGGTAGTAGGCTTCGGGTTTTTTTACGCTCTTGGGGTACGTTTCAATAAGCTTTGAGAGGTATTCCCCACTTCGTTTGGGTTCCTTTAGTTGAAAAAATAGCACCTTACCCAATTCAAAGTACGATTCCTCCAATTCATTATTTGCCAGGTTCAGTTGCTCAGGGCTCTTAGGGATTGAAGCAAGCAAGGATTCTAGGGAGGGGAGGCCTGTGGAATCTTGACCAGCATCTGTCTCTGACAAGGTTTCGTCAGATGAGAGCGGTGTAGCAGCTTCCGCATTGGTTTGGAAGAGGGCGGCCTTTCGTCTCCAATTATCTTCTAAGGGGCGATTGCCCCAGGTACGCACGAAATCAATAGCTCCTTGTTGTAGGGCTGCACCATTCCCAAAGTAGAAGGTAGATTCGTTTCCTGTATCTCCAAAGGCCAATAGATTGTCGAAAATTGAGGAGGACTTAGTTGGCTTATCCTCTTTTTTTAAATCCGCTAGGCGCTGTTTTTCGCTGGCAATAAACTCTTGGGCTCGTAGGGCTTGCTCCTCGGCAGGCAAGGATGCCAGCTGGATCAAGCTGTCATTTTTTTCGATCCGTTCGAAATGGAAGACATAGGTGTCCAAACTCGTCTTTTTTTCCTTGAGCTGTAGGGCCACAGGATCCTCGGCTTGGATGAACGTCAGTGCACTGTCTAGGTAGTATTTGGTGGATCGGTAGTCTTTAAATTGATCGAGCTGGATCTCTGCAAGCTTTTGGTAGATGTAGCCCTTCACTCTTGGAATAGAACCGGCTTCCTTTGCTGCTTGATGCAACAGTTCAAGGGTTAAGGGAATGTTGTTTTGTTTTTCTTCAAACAAGGCTCTTTCGAAGATTACGACATCTTTGAGGTCTTTGTTTTTTGGGTCCTTGTATAGGTCTTCGTAATAGTTACGAACCTTTTTGAGGTCTTTGGTGGCATTGAGTTCGGCCACTTGCTGCGCAAAAAGGGTGGCAAAAAAGGAGCGTTCGTAGGCTGGGTTACCTTCCAAGGATTTCTGGAAAAAATCAAATGCAAGCGCATCCAAACCTTCGCGCTGGTACCGTTGCGCCAGGATAAAGTAGAGTCTGGAGCGCTCTTTCTTATCTGAGGTATAGTTTAAAGCTCGGTCTAGGGCGCCGATTACCCCATTCGGATCTCCCCTTTTTTCATAATAATAGGCGAGGGTTTTGTATAAGTCGAAGGTATTGTCGCTGTTGATTTCGGTTTCTTTGGACAGGTAATCGATGGTAAAGTTGGCCTCCTCTATTGCATTCTGGTCGACATATAGGTGAAGTAGGCTAATTAGCGCTTTGTGTCGCAGGTCTTTATCCTTGCTTTGGCTGTTGACATAGCGGAACGTATTTTTGGCATCATCGACACGAGCTTGGAGGTAGTCAATCTTGCCAATTAAGTAGTAGCTGTCGTCCACCCACTTGGATATCCGATGCCAGTCGATGGCTTTGGAGGAAAGCTCCTTTGCAGAATCTAGGGCAACTTTGTTTTTTTGGATGGTAGCGGAATCAAGGGGAATAAATACGGGGAGGATTTGCGTGTAGTCCTCCTTGTAATTATCGATTACCTCAACTTCTGCAACTTTGATTTTGGTATCTGCCAGAAAATAGGCGTTGTAGTGGGAGGTAAGGTTGTGGAAAGCACGGTTGGTAAAGGTGTCCCGTTGGGAAGAGCAGGCTCCCAAGAATATTATCACCAATCCAAAAGTATACCGTACTTGTTTGCGCATGTTGAGCTGCTACGAATCAAAGGACCAAATTAGGGCTTTTGCCGCAATAGAGAACGAAGGGGTAAAGGTATTATTCTGAAGTGCTGATGAATTCTTGCAGATGGATTCCATTAACTTTGAAAAATGACATCAAATCAGTCCAATCCCAATTCGAAGAAACCTCAGGGACCCACTTGGGTCAACTACATGGGCTTGTCCTTCCAGCTCTTTGCGATCATTGGGGGAGGCACTGCCCTGGGATGGTGGATACAGCAGCAGTCGGGAATGAAATTTCCTGTTTGGTTGTTAGTATGTTCATTTACTGCCGTCGCAATCGCATTTTATTCCTTGTGGAAGTCGATGCAACAAGACAAGTAGGCAATTCGTCAAAAACCACGTAATTTTGAGTCTTAAATTGGCAGGCAAGTATGAAATTTTCGGCTTCGATTCATTTTAGTTATAGAATCATTACGATGGTGGTGGCAGGGTTGATTCTCCTGTTTAGCTTTTTTCTGCCTCAAATCATTCATGAAAGCATCTGGAGCATCTTTGGATTTGTGGCTGGACTAGCGTACCTCTTGAGTATCGTTACTCGATGGCTTTACCTGAAATCTCCAGAAAATTTGCTCTCTTTGAAATTACTCGGAATGATCATCAGAATCTTGAGTTCTTTGGGCTTTATTGGCATCCTCGTAGTGCTTGGTTTGGAGAATATTATTTTGTTTATCGCCAATTTCTTTATCATTTTTTTGTTCTACATGGTTTTTGATATCTACATCTTTATTTCTAACTTGCGCCCGATTTCGAAGTAGACTTCCAAAAAACGAGTTAATGAGGCGCAAATTTCTGGTACTAAGTCTTTTATTTTCAGTGGTTTTACTGAGTTTCTCTGCAGGTGCTTTTGCTGCGGGTGCAGAAACTGAAGAAGGCAAAGAAGACCCGACAGGGTTCATCATGCACCACATTAAGGATTCGCACGAGTGGCATTTTGTTACGATAGGCTATACCCACGTTACCTTGGCGCTACCCGTGATCACCTATTCATCTGATAGAGGACTTGAATTTTACAATTCCAGCGATTTTCAAAATCACGAGACACACAAATTTGGTAAGAAATATGCCCATAACGGGATCTTCATTGATGATCACGATCATTTGGGAAGAGTAGACGGTGGATCCATCCTTGATTTTTCGATTACCAAGAACGTAGTGATGCTACTTATAGTAATTGCTTTTGTGCTTTCCATCACGCTTTCTGCTGCTAAACATTACAAGAAAAATGGTGCTGTGGCCCCTAGAGGCGCCGCTTCATTTGTAGAGCCGATCGTCATTTTTGTTCGCGATGAAATCGCTCACAAATCTATTGGGCCTAAGTACAAGAAATTCGTTCCCTACCTCTTGACCTTGTTTTTCTTCATTTGGACAGGAAATATTTTGGGACTTCTCCCAGGTGCAGCTAACCTTACTGGGAACATTGCAGTGACCTTTACTCTTGCGATGATCACTTTTGTGATTGTCAATGTTAACGGTAACAAGGACTATTGGAAGCACGTATTTGCCACTCCAGGCGTACCTGCAATGCTTTTGCCGATCATGGTTCTTGTCGAATTTATCGGCCTATTCACCAAGCCTTTTGCCTTGATGGTCCGATTATTTGTGGCGATCACAGCGGGTCACATTGTAATCCTTTCCTTTATCGCCTTGGTATTTATCTTCGAATCCTATTCGATTGGAGTGCTGTCTACGATCATGGTTACCTTTATCAATGTGATTGAGTTGCTTGTAGCCACGATTCAAGCCTATGTATTTACCCTATTTTCTGCGATGTACATTGGTAGTGCAGTAGCAGAACACGAGCATGACGATCACCATTAATTTGTAATTTCTTTCTTCAATTTATAAAACCAATGTTTATGTTAACTTCTATCTTATTGACTGCTGGATTTGCACTTATGGGTGCTGGTATCGGTGCTGGACTTGTTGCGATTGGCGCAGGTCTTGGTGTGGGTCGTATTGGTGGCCAGGCTATGGAGGCTATTGCTCGTCAGCCTGAGGCTGCTGGCAAGATCCAAACTGCCATGCTTATCATTGCAGCTTTGATTGAGGTGGTTGCCCTGTTTGCAGTAGTAATTTGTTTGCTTATTGCATTGAACGCAGGTGGCATCGCCTTCTTCTAAGACAAAATGAATTGGGATTGGCGCTAGGCCAATCCCTTTCTTTTGAACAAAAACGAAATTAATCCTTCCTACCATGGATCTAATCATACCTAGTGCCGGCCTGATTTTCTGGCAACTCATTGGCTTTTTAGCCCTTTTGTTTATTCTAATCAAATTTGCTTGGAAACCTATTTTGGCCTCTTTGGCTGAACGTGAGGCAAGCATTGATGGCGCATTGAAATCTGCTGAGCAAGCTAGAAACGAGATGTCCAACTTGAAGGCAGAAAATGAAAAACTACTTCAGGAGGCTAGATTGGAGCGGGATGTTATTTTGAGCAAAGCACATGAAGCTTCACTTAATATGATTGAAGATGCCAAAAATGAGTCATCCAAGCAGGGTGCTTTGTTGATTGAAGCTGCCAAGGCGGTGATTGAAACAGAGAAGAAAGCGGCGTTGACAGAAGTAAAAAATCAGGTTGCATTATTGACCTTGGAAGTAACTGAAAAGTTGCTCCGCAAGAAATTAGGGGACGACAAAGCTCAGGTAGAGCTTGTTGACCAGTTTATTAAAGACCTTAAGCTTAACTAATTCGGCATGTCTAACCAGCGAGTTGCCTCCCGGTACGCCAAATCAATATTGGATTTGTCCATTGAAAAAGGACAGCTGGAAGGGGTTTTTGAAGATTTCAAGTCTTTAGCAGCGATGGGCAAAAGCACTCGTGAACTAGGTTCTGCACTTTCAAACCCAGTATTGGGCTCGGATAAAAAATTAAATGTACTAAAAGCACTTTTTGCCAAAGGAGCTAACCCCTTGACGCTTTCTTTTTTTCAAATTATTTCAAGAAAAAATAGAGAAAACATCCTTTTGGATGTGGCCAAAGAGTTTGTGGTACAGTACAACTTGTACCGTTCCATTCAGGTGGCAGAAGTTACTAGCACGACTGCACTTACAGAAGGGCAGCGCAACCAGTTGGTGGCTTTGGTGAAGCAGATCAGCGGGTTGAAGGAAGTACAACTTGTAGAAAAGATTAACCCTTCACTGATTGGAGGATTTGTGCTCAAGGTCAACGACCGACAGCTTGATGAATCCATCAGCAGCAAACTCAATGCGCTACGCATCCAGTTTGCTCAGAATCATTACGAAAAACAGTTTTAACGAAAATACTCAACCGTATCCAATCATGGCAGAAGTAAGACCTGATGAAGTTTCAGCAATTTTGAGAGAACAACTCTCTGGTGCCAGAACCGAAGCCGAACTAGAAGAAGTGGGAACAGTCCTCCAAGTAGGGGATGGGGTAGCCCGTATCTATGGACTTTCTAAGGCGCAGGCCGGTGAATTGTTGGAGTTTGAAAATGGCCTGAAGGCCATGGTGCTCAACCTCGAAGAGGATAATGTGGGTGCTGTACTTTTCGGAGACTCCAAAGGAGTAAAAGAAGGAGATACCGTCAAGCGAACTAAAAAGATTGCTTCTATCATGGCCGGTGAAGGCATGTTGGGCCGAGTGGTCAACACGCTAGGTAATCCTATCGATGGCAAGGGGCCAATCTCTGGCAACTTGTACGAAATGCCTTTGGAGCGTAAAGCACCAGGTGTAATCTACCGTCAGCCGGTAACAGAGCCGCTTCAAACTGGTATCAAATCCATTGACGCGATGATCCCAATTGGACGTGGACAGCGTGAATTGGTGATTGGTGACCGTCAAACAGGTAAAACTGCAGTTGTAATTGACGCCATCCTGAACCAACGTGAATTCTACGATAAAGGTGAGCCCGTATTCTGTATTTATGTAGCGATCGGACAAAAAGCTTCTACTGTAGCGGGTGTGGTGGCTGCCCTTGAAAAAGGTGGAGCGCTTCCATATACAGTGGTAGTTGCAGCTCCTGCTTCTGAGCCAGCTCCGATGCAGTTCTTTGCTCCATTTACGGGTGCTGCTATCGGTGAATTCTTCAGAGATACCGGTCGCCCTGCCCTAGTGGTTTACGATGATCTTTCGAAGCAAGCGGTAGCTTACCGTGAAGTTTCCTTACTCTTGAGAAGACCTCCAGGACGTGAAGCATATCCTGGTGACGTATTCTACTTGCACTCCAGGCTATTGGAAAGAGCCGCAAAAATCAACCAGTCTGATGCCATTGCGCAGCAGATGAATGACCTTCCTGATTCCATCCGTCCTTTGGTAAAAGGTGGAGGATCTTTGACCGCATTGCCGATCATCGAAACTCAGGCAAGTGACGTGTCTGCTTATATCCCAACCAACGTAATTTCGATTACAGATGGTCAGATCTTCTTGGAAACCAACTTGTTTAACTCTGGTATTCGTCCAGCGATCAACGTAGGTATCTCGGTATCTCGTGTAGGAGGTAATGCTCAAATCAAGTCCATGAAGAAAGTGGCAGGTACCTTGAAGTTGGATCAAGCACAATTCCGTGAATTGGAAGCTTTCTCCAAGTTTGGTTCTGACCTCGATGCGTCAACCAAAAGAACGATCGAGCGTGGACGTCGCAACCAGGAGATTTTGAAGCAAGCACAGTATGCGCCTGTTTCAGTAGCCAATCAGGTTGCCATCATCTATGCATCTACCAAAGGTCTGATGGATTTGGTTCCTGTAGAAAAAGCAAGAGCTTTTGAAAAGGAGTTTTACCTCTTATTGGAGGCCTCTTATCCTGAGGCAATTCGATTGATTCTAAAAGGTGATATCGATGGCGCGGGCAAAATCCTTGCTACTGCAGCTGCCGAACTAGCACCTAAATACGCGAAGTAAATTCTATTAATTCCCTGCCGGCTTGCTGGCAGGGCTTGTTATACGCACAAAGCAATCTCTGATGGCTAACCTCAAGGAAGTAAAGCAGCGAATAAATTCGGTCATGTCGACGCAGCAGATCACGAAAGCCATGAAAATGGTTTCCGCTGCCAAGTTGAGAAGAGCGCAAGAAAAGATCGTTCAGATGCGTCCTTATTCTCAAAAGTTGACTGCAATCCTCAACAATGTATCCTCCGCCTCTGAAGGGGATGAAGACATTGTTTTTGCAGTGAAGCGTGAGACGAAGAAGGTACTTTTGGTTCCTGTAACCTCAGACAAAGGACTTTGCGGCGCATTCAACACCAACATCATCAAGGCGACCAACACTGCCATCAGTCAACAATTTTCTGGTGCTGAAATCAGCATCCTACCCATTGGAAAGAAGTCCTACGAATACTATAAAAAATCGGATTACCACTTGGTAGATGCCTATTTTGGGATATTCCAACAGCTAAGTTTTGAGGCTGTTAAAGAAGCAGCTTCGTTTGCCATGAATGGGTTTTTGGCAGGTGACTACGACCAAGTATTTCTAGTTTTCAACGAATTCAAGAACGTGGCAACACAGGAAATTCGCGTAGAGCAGTTTTTACCCATGGCCTCTTCAGCGTCAGATCAGGTAAATACTGCTGAAACAGACTACTTGCTTGAGCCTTCACGTACCTACATCATTGAGGAATTGGTTCCTATTTCTTTGAGAATACAATTTTACAAAGCTGTTCTAGAATCCAATGCCTCAGAGCATGGCGCACGAATGACTGCGATGGACAAGGCAACTGAAAATGCTGGTGAACTCCTAAAAGAATTGAAGTTGATGTACAACCGTACACGTCAGGCAGCCATCACCAACGAAATTCTCGAGATTGTGGCGGGTGCCAATGCACTTGCTGGAAAGTAAATCTTACAAGCAACAAAAAAACCACAGCTTTCAGAAAGGCTGTGGTTTTTTGTTTTTAGGGATTGGTAGCTTACATTCGTATTCTTCTGCTGATCACTCGGGCCATAATTCCTAGCCCTTCCGCATTGGGGTGCACGCCATCTGGCAATAACTCAGCGCGATCCATAAAGGGGGTGTACAGGTCGATGACTTCAGCGCCGGACTTTTGGATGATTTCAAATAGCATCAGGCGCTGCTCGTTGTTCATTACGTCTGGGGTAATTCCAAAATTTACCCGAGTGACAGGCACCGGAAGGATCACGTATACTTTGCCATCCTTGGGCATGTGATCCCGAAATTCGGCAATCATATCCAAGTAGTCTTGAACAAACTCTCCCTTATGCGCCCAGTTTTGAGGTTTGGAATCGTTGGTGCCCAACTTGATGACTACGACATCTGGACGAAAATCTTTTACTTGTTGGAACTGGGGCTCGTTCCAATACGGAAAATCTCCTTTCTTCAAAAGTGTGCGCCCACTCACTCCAAAATTCTTTACCTCATAGGCACTTCCTAGAATTTGACCTACTTGCAGTGGAAAGGATCCAGGGTTGTCTCTGCCAGGTCCTTGGGTGATGCTGTTGCCTACAAAGGCTATTTTGATTGGTTCTTGCGCAAGGCTAAGTAGGGGAAGTAGCAGCAGTGCAAGGAGTGACAAGTAGGTTTTCATGGGTTTGGGTTTTTGATGAGTAGCATGGTGTACCCTGTCGGGTTGCTTAAATGTAAAAAATCTTCCCTAAAAATCCAGTATTCCTTGGGCACTCTCCCTGCTTGGCTTTAAATTTAGGCGATGTCTAAACTGATGCGACTCCAACAACTTTTTTCTTGGCTCTCCTTAGATGTTGTCTTTGGTGCGATGGCAAGCATGTATTTTTTCCAAGAACTTTTTCATGTGCAGTTGGAATGGCCCATTTTTGTCCTCTTGGGGTTAGCGGTGTGGACCATCTACAGCCTGGACCATCTGCTGGATGCAAGGCAAAGTAAGGGGAGTAGTTCCTCCCGAAGAGTCTTTTACAGACAAAACAAGCTTGTCCTCTCAGTAGGTATCCTTGTAGCCGTAGTGGCTGGCCTTATTGGAGCCTTTTACTGGTTGGGATGGGGCAAAGAGCTGCAGCTGACTTTGGTGCTCGTGCTCTCGATGGGGGGTTGTCGCTGGGCAATTCAAAAATTAGGTCCCCTGGTTCTAAAGGAGGTTTCGATAGCTTTATTCTACGTGGTTGGAGTTTTATGGCTCCCAATCCTCCGTTCTGAGGCGCAGGATTTGTCCTGGCAGGCACTGGCATTTGCAACTGTATTTTTTTTATCGGCCTTGCTTAATCTCTGGATGCTCTCTTTTTTGGATCGAGAAGAAGACCGACAGGATGGATTTAATTCTATTGCAATTCTTCTCCCTCCAATCCAAATGATTCAGTGGATTCGGAAACTTGCCCTTGTAGGAATTTTTGGCACGATGGCTTCCTTTATTTTATTGCCCTCCTTTTACCGCCCATTTTCTTGCATTCTTCTGCTGATGTTCTTGGTCCATTACCTGACCTTTTTTCAATCCCAACTTCCGGCAACGCAAAAAAGGCAACGGATGGAACTCGCCTTTTGGCTTCCTTGGCTACTTCTTTGGATTTAGGAGTCTTATTTAATGACTTGAGGGGGATCAAATCGAACAAATAGCGCAAGCCAAATGGATCGGCTCAAGCGGAAGCTGAAGGGTAAGCTAAGCAGCACGATAACGACAAGTAATCCAAGTAGTAAGAGCAAGGAATAGTCGGGATATACAAGCGTAAGCGTGATCCAAGAAGCAATAAAAAGAAGCGTATTGATGCCATAGCTGACAAACATCGCTCCGAAATAGAATCCTGGTTCGGGTTCAAAGGACTGATTGCAATGCGGGCAAGTCGCATACATGCTAAATAAACTTCCAGGCTTTGAAATTTTACCAGGCTTAAAAAGCTGTCCCTTTCTGCATTTTGGACAGCAGAGGTTAAGTATGCTAGAGAGTACGCTTCGTTGGGACATTGTAGTGTGGGTTTAATTCTCTGCTTTTTGAATCACTCCTTTAATGAGACGATCGAAGTACTGCCCATTTCCTGGACCAAACCAGTTCATCTCACGTACTTCGTGAAATTTGGCATCGTACAACTCATCGGGCGTGATGTAGCCTACATAGCTCCCATTGAAAACGGTGACTACCAGATGCAGTCCTTTTTCTTCCGCAAGGGCATCCCAGGCTTCATAAAAAACTCCTGAAAGTTCGCCGCTACTCGAAATAAACAAGATGTTTCCCACTTGGCTGATGTCTAAATAGGCAGGCATCTCTCCAAGTAGGGTTCGAAAGAGCCAGGGCCGTAGTCGCAAGTCGTTGGAAATACGAAGTTGGGGTTCCCCCAAGTCGATCTGTAACTGAAAAGTTCGAAGCAATGCAGCTCCTTGCAAGGCCACTGCACTGGTATCCGCGCTGAGCCTTGTATCAATGACGAGGGCATAGGCATTGACCTGCTCGGGGGTATTTCCTTGCGTGAGTGGACGGTGGCTTCCCACGGTGCCTGCAGCAAATAGTGCGAAATCCACTTCATCCTCTTCCAAGCGCTCGGTAAGAAAGGCAGGGTAATCTCCAGACAGCCCCATAAACTTGGAGCTCAAGGCGGTGGCATGTGCCGAGTAGGTGATAAAAGAGGCTTTTTGTCCATCCTTTCGCTGTAGCAGCACCTGACGCACGAAGGGATCAGTAGGGCCTCCTTTGACGAAGCGATTGGAGACAAGGTCGGAAACACTTGTTTTTTTATAGGCGATGGTGACTGTGTCTTGGCTGGCGATGGCAGTTTGCAAAGCACGAACGGACCCAGCTACCAGTTGCTCGACCACCTGCTCATCGTAGCCTCCAAAGGCAAGCGAACCCACCATTCCTGGCATGTATCCTCCCATCCCCGAATGGGTATGTGTAGCGGTGAAAATCAGTTGATCTAGAGAGATCCCTGCTTCTTGAACCCCTGCACGGACCTGCTCGGCGAGTTGCGGGTGAACTATCAATAATTCGTAGTTGAGCCAGGCGATGCTGGATTTGCCGTTGCTGAGGGTCAAGGCTTTGACATGGCTGGAGTCTTGGACAAAGGTATAGGGTCCTCGAGGGGAGTAGCCTACGAGTTCTGCAGGTTGGGCTGGGGTGACATTCACGGTAGCCCAGCCTCCTAGCCAGTGGGATGAGGTACTGCTGTTCCAGGTGCTGCTATCCAGGTCTGCAAAAGTGCTTTGGTAGGAAGAGCGATTCTGAACGGGACTTCGATCTACTGTAGTGAGCGTGGCTATGCCCAATAGGAGAAGGATTCCTAGTACCCAAACAAATACACGAAAAATCCGAAGCATAGCAGGATGTAAAAATTGATCCGAAGCACAATTGTGCTTCTTTGGGTCTAGTACTCGAAGGTGCCGTAGGTGCCTTGAAGCGTTACTTTTTTACCGGTATGGGGTTCTACACGTCCAATGATTTGTGCTTCCACTCCATAGGATTCGGCGATATCGATGATTTCTTCAGCATAGCGCTCGTCCAAGTACACTTCCATTCTGTGCCCCATGTTGAATACCTTGTACATTTCCTTCCAATCCGTTCCGCTTTCCTCTTGAATGATGCGAAACAAGGGAGGAGTATCAAATAAATTGTCCTTGATGACGTGAAGATCCTCGATAAAATGGAGCACCTTGGTTTGAGCACCACCCGAGCAGTGAACCAAACCATTGATATGGGGACGCATGTAATTCAAGATGTCTACGAGAATCGGCGCATAGGTGCGTGTCGGGGAAAGTACCAGCTTGCCCATGTTAAAGGGGGTGCCAGGGGCAGGATCGGTCAATTGATAGGATCCAGAGTAAACGAGTGCATCGGGTACTGCCGGATCAAAACTTTCGGGATAGCGCGTTTTCAAGACCTTATTAAACACGTCGTGGCGTGCAGAGGTCAGTCCATTGCTGCCCATTCCGCCATTGTATTCTTTTTCGTATTTCGCTTGACCAAAAGAAGAGAGGCCCACGATTACGTTTCCTGCTTGAATGCGGTCGTTGGAGATGATGTCTTCCCTGCGCATTCGGCAGGTAACTGTACTATCCACGATCACTGTGCGTACCAAGTCTCCTACATCTGCCGTTTCGCCACCTGTAAGTACGATGTTGACTCCATTGTCTCGCAGCATTTGAAGTACTTCTTCGGTTCCTTGAATGATCGCAGAGATCACTTCTCCAGGCACTAAGTTTTTGTTTCTTCCGATGGTGGAGGAAACAAGGATATTGGTCGTCGCTCCCACACAGAGGAGGTCATCCGTATTCATGATGATTGCATCCTGAGCGATTCCCTTCCAAACGCTTAGGTCGCCTGTTTCCTTCCAGTAGAGGTAGGCAAGCGAGGACTTAGTACCTGCGCCGTCCGCATGCATGATGTTGCAGTACTCGGGATCATTGCCCAAGGTGTCTTCTACAATTTTGCAGAAAGCCTTAGGATATAAGCCTCTGTCCAACTTAGAGATGGCCTGGTGTACGTCTTCTTTGGATGCGGAAACCCCGCGCTGCAGGTAGCGCTCGTTCATGGCGAGGGAATGATTTGGTTGCTCAAAGGTAACCAATTGCAAAATTGAAAGATTGAAAAACTTAAAATTTGTGGCTATTCCTGAAGGGGTTTCAGCGCTTCAATTCGCGCCTTAAGTTTGAGGATCGGAATGCAAAAAGGTGAAAATGACAAAAGCCAAGTTTCCCTGGCTTTTGTCATTTTAGAATTCTAGAAATTTATTTTTTTCCTACCAAAATCAGGTCTTCTTGGGGTGTGATGAGGTAAGTGGAGCCGCTTTCATTGACCACAGCCATTTCTTCTACAGAGATGGTTTTTTCGGTTCCATCGGCCTGCTTCCAGCAATGGAATCCATCAAAAGCAAAGACCATTCCTTGCTTCAAGAGTTTTTGGGCTGCTGGTCGTGGTGTAGGAATGCGTGCACCGCCTAGATTTGGTCCCACATCGTGCGCCACATAACCCACGGGGTGACCGGTACTCCAAGGCACATAGAGGGATCCATTGGTATCCATCAGGTCTCGCTGAGCACGGTCGACATCTTCACCCTTTACACCAGGCTTCATGGCGGCAAGCGCAATTCGGCTACCTGCCTTACCATTTTCCCAATAGGTCTGGATATCCTTAGGCGCGCTAGATTCACCTTCTTTCAATACATAGGCAAACCGCTGGATATCACTTACCCAGATGCCGTATAGTTTCACTCCAAAGTCGGTTTGGATGACATCTCCTGGCTGAATCACCTTGTCAGTCGCATGGGAGTGTCCTCGGTCAGGACCTGAGTTGACATTGGGGTTTTGATCGGGGTGCCAGGCATCGGTAACACCATATTCCGCCATTTTGGCTTTCAAAAACTTGGCTACGTCTGCATCTGTAGTTTTGCCTGGGATAATGCTGGCATAGGCCTCCTCTTGAAAATCAGAGGCAAGCTGGGCTGCCTTCTTCAGGATTTCAACTTCTTCAGGAAGCTTGATGGAGAGCCATTCGTACACCAAGTCCTCGGAGGAAACGAGCTTGCTCTTGTCAGTGCCCATCAAGGCAATCAATTCCTTATGTTGGCTATGGGTGAGGCCATCAGCCATTTCGTTGCTTGCGGAGGAGTTGATTGCTACCGTCGGGAATCCTTTTTCTTTGATAAAGGAGACCGCCTTGGCCACTGCTGATTCTCCTCTTGGGATTCGCTCTACCTTTTCATGGATAGCGAGGTCTTCCAAGGCTTTTGCTTCTCCTTCCGGTGAAAAAGCTAGGGAATGAAAGCCAGTTTCATCTGCATAAAAAAGGAAAGCCGCGGTGCCACTTGCATTTTCACCACCCACATGTGTTGCGATGGGGTCGTTGTAGTTTTCACGGCAGATGACTAGCCAGCTTGCAACCTTGGCATTTTTTAAGGCTTCAGGGAGCAATTGATTGATTCTTTTTTTACGGATTTCAGGCCAGGGGTTTTCACCCCAATGAGTGAGGGGATCTATTTTTTTGGTTTCGGATTCGGGGTTGGTAGGAGAGGAACATGCCCATCCAAGGAGAACTAGTGCGATTACTAGAAAAGTATGTTTCATAGGGGTATCCAATTTGTTTGGTAAATTAATTAGATTTTTGTGTAGTTAAGCCTTAGTTTTTTTCTTCTTTGCGCTTTCTTTAAGAAAATTGGGAGCATAAAAATCTTTTATTTTGAACAAAACTATAGTTGAAGCGTGTTATCAGCAGGTTAGTAAAGCTTCAATCCAGTAAATGAAAATAGGAATTGTTTGTTACCCTACCTTCGGAGGTAGTGGAGTGGTAGCCACTGAATTGGGCAAAGGACTTGCGAAAGTGGGCCATGAAGTGCATTTTATTACCTACAAGCAGCCCATGAGGCTGGATTTTTTTAGCGAAAACCTATTCTACCACGAGGTAGACATCAAGAGTTATCCTTTGTTTGAGTTTGCTCCCTATGAGCTAGCCCTTGCCAGTAAAATGGTGAGTGTGGTCAAGTACGAAAAGTTGGACTTGCTCCATGTGCACTATGCCATTCCGCATGCTTCGTCTGCTTACATGGCCAAGCAAATACTCAAAACCCATGGTATTTCGATTCCTGTGGTGACGACCCTTCACGGGACGGACATCACCTTGGTAGGAAAAGATCCGAGTTACGAGCCGGTAGTTACTTTTTCCATCAACCAATCTGACGGGGTAACGGCTGTTTCGGAAGACTTGAGAAAAGAAACCTATGACTACTTTGACATCAAGCGACACATTGAGGTGATCCCGAATTTTATCGATTTGGAGCGCTTTAAGAAGCAGCGAAAGGAGCACTTTAAACTAGCAATTTGTCCCAATGGGGAAATGCTTTTGGTCCATACCTCCAACTTTCGGAAGGTAAAGCGGGTAGAGGATGTCATTCATGTGTTTTACAACGTACGAAAAGAAATTCCTGCCAAGTTGCTTCTAGTAGGCGATGGGCCTGAGCGAGATCGCATGGAGCGTCTTTGCCGCACCCTTGGTACCTGTGAAGACATTCGTTTTTTAGGCAAGCTTGAGGCGGTAGAAGAAGTACTGTCTGTGGCAGATCTATTTTTGATGCCTTCGGAAAAAGAAAGCTTTGGGCTTGCGGCTTTGGAGGCGATGGCCTGTGAGGTGCCAGTGTTATCCTCCAATGCTGGGGGAATCCCCGAATTGAATTTGGATGGAATTACAGGCTTTGCTTGCGAGGTAGGTGATGTGGAGGACATGACCAAAAAGGCGCTCTTTATTTTGGATGCCGCCAATTTGCCAGGATTTAAGGAGCGGGCATTGGCTCGAGCCAAGGAATTTGACATCGACCAGATTCTTCCTTTGTACGAGGACTATTACCGCAAAACCATTGCATTGACTCAAGAGGAAGAAAAAAAGATGAGTTAAGTCAGGAAAGAAAAAAAAATTCGAAAAACAGAAACCCTTATTTTTGTAGGATAGTTAATACCTCTAGTACAATACGATTTTTAAAAACTACCTAAACCACTAGTTACCATGAAAAAGATTGGGAGATTAGATCAACCTGATAATTTTGGTTCGGCTTCGCTGTTTTCTAATCCAGTGCTTGAGCGAATTTCAAGAACGCACATTTCCATCCCCATTTCCCTATTTTTGGCCATCTCCTCCGTTTCGTTGTATTATGGGCTGGTATCCACTTCTATCCCTGTTGGATTTGGTTTGGCCTTTTCCGTATTGGGATTGCTTACTTTTACGTTTGTGGAGTACATGATGCACAAGCATTTTTTCCACATGGAGCCAGATACGCCAATTAAGGATAAGTTGCAATACAACGTCCACGGGGTACACCACGATTACCCCAAGGACAAGGACCGCTTGGCCATGCCTCCCTTTGTCAGTGCAGCCTATGCAACGATTCTTTACTTGTTGTTTACGCTGTTGATGGGTGATTTTGGGCTCTATTTTTTACCTGGATTTCTGCTGGGCTATGCTGGGTATTTGGGAGTTCATTACGTCGTGCACGTTTACAACCCGCCTAAGAATTTTTTTAAGGTCTTGTGGGTCAACCATGCCATTCATCATTACAAAGACCCAGATGTTGCCTTTGGGGTAAGTTCACCGCTTTGGGATTACCTTTTGGGAACGCTGCCTAAAAAAGAATAAACAAACCTCCGGAAAGGAGGTTTTTTCTTTGGTTCTGGTTTGCGAACGGGAAAATCCATTGAGGCTCTACATTCAGTTTGGCACCAAAAGTTTTACGCATGAAGAAAGTTTTAATTATCGGTTTGGGATGGCTTGGCGAAGCCGCTGGGTTGCTTTTGCAAAGGCAGGGGCATCTCGTGCTAGGGTCTTCCACTCGCCCAGAAAAAGTGGAACTCCTTCGCGGGAAAGGCTTGGATGCTATCCACTTTGCCCTAGATCCCGATCCCAAGGGGACAGCCTACCACCGACTTTTTGATTCCGAGATTTTGATAGTGACCCTTCCTCCAAGGAGTCGGCATGGGGACGGGGAAGCCTACCTGCAGCAACTTGCCTCCTTACGTACCTTGGTTGCAAACTCAGCTGTAAAGCAGATCATTTTTATTTCCAGCACCGGGATTTACCCCAATGAAAACAAAGCGGCGTCCTACACCGAGGAGGAGCAGATTACTGAAAGTAATGCAGGCAATTCGATTTTGTATCGAGCTGAGCAATTGATGGCGGATTCTCCAAGCTATTCGCTGACAATCCTGCGGATGGGAGGATTGATGGGTGCAGATCGAATTCCTGGCTCGTATTTTTCTGGAAAGGAAGAGGTGGTAGGCCATACTCGGGTCAATTTTATTCACCAAGACGATGCGGCAAGGATGATTGCTTGGGTGCTGGATCAAGGACTTTGGAATCAAACCTTCAATGGGGTCGCGCAGGAGCATCCTTTGCGGCGAGAGGTCTATGCAAAAAATGCGAGTACCTTGGGAATCCTTCCGCCAGCAAGCTATCTGGAAGTCGCCGATGAAAAAGTAGGGAGGTGGATTGGTTCGGAAAAAATCAGTGCCACTGGGTTCAGCTTTGACTTTCCAAATCCCTTGGACTTTAGCTATTCCCCCCGCCTTGGAACTGGCTAAAGGCTTCTCTTTGCTTCGTATTGCCATTCGATGTTGCTGACATCTTGTCACTTTTTTAGACTTGGAATAGGCCTTGCTAACCTATCGGTAGACACATTTTACCTTTAACTAAACCGATGTAAGCCCATGCAGGAAAAAGGCACGATCTCGATACATACCGAGAACATTTTCCCTATCATTAAGAAATTCCTCTATTCTGATCATGAGATATTCCTTCGGGAATTGGTCTCCAATGCAGTGGATGCGACTCAAAAAATCAAGCGTCTTGCGACATTAGGTCAGTATACTGGGGATCTTGGAGACATTATGGTAGAGGTTTCTTTTGACGAAAAAAAGAAAACCATCACCATCTCGGACAAAGGTCTTGGCATGACCGCCGAGGAGATTAAGAAGTACATCAACCAGATTGCATTTTCTGGTGCTACCGAGTTTGTGGAGAAATTCAAAGATTCCAAAGATGCCAACGAAATCATTGGCAAGTTTGGTTTGGGTTTCTATTCCGCCTTTATGGTTGCCAAAAATGTAGAGATTCATTCTCTTTCATACCAGGAGGGTTCTGAACCAGCCATTTGGACCTGTGACGGCAGTACCGAATTTGAAATCAAAAAAGGAAAGAAGAAGACCCGAGGAACGGATATCATTCTCCATGTCAACGAGGATTCGATTGAATTTCTAGACAAGTGGAAGTTGCAAGGGATCTTGGACAAGTACTGCAAGTTTCTGCCCATCCCCATCAAGTTTGGCACCAAATCCGAGTCAGTAGAAGATGGAGTAGACGACAAGGGAGAGAAGAAATGGAAGTCTGTGGAGGTAGACAATATTGTCAACACTACCGCTCCTATTTGGACCAAGTCACCAAGCGATCTTCAAGACGAGGACTACCTTGCTTTTTATAAGAGTTTATACCCGATGGGTGAAGATCCTTTATTTTGGATCCACCTCAATGTGGACTATCCGTTCAACTTGACCGGGGTCTTGTATTTCCCGAAAGTCAAAAATGACTTTGAGCTGCAGCGCAACAAGATCAAGCTTTTCAGCCGTCAGGTATTCATTACCGATGAGGTGAAGGACATTGTTCCTGAGTTTTTGATGTTGCTCCATGGGGTGATTGATTCCCCAGACATTCCACTCAACGTGTCAAGAAGCTTTTTGCAGGCCGATGGCAACGTGAAGAAGATCAACAACTACATCACGAAGAAAGTGGCGGACAAGCTTTCGGAGCTCTACAAAAAGGATCGTAAAGCCTACGAGGAAAAGTGGAATGATATTGGCCTGTTTGTGAAGTATGGCATGCTCTCCGAGGAGAAGTTTTACGAGAAAGGCAAGGAGTTTACCCTACTCAAAAACACCAAGGAAGAGCACTATACGCTAGACGAATACCGTGAAAAGGTATTGGCTACCCAAACCGACAAAAACGAGCAGCTGATTTATTTGTACTCCACAGATCTAAAGAAGCAGGACAGCTTCATCGATTCGGCACTGAAGAAGGACTACGATGTGTTGGTGTTGGATTCTCCAATCGACAACCATTTCATTCAGCATATTGAGTCCAAGTTGGAAAAAACCCAACTCAAGCGTGTGGATTCGGATGTGGTAGAAAAGTTGATTCAAAAGGATTCCACCTATGCCAACCTGTTGACTGAAGATCAGAGCAAGTCGGTGAAGGTGCTTTTTGAAAAAGCCATCGCCAACAAGACCTATACCGTGGATATCGAAGGCTTAAGTCCCGAGGAAATGCCGGTAACCATCACGATGGAAGAGTGGATGCGCCGCATGAAGGAAATGGCACAAACTGGTGGTGGACCGATGAGTTTCTACGGCAGTTTGCCTGATAGCTACAAGGTAGCCATCAATGGCAATCACCCTTTGGTTGACAAGATCCTCAAGGCAGAAAATGAAGAGAGTCAGGTGAAGCTTGCCAAGCAAGCCTTTGATTTGGCTTTACTTTCCCAGGGCTTGCTGACAGGCAAGGATTTGACTGCCTTTGTGAAGCGCAGTGTGGAGATGATTTAACGACCTTTGGGGTTTCTAAAACCCCGAAGGTCTTTGCTCACCTTTGGGATTTCTAAAACCCCAAAGGTCTTTCTTGCCAGTCCAAAATTGCACTCCATCCCCTACAAATTGTAGGGGATTTTTTGTTTGTTCTTTTAATAGTCGAATTGATGGGTGCTATTTGGTACTATTTTGATAAAAATGAAAAATCAATTAAAAAATGTTATAATTTAATAAAAAATATAAATAATCAAATTGATATATAGCTAGTTATGATTTAAAACTTTTTATTTATACATTTTATTTTGATAATTAGCTGAGAAACAGATAGGTTTAGTTCAGGTTCAAAGCGAGCTTCAAATGAATTTTTAAACTTAAATTTTTCAAAAAATGAAACGTTACTATTTAGTTTTATCGGTGTTGATTTTTTTCTCCATGTCTTGCGATTACAATGAGTCACCTGAACCGGTCCAGGGATCTACCTTGACACAGCTTCTAAGCGATCCGCTGTCCAAAAAATTTAGCCTTGCTCTGAACAAAACAATAGAGATAAAGGCGCTGTATATTGGAGACGAGCCAATCAATGATTCTGCACTAAAAAAAGAATTTGCATCAATCGAAGATTTAAAAATCTTCATCTCTGAAAATTATAAAAATCCGGATTATGTGTTCAATACAATGTATGAGTTGGCTGCAGTCGGTCAGGAGATAAGAGAAATGTATCCGGATGTGTCAAATTTTACGCAAAGTGATATCGAGAGTTTAATCAATAATGGTGTTGAACCAGAAAAGAAGTCACTAGGGGGTAATTCTTCTTCGAACTTTAGAACTCAAGGGGAATGTGAAGAGGTGTTGGATTCTGGAATAGAAACTTGTAGAGATGTAGCCTTGGTTGGTGCGGCAACTTGTGCTATCTTCTCTCCTACTTTAGTGGGGGCATTAGCATGTGGTGGTATTATTTATTTGGGGGAACTCATTTGTATTGACGATGCTTCAAGGTCATTTAAAATTTGTAAGAAATACGAAAACTAATATTTATGGAAACGATCAAAAAGTGGGAAACCTTTTCAATATTCCTCGCGATAGCTGTTGCTTATGTAGGATTCTTTTTCAAATCCATCCCCTTTGCCCTCCTTATTTTCGGCTTTGGACTGCTTGTGCAGGGCTACATCATTTATCTCTACAAAAAGAATAATATGATTCAGGTGTATCTCAAAAATAAAGCTGGAGCCTTAATTGGAGGGATACTTTTGATAGCATTTTTTCTTTTGAAAGATGGCGTTTGAGATTTATCCCAACCCTTTTTTCTTTGCAGCTTTGCTTGGAGATTGATAGGTTAGTTTAAGTTTTTAAGGGATAAGAAATTTTTAGTAGGTACCAATTTTTAACCAAATCGTTATGAAAATCATAAATAATCTAATTTTTTGTGCTATTATAATGTCTAGTTCATGTGATCAAGTTGACCAAAATGACTTTCAATTCGAAAGAAATAGTCGAAGTGAGTTTTTGAAGGATAAGCCTAAATCACAGGTTGTTTCAGAGTACTTATTGCTAACTACGCTAGAGAAAAAGGAACTTTGGTTATCAAAGCTAAATCATACCTTATCCAGTGATTTGAGCCAAAAACAGCGATTTTTAATTCAGGAATTGATTCAAGAAATTCAATCGGTAACTACTCCATCTGATTTTTATAAGGAAGAAATTAGGCAGCTTGGACTAAACTTAGTTCGGGAAATGGACTCAATTGATTTTATCGGTGTTTTTTCAACCTTGAATGATTATGAAGTTCAAAATTCAGGTAATGCTGTTTGTTTAGACTGTATTAGCTCACTTGAAGGTGATTGGAAGTATTCAAACATCGTTTATAGGATTTTAAATGAGGAAGAACCTTCCTGTAATTGCAAGTGGACTTGTGGTGGGGTCCTAGGCACTGAAGTGAAATGTACGACGAAGACTTGTAAGGAAACTTCAGCTGGCTGTGGATTTTTATGGCTTCAAACCTGTGAAAAGAGGGATGTAATCGTCGATACTGAAGGAGAATGTTCTTAATGGATCAAACCAATTTTTTATGAAGAAAAAAGTAATTCTTACGCTTGTCTCTTTTTCTGTACTTCCTATTTGGGGATTATCCTTTTTGGCTATAGAATTTGCCAACCAACTTACCCTCACTTATGGGTTATTGTTGACGGCAGGGATTTTTAGATGGCTTGGATTTATGGGTAGGGAGCTGGATAAAAGAGCGTATCTTCTAGGAATAACTGGACCCATATTTTATTTGATTGCCATGGTTTTTGCCCAACAAGAGTTGGAATGGGAGGCAGTGCTACCCAATCCAATTTTGATGGGGTTTTTGGTTGCCATTTTGAGTTTGTTATTCACAGTTAGAAAACTCCTCTTCTACCCATTTTTAGTGGGTTCTGTTATCGCTTATTCGACTTTTATTTTTCCAATCTATCAAACAAACATTGAGTTGGGAAATATTGATTTTGAAGAAGTAATTCAGAAAAAAGACACGCTCAATTTGGTTTCCTTGTCCGAGTTCCCTGCCCTTGCGCAAGAAGTAAGAGATAAACAATTAAGAGGCAATTATGACTACGTTTTGATAGAAACCTGGAACGAAAAGTGTAAGCCTTGTATAGAGTCTATGAATGATTTACAGTCTTTTATGGATAAAAATCCGCAGGTGCTTCATGTTTTTCTTTATCAAAAAATGGGGAACACAAATTTGAGTGATTCAGAGGCGAAAGAATTCAAAAAAATCAGTGATTCAAATAAGATACTTATCGATGTAAATAATGCCTACTACGATCGCATGAAGCTTTCAGGTTACCCCTATTTTATTTTGTATGATTCCGATGGTAATACCGTGGATTGGTTTTCTGGATATCTGAGCCATTTCCAAAAGGATTACGAAAATCATTTGACACAGCTATTTAGTATAAACTGACCCCTTCATTTACTTTTAAAAAACAATAGGTATGGAAACGATCAAAAAGTGGGAATACTTCTCCTTCTCCTTGGCACTTGGGATAATTGCTGTAGGATTCTTTTTCAAATCCATCCCCTTTGCGCTCCTTATTTTCGGCTTTGGACTGCTTGTGCAGGGCTACATCATTTATCTCTACAAAAAGAATAATATGATTCAGGTGTATCTCAAAAATAAAGCTGGAGCCATAATTGGGGGGATCCTTTTAATAGCATTTTTTCTTTTGAAAGATGGCGTTTGAGATTTGGCCCAACTCTTTTTTCTTTGCGCCCTACCTGCGGTAGGCAGGCTTCCGTTCTTTGCAAGAAAAAAAATACTCTCGCAAAGACGCAGAGCCGCAAAGTTTGTACGATTTCTCTTTGCGTCTTTCCTACTTTGCGAGAAAAAAAGAGAGTATTCGCGCGAAGCCTGCCTACAGTAGGTAGGCTTTCTTTCTTTGAGAGCTTAAAAAAAATACTCTCGCAAAGCCCTACCTGCGGAAGGCAGGCGCAGGCCGCAAAGTTTGTACGATTTCTCTTTGCGCCTTCTCTTCTTTGCGAGAAAAAAAGAGAGTATTCGCGCGCAGCCTGCGGAAGGCTTTCTTTCTTTGAGAGCTTAAAAAAAATACTCTCGCAAAGGCCTACCTGCGGAAGGCAGGCGCAGGCCGCAAAGGTTGTGTGACTTTTCTTTGCGGCTTCTCTTCTTTGCGAGAAAAAAAGAGAGTATTCGCGCGAAGCCTGCGGAAGGCTTTCTTTCTTTGAGAGCTTGAAAAAAATACTCTCGCAAAGACGCAGAGACGCAAAGATTCTATTTGCTTAGAATTCTTCGCTGCCTGCCTTAGGGAGGCATACTTTCCTTCTTTGCGAGAATAAAATAAGGAATCGCTGCTACTCAGTTAGTAACCCCTTTCTGCAGTTTTTTATTTCGGGCACTTCCTGTAATTTTGTGCCACCATTCACGAAAAATAAAAAACGGTATGCCTTACCTATTTACCTCAGAATCAGTATCTGAGGGCCACCCTGATAAAATTGCGGACCAAATCTCCGACGCACTCATCGACAACTTTTTGGCTTTTGATCCTAGCTCCAAAGTAGCCTGCGAAACACTCGTAACTACTGGACAAGTGTTCCTTGCCGGTGAGGTAAAATCGGAAGTGTACCTAGACGTGCAAAAAATCGCTCGCGAGGTGATCAATAAGATCGGCTACACCAAGAGCGAATACATGTTTGAAGGCAACTCTTGCGGAGTACTTTCTGCCATTCACGAGCAGTCTGCTGACATCAACCAGGGTGTAGAACGCAAGAACCCAGAAGAGCAGGGTGCAGGGGATCAAGGCATGATGTTTGGCTATGCCACCAACGAGACCGATAACTACATGCCTCTGGCATTGGACCTCTCGCACCGCATCCTATTGGAACTAGCGGAGTTGCGTAGAGAGAATAAGGACATGCCTTACCTACGTCCTGACTCTAAGTCTCAGGTGACGATTGAATACTCCGACGACAACGTGCCTCAGCGCATTGATGCGATCGTCGTTTCTACCCAGCACGATGACTTTGACGAGGAAGGAAAGATGCTTGCCAAAATCAAGTCCGACATCATCAACATTTTGATCCCACGCGTGAAGGCAAAGTTGAAGCCTTCGCTTCAAAAACTATTTACAGACCAGATCACCTACCACATCAACCCAACGGGCAAGTTTGTGATCGGTGGTCCTCACGGAGATACAGGCTTGACCGGAAGAAAGATCATCGTAGATACCTACGGGGGCAAGGGAGCTCACGGAGGAGGAGCCTTCTCAGGCAAAGATCCTTCAAAAGTAGACCGCTCGGCTGCTTATGCGACCCGTCACATTGCCAAAAATTTGGTAGCAGCTGGAGTTGCTGATGAAATCTTGGTACAAGTTTCCTATGCGATTGGTGTAGCTAAGCCTATGGGCATTTACATCAATACCTACGGTACAGCGAAAGTCAACTTGAGCGATGGAGACATTGCAAAGAAGGTGGAAGACCTTTTCGACATGCGTCCGTACGCCATCGAGCAGCGACTAAAGCTCCGTACACCGATCTACTTAGAGACTGCAGCTTACGGTCATATGGGAAGAGAAAATGTGGTGGTCGAGAAGACTTTCACTTCTCCCTACCGACCAGCAATCACCCAAAAGGTAGAGCTATTTACCTGGGAGAAGTTGGATTATGTGGATCAGGTGAAGAAGGAATTCGGAATCTAATACCTAAAATCATCCCCAAAAAGAAACGGTGCGAGCGAATGCTTGCACCGTTTTTTTGGTTTATAGCGCTGCTCGGAGCTGCTCGTGATTTGATGCTGCTCGCGATTTGCAATCGCGAGCATTTATCCTTGAATTTTTAATTTCCTCTGGCACGAATCTTCTTTTTTTCACGCAGATTAAAACAGAAAAGACCCGCTGATTTTTTCATTGTAATTGGTTACGTAAGATTCAATCCATGCGATGCTTTTGACCTAAAATCCCCCGCGAGTATGCGGGGCAGGCCCCTTGCCCCCTTGTAAGAGCCTGTCCCGCACCATTGCGGGAGGGAATCACATCTTAGCTCGCCTCAAACCTTAACTATAAATAAGTTTTTTGGCTTACTAGTATCTGCTTGGAAACCAGTTGGTGTGACTCCCCCTTTTCAAAGGGGATCAGGCCTGTCCCGTAGAATTGCGGGAGGGGATTTCAGCATACTTCCCTACCGTTGTAGCATCAGCCATCCTCGCGGATCCACTACGGGTAAGCTGCTGCTGGTGACCAAAACCCCCTTTTTTCCAATCGAGAGTTTTTGACTACCCTCCGAGGTTGTGATTTCCACGGGCATTTCAAAATCAATGCCTTCCAAGGCAATTCGGTACCCTGACTTTCCTTGTTTGCTTACCGTCAACTTGGGCAAGGCTGTGGTCTCTAGGTAAAGCTTAAAAAAGCCTTCCAAATTTTGCCCGGTGTAGCGCTGAATAAAGTCGGTAAAATCTTTCGTAGTCACCCGATTTAGGTATGTAAACTGCTCTTCACTGGCAAAGGCTTTTAGAGTAGGGAAAAAAAGTTCATCTCCTAAAACCCCCCGTAGGGAATGAATGACCATGGCTCCCTTGGTATAAATCTCCGGATGATAGGCCGTCTTTTCGGTGGAGTTGGTTGGACTGACTACAGGTCGGGCATGCGGAATACCTCGCGCCTCTGACCGTGCTTTTTTGAAATAAGCCTCCGGTCCCCCATGTTCCCAATAAAACAACCAATCCCCGTAGGCCGTAAGGCCTTCGTGAATCCACATGTCAGCCCAGTCGCCCACAGAAACCTTGTTGCCAAACCATTCGTGCCCCAGTTCGTGGTGGAGGAGCCAGTCATACTTCACCTTTCCCATGGGTATAAATTGGAAGTTATTCCCATAGGCATTGATGGTTTGGTGTTCCATTCCTAGGTAAGGAGTTTCAACTACCGCGATTTTGTCCTCCGGAAATGGAAAGGGTCCGAAATATTTTTCATGCGTTTGAGCACTTACCCGAAGAACCTCTAGCAGGTCCTTGGCCTTGTATTTGTTTTCTTGGAGTACCCACACTGCCATCGGAATTACTGCTCCAGAGCTGGAGTGAAACTCGGTTTCCGCTTTTTCAAAAATACCAAGCGTGAAGTTGATGCCGTAATTATTAATCGGATAGTCCGTTTTCCATTGGTAGCGCAGTTTTTGACCCTGATCTTGGGTTTTGAGCAAGCGTCCGTTGGAAGCGACAAAATAGGGTTTGGGTACCGTGAAGAGTAATTCCACACCTTGCTGTGGCTCACTTGAGGGGTGGTCTAAGGCGGGCATAAAAAGCTTTGCACCCTCACCTTGGGAGGACAATCCCATCCAATGTTTACCCATATGATCTTTTTCCCAAGTAAATCCCCCGGTCCAGGGAGGATTCTGGGCGATGGGTGTTGGACCCTCGTAGAAGATCTGAACCTGGTTGCAGGTGCAGTCTATGGGAAGGATATCTAAAAGGTCGTTTTGATGGGAAAATGCAACGGCTTTTCCATCCATGAGCACTTTGCTTACTTGGTATTGGTCTATCAATTGAAACCGTAGCGTATCGAGCTTTTCACTGGCCAAAAAGGTGATGGTAGATTGTCCAGCAATGGATTGCGTTTCTGGAAAAATTTCAATCTCGAGTCGGTACTGCTGAATTTGAAATTTGGCTTGCAGGGGATCTAGTGGACCTCCCCAGTCCCAAGTTTGGGCATGAATAAGCTGAACTACAAAAAGAAGGGGAAGAAAAAAGAGGAGTTTTTTCATGGAAAGGGCAAAAAAGGATGAGGCATTGAATATAGGCAACTAGACTAAAAAAAACCGCTCTAGAGGGTAAATCTTGGAGCGGCTGATTCAATTAATCTTCGGCGTAGTTGAAGGCATCTACTTGTTCTTTGATCCAGTCCTGGTATTTGCCACGGAGAAACTCTGCCCATTCTTCCTTGTATTTGGAGCCATCCAGTAGAAACCGGAAAGCGGTAGTAGCTTTTGGATTGCTAAGTGCACTCACTAGGTCCTCTGCGAGTGTACGCTCTTTGACTTTGCGGTCCACAAAGTCTTGCATGAGCTGATGCTCTTGGGACGGTTCAAGCTTGGTAAACTCTGCAAAATTGTCTGGTTCATCTTCGATTTCGTCGAGAATGTCTTCCTCCTCTGGGGTTAGGTCGTAGTTGAAGTGATCTTCATCGTCAGGCAAGTGATGGATTTTCTTCTTGTCAACCTGATAGAAGCACACATTGCCTTTAAGCAATTGGGTAGCAATTAGGTCTACCTCTTTTTCAGTAAGCGAAAGCATGGACAGAGTTCAGAGTATTTTAAAAGTACGATTGGACGAAAGTTCAACAAATTGTTTTAAAAAACGCAAGTTCCAAGCAAAAAAATAAGCCTAAAACCCTTGATATATAATTCTTTCTACCATTTGAGGGTCTAGTTCATGCCCCCCAGAAAAAGTAAGCAGGTTTAGCGGCTTGCCTAGCTCTAAAAGAAGCTCCTCTTGTCGTTTCTTACTTTCCTCAGTTACCAACTCATCTTCTAGCCCGTGGACCAAAATCACCTCGGTAGCAGCAAATTTTTCTTTTGCCACTTCTAGCGCAAGGTCATGAGCAAAGCCTCCGCCCCAAAGTACAAGTGAATCAAGGGTGCCCTTCCATTGGCTAGCCCATCGGGTGGCGGTCGCTGCTCCTTGCGAAAATCCAAGGAGGTGAACGCGAGGTGTCTGGTCGAATGCGGAGAGGACCTCCTCCATCATCCCATTTAGGTACCTGTGGTTGTTGGCAATGGCAGTTTACCGCTGGTAACTCGTCATCCAGTTGGCTCCCACCCGTCCCTGAAAGTCCTTAAGGTAGTTGTGATTGGTGCCTTCAGGAGCGATAAATAGCCTGTTTTCTGAAGCATGAGGAATAAATTTTCGGATAAAAAATTCTGCCAATTGCCCACAGCCATGTAGGACAATCCAAACTTCTTGTTCCTTTCCTTTCGGTTCATGCGATAGGAAATAGGGGGTTTCATAGGTAAACTGAATGGACTTTTTCACGCCTAACTGTGGAGATCGTCAAACTTGAGGGGGAGCAAGTGGCGTATCCCCTGGAATCGAAGTACAATCCCCTTGGGTTGCACCAATAGGATGGTGATTGGACTTTGGTACCGGTTTTCAGTTTCATTGATTGCCTGCCGACACATGCCACAAGGAGAAACTCCAGCCCAGTCGATGTCTCGTTCGCGCCGTGCTACAATGGCAAGCATTTGCGGAGCCTGTTCAGGAAAGTTGGCTCCTACATATCCTAGAAGTAACCGCTCTGCGCAGGTGCCTACCGGGAAACTTACATTCTCTTGATTCGAAGATTGGTAGATTTCACCATTGGCGAGCAATACCGCTGCGCCTACCTGAAATTTGGAATAGGGGGCATAGGCCTTCGTGGAGATTTCTTGTGCCCGCTGGACTAAGGCGGCTTCTCGGGGATCCAATTCTGAAAAAGAGAGTTCTTCCAACTCAATCGTATCGGTAATTTTTTTCACAAGGGTATTGGTTTGGATAAGAACCAGCGATTAAAGTACATAAATGTTCCTTAATTCTTTACCCTTCCTTTTTTCGGCCCAAAAAAAAGGGGCAACTTTAACCTATTCTTTTCAAGCCCATGTCCACCATCTTGATTTTTGGAGCAGGAAAATCTGCCATCTACTTGATTGATTACCTAGCCGATTCCTGTGCTGGGGGAGATCGTCAGCTCCTTGTAGCCGATTTGGATCCAGCCTCGGCAGCATCCAAGCTCCAGGGTAGAAGGAATACCCAAGCTGTAGCAGTGAAACTGGAGGAACAGGATTCCCGAAGGCAGTTGATTGAACGAGCAGATGTGGTGATATCCATGCTTCCTGCAGGACTCCATCCGGTAGTGGCAGCAGATTGCTTGGAGCTGGGCAAACATTTTTTTACTGCCTCGTACGAAAGTGAAGCGCTGCGAGGCATGCGGCCGGAGATTGAAGCCAAAGGACTACTTTTTCTCAACGAATGTGGGCTTGATCCAGGAATTGACCACATGTCTGCCCTGAAAATCATCCATGAGGCTAAAGCAAAGGGGGAAGTGATCCGTTCCTTTACCTCCTATTGTGGAGGATTGCTGGCCCCCCAAAGTGAAGACAATCCCTGGAAATACAAGTTTACTTGGAACCCCAGGAACGTGGTGTTGGCAGGCCAAGGAACTTCCAAATATCTCGAGCATGGAGAGGTCAAGATTGTTCCTTATCACCAGCTATTCAAACGGGTAGAAACGGTTAATTTCCCTGGTTTAGGAGATTTTGATGGCTATCCCAATCGTGATTCGCTAAGTTACCAGCACATTTATGGGCTTGGAGGAATTGCTACCCTGCTTCGGGGAACTCTCCGGCGGGCGGGTTTTTGCAAGGCATGGGATGTCTTGGTTCAGCTTGGTCTCACGGATGACTCCAGCCAGTTGCAGCTACCGGCGGGAAGCACCTACCGACAGTTTCTCAACACCTTCCTTCCCTGGTCTGATAGCTTATCTGTGGAGGAAAAGTTGTCGGAATTAATCCCTGACTTAGATTTTCCCACCTTTGAAAAATTGCAGTGGCTAGGGCTATTTGAGTCCATCCCTCTTCCTCTTACTCAGGGAAGCCCAGCGCAACTGCTGCAGGCGATTTTGGAAGAGCATTGGTCCCTTCAGCCAGCTGATCGGGACCTGATTGTGATGCAGCATCAGGTAGAGATTCAGACCGAAACTGGAACTAAAAAAATCATTTCCAGTTTGGTCGATATCGGTCAAGATGCAGTGCATACTGCCATGGCCAAAACCGTAGGCCTTCCCTTGGCCATTGCAGTGGATCTCTTTTTGAAAGGTGAAATTTCCCTGCGTGGGCTGCAACTGCCTGTGGTTCCAGAATTGTATCTCCCGATTCTGGAGGCCTTGGAAAAAGAAGGAATTCGCTTTGAGGAGCGGGTAGTGAATTGATTCAGTAAAAGTAATCGTCAATAGTCCACGGTCTACAGCCCATTTTATGGAACTTCAAACCTTATTTCCATACGGTTAATTGTAAAAACAAAAAGAGACCAATTGCTTATTGGTCTCTTTTTGTTTTTAGGGTCTCCAATCTGCAGGAGGATCTATAAATGCTCCAGAGATTACTCGGCAATCGTCTGGAATGATCGCTCGATTTTGCTTGTAGGTCAAGTCATTTTTATCGATATAGATTCGACGGGAGGTTTCTCCTCCTGCCATAAAGTAGCCGAGAACTACCTCATCTGGATTGTCTAGGCTGATCATGTTTCCACGGAGGGTTGCTGGAGGGGGGTCAAAGATAGATCCAGAAATTTCTGCTTGCTGCTTGACCAAGCGTAGGAATCGATAGGCTTCTTGAGAGATGCTGTACTGCTTGAGGTCCATTCGGAACTTGTTGACAAAACGGATCCCATCGTCTGCGATAAAGCCAGCAGGGATTCGGGTGCTTAGGCCATTGAAGTTATCGTCATTGACCACAAAAAGGCTTTGATTGTTGCCCGCTTCGTAGCGGAAGCACTGCACACAGCAGTCTTTAGGCTGAGGGGTTCGATTGGGATTTGCAGGGGAAGGTCGTGGCGTATATAAATCTGGACGGGTCTCCAAGATGTATACTGCAGGGCCATTTTTCCAGTAGTAAAAATTATTTTCATCGGCAGGGTCCTTGAGTTCTACGAGGAGTTGGATTCCAGATTTAGGCACATCACTTCCTTCAGTGGGTACTGTTACCGTCCGAATATTTAAGGATTGGATAGCCGGTACAGCCGCCACGCGCTCGGGGGTGGAGGTATATGCCTTTCCTTCGATGGTCTGTATTTGCAAGGTATAGGACCTGCCTACTCGAGCTGAAAAGTTAGCAGGAGTGAAATAGGTTCCTTTGGCATCCGCTCCTTCAGTGAGGAAGGTGACATTACCCTCGTTGTCTCGAACGACTACGGTAGCCAAGGAAACGGGGCGAATCAACCCTTCAAAAATACTGCCGTAGGTCGCACTGCGGGTGAGGGTAATGGCATGGGGTCCTGGTCCCGTAGAAATAATTCCTTCTACGGTTAGTAGCTGTGCCCCTTCAGGCACCTCAACCTCATATGGGTCGACGCAGGCCATTGGAAGTACTAGGATTAAATAGATTAGTCTTTTAAACATGGCTTTAGAAGCTAATGGCGTAACTTAAACTTGGTAGTGGGATGCCCAAAAGAGCCAATCGGAAGGCTTGTGGCGGTTGGCTAGCGGCATCGTCAAAGAAGATCGAAAATGGATTTTTGCGTCCATAGACATTGAGTACGGAGAAGGTCCAATCTCCTTCAAAAAACTTCCCGGTACCATTTAGCTTGAAGTTGACCGAAAAATCAAGTCGATGAAAGTCAGGAAGTCGTTGTTGATTTCGGCTGTTGAAGTAGGCCAGATTGTTTCCTGAATAATCAAACTTTGCTTCTGGAAAGGTGATGGGTCTGCCGGTACTGTAGGCAAAGGTGGCCGAAATGGAAGCATTGGTACTCACTTTATAATTACCGATCAAGGTCAAGTCATGGGGCTTGTCAAAGTTGGAGGCATACCAGGCACCATTGTTGATATTTTCCTCTTCAAAGGGGGTAATCACGCGTCGCAAGGATCGTGAATAGGTATAGGAAATCCAGCCGGTCAAGGTGCCCAAGTTTTTCTTGACATATAATTCTAAACCATAAGATTGCCCTTGCGCAGGAATTAGCTCGGTTTCTAGGTGGTTTTGTAAAATCAGGTTGGCGCCGTCCTTGTACTCAACCACCTTTTGAAGGTCTTTGTAATACACCTCTATGGAGGTTTCAAAGATGTTTCCCTTGAAGTTGTTGTAATAGCCCAAGGAGAACTGGTCGGCAATTTGTGGTTTCAAAAATCCATCACTGAGTTTCCACACATCCGAAGGAGCGATGGTCGCCGTATTGGAGATGAGGTGGATAAACTGGTACATTTTGTTGTAGCCCAACTTCACAGAACTGGCCTTATTGAAGGAGTAGCGGAACGATGCGCGAGGCGCAAGTCCATCGTAACTTTGGATGACCTCGTCTTTGGCATAATTCGTCTCCCCAATTGCTGATCCATCGGAGACAGGGCGACCTTCTTTGTAGCTACGGACGGTACGCGCGCCAACGTATTGGTAGAAGTCGTAGCGAAGTCCGTAGGTAAGCCCTATTTTTTCGCCAAGCTCCAGCTCGTGCTGGAAGTGGGCGGCCATCTCTCGACCAAACTCATTTTGCACCTTTTTGGGGAGGATGTCTTGTTCGGTTCCGCTAGGTATGAGCTCTCCTGGTTGGACACTTACCTGCTTAAATTCCGCTCCTGCCGTGATGGTTTGGGTAGGACTTAAGCTGTAGGTAAAAAAGGTTCTCCCTCCCATGTCTTTGATGTTGGAGTTGATTTCAAAGTTGTTGAGCCCCGATTGGTTGAAAATCCCGTAGTCATAAAGGGAGTAAAAGCCGAGGGTTTCTAGTTTGAGTTTTTCGCTCAACTTGCTTTTCCACTGCAAGGAATGGGCATTGTTTTGCCAAGAGATAGTGGTGTCCGAGGCAAAAGCAAAGTCGTCGTAGCTGGTGTAGTAGCTGTAGGTAAACTCGTTGTTTTCAGATAGGGGTGCACTGATAACCAAGTTGCCATCGTAAAAATTAGCATTGGAGTTATTCAGTGTGGTATTGCTTAAGGATTGCAACAGCCAGTTGATGTAGGAGATTCGGAATCCTCCCAGGATGGATACCTTATCCTTGATGAGGGGCCCATTTAGGGAGAGCTTCCCGGAGAAGTTGCTCGCCATGAAGTCTCCTCCCCATTTGGTTGTGCTACCTGCTTTTGGGAGAATGTCCAAAATAGCTGAGCTTCTACCCCCAAATCGGGAAGGAACCACCGCCTTGTAGAGGGTGACGTCGTTGACCATGTCTGGATTGAATGCCGTGAAGAGGCCAAACATGTGGGAAGGGTTGTAGATTGGTGCCCCCGCAAATTGAATCAAGTTTTGATCTACGCCACCACCCCGAACATTCAGACCTGAGGAGGCTTCTCCTACTTGACTGACACCTGGAAGGGTAGCGAGAGATCTTACAATGTCGATTTCGCCCATAAATGGAGGTAGATCACGCATCGTATTTACACTGAGCGTTACCGCGCCCATGTTAGTGGATCGGATATTTTTCTCTGGATCGCTGCCGTAGATGACCACATCATCCAGCGTGAAATCTTCCTGCAGCATGCGAATGGTGATCCGACCATCCCCTACTGCGGTGATGGGATATATTCTGGTTTCATAGCCCACATATCGGAACTCGAGGGTGTATTCAGCACGAGAAACTTCCAATTCAAAGCTGCCATTGTCATCTGTGATTCGGGTCAGGTCGAGCTCGGGAATCCGGACCGTGGCACCCACAAGCGCCTCTCCGGTGATTTCGTCGGTGATCCTGCCCGAAAGCTTGATGCCTTTGAGTTGCCCGATATCACGACCGACCACCTCCCGCTTCACCGAGGGAGTTTGGGCCCACGCCGCTGTAAGCCCAAAAAACAAAAAGATAAGTAGGGATATTTTTTTCATGGGGATAGGCTTAGATCGCATCTGGGTCAAACTTGTACAATTCCATCGGCAAGGATCCACTTACGGATTCCTCGGGGGCACGGAGAAAATAAATCGAGCCATTGAACTGGAAGTGGCCGCTGTTGATACTTTGAGGGAAACCAATGATTTGATTTTTTACTTTCCAGGTGAGGGTCTCTAGGTTCAGTTCCCAAAGCTCTTGGGTAGCTCTAAAAAGTCCCAAGTAGGCTTTTGATCCAATAACTTCCGCGATGGGATAGCCTTGCCCTTTGTTACCCGGATAGGTCGTCAGTAGCTGCCAGCTGTCGAGTGGGGGATTGTACTCCCATACCTGTCCGTTGCTTCCCAAGACAATCACCCGATTAGCTCTGGCAAAAGCTGCGGCGTTGCGTCCCAGAGCGATTGGAGCATTGCTTTTGGTCGACCAGGTCCGCTGCATAGGGTCATAGGCACGTACCAGAAGAGCGGCACCATCCAAACCTCCAAACAGAAGTAAGCCGTCTCCCCAGTCCACGGCCAAAGCCTCACGGGAATTGAAAGGGAGGTCAGCTAGGCGCTCAAAACTGCTTCCGTTGATTTTCCAGAAGCTGCGGTCGTACACAAACTGATCGCGAGCGGGCTCCAAAGCACCAGCCCCGAGGTAGTTGGAAGTGGCAAAAGCAAACCTGCGTTTGTTGCCAGAGAAATTCACTTCCGACCAGGTGCCAGAAGCTGGATTGAAGCGCTGGAATCCAACGTAATTGTCCCCAAATTTAATTCTTCCAAGCCCAACATGGAATCCAGAGCTGTTTGAGAAATAGTTGTTGTCATAAATCCGAAGGTTACCCGGAAAGTCGGATACCTTGCTGTATTTTCCTGCTTGGTATTCAAAAGGAGTGGAGATTGTGTACTCTTTATTTTGGATGAGCAACTTGATGGGCACCAGTACTTGTCCAGTTGCAGGGGGGATTTTTACCGTGATTCTCGATTCAAAAACATTTTTGATCACTTGGGCCTGTTGGCTGCCGAAGAAGACTTGGGTGCCTTCCGGAAAATTTTTGCCTTCGATGACTAGTTCATTTCCGGCTGAGGAATAGACGGGAGAAAAACTCGCAATCGAGGGGGTCAATGTTTTTAACTCCACGACCTGCCCTTCCAAGCGTTGACCATCTACCTCGGCGAAGGCTTTTACAAAGTAGGTTTGCCCAATTTTAAACCCGCTTTTTTCTCCAATAAATCGTCCAGGCTCTTTTTTTTCACCTAAGGATAGTAGGATGGGGCTGGAGAAGGAGGCGTCGGTAGAAAAGACAAAGCCATGTTCATCGGCAAAAACTTCTCGATTGGTAAGGAGTCTACCCGACACGCGTAGTTTATCGCCACCCACAAATAGGATATCTTCGGTTGATACGAGAACCGGTGTGCTCTCTTGCTCAGTACAGGACCAGGAGGCGAACAGCATAAAAAAAACAAATGCAGCGCGTATTTTTTGCATGGGATAGTGGTCTAGTTTACTAACAAAAATAGGATTTTAAAGAGCGGGAACAATTATTTAGGAGTTCCTTAAAAGAAATAGAAGTAGAAAAGAGCGAATTTTTGTTAAAAACCCAATAAAAATCCAGAAATCAAGTTTCTATAATCCTCCGAATAACTGCCGTCTTCATTTTTTAGGAGGAGTTCTTTGGGTAGAACGCTTGATAAGGGCTCCGAAAAAGTAAAGCCAACTACTTGTCGATGGATAGGCTTGGAGGCATTGTCTCGAATGAGTACTCGAGTGTCTGGAAAAAGGCCATTGTCTTTTGCGCAATGGAAAAAATTCTGCATTTGCCTTGGAGGTAAAATAACCCAGAAAGAACCTGATGGTGCGAGGAGTTGACTGGCCTTGTGTAAAAGCTCCTCAAAGGACAAGCTGTCTGTGTGTAGGGCTTGGTTTCTCTTGGGGTCGCTAGCGGGGAGGTGGTCCGGAAAAAAGGGAGGATTACTAACCAGCAGATCAAAGGGTTCCTCCACTGGAAAATCTTGAAATCTACCTTGCATCACAGTTAATCGGCCCGAGAAAGGACTCTGTTCGCAATTTTCCTTTGCCTGGCTGGCAGCTTCGGGATCAAGCTCCACTGCTGTAAGGATAGCTTGAGGAAAGCGCTGGGCCAGCATTAGGGCGATCACAGCTGTTCCTGTGCCAATATCCAAAATACGCTTGGGTGGATGGCTTTGGACCAGCGTGCCGAGTAAGACGGCATCAGTGCTAATTTTCATGGCACAGCGGTCTTGCTCCACCCGGAACTGCTGAAATTGAAACCAGCTGTTGCTCATTAGGTTCGGGCGCGGTTGAAGAGACGAGTGCGGAATCGAGGCTTGTCATCCATGATGTTGAATTCGTCTTCAGACACGCGCTTCACACTTTCTATGGTGTAAAAGGCCTTTTCATCCATTTGCTTTACCCTGGAGATAAACTCAGGCAGCTGATCCCGCTTCATGACCGTAAACAAAAGGTTGACCTTGCCGTAACGCCCTTCTGCATCCACGCTGGTGAAGCGGTAGTTTTTTTCTTTCATAAACTCAAGCAAGACGGGTAGGGAGTTCGGTGTAATTACCCGAACCAATACCCTTCCTAAAGCCAATTTTTCATCCAAGGTCATGCCTATGTAATTTCCCATGGCAAAGCCCCCCGCATAAGCCAAGTAGGACAGCGGATTATTTAAATTTTGGAAAATTTGTCCGATTGCAAGGAGCCAAATCAAGGTTTCAAAAAAACCCAAAATGGGAACGATATTTTTCTTGCCGTTCATCATAAACATGAAGCGCAGCGTATTGAGGGAGACATCTGTTACTCGTGCCATAAAGATCAGCAAAGGCATGATCAGGTAGTCAAATAGGGCGTCGGAGATGCCGAGGGTCTGGATTATATCTTGCATGGAAATGAGAAATGGATAACGCAAAAATACCGCTTTCTTTGTAGAGGCAGGCAGAAAAAAGCGAAGAATCTAGCCTTAGATTTTTTGATCCCTACCCGCAGGGATACCCAAAATTAAAAATTGCAAGGTCATGGCCAAGAGAATCCAAATCAGCAGGTTCCAGTTGCCAAATGCATCCAAGCAAATGCCAAAAATCAAGGGTCCTAAGGCGGCCAAGATATAACCTGCCGACTGCACCATTCCAGAAAGCCTAGAGGTGGTCAAGGCCTCTGCTGTACGCATAGAAATCAAGGTGTAGGCGATGCTCAAGCTTGCACCACTACCGATTCCGATCACCGTCAGGGCTGCAAAAGTGAGGAGCTCGTGGTGGATAAATAGTGCAGAATAGCCGATCAGGTAGCCAATGCCTACGACCAGTATCACACCAGATTGTTGCCGCAGGCGCATGAGCAGGTTGGGGGCAAAGAAAGTGCCGATCAAAGAGATCAATTGCATGTAGAAGAGCGCCATTCCCGCATTTACCGGAGTCATCCCTCGAGCGATCAGCAGGTCAGGCAGCCAGGTGATCATCGTGAAGTACATCACTGATTGGGACCCCATAAATCCGGTGACCTGCCAGGCGAGTCGGGATTTCCATACATTTTTTCCTGCCAGCTGCTCGGCATTGCCCTCGGATTTGGGAGGCGATAGCTGTGGAATCCAGGCGATAAGTGCAAGGGCCATCACCCCCACCCAGGAAAGAAGGGCTCCTCTCCATCCCCATCCAAGCCCTTCTGCTAGGGGTACACTAATTCCCGAAGCGATGGCAGCAAAGAGAGACATTCCGGTAGAGAGCAGCGCGGTCATCAAGCCGATTTTTTCGGGGATGTAGGCTTTGAAAAAGGGGATCATCAATACGTTGGCGGTCACAATCCCTATTCCAGTCAAGGCTGTACCTAGGTAAAGTAAGGCAATCCCGCCTTGCACTCGGATGACCACGCCTAGGGCAAGCAGGAGTATTCCAAGAAATATGGCCTTTCCTAGGCCTAGCTTCTTCCCAATGCTAGGAGCAAACAACGAAAAAATTGCAAAGGTGATCAGGCTTAGGGTAGTCAAAAATCCTGCCGCCCCATTGGATATTCCCAGATCCTCCCGAATAAAAGGGATCAATGGTCCTACCGAAGCAATGGAGGTGCGCAGGTTGATCGAGATCAAGATCACACCGAGGATAAGTAAGGCTTGGGAGGAGGGTTTGGGCAATGAGAAAAACGATTTATGAAATACGAAGTACGAAAATTAATTGTACAAAGTACCAGGTACAAAGTACCAAGTAGGGATTCGCATTAGGACTAAAATTCTGCAGAAAATGTACAATCTTGCTACTTGATACTAGCTACTTGATACTTTAAAATAACGAACGCTGAACGCCCAATTCTGAATGTCGAAGTGGTGATTAATTGTACAAAGTACCAGGTACCAAGTACCAAGTAGGGATTCGTAGAAGGATTAGAATTCTACGCTAAAAAGGAAAATTGTACAAAGTACCAAGTACTAAGTATGGATTTACATAAGGACTAGAATTCTGCAGTAAAAATGTACAAAGTATGGATTCGTACACAAATGCTAGTTATGAAGATACTTGGTACATTGTACTTCGTACTTTGTACATAATTAGGATCTCGACACAATTAGATCCTCCACACACCTTATCCAGGTATCACTGGAGTTGAGGCTGGGCACGAGATCCCAATGCTCGCCTCCGAGTTCCTCAAACTGCTCCTTGTATTCTTCACCCACTTCCACGGTGGTTTCGAGGCAATCGGCCACAAAGGCAGGGGAGAAAACGAGTACTTTTTTTACTCCTTCTTTAGCAAATTCTTTGATAAGGTCCTCTGTGTAGGGTTTGATCCAAGGATCTTTACCTAGTCGAGACTGGAAGCAGGTGACTACTTTGTCTTCAGGAAGCCCTAGCTTGGCCGCCACCAGTCGGGTAGTTTGGAAGCATTGTGCACGGTAGCAAAACTGATTTTTCAGGCCATACGCTGCGCAGCAGGTGCCCAGCTTGCAGTGTCCCTCCACGCTTCCTTTTCGGATTTGCCGCTCGGGAAGGCCATGGTAGGAGAAGAGAAATTTGTCGTAGTCGTGCTTCTCCATCGCTTCTCGTCCTAGTTCAGCCCAAGCCTTAAGAAACAAGGGGTGATCTACGTAATTACTTACGAAGGTCATTTCTGGGATAATCTGCCAGCCACGGGCTATTTCCATCACCCGATCGATCACGGATCCGTTGGTAGCGGAGGCGTATTGGGGGAATAATGGGAGTACAATAATTTTCTTAACGTTTGCCTTATTTAGCTCATTCAAGGCCTTTTTTATGCTGGGGTTTTGGTAGCGCATGGCCATGGCCACGAGGTATTTTTTGGGATCAAGCTTTTGGACCAGCTTATCCTTCAAGTCCTGGGTATGAAAAAGTAGTGGGGAGCCCCGCTCGGTCCACAGCTTCCGGTATTCACCGGCAGATTTTGGGGCACGGAAGGGCGCAATGATCAGGTTGACCAGCATCCATCGGGGAATAAATGGGAAGTCAATCACGCGTCCATCCATCAAAAACTCCCGGAGGTACTTGCGGACATCCCCTGTTTTGGTGCTGTCTGGGGTGCCCAAATTGACCAATAAGACTCCTATTTTTGCTTGACTTGTAGACATTGACTTGTATTATTTCCTATGAAAAGCCCAAAAATAGTCCCTTTGTTTAATTAAATGAGGGAAGATTTCTGATTAAAATTCACTTTACAGGAAGGATGGCACCTTATTTACCTAATTAATGGATTTTATTCCAAGCCCTCTTTTCGCTTGTTCATGGCCCATCGCATCAAAGGACCCGAAGTCATGGAAGTCACCAAAGCCATGACCACTAGGGCAACAAATAATTTTTCGGTAATCAACCCATTTTCGAGGGCAATCAAGCCTAAAATGATCTCCATGGCTCCACGAGCATTCATCCCAAAGCCAATGGCCAAGGCTTCGTATTTGTCCAGCTTGCCTTGAAGGGCGCCAAAACCGCAGCCGATTACCTTGCCCGCATAGGCCACCAAAATAACGACAAGTACCAGCCAAGGGTCAAAATTTGCTATGAAGTTTACCTTCAATCCAATAGCCACAAAAAACACTGGGGCGAAAATGTTATTCACAAATTGGTGTATGATTTCCTTTGCTTTTTCGGTCATGTGCTCCGAATCACCGATGGCAATACCGATGATGAAGGCACCAAAAATGGCATGTAAGCCAATGAATTCAGTAAATGCTGCTGCAAAAAAGCAAGCTGCTAGCGAAAGTGAAATAATTCCACCTGGCCATGCCAATCGTTTGTTGATCCAAGGAAGTACCCGGTTGATCAGCGACTTGCCCACCGTCACCATGAATGCGGTAAATCCAACGGTAAGTAGGACGGTATAGCCAATACCTATTCCCCCGGCTTCTTTTCCCATAAAACTCAAAATAACCGAGAAGATCATCCAGCCAATGATGTCATCCACCATGGCTGCAGACACGATCATCATCCCCATTCTACTCTTAAATAGATTCAAATCCATCAAGGTTCGCACGATGACCGGCAAGGCACTGATGGCCATAGCTGTACCCATAAACAGGGAAAAGAGGAGTTTGTCTCCTTCGGAAAATCCAAAAAATTCGGCAAAGAAAAAGGGTGCCGTAAAGCCAAAAGCAAAAGGAATGACTAGCCCATAGAAGCTAATGTTGAGCGCTTTTTTCCCTTGAGAAAAAACTAATTTTAAGTCTACTTCAAGGCCCGCAATGAATAGCAGCAAGACCACTGCAACTTGAGAGTATCCTGCCAAAGCAATATTGCTCATGGGGTAGGATCGAAATAGAAATTCAAAGCCTTCAGGGAAAAAAGTCCCCAGAATGGTGGGACCAAGTAAAATTCCAGCCATAATTTCTCCAACGACGGCGGGCTGCTTGAATTTCCGTGCAACTTCTGCTAAAACTCGTGCCAAAACGAGCATGGTAGCAAGTTGAAGCAATAGCATTACTACCTCATTGTGGGTTAGTTTTTCCATTGCTTGCTTATTTGACGATTAATAGATTACAGGGCAACTCGATCAATACGTCCTCGATGTCATGAGGGAAAATCCGGTCAATAAATGAAAATCCTTGGTCGACACCCATGATCAATAGGTCGGAGTCAATCGATTCACAAAATCGGACCAATTCTACGGCCCATTTCCCAGCAGTCACTTTGATGTTGATTTTTAGATTGGTTGGTTCGAGGCCGTCCAAGATTCCTTGCACATAATTGATCTCTTCTTGCACCAATTTGCGTCGGGTATTTGCCACCTCTGTTTCTGTACCTTCTGCTGCCGTGGCCATCTGGAAACCATACATCTTGATTTCATTCAGAATATGCACCTGGCTGGATTGTTCGGCTTGACAGAATTTTAGTCCTCTTGCAATCACGCGTGGCGTAATTTCCAATTCGGTCCCATTGATGACCACCTTTGAAAAATGGGTGGTTTCAATTTTGGGATCAATCAAAGTCAATACGGAGCATTTGGATTTGCGGATTACCTTTCTAGCGACTGAACCTACATAATAGGTAAGGAGCCCTTCTTTTTTTAAAGCTCCCAAGACCAAAAGATCTACTCCTTCTTCCTCGCAGGTTTTCAGAATGGTCTTTGCAGGCTTGCCTTCCTTCCATAAGGTTTTGATGCGGTGGAGATCTCCATAATGCCGAGAAAGCACTTCTGCCAATTGCGCTTCCAATTCCGGAGTCTTGGTTCCAACATGGATTAAAATCAATTCCCCTTCAAAAATTTGAATCAATTTTCGGGCTTCGGCAATTAAGGCCTCCATTCGTGGGGAAAAGGCAATGGCGAGGGCAAGTTTTCTGTACATGACTAGTGCATTAAACTTTGAAATACGTCATTTTTTATGAAAGGAGCAAGTTCCTTTGTTCCGTTCACCATTCATCCTCTACGACTTCCGCTTACCTTTATTTTTGGGGTTCAGAAAAACTCCAGGAGAGAATCCCGCTGTTTTTCCCAAACTTTTCCTTCATTTACTCTTTGAATCTATCCAAAAACACAACCCAATATGAGAAAATGCCTCTATTTTGGACTGTTGTTGGCAACGACGATTTGTGGCAAAGCCTTTGCCCAAAGCGACTACCCCACACTCAGTCAAAGCGCTCAACGTATCCAGAAACTCAGTGCCAATCCAGCAGTAGAGTTAAAAACGCTGACCAAGACCGCTGGCGGTAAGGAAATTTATGCGCTGAAAATCGGTACTGGAAACAAAGACCAGAAGCCCGCAATCGCAGTAGTTGGCGGTGTAGAAGGGTTTCATGTGCTCGGCGTGGAGCTTGCGCTTCAGTTTGCTGAAAAGCTCGTAGGAGAGAATGCCAAGGCACTGGAATCCACTACGTTTTATGTATTTCCCAACCTTTCCCCTGACGCCTATGCGCAGTACCACGATGCCTTGAAGTACGAGCGTCGAGGCAATGCCGTAGCCATCGACCACGACCGTGATGGGGTAGCGGGAGACAACGGATACCGCGACCTAAATGGAGATGGACTCATTACCTGGATGCGTATCGCAGATCCCATGGGGGACTGGACGACTTCCAAAGAAGATGCCCGCGTCTTGGTGAAAGCTGACCGAGCCAAAGGAGAAGCAGGAAAATACAGGGTCTATAAGGAAAGTGTAGACAGCGACAAGGACGGCAAGTTTGCCGAAGACCTGAGTGAAGGCATTGCTTTCAACAAGTCTCTCTCCTACAAGTTTCCAGTGTTTGAGCCCCTCGCAGGAGACATAGCAGTATCTCAACTCGAAAGCAGAGCCCTGTTGGACTACCTCTTTGAGCAATGGAATATTTTTGCTTTTGTGACCTTTTCACCAGCCAATAATTTGAGTACCCCGCTGAAGTATTCGGCAGGAGATGCTCGCAAGCGCGTGGTGACTTCTATTTTGGAAAAAGATCAGGCTACCAATGCTATGGTGTCTGAACTCTACACCAAAACGGTTCCTGCCAAAGCCTTTCAACAAACCAACCAAGGTACAGATGGAGATTTTTTCCAATGGGCCTATTTCCACTTTGCGCGCTATAGCTTTTCTACGCCAGCCTACTGGAGCCCTGAATACAAGGGCAAAACCAACGCTGAAGCCAATTTCTTAGCTTGGTCTGATTCCTTGAAGCAGGATACCTTTGTGCCCTGGACTGCAGTAAAGCATCCTGATTTTCCCAATCAACAAGTAGAAGTGGGTGGCATCAAGCCATTTGTGATGGTCAACCCTCCCTTTGAAAAAGTAGGAGAAATTGCCAAGCAGCACACTGATTTTATCCTGAAGCTGGCTGCAATGCAGCCAAAATTGGAGTTCCACCAACTCAAATCAGAGTCACTGGGAAATGGGCTCACTCGTATCACGGTAGATTTATTCAATAATTCTCCACTACCCACGCACTCCGAAATGGGGACTAGGTCGCGTTGGCTCAGAAAGCTAAGGGTAGACATTGATGTGCCCGCAGATCAACTGATCTCTGGAGACAAGATGAAGCTCGTCGATTCGCTAGAAGCCTTTGAAAAGACAACTTTTAGCTGGATCGTGCGAAGCAAAGGTCCGGTGCAACTGAAAGCAGGTGCTCAGCATGCAGGTTTTGCTACCCAAACTGTAACATTCTAAGCCATGAAGATCATGAATATCAAACATACCGTCACTGCCTTGGCTTTGGGAGCTTTATCGCTAAGTTCCTTTGATCTAAGTGCACAACAAGAAAATTATTTCCGGGCTATCGGCACGCCGCACCAGCCCAAAGTGGAGATTGCTTGGAACCGCTATTACAGCGCAGAAGGGCTTTGGGATTTGATGAAAAAAATCGCAGTAGCACATCCCAAACTTGCCAAAATCGAGTCTATTGGAAAGTCTGTGGAGGGAAGAGACATCTTGACCTTGACCATCACCGACTTTGCTACAGGCAAGGATACCGACAAGCCGGCCATGTGGATTGATGGCAACATCCACTCCAACGAGGTGCAGGGAGGGGAATTTTCGCTCTACGTCGCTTGGTACCTGACCGAGATGCATGGGGACAATGAATTTGTGAAGCAACTCCTAAAAGACAAGACCTTTTACATCACCCCGACCATCAATCCTGATGCTCGAAATAACTTCTTCAAGGAGCCCAATACGGCTAGTTCGCCTCGCTCAGGAATGCTTGTTTTGGACAACGATGGCGATGGCAAAAATGGCGAGGATAGAATGGACGACCTAGACGGCGATGGTCACATTACCATGATGATTCGTAAGTCTCCAACGGGTAGATTTATCAAGGATCCACTTGATCCTAGAAGATTGATGCAAGTGGGCCCTGACCAGGTAGGAGAGTATGAAATGCTCGGTCAAGAAGGTGTCGATAACGATGGCGATGGTGAAGTCAACGAGGATGGCATCGGCTACTACGATCCCAACCGCGATTGGGGTTGGAACTGGCAGCCGGATTACATCCAACGCGGTGCCATGCGCTATCCATTTACGCTACCTGAAAATCGTGCGGTGATGGAGTTTGTTTGGAAGCACTCCAACATTGCAGGAGCGCAGAGTTTCCACAATTCAGGAGGGATGATCCTTCGTGGTCCTGGTGCTGAAGAAGATCTCAATACTTACAACAGAGAGGACATTCGTATCTACGATGCGATAGGCAAAAAAGGAGAAGAAATGATTCCAGGCTACCGTTACTTGACTGTGTACAAGGATTTATACTCGGTATTTGGTGGGGAGCTGGATTGGTTTTATGGCAATAGAGGAATCTTTACCTACACCAATGAGCTGATGGTCTCTTACCTGTACTTCAATAAAGAGGCAGGTAGAGGCAACCAAGAGGAGCAGCTCAAAGTGGACGAGCTGTTGACATTTGGTGATGCCTTTGTCAACTACAAAGAATACAAGCATCCGCAGTTTGGTACGGTGGAGATTGGCGGCTTCAAAAAGACCTTTGGTCGTGCGCATCCAGGATTCCTTTTGGAGCAGGATGCACACCGCAATGCAGCCTTTACCATTTACCATGCCTACCATACGCCCAAGCTTTCCATCACCGAGGTGAAGGAAGAAGAGTTGGGTGGAGGATTGAAAGCCATTACGGCCACCATCTTCAACGAGCGCATGATGCCAACCCATGCCAGCCAAGACTTGAAGTACCGCATCGAGCGTCCAGATTATGTGACGCTATCTGGTGCTAAGGTGGTGGCAGGATTCGTGGTGGAAGACGCAGACATGAAGAAGTACAAGGAGCAGACCCATTCACCAGAAAAAATGGCGGTAGCCAATATTCCAGGGATGGGCGCGGTACAAGTAAGATGGATTGTCTCCTCAGGATCTGCTTACAGTGTTACGGTGGATTCTGCCAAGGGCGGAAAGGCAAGCTGGAAGAAATAAGTTAGCCGAAAAGCTAGGTTTAATCCCCATCTCAGTAATTGAGATGGGGATTTTTTTTCTCAAATTGGGAGTTGTAAACTAAATCGTATGCCACGGATTCTTTCTTTGCTTGTTGGGTTCTTTTTTCTGTCTCTGTCAGTGTATGGGCAGCATAAACCCCTGGTTTTGATTGCCTACTATTCCCCATCTGGCAGTACCAAAAAATTGGCGGAATCCATTGGGGAGGGAGCAAGGTCAGTGGAAGGGGTGGAGGTAGTCCTCGCTCCGATTGGGGAGGTAAATCCTCAAAACCTGTTGGATGCCCAAGCCATCCTCCTTGGCTCCCCAGTTTACAATGGGAATATTGCTCCGGCAGTGCAGGAGTTTATCAATTCCTGGCCTTTTGAAGGAAGGCCAATGAAAGATAAGCTTGGAGCGGCTTTTGTGACAGGAGGAGGCATTTCTATAGGTGAGGAGGGCGTGATGTTGGATATTTTGAGAGCCATGCTGATCCAGGGAATGGTGGTTTTAGGAGGAGAGGAGGTTGAGGCTGCTTTTGGAGCTTCTGCCATCACGGGAGAAGGGCCCTTTGTAGGAGGAACTGTAGATCCGATTTTTTTGGCCAAGGGATTTGGCCTGGGGAAAAGAGTCGCCGAAAAGGTGCTAATCCTAAACAAAATAAAAAAATAAAACCCCGCCAAGAGAACTTAGCGGGGCAGTAGCAACAGTTGGTTTAGCTTAGTTGGATGCTACAAAAGAAGAAAATCCGTTGGTGGAGGACACTCTGAAGCTGATGGCATCAGGGAAGCCAGGCTTAGAGATGGTATATATCTTATGAAGTCCTTGGGGATTAGCTACTAGTTCCGTGTGGATCAATTGGTTGCCGTCGAAGATCTGAACGGTTACTGCATTGGCATCTAAGTTGGCTACCAATAGTCTGAATTGATTTTGTCCAAGTGGAGTTACTCTGGAAAAGACGGTCTTAGGCTCTTTCTCTAGCGTAGAGAAAGTTGCAGTACGTAAGGTGCCTTGCGCATCGGACACTTCAATGGAATATTCTCCTTTAGGAAGTGAAGCCAAATCATATCTTTTGGCGAAAGCTTCGGTGGCATTGATCCGATCACGAAGGACCAGGCGCTTGTCTCCATCCAGGATTCGAACAGTTACTCCTCCTTGAGGGGAAGCAGGTACTGTTACTACTACCTTTGATGTTTCAGTCTGTCTGATTTCCACCTGATTTTCTGTTTTTGCGATTGCTGCTGTTGCCATCCCGGCAACGAATAGCAGGATAAATAATTTTTTCATTTTTTAATTGGTTTAGTAGGTTTTGATAAGGTATGTGAGGAGCCTGGCAAATCAATTTTTGCCAAGAAGTAAATTGGGCTGCTTACAAATCAATGCAATCGAATTGCTTTACAAATATACTAAACGGCGTTAAAAATGAAAAAGTTTCAAAAAAAAGACATTATAAATATAAATATGGCAAAAAAAATAATAAAATATTAAAAAAAATATAAAATAGGCTTGAAATCGATTGCGGAACAGCTGATACCTTGGAAAATTTGATTTTAAGGAAAAAATATTTTGATAAATTTAATTTTTACAGAATAAAAAATTGATTTAGTCTTCCAATAAAGACCTTTCGGAATCGATTGAATGAACGAATAGTTTGCCGAATTTTTTTTTATTTATTTTCAATTCTAGCGTTTATCCTGGATTTTTTAGGGTGTAACTAAACCATTTGCCCGCGAACTCGCTTATGGAATCTAAAGTTATTCCTTGATTTTGGATGACAAGAATGCCAACTTGAATCGCAGGGTGGACCTGCTCTGCCTCTTATCCAGGACTGGATTGTGGGGCTTAAAAAAAGGGAAGATTATCGGACCGGAATTATCCGAAATAGTTTTAAATTCATTCCTAAGATAGTATGCATGCAGACTATTTTATATTTTGGTCTCGTAATTAAATAAATGTGGTAAGATGTGCAGCAAGGCAGGAAATTTAGGGCAAAAAAAATCCCGATCTGTGAAGACCGGGTTTGTGGTGATAAGTGGACTCGAACCACCGACTCACGGATTTTCAGTCCGATGCTCTACCAACTGAGCTATATCACCATCCTTTTAAGAATTGCAAATGTAGAAAAATGAGGATTCTCTACAAATCCTTTTCAGAAAAAATAGACCCAAATTTTATAAAAACTAGTTAATCCGATCAATATGAGCATTTTACCACAACTCGCGTTTGTCCTAATTCTGGGTGTTGCGGGCTTTATTTTGGCTAAAAGGATCCAATTTCTTCGAAGAAACATCCTGCTCGGCAAGGCGGAGACCCGAAATGACCAACCTGAAAACCGTTGGAAAGCCATGCTTCTTGTAGCCTTGGGTCAGCAGAAAATGTTCAAACGCCTGGTCCCCGCATTTTTGCACCTCTTGATTTATGTGGGATTTCTGGTAATCAACTTGGAAGTACTAGAGTTTGTGCTCGATGGACTATTGGGCACCCACCGCCTCTTTGCTCCATTCTTAGGAGGGCTGTATACGGTAGCGATTAATGTATTTGAATTTCTAGCCGTTGCGGTATTGGTCTCTTGTGTTGCTTTTTTGGTACGGAGAAACGTGATGAAAGTGGAGCGTTTCACTAAACCCGAACTGAAAGGTTGGGCGGCGCTGGATGCTAATTTGATTTTAGTCATCGAAATCATCTTGATGTTTGCCATTCTAACCATGAATGCCGCCGATCAGATTTTGGCTGTCCGAGGAGATGCACATTACCTCGTCCTGGGCCCACTTTTCTTCAGCAGCTTCCTTCAACCTCTTTTTGAGGGCCTTTCAATAGGTGCTTTGGTGGTCGTAGAGCGTTTCGCCTGGTGGTTTCACATTGCCGGCATTTTGGCTTTTGCGGTGTATGTGACCTATTCCAAGCACTTGCATATTTTCTTGGCCTTCCCGAATACCTGGTATTCGAATCTAAAACCAAAAGGAGAAATGGTAAATATGCCCGAGGTGACCCAAGAAGTCAATATGATGTTGGGGATCCCCGTTGAAAATCCTTCCGCTCCTCCAGCGGAGATTGGGCGCTTTGGTGCCAAAGACATCAATGACCTGAGCTGGGTGAATGTGCTCAATGCTTACTCCTGTACCGAATGTGGCCGCTGCACTTCCGAGTGCCCTGCCAACATAACTGGCAAAAAACTTTCTCCTCGCAAAATCATGATGGATGTTCGCGACCGAGCCGAAGAGGTGGGCAAAAGCCTTGACGCAGGAGGTCCAGGCCTAGCAGACGGAAAGTCACTCTTGGGAGATTACATTACCAAAGAAGAGATCAACGCCTGTACCAGCTGCAATGCTTGTGTGGAGGCTTGTCCCATCAATATTGACCCGCTTTCCATTATCCTACAGATGCGTCGCTATGTGGCCATGGAAGAATCAGGCACTCCAGCGCAGTGGAATTCGATGTTCCAAAATATGGAAACGAGCTTTTCACCCTGGAAATTTAGTCCAAGTGACCGCTTTAACTGGGCGGATAAACTAAAAGAAGAGGAAATAAAATAAGGGAATATCGGATGCTTGAGGGCCGGTTCCCGTTGAAAATTTTCTCGGTTAGGTCTTGCATCCTGTGTCTAACGTATAGTATCAAAAACATGTCTACCTACCAAGTTCCTACCATGGCCGAAATGGCCGCCAACTCCCAAACACCCGAGGTTCTCTTTTGGGTGGGCTGCGCCGGTTCCTTCGATGACCGATACAAGGCCGTTACCCAGGCCTTTGTAAAAATACTGACTAAAGTAGGGGTAAGTTTCGCAGTGCTAGGCCCCGAAGAAGCCTGCACAGGTGATCCCGCTCGACGAGCAGGCAATGAATTTCTCTTTCAGATGCAAGCAGTGGCCAACATCCAAGTGATGAATGGCTACGAAGTGAAAAAGGTGGTGACCGCCTGCCCGCACTGCTTCAACACCATCAAAAACGAATACCCTGCCCTGGGAGGTAACTACGAGGTGATTCACCACTCCGAGTTTCTCCAGCAGCTGATCAATGAAGGAAAAGTTGCACTCCAAGGTGGAGGAGAGTTTAAAGGAAAGAAAATCACCTTCCACGACTCTTGCTACCTCGGACGAGCCAATGAGGTGTATGAAGCTCCCCGTGAGGTGATCAAGGCCCTGGATGTGGAGCTTGTTGAAATGAAGCGCTGTCGTACCAAAGGACTTTGCTGCGGTGCGGGAGGTGCACAGATGTTTAAGGAGCCAGAAGCTGGCAAAAAGGACATCAACATCGAACGGACCGAAGAGGCATTGGCCACTGGAGCACAGGCTATCGCGGTGGGTTGCCCCTTTTGTTTGACCATGATGACCGACGGTATCAAAAACAAAAACAAGGAAGCGGAAGTACAAGTCTATGATCTTGCCGAAATGATCGCGAAGGATATGGGAATTTAATTTCTAGATTTGAATCCAAAAGACCCTTTTTGTCGTTATGCAAAGAGGGTTTTTCTTTGAACCCAAAAGCTGCATTATGTATCAACCTTTTGACCTACTACCAGACTCTTCCCGCATTTGGCTTTATGCCTCCTCGCGCAGATTTTTAGCTGCTGAGCAGTTGCTGATTCGAGAAGCACTGCAAGATTTTTGTGGGGGATGGGCTATTCATGGCAAGGAGATGCCCAGCTCTTTTAAAATTTTACATGAGCAGCTGCTCGTTATGGCTGTGGATGAAAGTCAATTGGGAGCCTCTGGCTGCTCCATAGACTCTTCGGTGCGTGCCCTTCAATCCTTGGAACAAACCCTTGGTGTGGATCTGGTCAACCAAGGGAAAGTCACCCTAAAAGATGCCCATGGAGCGCTTCGAGTGTTGCCCGCTCTGGGGCTGAAGTCCAAAATTTCAATGGGAGAAATTACGCCAGACCTAGACGTGATGCAGCCCTCTCTGCACACCAAAGCAGATCTCAAGAGCCTGTGGCAGCCCATACGAAAAAGTTGGCTGTCCAACTATTTTCCAAATTAATTACCCATATTCACCCCAAGATCTCAGCTGCTGTACGATGAAACCATTTTTTTTTCACCTAGCTCTTTGCCTTCTCCTCTCACTAGGTGGGTGTAAAAGCCTTTTGGAAAAAGGAAACGAACAATTTCTTTCTGGTCAATACCAGTATGCCATCAGCACTTTCAATCAGATATTAGACAACGACAGCAGCAACTTGCGTGCTCGGCAAGTCCTGGCTGAGAGCTACCGACTATCCAATCGTATTGAAGCTGCTGCCCCGCATTACCAAGCACTGGTAGCGGCAGAACCGACCTTTGAATCTTATTTTCACCTCGGCCAAAGTTTCAAAGCCAATCAACAAATGGAGGAGGCAAAGCAGGCTTTTGATCAAGCAGCCTTACTTACTTCTGATGACCGCCTGCTCGCTCGCGTCAAGCAAGAAGTTGAAGGGCTTACTTTGGTGCCTGCGATAGGAGAGTATTTTCCGAACTACCAATTGGTTAATTACCGAGAATTAAACACGGTAGGAGCAGATTATGCCCCGATAATTAGTGAAGACTTTCTTTATTTCACCTCAGGAAGAGCTGCTTCCGGCCTCTATGCCGCAACGGGCACTTCCTACCACCAGCTCTTTCGTACGCGTGCCGAAGGGTTAAAAGTGGATGCTGCAGCGGTTCAACTGTTGCCCGAATTTCAAAATGAGCAAGGGCTCAATCAGGCCGCTTTGGCCATCAGTCCAGACGGAAATACCCTCATCTATGCAAGGGGAAATTCTACATCGGCTAAAGATTATCCAGAATCTACCCTTTTCGTGTCCTATTTCAGAGGGGCGGGATTTACCCAACCCATTTGGATGCCTGTGAATGAAGAGGAGACCTGGTGGAATTCTACCCCTGCATTTAGTCCAGATGGGGCCGAACTTTACTTTGCTTCTACCCGACCAGGAGGATATGGAGGAGTAGACTTATACAAAGCCACCAAGATGGCCAATGGAGACTTTGGCAATGCAGTGAATTTAGGTTCTACTGTAAATACCGCTGGCAACGAATTATTTCCACGTCCTGCAAAGGATGGGAAGTTTTACTTTGCTTCAGATGGACATCCAGGATTTGGCAAACTCGACCTTTTTGTGGCGGAGAAAAATAGCGATGGAAAACAGGTAGTTTCCAACCTAGGGAAAAACTTCAATAGTAATCGAGATGATTTTGGGATTTTCTTTACAGACTATCCAAAAGCGGGTTTCATCTCTTCCAACCGTGAAGGGGGAAAAGGCGATGATGATCTCTATTTTTTCGAGGATAAAACACCTAAGCCAAAAATCCTCAATGTCCTGCTCAATGTCTTCACCAAGGAAATCAAAGCCGATGGCAAAGAAGCAATTTTGCCTCAAACCCGCGTGGTCTTGTATGGTGGAGACAAGCGCCCATTGGGTGGGGACATGGTGAATGCACAAGGAAGAGTTCGATTTACGCTTTCTCCCGAAAGTGAATACAGCCTTATCGCCTCACGGAATGGGTATTTCTCAAAATCCTTCACCTACAGCACCAAAGGAAAGACTCCTGATCTTGCTACGCTTATCCAGGACGTGACCAACATCTCTTTAGATACCACCGTATTCCTGGATCAGCTGATTCTTGAAAAAGTGACTGTTTTGGAAAATATTTACTACGATTTGGCTAAGTCAGATATTCGTGCTGATGCTGCGCTGGAATTGGATAAATTGGTGAAAATTCTAAAGGATAATCCAACCATCCGCATTGAGTTAAGTTCGCACACAGACTCAAGATCTGGAGATGACTACAACTTAGCACTTTCTCAAGTAAGAGCTCAATCAGCTGTGGATTACCTTGTTTCGCAGGGCATTGCTGCTGATCGTCTGGTGGCAAAGGGCTATGGAGAAACGCAGCTTCGAATCCAAAATGCACAAACCGAGGAAGAGCATCAAACCAATCGACGCACGGAATTCAAAGTAATTGAGATTAAAGGAAACTAAGTGAACTAGGAAATAAAGCTTCCTAAGTTGGAGCTCCTTTCCTTCATCTTTTTCAAATGGGCTTCTCGGGAGTGGAGGGTGCTCTCCATTTATTTTTCGATGGCCTGGTAAATGAGGTCATGAATCTGGGTGCGAATACCTAAATCAAGTAGGGTGTTGTTAGAAGCAGAGGGATAGACGCGGTTGGAGAGAAAGATATAGGTGAGCTGATTGTCAGGATCCGCCCAAACACAGGTGCCCGTAAATCCCGTATGTCCGAATGTGCTTTTGGGCGCCAACTTCCCCGCTGATCCTCCTTTTCCCTTTTCAGGTTCGGGCTTATCCCAGCCCCAGCCTCGCCTGCTGAGTTTAGATTGCCTTTTGGTAAATGCGGCTATGGTTTCTGGCTTGAGTAAGCTTACATCCCCGTAGCTTCCCTTATTCAAAAGAAGCTGAAGAACTACAGCCAGGTCCTGCGCGGTACCAAATAAGCCAGCATGACCTGCCACCCCTCCATACATCGCAGCACCTGGATCGTGGACATAACCTTGAATTTGCCTTCCTCGAAAGGTCTGATCATTCTCAGTGGGGGCGATTTGCGCCAGCGGTATTTTTTCAAATGGTTTGAAAGTAAGCGTTTGCAGCCCAAGGGGGGCGTAAAAATTTTGCGCTACAAATTCGTCCAATGGCTGATTCACAATGCGCTCGACCACGGCTTGCATGAAGTACATGGTCAGGTCGGAATAGACATAGCCATAAGGCTTGGGTAAAAGTTCGGATTCTACGGTCCATTTCCACAAGCTATCGCGCAAACTCGTTTGGGCAAACATCCCATTGGAGACAGGGAGGGTATAGCCTTCGCTGATGGAATCCTTGTAGTAGGAGGGGTTCCATTTTCCAGAAGTCAGCGTTTTGGTATAGTGTGGAATAAATGCCTTCAAACCTGCCTCATGGGCTAGCAGGTTCGATAAAATGATGCCTCCTTTATTTGTTGTCTTTAGTTCAGGTAGGTAATCTCCCAGTGTTTTACTTAAGTTAAGTTCTCCACGACTATGTAAAAACATGGAGGCAAGCGTGGTAGCGGCGACTTTGGTGACTGATGCCAGGTCATAGACAGTTTCTGAGGTTACGGGAGCAGATTTTTCGTAATCCAAATGCCCATAGGATCGATCAAAGATGACCGTTCCCCCCTTCGCCACGAGGACTCTTGCTCCTGGGGCTGCTTTGGATGCAATCATTTCAGCCACTACCCCATCAATTTTATTCAATTTTTCCCCATTCATTCCTACGCTTTCTGGACTTCCGTAGGCCAATCGATTTGATGGGGTTAGGAGCCCACCTACACCTTGCGTAAACTGTTCGCTTACCGTCACGGGCAAGATTCCTTTGGCGGGCTTGGCGCCAAATAAAATCTGGGGCACAAGTTTTTGGGTGAAGGGGGAATTCTCATAGGCAAAGACCACATGCTCCAAGCCTTCCAGGTATTTGGCTGCATAAACATTCCCAAAAAGTACCGTCACCACTTTTTGTCTTTTTTCCAAAGCGCGGATCAACTCCAAATCCCCTGGAGCGACACCAAATTGGCGCTGGGGGCTATTGGTGATGCCCATCAAACCCACTACAACCACCTCGTAGTCTTCCAACTGCTTCATCAAGTTGTAGTGCGCAGACTCACCGGAAGCCTTCGCAATCTCAAAGTGGTCTACCTGGGTGTAGCGGTTGAGGTAGCTGCTGAAATTCTCGCCAGAGCTGCCAATACTTAGGCTGGCGATTTTCCGCTGATCTAGCTGCCCTAGGGGAAGTAAATCTCCCTTATTTGCCGCTACAGTTATGGCTTCACTGTAGAGTTTTTCGATGACTTCTGAGGTAGCTGAGGTCGTCAGGCGATCCGCAATTTTGTAGGTGTCTAGGGGAGAAAAGGAATGAAGTCCAGCCCAATACTTGGCGTTCAAGACTTTTTTTACCCGTCGATTGATCTCTTCTTCGCTGATGAGCCCCTGAGCCACGGCATCTAGAATAAGTACCTTTGCCTTGGCTACATTTTCCGAATGAAGGAGGATGTCGTTGCCAGCCAGTAGTGCTTGCAACTCTACTTCTCCCGGTTTATTTCGGATGGCTACCCCTTCCATGTTCAAGGCATCGGTAAAAATCAAGCCTTTGAAATTCATCTGCTGCTGCAGTAAATCGGTGACAATGGGTTTGGATAGGCTGGATGAAATCGCAGATCCTTGATTGAGGCTAGGGACATTCAGGTGGGCCACCATGACGGACATCAAGTTTTCTTTGAAGAGCTCTTGGTAGGGATACAGATCTACCTCCCAAATTCTTTTTTCTTCATGAGCAATCAAGGGCAGTGAAAAATGGCTGTCTGTTTCTGTATCTCCATGCCCAGGAAAATGCTTTGCATTGGCAAGGACCCCATTCTCCTGAAGACCTTTCATGTAGGCCACCGCTCGCTGGGTAACTCGATTTTTATCTTCACCAAAGGCCCGAAAGCCGATGACAGGATTTTCGGGATTGGAGTTGACATCTACCACAGGGGCAAAATTCACATGCATGCCCAATACCTTAAACTGTCGGGCGATTTCTGCCCCCATTTCCTGAACTAAGTTCGGATCTGAGATGGCTCCTAGAGTCATGGCTTTTGGAAAATTGAGGGTAGAATCCAGTCGCATCCCGATTCCCCATTCCGCATCCATCGCAATCATCAAGGGGGTCTTTGCTTGTGCTTGGTAGTAGTTGGTGAGGCGGGCTTGCCGGTTAGGCCCTCCTTGAAAAAAAATAAGTCCTCCTAAATTTTCTTTTTGGATCAACGCACTGACCTCATCCACATGCCGCTGATCTTTATTGGAGTAGGCCGCCACCATAAAGAGCTGCCCCAGGCGTTCTTCAAAGCTGAGTGCATCAAACACACTATCCACCCAAAGCTGTTGGTGATCGGATTTTTTTGTTTCCAATGAGTCCTTAAGAACCTCAGCAGAAACCCGCTTATTAGGAATAAAAATTCCCAACAAAAGGACCCAGAGTAGGTTGAGCAAATGCAGTGTTCTCATGGGATAGAATACATTTAATTCTGTATTTTTACCTAAATTTACCCAGTGATTTAGGGCTATTTAGTTAGAGTAAAGGCTTTCCTATCGATTAAGTCTCTAAAAAAAGGCCTGAAGATTCAAGATACAAAAGTTTGTAAAACTTCAACCCGACTTTGGAATTTTCTAAGGACTAAAAACCAAAACCCAACAAGGGATTCCATCTAATGGATCAGAAATCCAAGTGCCGTAGATCGAAAAACAGAAATAAAACATGAAACTCCCTTCCATATTTAAGACTGCCTCTCACCAGCGTTTTTCCATCAAGCCTAGGTACTATGATCCGATCAAAGAGGAGATTGAAGAGCGTACTTCTAGAATAAAAAAGGAGCTTGAGCAAGAAGGAATACTTGAGGCGGAAGAGGAGAGCGGCTCCGCGTCTCCGAGGCGGTCAGCCATGAAGGGATCATTTTCTACCTATCGGGGAATGAAAACACGAGACACTGCTGTTTTCAATTCCACTGGAATAATCCGCACCCTACTTTTTTTGGGTATGGTCACTGCGGCATTTGGATACATTTACATTGGCCCCTCCATTTTTACCTACCTAAGCTATGTGGCTATCGGAGGAGGTGGGTTTTATTTTTTACTGAAATTCCTCAAAAAAAGGAAAAATGCCTGATTACATTCAGCTTCTTCCCGATGCCATTGCCAACCAAATTGCTGCGGGTGAGGTAGTTCAACGGCCTGCATCTGCACTCAAAGAGTTGCTCGAAAATGCCGTTGATGCTGGAGCCACACAAATTCTGGTAGTAGTCAAAGATGCTGGGAAGCAGCTGATTCAAGTGATCGACAATGGGAAAGGAATGTCCCCCACCGATGCTCGCATGAGTTTTGAGCGACATGCTACTTCCAAAATCCGTACTGCTCAGGATCTTTTTGCCATTCGAACTTTTGGTTTTCGAGGGGAAGCCATGGCTTCTATCGCCGCAGTGGCGCAGGTCGAACTAAAAACCAGAACCCAGGAAGCTGAGGTGGGTTCCTTGATTCATATCGAAGGATCGGAGGTCAAAAAGCAGGAACCCGTAGCGGTACCCGTAGGAACTTCTGTGGCCATGAGAAACTTGTTTTTCAATGTGCCTGCACGAAGGAATTTCTTGAAGTCCAATTCCGTGGAAATGCGGCATATCGTCGATGAATTCCAACGGGTGGCCCTTTCCTACCCAGAAATAGCCTTTTCCCTGTACCAGCAAGATTTGGAAACCTACAACTTGCTTCCAGGTAAACTTAGCCAGCGCATCGTGGGGATTTTTGGGAAAGGAATCCAAAATCAACTCGTCCCCTGTGAGGAAGAAACTCCCCACCTCAGCATCAAGGGCTATGTAGGCAAACCAGAATACGCTAAAAAAACGCGTGGGGAGCAATTTTTCTTCGTCAACAATCGCTACATCAAAAGCAGCTACCTCCACCATGCAGTAAATACTGCCTACGAGGGATTGATTCAAGCAGATCAACACCCGTTTTATGTGTTATTTCTGAATATAGATCCTGCTACCATCGATATCAACGTACATCCGACAAAGACTGAAATCAAGTTTGAGGACGAGCGAACCATTTACGCAGTGATTCGTTCGGCTGTCAAACAAGCCTTAGGGGCCCATCAGGTCATGCCTGCACTGGATTTTAGCATGGATGTCAACTTTCAAGAAAATTGGACGACCAATCCTCAAGTGTCTGTGGATGTAGACCGCGAATACAGCTACAAAACCTACAATACTCCTGAGTTTCAGCGAGCCTCTGTCTCTGGTTGGGAGCGACTTTTTGAAGGGGATACTCCAGCTTCCATCTCCCAAAAATCTCCTGCTTTTTCGAGGGATGATCAAGAGCTACTGACCTTCCAAAGTAGAGCTACAGCAGGAGAAGTTTCCAAGGTATTGCAGCAGGAAGCCGGCACAGGAACAACCTTTCAAGTAGAACAAAGCTATATTGTGGCTCAAATGTCTACCGGGCTACTTATCGTCGATCAGCAATTGGCACATGAGCGGATCCTCTACGAGCGGTACCTCAAGCAATTGCAAACGCCCCATGGAGCCTCACAACAATGCTTGTTTCCGACGGTATTGACTCTGAATCCAGCAGACTTTGCCTTGGTGATGGATATCCTCCCGGAACTGGTAAGCCTTGGCTTTCTTGTCGATGAGTTTGGCAAAGACTCGGTGGTCATCCGAGGGGTCCCTGCAGAAACGCAAGTGAAAAATGAAAAGGGACTCTTTGAAGGCTTGCTTGAGCAGTATAAAAATTTTAAAAACGAGCTTTCCCTAGATAAAAAGGAAAATCTAGCTCGCTCTCTTTCCAAAAGATCCTGTCTAAAGAAAGGGCAGAAGCTTGATGCACAAGAGATGGAAACCTTAGTAGGGCAGCTTTTTGCTTGTCCAAACCCAAATTATTCCCCTTCTGGAAACAAAACCTTCGTGAAATTGGATTTAACTAGCATTCACGCCTTCTTCGCAAAATAATATGTTTAGAAACATCACTCCGGTCGTTCAAAATCTATTGCTGATCAACATCGCTGTTTTTTTGGTGGCCAATTTTGTGTTCCCTCCCTTGAACGAATGGTTTGCCCTCTACAACATCCAGAGTTCCTACTTCAAGCCCTTCCAATTCCTTTCTTACATGTTTATGCATGCCGACTTTTGGCATCTATTCAGTAACCTCTTCGGGCTCCTGATTTTTGGTCCCCTGTTGGAACAGTTTCTTGGCCCCAAAAAATTGTTTATCCTTTGGATGGTCTCTGGAATGGGAGCAGGAGTGCTCTACTCTGGGTATACCTTGGTCCAGTACCGAACGATGGAGGAGAAGGTATTGGCATTTGAGGCCAACCCAGATCCGGAGTACTTTAACCGCCTAGTTATCGAGAATCGGAGCTACTTCTCTCCTGAAGTGTTTGATTTTGTAGATCAGTACAGCAGAAACCCGGAAGATCCCGTGAATATCGATCGCGCTGAGCAAACCTTGAATACCATTTTGGAGCTGCAAGTCAACCAGCCGATGGTCGGCGCTTCAGGAGCACTCTTTGGGATATTAATTGCTTTTGGCATGCTGTTTCCAAATACCCAACTCTTCCTGCTCTTTCCACCAATACCGATTAAAGCGAAGTACATGGTGCTTTTCTACGGGCTCTATTCGGTGTACAATGTGCTGTTGACAAGTCCTACCGATAACGTGGCCCACTTTGCACACCTCAGTGGTCTTGTGGTCGGTGCAATCTTAGTTTACTTTTGGAAAAAAAATAGAAATAGCTTCTACTGATATGTATTCAAGTTTTTGGGACAATTTAAAAAACGCATTCAACCGGCGGGACAATAGCTTATACAAGCTAATGGCCATCAATCTGATTGCTTTTTTTGTGCTGTTGATTGCACGAGTAGTGCTGACGCTTAGCGGCTTTGGGGAGCTCTACAAGGAAGGACTCAAGTGGATCATGATGCCCGCTTCCGTGTCTACTTTTGTCATGCAACCCTGGTCTCTCTTCACTTATTTCTTTTTGCATGAGGGGCTGTTTCACATTTTGTTTAATCTCCTCTTCCTGTATTATTTTGGACTCCTCATCAATCAATATTTAGGGAGCAGGAAACTTACCAATTTGTATGTGCTCGGCGGAGTGTTTGGAGCAGGTTTTTATGTGTTGATGTACAACATTGCTCCCTACTTTTCAGGTGCAGTGGATACCTCTTTTATGCTTGGAGCCAGTGCAGGGGTATTTGCTGTGGTAGTCGGTGCTGCTACGCTTGCACCACAAACTACTTTTGTGCTTTTTCTCCTAGGGCCAGTCAAAATTGTTTACATCGCTGCATTTTATGTCATCCTATCCTTTGCCAACTCAATTGGTGAAAATGCGGGGGGTGAAATAGCACACTTGGGCGGGGCGATGATTGGCTTTGGCTACATCTACTTGTTGCGAAAAGGCTGGGATTTGGGTATCCCTATCCAAAAAGTGGGAATGTTTTTTGAAAATTTAGGGAGTAGACGTGCTCCAAAAGTAAGTTACAGAAGGCCTTCCTCCAGCAAATCTCCTAGTACAAATCCAGTAACCAAGGAGATGCTCAGCCAAGAAGAAGTGGACAAAATCCTGGATAAAATTGCCGATAAGGGCTACGAGGGACTCACGAAGGAGGAAAAAAGAAAGCTGTTTGAGTACAGCAAGAAGTAATTGCAATTGGTCAATAGCTAACAGTACACTGACCACAGCCAACTGTGTATTGTCAACAGACGACGGTCCACGGTCCACAGCTTACTGAATTGAACTTCAAGCCTTGTTTTCTTTTGTTAGCACTTAAGAAGTTGTATTCAGTAACCACCCACTTTATCCTAAAACCAAGCGACTGTCTACCGTGGACTGTTAGCTGTTGACAATATGTCAATCCTTACTTTTTAAGTGGAAAATCGAGACCGAAGCGAAAATAGGTTTGCTGAATGCCTTGGCTTTGAAATTTGAATTCAGTACTCAGTCCCACCCAATCTGTGAGTGGAACTACTGCTCCTACCCCTACATTTGCGCCACTGTAGCTCCGCTTTGTTCCTGCAGCAGATGCTTGTGGGTTTTCGGAGGTTAGACTATAGCCTGTCACCACATAAACTTGCGACTTATCCTTGGAGAGGTAGTAGCGCAGGTCAGCGCTAAAGTTGTTAGTTCTTCCCACAGCTGGGAAAATCTGCGTGTAACTTGGCATCAGTCCAAATTGAGGTGCGAAAAAATACTCCCAACCCAATCCGATTCCGGGTTCATCCATACGCAACCCATACTGCCCCAAGACATGAAGCCTGGAATCACCCTGCTCTTGTGCCTGAAGTATAGTAATTGAGCCAATAAGAAAACAAGTGACTAGGAGAAGCTTTTTCATCGCATCATTTTTTGCGAAGCTACCAAATCCCACGAATACCCCAAATTATTCGATCACTTTGACCAAACGTCCCAATCTTCCTTGCGAATCAATACCCTCTAGGATCAGCAAATGCCTGCTTGCTGTCTCAGAATTGAAATAGGACAGGGAGGCCTTTCCGAATTGGTCTGTCTGAATAAGTGGGTTCCAGTACAAGGTGGCCCGCTTATCAGTCAGTCGATTGGCGGGGGAGTTTTCCTCGTATTTGGGGGAATAAAAAACACGTGGGATGGAATAGCCACTGTATTTGGTCACCAAAGTGCCTCCCACATTGCTGTAAACGGTGCTTGTGCCTGCCTTGGTGTAGACGGCGATGACGCCATTTCCTCCTTGGGAACCAAAAATTGCTGTTCGGGCAGGATCTTTAAATACCTCCACGCTCTCCACATCACGAGGGCTGATTTGGGCAAGGGTGGCAGCATCTACTGGCACATTGTTGAGCATGTACATAGGTTCTACTCCTGCCTGAAGCGAGCCTACGCCTCGAATAAGTACCGTGGCATTGAATCCATCAAAGGTGACACGTACTCCGGCCACCCGGCCTTGGATCAATTGAAAAATGTTGATAAATCCTTGCCCCCCAGGAATATCCTCGGGCTTAATCACGGCATCTCCTTCGCCATAGATTTTTCGGGCTTGGGTCTGCTCCTCCTGAAGTGTCTCCGCCTCTACAGTGATCCCTTCGAGTTCCTTTTCTTGTAGGTTGGAGTTGAGCTGTTGCATCATATTTCGTTCGCCCACCGTTGCTGCCAGTCCTTTGGACCAACTGCTGGTCGCAGGATACACACCACTCAGTTGGGTGAAGGGAAGTTGCGGAACAGCGATGGCGAGATCGATAAAATTTCGCGCACGAAGGTCTTCTGCAGTGAGTGTAACTGACACCGAATCCTGGTATTGCAAATCAGTCAATAAGAAATTTCCATCGGGACCATATTCCGTCGCAAGGAGTTCGATACCATCCCCGACAAGTGCGGTGATTTTTCCTCCCCCCAATCCTTTTTTGGTGGTGCTTTGTTCCTTTATTTTCCCCGAGATGGTGATCCCCTGTTCGATGTAGTAGCCTTGGTCTGGCAGTCCATTTTGGACAACGGCCTCCCAATCAAAACGGGTCCAGCCATGGGTAAGCATGACCAAATCGAGTTCCTCGGCAGCATTTGGCAGGTCTTTTCTAAAGTAATATCCCGGTCGGTAAATGCTTCCCTTGAGGTCACTTGTAAGTAGTAAGTGAGAGTAGAGCGTTCCCTGCAAATCACTTTGATCTTCCACTTGATCTAGATCCACTACCGAAAGGGATAAACTGGCTTGGGAGATACTGTCTTGAAAGGCAGTCTTGAGGTTCAAATTTACTTTCCCCCGTGGTTGTAGCGGCTCTGAAGATGCGCTGAGTTCGAGGGTTAATTCGTCTTTGTTCTGGACAAAAACCAACCGCTCCAGCAAAGGCCTGCCTTGCTCATCCAAAATGGCAATCGTATGGATCCCACTTGGGAGGGTTTTCTTGGGAATGCGTACGCCCCAAATCCCATTTGTCAGGGTTCCTTCCGCCATGTAATTGACCAATCCACGGGTGTGGCTTACCAGCAGGAGCTTTTCTGTGACTCCTTCACCTTGGATAATGGCGGAAATAAAGGTGCCTTCTTTTGGGTTTTGAACTTTAATGCTTAGGCCTTTCCCTAAGGCTTTTGGAAGTGGAATTCTGCGTGTTGCTCCAGAAGTAGGGTCTTGGACTAAGGCAACATACTCCGCCCGCTGGGGAGTGAATTCAAGTTTGCTAAGACCGGAAGCATTTGTCGTAAAGGTGACGCCTTCCTCACCATCCATACTGCCCTGCAGCACAAGGGGAGTCCCGTCAGGGAATACTGCCCGAACTGCCACTGTGGATTTCTTTCCCAAAATCCAATTTCCACCTTCCGGTAAAAACTGGATGTCCGCAGCCTCCAAAGAGTAGGGGAGTTTGAGCTTGTGTGTGACCTGGTACCCTGGACTTTCTTCGAAGGATAGTGCGAGGTGTTGGGCAGGATGTGGGGCGTTGGCAATGGAGAAACCAAATTCTGCAGTGCCCTGTGCATTGAGTTGAATGGTCTGAGCATGCAGTTCGGTATCTCCTGCGATGGCTTGCAAACTGATTTGTGCATTGCTCAAGGGTTCTCCCAGTGCATTGACCGCTTCCAAGATGACTTGGTAGCGGACTCTCGAATTTTCTAGTCGCACCTCGCTGAATCGGACCGTAGGCAGAAACGCTCCACCGAGCCCGTCCACGACCTGTACTTGTTGCGAGAAAAAATAAGCTTCACCAAAATTCCGCATCCAGGTAGTGTAAGCTTTGAGCTGGTAGGTTCCCGTCTTTCCAAAATTTGGAATCTTGAAGTCCCCCATGCCACGCCCATTTTCAAGGGCAATGATTTTTTGAGCCACTTTTAAGCCATCTCCATCAAACAGGTCCACGTAGAGGGTCTTGCTCATTGGGCTGGGTAGTTGCGCTCCTCCTGCCACTAGGTAGGCTGAAAACCACAGGTCATCCCCTAGCGTGTAGGTGAATTTGTCGAGGTGGAGGTAGGCTTTCTCCACTGGAAATTCTTCCTGGGAGCTTTTAAAATAGGTTTGAATTTGCGTGGGAAGTCCTTCTTGAGCTAGGGTAGGAACCGAAAAAATCAGAAGACTTAGCGAAAAAAGTAGGGATTGGATAGCTCTCATTTAAAAATTAGAATGGTATTGGGTTGTATACCGATTTTGGTAGATTAGGGTTGCCTCAAGCGTTAGTATCCGAGGATTGAAGTTGTGCCACTTCGTTTTTATTGGCAAGTTGCCCGCAGGCGGCGTCGATGTCCTGACCTCTCGACTTTCTTACCTTGGCGATGATGCCTTGACCTTCCAGTACGCGGACGTACATGTCCACGGCCTCTTGGGACGCTTGTCTGAATTCTCCTTCATCAATGGGATTGTACTGAATAAGATTCACCTTGGAAGGGATGATTTTACAAAACTTGGCTAGGGCCTTGGCATGCCGCTCGTCGTCGTTGATTCCTTCCCAGATGACATATTCATAGGTGACTTTTCGTTTGGTGCTGGCGTACCAAAAGGATAAGGATTCTGCCAAGTCTTCCAGCGGGTTCACCTCGTTGATCGGCATCAATCGAGAACGGGTCTCGTTGATCGCAGAGTGGAGGGAGATGGCCAGGTTAAATTTTACCTCATCCTCGGCCATTTTCCGAATCATTTTTGGGATACCTACCGTGGAGAGGGTGATTCTGCGGGGAGCCATGCCCAAGCCCTCCGGGGAGGTGATTTTATCGATGGCATCGATCACATTGGCATAGTTCAGCAAGGGTTCTCCCATGCCCATAAAGACAATGTTGGTCAGCGGTCGCTGAAAATAGGTTTCCGCTTCATCTTTGATGGCGACTACCTGGTCGTAGATTTCATCGGAATTCAGATTTCGCATGCGCTTCAATCGCGCCGTAGCGCAAAAGTTGCAATCCAAACTGCATCCTACTTGCGAAGAAATGCAGGCCGTAATCCGCTTGGTGGTTGGGATAAGTACTGATTCGACGATCTTGTCATCGAAGAGTTTCACTGCATTTTTGATGGTGCCGTCGCTACTGTGCTGCATCAGGTCCACACGGATGTGGTTGATGGTAAAGTGGGTTTTGAGTAGCTCTCGAGTGGAAAGAGAGATGTTGCTCATCTCATCGAAATTCTTCAGCGACTTATGCCAAAGCCATTCGTAGACTTGCTTGGCCCGGAACTTTTTTTCTCCCTGTTCCAGAAAGAATTCTTCCAGTTCGGGCAAGGTTAATTTCCGGATGTCTTTTTTCTGAAGTTCCACGGCACAAAGGTAGGAATTGAATTTGGGAAAGCAGACAGGAATGGGGGATGGCGTTCAAAATTAATGGGCCGACGCAATCTGTTTAAATTGCGAGTTTCCTTCTTCCTTTTCTTGGAAAAAGAAGGGGATTCAAGAACATATCCCTTATTTTTGTAGGGAAAATTCTAACCCCTTCCTATGCGCCAATCTTGGTGGAAATTTCTGACTGTAGGGCTATTGATGTACACGCTCGTTGGCGGCTTGCTGCTGGAGGCTCCTCGGCTTCCAATCTTGAATGAGACTATCCGTGCGCTACATTTTCATGTGACCATGTGGTTTGGGATGATTTTAATGCTTGTTGTTGCAGCATGGCATAGTGTGAAGTATTTGAGAAGCAATGACTTGAAGCACGATGACATGGCTTTGGAGTTTACCAATGCGGCGATTTTGTTTGGTGTACTGGGCATCGCTACGGGCATGCTTTGGGCCAAGTTTACCTGGGGAGATTATTGGAGTGGTGATCCCAAGCAGAATGCTTCTGCTATCGGTTTACTGATGTACTTTGCTTATTTAATTTTGAGAGGCAGCCTTTCAGATGCTCAGCAGCGCGGGAGAATTGCTGCCGTGTATAATCTTTTTGCTTTTGCTGCCTTTATTCCCTTGATATTTGTATTGCCTAGACTTACGGATAGTTTGCACCCAGGTAATGGGGGCAATCCAGGCTTCAATGCCTACGACTTGGACTCCAAACTCCGACTTGTTTTTTATCCTGCGATTATCGCTTGGACACTTTTGGGAACTTGGATCGCTACTGTTCGTGTTCGTATCCGTAGGCTAGAGCGTGAAGTGGAGGAAAATCTTGTAAACGATTAATCGATGAAAAAAATAGTTGTATTCCTGTTGGTACTTTTTTCTTTTGCCGCACAGGCTCAAGAGAAAATCGCCGTTACGGCTGCTGATTACAGCAACAATGAAGTAGAGATGGCAGATGTAATGCGAAGTGAAGGGAAAATATATGTGTTGGTGGGAATCATTGTGTTGATTTTCATCGGCTTGTTAATCTATGTGATTCAAACAGATCGTAGGGTTTTCAAGTTAGAAAAAGTAGGACAAACTAAATAGGGATTTGGCATGAAGAAGGGACATATAATTGCCTTAGGAATTATTGCTGTAGCCATTGCAATCATCCTCAGCTCGATTGGTGATGCAAGTAGCTACGAGAGTTTCACCACGGCCTTAGAGATGAAGCAGGATGGAGAGGACAAAGCCATCCATGTGGTAGGTAAGCTGAAGAAAGACGAGGCTGGACAAGTAGCAGGGATCGAAGTGAGGGAAGATAAGACCTCCTTTACCTTTATGTTGGTGGACATCGAAGGCACCGCACAAAAAGTGTTTTACAACCAGCCCGTGCCTGCAGATTTTCATCGATCTGAACAAGTAGTGGTCATTGGCAGCTACCGAGATCAAGAAATCTTTGTGGCAGACAAGATCCTGATGAAGTGTCCTTCCAAGTACCAAGAAACGGATGTGCAAGCTGCGGGCATCTGATGGTGAATTCTACTCCAAGTAAAATCGTATGATAAATACCTTTGTGGGCAATTTTGGTCACCTGACTACCTTGGTGGCCTTCGTGAGTGCCCTGGTTACCGCTTTTGCGTACAGTCAATACTTTAGTTCCAACGAACTGGAAAAAGCCAGTTGGCAAAGATTTAGTCGCGTGAGTTTTTACATTCATGCGCTATCAACCAGCTTGATCGCCGTATCCTTGTTTGAAATCATCTACAATCAACGGTACGAGTATTTTTACGCCTACTCCCATAGTTCCAAAGCTTTGCCCGTTCATTACATGATTTCCAGTTTCTGGGAAGGTCAGGAAGGAGCATTTATCCTTTGGGCATTTTGGAATGTCGTGCTGGGCTTGATCTTGGTACACACCAACAAGTTCTGGGAAGCACCCGTGATGGTGGTTTTCTCCTTGGTACAGGCCTTCCTGATTTCCATGATCTTGGGGGTAGTGGTTGGAGATCTGAAGATTGGAAGTTCCCCATTTATCTTACTTCGAGACGCTACGCAAGCACCAATTTTTGATTTAAATCCGGACTTTGTACCGGAAGACGGAACGGGACTCAATCCGCTCTTGCAGAATATTTGGATGGTGATTCACCCGCCCACCTTGTTTTTGGGCTACGCATCTACCCTGGTTCCCTTTGCCTTTTTAATTGGTGGTCTAGTCACCAAAAAGTATGCAGAATGGATCCGTCCAGCCTTGCCTTGGGCGATTTTCTCGGCCATGATTTTGGGGATGGGAATTATCATGGGTGCTTATTGGGCCTATGTCACTTTGAATTTCGGGGGTTACTGGAACTGGGATCCAGTGGAAAATGCAGTCTATGTGCCCTGGCTGATTTTGGTGGCGTCTATTCATACCATGATTACGTTTAAGAAAAGTGCCACAGCCTTGAAGACCTCCATTGTCTTGGTGATACTCAGTTTTATCTTGGTGTTGTACGCTACCTTCTTGGTTCGCTCGGGGGTCCTAGGGGATGCTTCGGTGCACTCGTTTACCGATTTGGGCCTTTCTGGGCAGCTGCTAATTTATTTGCTATTTTTCATGGTCGTGGCGATTTTCCTTGCTGCGCGAGCTTGGAAGCACTTGCCTACATCCGAGCGAGAGGCTTCTGTTTATTCCCGTGAGTTTTGGATTTTTCTAGGAGCGATGACGCTAGGATTGATGTCATTTCAAGTGATATTGCCTACCTCCATTCCTGCTTGGAATGCCTTGGTGGAAAGCTTTGGAGGGATTTCCAACATGGCTCCACCTGCGGATCAGATAGGTTTTTATACCAAGTTCCAACTGTGGTTTGCCGTGGTGTTGGCCTTATTGACTTCCGTAGGGCAGTTTTTCTGGTGGCAAAAAATCGATCGAAAAACCCTGGGAGAATCCCTAGTGGTTCCATATGTGGTCTCGATCATCCTTTCCACAGCCGTGATTGTTTTGGCGAAGGTGTACGATTGGAAATACATCATTATTGTATTGACGGGGATGTTTACTATCGTAGCCAATGCATTTATTTTAGTTAAGCTACTGAAAAAGTCGACCTTCAAATTAGCGGGAGGGTCCCTTGCGCACATTGGCTTGGGAATGATTTTGATCGGCATCATGTTTAGCTCCGGCTATTCGGAGGTCATCTCCATGAATATGTCAGGATTGACCTACAGCAACAGTTGGGAGGATGAAATGAACAAGGAGCACGTTTTGCTTTGGATCAACAAGCCTACTCAGATGAAGGACTACACGGTGATCTACCGTGGCAGACAAAAGAAAGCGGTGGGGATCCCCGAATACGTGCCGGCCAAAATTTTGGCTGCTACGGGTGAGGTGAATGAAGCGATAGCTTTGGAAGATTACAAAACCTACTTCAAAAAAGGGGATGCGGTAACGCTGGTTTTGGAGGAGAACGACTACTTCAAAATTGATTACCTACAGAACGAGACCTTGCAGTTTTCGCTTTCGCCCATGTCCCAGTTCAACGAAGGGATGGGAGGTTTGATTTCATCTCCAGATTCCAAAATTTACCTCAACAAGGATTTGTATACCTATGTGGCGGCGATGAATGATTTCGCAGATCCAGAGTGGAAGGAAGATGAAACCTATGAGGTGGCCCCTGGGGAGCAATTTCATGTGTCCGACTTTGTGGCCTATTTTGATGGGGCAGAAGTGCTCAAAGAAATCGATGGCTACACTTTGAAAGAGGGGGACGTGGCAGTGAAGGCTAAAATCCGTGTGCTGGATTACGATGTTGAAAAATTGCTCGAACCTACCTTTATCATTCGTGACAATCAGGTGGGTAAACTTCCTGTGGTTGATTCTGAATTGGGAATTAAAATCAGCATGGAAAACATTCTACCAGACCAAAATAAGTTTGTCTTCAAGGTCAATCAGTACCAGAAAGACTATGTGGTCATGAAGGCTATTGTCAAGCCTTACATCAATGTACTTTGGATTGGAACGATTGTGATGTTGTGCGGATTTACGGTAGCCATTTTCCGACGATTTGATGAGTTTGTCAAAATGCGGGACAAGGGAATCGAATAAGGGGATTGTAACAATTTTTCTGCGCAGATAAAGCTCTTCATTGTACAATGTACGAAGTACCAAGTACCAAGTAGGGATTCGTATTAGGACTAGAATTCTACCTACTTCAGATAGGGTACTTTCAAGTGTTGAATCGCTAACTTTAGGTTAAAATGCCTACATATAGATAAAAAATATGGAGCTCCTTGGGGCTCCTTATTTTTTGTTTAGGAAAATGCGGGCTAAGGTGCTTGCTACGCCATCTTCCTTGTGGTGCTTGGTGATCTCATTGGCCACCGCCTTTACTTCTGGGAAAGCATTTTCTACCGCTACGCCCCAGCCCACCTGCTGAAGTAAGTCGACGTCGTTGTAGCCGTCGCCGAAGGCCACTACTTCGTTCATCTCGATGGCATATCCATGATCTAGAATTTTTTTCAAGCCTGTGGCTTTGGAGATCGGTTTCGGTGCAATTTCCAGATAGCTATCCTTGGATCGGTAGAGGTGCAATTGGGTTCCCAGCCTTTGGAGAAGGGTTTGGTAGAGCAGGTCGATTTTTGCAGCATCTCCCATGCACATCACCTTGTGGGCGCCATGATTGTCCCCTTTCCATCGTTCGATAACTACCAAGGGGTCAGTCCAGGAGGGGACAACTTTTGTGTTTTCAATTTCGCGTAGCGCAAAATAATCTTCATTCAGGGTATGCCACTCCTCTCCATAAAGAAGGCTCAAATGAAGTGAATGTTTATTGGCCAGGAGGACAATCTCTTCTACCAAGTGGATAGGAATGGGGATGGATTCGAGTTCTTTCCCTTCCGCATCCAAGACCAATGCACCGTTGTAGGCGATGAGGGGTTCCTTGGGGCGATTCAGGTCATGAAGTAGGTGGCGCATGGCTGCAGGCATGCGAGCGCTTGCAAGAAAAAATGGGATCTTCGGAGAGATTGAGGAGACAATGGAGATGAGGTTTGGAGAAAGCGAGCGCTCTGAGTTGAGGAGTGTGCCGTCTATATCAGAGCAAATGGCTTTAAAAATCATGGATGATTGGATTGGGGGGATTACAAATCTAGGGAATCTCCTTCGCTTGAAATTTAAAAATCCTGGGTATCGAAGGTGTATTCTTCTAGGGACACATTTGCCGGGTTGTAGGAATCGGTTTGCACAAACTGTATCGTGATCTTCTCGTAATCCGCTGCTTTTTCAAAGTCCCGAAGGTAGAGTTCGGCACAGTTGCGGGCTAAGAGCTCCCGCTGCTCGGCCATGATCTTTGGATCCCCATTTTGTAGCTTTAGAAAAATGGTGGACTCTTGCACCCCATCTTGAGACGAAGAGGATAGGTTGACGCTGACACCTTCAAATTTTCCTAGCGCTCGAAGTTCTTCAGAAGGTAGGAATCCATTTCCTAAAAGCCCTTCCATGCTATTAAAAGCAAATTCAGCAATTTCTTCGGGGGCACAGGCACAGCTGGATAACGAGGCGATTAGAACTAGGGCCCAAAGTTGCTTTTTCATAGATCTAAGGTAAGTGTACTTTCAGAAGAAGTAAAGGAGGGCTAAGATTTTGAGACTTGATTATTTTAGGATTGAATTATCCGATAAAAGGTGATCTGATTATCCGCTTTTTCACCAATACCGAAAGAAAATAAGTTTTGAAGTTCAAGTAAGTGAGCTGTGGACCGTGGACAGTCATCTGTCGACGATTTGATTCCTTAGTTTCCATTTTCAAAGGTGATCTTATAGAAGATGAAGCGTTTGTCTTCTGAACTTTTGATTCGTGTAATTAGCGGGAAGCCATTTTTCTCTTCGTGTTGTTTGTTGATTGATTTGATGAGTCGCGAACGTTTGATTCGTTTGGAGTCAAAGTTGCTAATCTCATGAATGCCCAAGACGGCATCAAACTCTTCTGTACTCAATTTTTTACCATTGTGGCGTAGTAGCTGCTGAAGGATTTCTGCGTTTTCCTCTTCAGATTCTTGTTCTCCTTCCACTTCTGAATCGGAATTTAGGGATGATTGGTCTGCTGCTGTATTTTTCCTTTTTTGAACCTGTATGCCTAGCCAAAGGGCAAGTAGAAATACAATAGGAAAGCCAATCCAAGGGAGAACCGATAAAAGCGAGGCCTTACTCGTTTTTTCTGGAGCATCAAGTACGACTATCTGTCCAATTTCACGCGATTGGCTGCGAATAATGTCCAAGTCGATCATCGCTTCCTTGCCTTCCAATTGGTTGGTATTGGAGAAACCAAAATAATGAAATTTGTTTCCAATGACTTCTAAATAGGGAGATTCAAACATTTCGGTGTGTTTATTTCCCTCATAAAAAAACAGTTTACCTGTTTCTTTCTCTATGATAATCCAGATATACCAACCTAGGTTTGGCAATTGGGAATTGGTGACACTAAATGCATAATCTTCTGTTTCATACAAATGGCTTTCGTTTGCATGTGCGATTTGAGCAAAGTCAAATTCTTTAATGTCGATTTTTATGGGTTGCCAAGACTTTTTTTCCAAATCCAGAAAAAAACCATTGGCTTCTTTTTCTAATCTTGGGATGCGAGGATTCGTGTATTCTCCTAGGATGTTTACTATCCCTTTGGAAGTTTGATAAGTTCCGTTCGGCCAATAGTCTAAGGGTTGCTGCGCTGCTTGAATAAATTCCCAGGACCCATGTAAGGAATCAAATTTCATTAAATCTGAATGGTAATTCCATAACCCCATTCCACCTAGAAGATAGTAGGTGTTGTTTTTTTCAAAAAAATAAGATCCGCAAGTATAGCCTCTATTTGCAAATTGGTACTCTTTAACTAATTGGCCATCTTGGATGGAATAGAAATCAAAGGAGCAGTGTACAAAAACGGTTAAAGTCTGGCTGGAGGGATTGTAATTTAAGTCGTAGCCAGTTGGAAGGTTTTTATAAATGCTATCTAACTGGTTTAAAATTTTCTTACTTACTTTTCCTTCTAAAAAGGAGGATCTTTCTGCTATTTCCCAGCTTTTCGTACTGACCGTCAGCCGATAAAATTCCGAATCAGCTGCTTGGGAGCTCAAGCTGAAAAACAAGTAAAGGCCGAAAAAAAGAAATTTAAACTTCATGAGGAATTTAAAATGAAACTCATCAAGACCTTGGGCTCTGGATTCGGGTGGGTTTATTTTTTCTAATGGAAAATATAAGCTCCTATTTGGAAAAAGGCAAATTTTTTAAAGGAATTGATTGAATGAGTAACATTCTATTTTTTACTGGATTCTTCTTTTTTGGATTAGCTAGTCGAGGTAATTCCTGCTTTTTTCTTTTTGATTTCGAGTTCGCGCCTAAGCGCAGCAGTTCTATCGGGGACTGTTTCGGTATATCGGATCTCCCAATCTGGAGCACCTGATTTAGTGGAGGGAGTAGAACCTGCATTGTGATGTTTGAGTCTGCCTTGCAAGTCATCGGTAGAACCCACATAGTACTTGTTGGTTTTCAGGCTAAAAATAATGTAGATGGAATACATAGTAGAAAAAATTAAGGTAAAAAAAAGGCCCCGCAATGTTGCGGGGCCCTGTGGAGTCCCGCAATGCTGCGGGACGAACCGATGACCCTCCCGTCCCGTAGAATTGCGGGACGGGATACTCCCCGTAATTCTACGGGGCAAACTATCCAGCTGAGCTAATCCCCCTTCTGAATTAGCCACTCGATGTAGTTTCTGCTCTTTTTCTTTTTGATTTCGAGTTCGCGCCTAAGCGCAGCAGTTCTATCGGGGACTGTTTCGGTATATCGGATCTCCCAATCTGGAGCACCTGATTTAGTGGAGGGAGTAGAACCTGCATTGTGATGTTTGAGTCTGCCTTGCAAGTCATCGGTGGATCCAATGTAATAGCGGTTGGTCTTATCACTAAAAATGATGTAGATGGAGTACATAGTAGAAAAAATTAAGATAAAAAAAAGGCCCCGCAATGCTGCGGGGCCCTGTGGAGTCCCGCAATGCTGCGGGACGAACCGATGACCCTCCCGCATTGCTGCGGGATGCGTAAGCCAGCTGAGCTAATCCCCCTTCTGAATTAGCCACTCGATGTAGTTTCTGCTCTTTTTCTTTTTGATTTCGAGTTCGCGCTTGAGCGCAGCAGTTCTATCGGGGACTGTTTCGGTATATCGGATCTCCCAATCTGGTGCACCTGATTTAGTGGAGGGGGTAGATCTGGCATTGTGATGTTTGAGTCTCCCTTGCAAGTCATCGGTAGAACCCACATAGTACTTGTTGGTTTTAAGGCTAAAAAGAATGTAGATGGAATACATAGTAGAAAAAATTAAGGTAAAAAAAAGGGCCCCGCAATGCTGCGGGGCCCTGTGGAGGATAACGGATTCGAACCGATGACCCCTACACTGCCAGCGTAGTGCTCTAGCCAGCTGAGCTAATCCCCCATTTATTATTCTAAGATTCGAACCGATGACCCTCCCGCATTGCTGCGGGACGCGTAAGCCAGCTGAGCTAATCCCCCATTTATATTTCTAAGATTCGAACCGATGACCCTCCCGCATTGCTGCGGGATGCGTAAGCCAGCTGAGCTAATCCCCCATTTATTACTTCCAAGATTCGAACCGATGACCCTCCCGCATTGCTGCGGGACGCGTAAGCCAGCTGAG
>JBBAKO010000001.1:416-105259 GCA_040403475.1 Algoriphagus sp. | reverse complement strand
CCCCCATTTATATTTCTAAGATTCGAACCGATGACCCTCCCGCATTGCTGCGGGACGCGTAAGCCAGCTGAGCTAATCCCCCATTTATATTTCTAAGATTCGAACCGATGACCCTCCCGCATTGCTGCGGGATGCGTAAGCCAGCTGAGCTAATCCCCCATTTAATACTTCCAAGATTCGAACCGATGACCCTCCCGTCCCGTAGAATTGCGGGGCGGGATGCGTAAGCCAGCTGAGCTAATCCCCCTAAAGAGTTTGCAAATATAGATTCTCCAAGTTTCCTTCCAAAGGATTTCTTTACTCCTGCGAATAATTTATTCGGGTAAGGATACTGCGGCCGAGCGTGACTTCATCCGTAAACTCAAGTTCCCCACCCACAGGAATACCGCGGGCAATGCTGGTGATTTTTACGCCGAGGGGTGTCAATATTTTTCCCAGATAAAAAGAGGTGGTGTCCCCCTCCATTGTCGCAGAGAGCGCCAAAATGATCTCCTTAATTTCACCTTGCTTGACTCGAGTAGCCAAACTTTCACAGGTCAATTCCTCGGGCCCAATGCCCTGCATGGGGGAGATGACTCCACCAAGGACATGGTAGACTCCCTGGTATTGATTCGTATTTTCGATTGCGAGTACATCCCCAATATCCTCTACCACACAGACTATGGAACGGTCTCTTTTGTGACTTTGACAGGTTGAGCAAAGCTCCTCATCTGCTAGTGCATGACAGGTTTTGCAATAGGATACCTCTGCACGCATGCGCGTCAAAGCTAGGGATAAGGCCTCCGTATGCGCTTCATGCTGCTTGAGCAAATGCAGCGCCAACCGAAGTGCAGTTTTTTTGCCAATTCCTGGAAGCCTGGAGATTTCCGTGACTGCGTCTTCGATTAATTTAGAGGGGAAGTTCACTTGATTTATTTTTATAGGATTGCAGCCTGAATGCCTTCATCCAAAATGGCCTCACAAAGTGGTTTGAGTTCTGGCCTCGTTCCTTTCTTTACAGCACACTTCCCCTTGTAATGGATGATCAACGTACACTGCTCCGCTTGCTCATGGCTATGCTTACATACTTTCATAAGTACCGCAGTAACATGCTCAAAGGTATTTACATCGTCATTGAATACAACCAGGTCTAACGCTTCCTGGTCGACAAGATCCTCGAGGAGGACCTCAACTTCTTCTAGATGGGGAAGGGGTATACTGAAGTGGTTCATTTTGCAAAATTAAGAATAATGGGCAACTTAGCGAGCGACTGACGCTTACAATATGAATCCCCAACTCGTTTTACTAGTAATTTCAATTTATTTTATTTTCCTCTTTTTAATTTCTTGGTGGACCACCCGAAAGGTGACTGGAGACACCTTCTTTACAGGGGATCGTAACTCGCACTGGTTTTTAGTTTCCTTTGGAATGATTGGGGCTTCCCTTTCTGGCGTCACCTTTATCTCTGTACCTGGGGAGGTTGGTAACTCTAACTTCTATTACTTCCAAGTTGTTTTGGGCTACACCCTCGGATACTTTACCATTGCCAAGGTCTTATTGCCGCTCTACTACCGGTTGAATTTGGTGTCCATCTACAGCTATTTGGAGGATAGATTTGGTTTTTGGTCCTACAAAACTGGAGCTTTTTTCTTTATCCTGTCAAGATCCTTAGGTTCTTCTCTTCGATTGTATCTCGTTGCTAGCGTACTTCAATTGATCTTATTCGATGCTTTAGGCATTCCTTTTTGGGTGTCGGTGTTGATTACGGTGGGTCTGATTTGGCTCTATACCTATCGGGGAGGAATCAAGACGGTAGTCTGGACGGACACCTTTCAGACGACATTTATGCTGGCTTCGGTCCTGATTACGATGGTGTTGATTGGGTCCGAATTGGAACTGAAAAGTTTGGGCGACTACGTCAGCAGGATAAGTGAGGATGAGCGCTCGACGATCTTCAACTGGGACTGGAAGGCAGGCACGAACTTCTTCAAGCAATTTATTTCAGGGGCATTTATTACCATCGTGATGACAGGACTGGATCAGGACATGATGCAAAAAAACCTGACCTGCCGGACACTGGGCGATGCACAAAAAAACATGTTTTGGTTTACCGTGATTCTAGTGGTGGTCAACCTGCTGTTTCTATCCCTAGGAGTGATGCTGTACTTGTATGCCGAAACTAAGGGAATTGCCATTCCTGCCAAGTCAGATGGTTTATTTCCGCTGTTGGCAACTGATTATTTTACCCCTTTTGCAGGAATTGTCTTTGTACTTGGGATTGTGGCGGCAGCCTATTCCAGTGTAGATTCCACACTTACAGCACTCACCACCTCTTTTTGTTACGATTTCCTTCAAATCGAACGGAATTATGCCCCAGAACGACGAGTATTCATCCGCAAGCTCGTGCACGTTGGCTTTACCTTTCTGATGTTTTTGCTGATTCTAGCCTTTTATTGGCTCAACGACCAGAGCGTTATCAATTCGGTATTTATCCTAGCCGGCTATACCTATGGGCCGCTTCTTGGGCTCTATTCTTTTGGTTTATTCACCCGCTATCAAGTCAAGGATGCATGGGTGCCAGCGATTGCTGTTCTTGCTCCTGCGCTCACCTTCCTGATCACTTCCAATTCACAAGAATGGCTTTGGGGCTATACCTTTGGCTTTGAGGCGCTCATCCTCAATGGGGCACTGATGTTTCTGGGTCTATACCTGCTGCGTAAAAAATCCTAGACTCCGAGCTCTAGTTCCGGATCCCAAAAGCGAGTAGGGAAGTCCTGCACTTGGTCGTTCACTACCTTGACTCCATCGGCAAGAAGCAGTTCCTCCATAAGAGTAGGGGTAGCAAAGTGGTGCTTTCCCGTCAATAAGCCTTGCCTATTTACCACACGGTGGGCGGGGACTTCTGGGAGGGAATGGGCAGCATTCATCGCGTAGCCCACCATCCGGGCCCCTGATTTGAGTCCTAAATAATGGGCGATGGCACCATAACTCGTGACGCGGCCCTTAGGAATTTCCCCTACCACTTGGTAAACGAGCTCAAAGTAATTCGGCTTGTCTGAGGGCATAGTTCCAGTCGATAAAGGCTTGATTGAGGGATTTTTTTACCAATATTTCCGTGGGCTTCTCTCCCGATTTGATTGGGAATTGGTAGCGGATCAATAGGCTCTCCGGCCTTCGTTCCAAAATATTAAGTTGGGCACCTTCCTTCACTACCACCTCTGGATATAGGACTAAAATCTGCTGGAGGGACTCTTCGAGTTGGTTGAGGTGAATCTCATTCTTTGAAGTGATCTCTGCATCAAAGATGACTTGGTGGGTGTTGTTTTTGGAAAAATTGACCACATCTTCTGCCAAGGCCATCGTATTTGGTATCAAAATGATTTCCCCGGCATCGTTTTTCAAAACCATATTGATCAAGGTAATGTCTCGAATAAAGCCGGTATGCCTTCCGATTTGAATCTTGTCTCCAATTTCAAGTTGATCCGAAAACATCATGATCAAACCATTCACAATATTGGTGATGTAGTCCTTGGTCAGCAAGGCTAAAGCCGCAGCTACAATGGTGATGCTGGTCAAAAATTCTATGGGCTGGATTCCAAAAGCAAGCATCAAGGAAATAAGGATAGCAACCAAGTTGAGTAAAAATTCAATTCGATCAATGCCAAGCATAAAGTTGGGCTGCACCTTGGTCTCCTCCCGCTGTTGCAGGTAAATCCGAAGCGTAACGATTCTCCCCAATGAAAAAATCAAGTTGGCACTCAGGAGAAAAACTAGTGCTCGGACGATATGATTTAAGATTTCATATTTTTCTAAGATTGGAGTGACTACGGTGTCTCCAGCATAGAAAATCTCTAAAATAATGAGGAGAAAGAGCTTAACCGCAAAGTAGGTTTTGCGTACATTTTCTTTAACCCGGATACTGCTTTTGAGATGATTCATGGTTCAATCGAAAAATTAACCCTATTTTAGCAAATATAGGAAGGATTTGACGGACTGATGAGCAGAAATATTGTAATTACTGGCGCTGCAGGCACCTTAGGCGCTGCTGTTGTGGAAAAATTTAAACGGGAAGGCTACTATGTCATTGCCTTGGTAAGGCCTGAGACAAATGAGCAGGCCTATGAGGCGGATGTTACCTATGAGGTGGATGTAACGGACGAACAAGCAGTAGCTGATTTTGTCAAAGAATACGAAGAGCAATTTGGGGACTTGGAAGCGATCGCTATGCTGGTGGGTGGATATGCCTCTGGCAACCTGGAGTCCACCAGCCAACAGGAATTGACCCGAATGATACAGCTCAATTTTTTCAGTGCCTTTACCGTAGCCAATGCCTTTTTGCCACTCTTGATCAAGCAACAACGAGGCGCTTTATTTTTTGTAGGCGCACGTACTGCAGTAGAACCCAAAGAAGCTAAGGAAGCGGTAGCCTACGCGTTGAGCAAGCAATTGGTCAGTGGCTATGCGGCACTTGTGGCAGAAGAAGTAAAGGGAACGGATATTCAGACCCATGTATTTGTGCCTAGTATTTTGGATAGTCCAAGCAATCGAGCATCCATGCCTTCAGCAGATTTTTCTAAATGGGTGAATCCTTCCGATATTGCAGAAGCAATGCACTATGCCTTGAATACCCCCGCCTTAAGAAATATGACCTTTACCCTATATGGAGGAATTTAAATCAATGAAAAAAGTAGGCCTACTTGTTTTATTTATAGCTAATCTAGCCTGTTTTCCTGCAATGGCACAAACGGCCGAGCAGGAAGTGGAGGCGGTGATCCGCTCGCTTTTTGATGGCATGAGACAGAAAAATGCCACGATGGTAGCAGATGCCTTCTACACAGAAGGTCTGATGCAAACGGTGCAGCAGAAACCGGAGGGAACCACAATAGGCAGCAATGCTGTCGCGGATTTTGTAAAAAGAATTACCACTACGCCTGAGGGAACTACCCTAGACGAAAGGATCTTGTCCTACCAGATTCGAGTGGATGGGGCCATGGCATCGGCTTGGACTCCCTACCGTTTTTATGTCAACGACACCTTCTCCCACTGTGGAGTGAATTCTTTCCAGTTAGTGAAAATGGCCTCAGGATGGAAAATCGTCTACATCATCGATACCCGAAGAAAAGAACCTTGTGAAGAGTAAATTGTATGAATGAATTTAAAAATGCAGTCTACCAGACTGCTATCAGCCACCTGAAACAAAAAGAAGCACTTCTTGCAGAGGAGCGCAAAAATATCATTGAGAGCATCCTCGAAGAGGAGAAAAATAGTGCTGGAGACAAATACGAGACGAGCCGAGAGACGATGACCCAGGATCTCAATTCCTTGGAAAAACAAATCAAACAAAGTAAGCTAGACTTGGAGGAGTTGTATCGCCTTCAAGCCATTAAAGATACGCCACCAACGGTCCAAGAAGGAGCTCTTGTGCAACTGGGTACGGATTGGTTTATGCTTGCCGTAAGTATAGGCCAGGTGAAGGTGGCTGATAAGCAAGTTTTTTTACTCAGCAAAAATTCCCCACTTGGAGAACTGTTGGTAGGCAAGAAAAAGAAGGAAGCCATTCAGTTTAGAGGCAAGCCACAAACCATCACCGAAATTCATTAAGTAGGGAAATCGGAGGCTTGATCTGATTTTTATTGGCCAAAATTAATTTCTAAATTTTCAGTTTTACGAGTGGATTGATAAGCTATTCGCAATAAAAGCAAGCTTTTATTTCACTTTTGTTGATATTTCTATTTTTTTCTAGTAAAATTGAGAGTCAATTGCTTCACTAATGATTTTTCCATTTTCCAACTTAGGCTTCAGGTTACCTGCACAAATCGGTATGTGGATTGCGTTTTCCTTTTCTGCAAAGGATTTGAAAGAGCAATTTTGGCAGAAGTTAAAGCCCATGCAGGGGTAGATTTTTAATTCTTCTTGGATCCCGAATCCGACCCAGTCTTTTTCTAGCCATTTCGTTATGAAAGTCATCAAATTTGGAGGTTCCTCCGTAGAAAACCCCAGCAACATTCAGCAAGTTTTTCAGATCATTCAAAACCAACTTCACAATTCGGAATTGGTGGTGGTCTTCTCTGCTTTTGGAGGCGTGACGGAGCAACTTTTTGGAATGGCGAACCTGGCTAAATCAGGTAAGCAGGACTATAAGAAGGGATTACTAGCCCTTGAGGAAAGGCACTTGGGGATGGCCAATGCCCTACTTGGAAATGAAAAAAGAGAAAAAGTAGATGCATTCATCCGGCAGCGCTTCCATGAGTTGGAAGATCTCTACCACGGAATCTACCTGATCAAAGAACAATCTTCACGAACGCTAGATTATGTGGCAAGCTTTGGGGAACGCTTGAGTACCTATATTCTGGCAGAAGCATTAGCAGCACAGGGAATTTCCACTTGTTTTGTGGATGCACGAGAGATCATCCGTACGGACGATCGCTTTGGGCAGGCCCGGGTGGAGGAAGCCACTACCCATGCTCAAATCCAGGACTATTTTGCCAAGCACGAAGGAATTAAAGTGGTGACCGGCTTTATAGCGTCAACCGCCAAAGGGGAAACGACCACTTTGGGTCGCTCTGGTTCCGATTACACAGCCGCAATCTTGGCAAGCGCCTTGAATGCCGAAGTATTGGAGATTTGGACCGATGTGTCTGGCGTACTCACTTGTGATCCCAAAATGGTGTATGCGGCATTTACCATTCCCCAGCTGAGCTATGCGGAAGCGATGGAGCTTTCCCATTTTGGTGCTCGAGTTATTTTCCCGGCGACCATGCAGCCGGCGATGAAGAAAAATATTCCGATTCAAATTAAAAACACCTTTGATCCTAGCCACCCAGGCACCTTGATTAATGGACAGGTACGGGAAGGCGGTTGGATCAAGGGCATTAGCTCGCGATCTAACCTAACTCTTATGACCCTTCAAAGTGCAGGCTGGATAGCTGCAGGGGGGAGTTTAGGACGGATTTTCACCGTATTGTCTGAGGCAAAACTCTCGAGTTTGCTTATTTCTCAGGCCTCCTCACAGCATAGTATTTGTCTTGCATTGGCCACCGAAGAAGGGATTTTAGCGAAGGAATTTATCGATCAAGAATTTTTCTATGAAATCAAGTCCGGGGAAATGGATCCGGTAACTCTGCTTCCTGGCCTTGCTTTAGTCGCTGTGGTTGGGGAAAACATGAAACATGATCCTGGAACTTCAGGCAGAATGTTTCGGGCCTTGGGCCAAAATAATATCAATGTGGCGGCAATTTCCCAAGGAAGTTCTGAATTGAATATTTCTGCAATCATTCCTCAGGCTGATTTACAAAAAGCATTGAATGCTCTGCACGAGGTATTTTTCCTCTCGGAGCACAAGGTAGTTCACCTATTTTTGGTAGGCACGGGTCTCATCGGCACGGCACTGCTTCGCATGATTGCGCAGCAAAAAGAAAAATTGCTCCTCGAAAATCAGCTGGATATTCAAGTGCACGGCATCGCCAACAGCCGTTACATGGCCTTTGATGAGGATGGCTTTGAGTTGACTAGTCTCCCGGAATTGGGGTCTTCGCAGTCCAAAATGGACTTGAATGCCTTTGTGGAGACCATTGAAGAAATGAACTTCTCCAACTCAGTGCTGGTCGACTGTACGGCGAGCCAGGAGGTAGCCCAAATTTACTCGCGAATATTGGGGGCGAAAATCGCGATTGTTACTCCCAACAAAAAAGCCAACTCAGGTTCTCTGCAAAGCTATTTGAACTTAAAGCAACTTGCCAAAAGCAGAGGGGTACACTTTCTCTACGAGACCAATGTGGCGGCGGGACTTCCAGTGATCAATACCATCCACGATTTGATGCTTTCTGGGGACCGCTTTCACCGCATTGAAGCAGTGCTAAGTGGCTCGCTGAATTTTATTTTTTCCGAGCTGGAAAAGGGAGCGCCTTTTTCGGAAGTGGTGGCGCAGGCCAAGGAGAAAGGATATACCGAGCCTGATCCACGAGATGATTTGAGCGGGATGGACGTGGCACGGAAAGTGGTGATTTTGGGAAGGGAGGCTGAACAGTCCCTTGAAGTGGAAGATGTAGTGGTTTCATCCCTCGTGCCTGAAAATGCAAGACAGGGTGTTTCGGTGGAAAAATTCATGGAACTGCTGAAATCCGAAGATGCATCCTATGCCCAGCTTTTGCAGCAGGCAAGAGAAAAAGGAGAAAAACTCCGGTTTATGGCGACTTTGGAAGATGGAAAAGCCGAAATAGGGCTTCGTTCAATCCCAGCTTCACATCCTTTTTACAGTTTGGAAGGCTCGGACAACATGATTTTGCTTACCACTGACCGCTACTACGATCGACCCATGATCATCCGAGGTCCTGGAGCAGGTGCTGAAGTGACGGCTGCTGGGGTGTTTGCTGATGTGATCCGTGTGGGGAATTATACGAGGGATTAAAAAACGTCCACAGTTGACAGTCGACGGACCACAGTCAATTGCCGTCTGCTATTAAAAACGTATTAAGATAATATCCTAAACCCGTCCCAACAACGACCCGGCTGTCGACAGTGGAAGGTTAGTCGTTGACAAAAAAAAATGTCCACAGTTGACGTTCAACAGACCACAGTCAATTGCCGTCTGCTACTAAAAACGTATTAAAATTAGATCATAAACCCGTCCCAACAACGACCCGGCGGCGACAGTGGAAGGTTAGTCGTTGACAAAAAAAACGTCCACAGTTGACGGTCAACAGACCACAGTCAATTGCCGTCTGCTACTAAAAACGCATTAAGATAACATCCTAAACCCGTCCCAACAACGACCCGGCTGTCGACAGTGGACGGTGGACCGTTGGCTTTCTATTTATCCAATGGTGGAATCTCCCCTACTTTTTTCGTTCAATGGAGTAAAGCACCAAATCGCGAAGGGAAGACTTGTAATCTGAGTCAGGAAATTGCTCCAAGAGGGCTAGGGCTTCCTGGTAGAATGCGGTCATCTTTTGCTTGGCATAGTCCAAGCCCCCGCTTTTTTTAACAAAGGCAATGACTTCGTTTACCGCTTTTTTATCTTCAGAGCGGTTTCGGATAAGGTAGATGATTTTCTTTTTTTCGAGCCAGTCGGCGTTTTTAAGCGCATAGATCAGCGGGAGAGTCATCTTTTTTTCCTTGATGTCGATTCCAAGCGGTTTGCCAATTTCATCCTCTCCATAATCAAAAAGGTCGTCCTTGATCTGGAAAGCCATCCCCACCTTTTCTCCAAAACTCCACATGCGCTGTATGGTTTCCTCGTCAGTGCTGACACTAGAGGCTCCCACGGAGCAGCAAGAAGCAATGAGGCTGGCGGTTTTTTGGCGGATGATTTGGTAGTATACTTCCTCATCTACATCCAGTTTTCTGGCTTTGTAGCTTTGCAAAAGTTCGCCTTCAGACATCTCTCGCACGGCATTGGATACAATCCGTAGCAGGTGAAAGTCATTGTGTTCGACACTCAAAAGCAAGCCTCTGGATAGGAGATAGTCGCCAACCAATACGGCAATTTTATTTTTCCAGAGTGCATTGATCGAGAAAAATCCCCTGCGGTAATTGGAATCGTCCACCACATCGTCGTGAACCAAGGAGGCGGTGTGCAAAAGCTCAATAAGGGCTGCTCCTCGGTGGGTAGATTCATTGATTTGTCCACAGACTCCTGCCGTCAAAAACACAAACATGGGACGCATCTGCTTCCCTTTGCGCTTGACAATGTAATGTGTGATGTGGTCGAGCAGCTTGACCTTACTTTTCATAAAGTCCCTGAACTTATGTTCAAACTGAGACATCTCAGTCTCAATGGGCACTTGAATGTGTTTGAGGTCTAGTTTCATCACGGTTGGAAGCTGTAAAAATACCACGCTTTTTGGCATGGGCAAGGGATTACTTCTTTCCCTTTTTAACCACCAAAAGGCCAAAACGTTTGTGCTTTTTTGTAATTTATACCATCCTTTCACCAAACATCCCCTAGCTGACTATGAAAAAGTTCCGTATTGAAGTAATATGGGGTATCCTCTTCTTCCTTTCGGGCCTTGCCTGGATGGCTTTGGAGAAATATTTGGGCTGGCACGATCGCTTGATCGAGCAGCATGCTACCTACACTCTCCTGTATGCCCCGCTCGCGATTTTCATTTATGTAGTTGCACTATGGGAGAAAAAGCGAAGAACCTACAGTGGGAGGATGACATTTTTACAAGGGCTGCTATCGGGAATGGTGATTACCCTCGTAGTGGTGCTGCTTACTCCCTTGAGCCAATACATTTCCCATAGCTTGATTTCTCCTGACTATTTTTCCAACATCATTCTGTTGACGGTCAACTCTGGAAAGATGACCTTGCCGGAAGCAGAAGCATATTTTAACCTGATGAATTACATCACGCAGTCTGTATTTTTTGCAGCGGGAATGGGAATAATGACTACCGTTGTCGTGATGATTTTCATGAAATCTATCCCACAAAAAGATCCCTCCGAATAATTGGAACCCCACAGTTCCTTTTTGTTTATCTTTGAGGGTCTTTAAAAACAGAACGATCACTTGGAGGAGAATTACAGCAAGCATCAGTACGCGCCTATTTTGCCTAAAAAGGACGAATGGCCTGTGGTAAAGCTTGCCCGCGAGCGCAAGGAGTTTGTAAAAAAGGTTGCAGCCCTTTCCGAAGAACGGATTTTAGATTTAATCGGCAAAAACCCTGAAATCTTAAAAGAAGAGCTAGAAACCACCCTCTACCGCGAAAAGCTTCGCATCAAGCAAAATCCTTGGGATGTAGATCCCGATGATGAAGGCCCTTTCTGGGGGGAAGTAAAAAATAGCTTGCTTCAAATTCATTCGGAGGGTTCGCTAGCTAAAGCGAAGAAATTTGACGCCTACAAAGCCGTATTGAGTAAGATTACCAGTCGCTATTCCGAGGAAATTGCCTCTAATTTTAAAGCTACCCACTACAAATTTACGCGTCGTGTAGTGACCTATGGGTTTTCTCGCCTGCTCAATGCCGCACGAGTGAAGGGATTTGGCTCCTTATTCAGCAACCAATATACGCTACAAGATAAAATTCAAATTACCGGACAGACCGCTCAAATTCGGGAGCTGGCAACCAAGGGAACCATCGTAATGGTGCCTACCCATTTTTCAAATTTGGATAGCATCTTGATCGGCTGGATAATTTCAGTCCTTGGAATGCCTCCCTTTATTTATGGAGCCGGGCTAAACCTGTTTAATATCTCCATCTTCGCCTATTTTATGAATGCCCTGGGTGCATACAAGGTGGATCGCCGAAAGAAAAATCTGATGTACTTGGAGACCCTCAAGACTTACTCCAAGGAGGCCATTCAATTTGGCTGCCACAGCTTGTTTTTTCCCGGAGGAACCCGTTCTAGAAGTGGGATCATTGAATCCAGATTGAAATTGGGGCTACTAAGCACTGCTATTGAAGCCCAGCGTGCAAACTTTCAGCAGGGCATTTCGGATGTTTCGGGTAAGATTTTCATCGTCCCCGTTACCATCAACTACCACTTTGTCTTGGAGGCGCCTAGCCTGATACAAGATTACCTGAGCCAGACAGGTCAGGAACGCTACTACAAAGAAAACGACGAGTTTTCCAACTCCTACAAGATCTCCAAATTCCTATTCAAGTTCTTCACCAAAGGTTCTGACATCTCTGTTTCCATAGGGCGTGCCATGGATGTGATGGGCAACTATGTCGATGAAGAGGGCAATAGCAGAGATAAATGGGGTAGGGAAGTGAATACCGAGGAGTATTTTATGTCCAACGGCAAAGTAACTGTTGATGCCCAACGGGAAGAAGAATATACCCAAATGCTCGGCAAGCGAATTGTGGAGGAATTTCATAAAATCAATCGGGTGTTTAGCTCCCATCTGGTTGCCTTTGTCGCCTTTGAATTGATTCAAGCAAAGAATGATAAAATGGATTTGTTTGATCTCATTCGTCTCCCTCAGGAAGATCTGGTGGTCACTTACGAAGAATTCAAAGCCGCCTGTCAACTGGTACTGGATAAAATTTTTGAGCTGAAAGCCCAAGGAAAAATTGATGCTGCGCCCCACCTGTACCGACCTATGGATGAAATCATCAACCATGGACTCGAAAATGTGGGGATGTACCATGCCAAACGTCCGCTAATCAAAGACAAGGCGGGCAACCTAGTGACCGAGGACATGAGTTTGCTTTATTTTTACCACAACAGATTACATGGGTATGGCCTTGAAAAACTCTTCTAAATCTCGCCCCATAGGTGTGATCGGAGTGGGAAGCTTCGGTACCGCGATAGCCAACATGCTCGCAGAGAAAAACGAGGTGATGGTCTATGCGCGCAAGCAGGAAGTGGTAGATGAAATCAATTCGCAGCACAGCGCTTCTGGTAAATTGCTGAACCCAAAGATTCGTGCAACTTTTTCCCCCGAAGAACTCTGTGACTCTTGTGGGGTTCTGTTTTTAATGATTCCCTCTGCGGCATTCTTGGAGGTAACACGCACTTTCGCGCCTTTTTTACATCCTTACCACCTCGTCATCCATGGCACCAAAGGCTTAGCTGTTCAGCTGGCTGAGGGTGAGCAATGGGATACCGTCAAAAAGCTCCGCCGGAATCAGATCATGACGATGAGTGAAGTCATTATTAGAGAAACCCTTGCGGTACGTGTGGGTTGCTTGGCTGGTCCAAACATTTCCAAGGAGCTTAGCAATGGTCAGCCTGCCGCCACAGTTATTGCCAGCAAATACAACGAGGTGATTCAAGAAGGGCAGCGGCTCCTTCGCTCCGAAAAATTCCAGGTATATGGCAACTTTGACATCATTGGGGTAGAGCTCAGTGGGGTGCTGAAGAATATCATTGCCATTGCGGCAGGTGCTTTGGCGGGTTTAGGATTGGGGGAAAACGCAAAAGGGCTGCTAATTTCCCGTGGCATGGTCGAAATGGCACATTTGAGCAAAGCCTTGGGCGGAACGGTCAGTTCCGTGATGGGCCTTGCAGGGATAGGAGACCTAGTCACCACCTGTAATTCTCCAGATTCTAGAAATTTTACGATTGGGTACCGCCTAGCAAAAGGAGAGACGCTAGATCAAATCCTGGAAACTATGGAAGAAGTTGCCGAAGGGGTCAATACCGTACGTATTGTAGATGCTTTTTTGAAAACTGCAGGTATCCGAGCTCCTATAACTGAAAACCTCCACCGTGTATTGTTTGAGGACCTATCCATCGAAGAAGCACTTCAATTTCTAATGAAGTACCCCTTCAGTGTGGATGTGGATTTTGTCTAAGTAGCGGTAGTTTTAGGAGTCCTAGTTGGAAGGAACTAGCTTGATCAATAAGCCTGTACCCTCGGTGATCGCGTAAACATAGCCATCGGGGCTCAAGGATACCTGTCTGACACGACCTATTCCAGGAAGTAATTTTTCCTCAGCCACAGGTTTCGTTCCATCCATTTCCACCCGAGCAATGTGGTTACCTGCAAGTGCAGCTACCAGAATATTTCCTTTCCAAGCAGGATAACGATCCGAAGTCACTAGTGTCATTCCACAAGTGGCAATCGAAGGAACCCAGTACTTAACTGGCTGTTCCATCCCATCTTTTGCTGTAATTTCCGTGATTGGAGTGCCGTTGTAGTTGATGCCGTAGGTGATCACCGGCCAACCGTAATTTTTTCCTTTTTCGAGCAGGTTCAGCTCATCACCTCCACGAGGGCCATGCTCCACTTCCCAAAGACGGTTGCTCGCTTTGTCAAAAAATAGACCCTGAGGATTACGATTGCCGTAAGTCCAGATAGATGGGATGGCTCCGGAGGTAGCGACAAAGGGGTTGTCTGTAGGGATGCGTCCATCGTCATGGATGCGGTGGATTTTCCCATGCGAATTTTTCAAGTTCTGAGCATTGTCCTGACTGCCGCGCTCCCCATTGCTGAAATACAAGAAATTTTGATTGTCAAAGACAATTCTACTTCCATAGTGAGTTCCTCCATTCCATTCAGGAGAGGTGACAATAAGTTCTTCAAAAGATGCAACAGCAGTTCCTGACAGTTTAAATCGGGCAATTGTAGTCGCGCCACCATTGCCTACAGGCTTGGCATAGGCGATGTAGATCCATCCATTCTGGGCATAATTGGGATGTGTAGCAATGTCTAACAATCCAGCCTGGCCAGTGGTGTAAAATGTGGGGAGGCCTGTGATTTTTTGGCCAGAGAATTTATCTTTTTTGAATAGCAGTAACTCGCCCTTCTTTTCAGTGATCAAGAGCGTTTCTGCATTGAGCCAGGTCATCCCCCATGGGTTTTGGAAGCCAGTGTGGAGGGTATCTACCTTGATGACCATCTTCTCTGTTTTCGTAATGAATTTTTGAGAGGTTAACGAATCAGGAACTGGATCTCCCTCCTTGGCCTGGCATGAAAAAAGAGGCGAAATCATGGTGAGAAGGACTAAAATATAGGTTGCAAGTGTTTTCATAGTCTTATGAATCAAGGGTATAGAGGATTAACGCGCTATTGAGGGTAAGAGTTTACGAATTGGAAAATTAACTTTTTTGTTTCAATTGAAGGATTTAGCAGCACAATTTTTCTAAAACCAAAAAAGGCCTTTCGATCGAAAGGCCTTTTGGAATTGTGTTAGCCACGCTTAACGGATCGGAAGCAATTTGACCAATAGACCTGTTGCTTCGGTAATCGCATAAATGTAGCCTTCTGGGCTTTCAGCCACTTGGCGAACGCGTCCGATGTCTTGAAGTAATTTTTCTTCCTTCACATAGCTGGTGCCATTCATTTCTACGCGAGCAATGTGCTGCTTTGCAAGGGCTGCAATGAGGATATTGCCTTTCCAAGCTGGGTATTTGTCAGACGTGACTACGGCCACTCCACAAGTCGCAATGGAAGGTACCCAGTAATGCTTGGGCTGCTCCATGCCTTCTTTCTCTGTGATTTCTGTGATGGGAGTGCCATCGTAGTTGATGCCGTAGGTGATCACAGGCCAACCGTAGTTCTTTCCTTTTTCAATCAGGTTGAGTTCGTCACCGCCCATTGGACCATGCTCTACTTCCCAAATTCTATCGTTCGCTTTGTCGTAAATTAAGCCCTGCGGGTTTCTGTTGCCATAGGTCCAGATTGAGCTGGTGGCTCTCAAGGAATCCTTGAAAGGATTGTCTGCAGGGATGCTGCCATCGTCCTTGATGCGGTGAATTTTGCCATGGGCATTGTTCAAGTTCTGCGCATTCATTGGGATATTTCCCTTGTCTCCGTTGGAGAAATAGAGGAAGCCTGCTTTATCAAATACAATGCGGCTTCCAAAGTGACGGCCACCTTTCCAAGCGGGACCAGCTACAATAAGCTCCTCCTGATTCACCGCAGTGTTTCCATCCAACTTGAATCGAAGAATCGTGGTAGCAGCGGTGCTATCGGCAAAGTTTTGTGCATAAGAAATGTAAATCCAGCCATTTTCTGCATAGTTCGGATGCACAGCAACGTCCAAGAGACCTGCTTGATTTACGTTGTGAACTGCTGGTAAGCCTTGAATTTTTTCACCTGAAAATTTATCCTCCTTGAAAACAAGGATTTCTCCTTTTCTTTCGGTGACAAGGAGCGTTCCATCTGGAAGCCAAGTCATGCCCCAAGGGTTCTCCAATCCGGTATGGAGGGTATCTACCTTAATCAGCAACTTTTCGGTTTGGGTTGCGAAGGTTTCGTCGATGACGGGTGCTTTAGGTCCACAAGAGGTCCAAGTGGTGACTGCCATTGCTAAAATGGCTAGCGAGAGGTACAGGGAGCGTGATGCCATGGTTGTTACAGTTAGAGGAGCAAATGTAAACATCTCTTTCCAAATCTTAGCCAATTTTTGAATAGTGGTGATTCGAGAGGATTAGCGTGTAGGCTTCTCTCCTTGGAGCCTGATTTTTAGGTGGATCATTCATCTTTGCGTAACTTCGCAGCAAGGAGTTTTGGTGCTCCTTTTTGCCTATGAACAGGACTTTGCACGTGTACAAATTTGGTGGTGCTTCCGTAAAAGATGCGGCTGCACTCCTCAATCTCCATACCCTACTCCAGTCCCGGCTTCAGACCAACAAGCTCATTGTAGTTTCTGCCATGGGAAAAACAACCAATGCGCTGGAGGCAGTTTTGGCTAAAAAGTTGGAGCAAGATGATTTTTCAAAGGAGTGGAAGCAGATTAAAGATTTCCATATAGGTGTATGCGAGGAGCTTTTCCCCACTGCTCATCCGGTAATTGAGAAAATAGAGCAGCTGTTGGATACCGCCCAACCCATCTTGGAGGTGCCTATTTCAAAAACCAATTACGATGAAGTATATGATCAGCTGATTTGTTACGGGGAATTGCTTTCTTCCCTTGTTGTCTCTGAATACCTAAATTTTAAAGGATTATCCCTTGCTTGGCAGGATGCACGCACGGTGATCCATACGGATTCGGACTTTAGATTTGCAAAAATAGATTGGGAAAAGACCCGCAACGCTTGCCAGAATCATTGGGCTGGCCTATTGGAACATCAAACGATTTTGACCCAAGGATTTATTGGGAGAGATCCTCTTGGACGAACCACCACGCTAGGAAGAGAGGGCTCTGATTTTACAGCAGCGATTCTTGCCACCAGCTTGGATGCGGAGTCGGTGACCATTTGGAAAGATGTGCCTGGCGTGCTCAATGCAGATCCTAAACTGTTTCCAAATACCCAAAAATTTGAAGAACTCAGGTACCGCGAGGCAGCCGAGATGACCTACTTTGGGGCCTCTGTCATCCACCCCAAAACAATCAAGCCCTTGGCCAATGCAGGCATCCCACTTTTTGTCAAATCCTTTTTAGATCCTGAAGGGGCTGGAACCAAAATCCACGAGCATGCTGCCCCGCATGAGGTGCCCACTTTGGTCTTGAAAAAAAGCCAAGTGCTTGTCAGCTTTAAGGTTACTGACTTTACATTTATTGAAGAAAAACACATCCATGCGATTTACGAGAAGTTGAAAGAATTGAAGCTGCGTGCCAATATGCTCCAACTTTCTGCCATCACGGTTTCTCTGGTGGTGGATACCCAACTTTTTAAGCTGGAGCAACTTGTGGAGAGTCTCAAGTCCAGCTTTGAAATACGATACAACGAAGACCTGGAGCTCTTGACCATTCTAAAGCCGAAAACAGCCGAGATTCCGGCATTGATGGAAGGGTATGTGGTACTCTTGGAACAAACCACCCGAACCACCTACCAGGCCGTTCGAAGAAAAAAGTAGGTTTTGGTGGTACTTGAAGTAGGGATTTGCTAACTTTTTATGCACTAATCCCTGATCTACATGACCACACGCCGACATTTTCTCCAAAAAGCAGGCCTTACGACGCTCGCTCTCAGCCTCCCTTTTTCAGATAGCATTGCCCAAGCTTTGGGTCAAGAGCCTAAAGTTTTGCGTGTCGCAATCATGGGGCTTGGAAGCTACGGCGCGAGAGTTGCTGATGCGATGAAGGATTGCTCAAGAGCCAAGTTGGTTGGTGTCATCAGCGGCACTCCTTCCAAGATAGAGTCATGGAAAGAAAAATATGGGCTACCTGCTCAGAATTGCTACACCTATGACACAGTCGCACAGCTCAAATACAATAAAGACATCGATGCGGTCTACGTGATTACGCCCAATGCTTTGCACAAAGAACATACCCTTGCTGTGGCCAAGGCGGGCAAGCACGTGATTTGCGAAAAACCCATGGCTATCAACGCCCAAGAGGGGGAGGAGATGATCGCTGCCTGTAAAGCAGCTGGGGTGCAGCTCTTGATTGGGTACCGCATGCACTTTGAGGCCAATACCCTCGACATCGTCAAAAAGCAACGGGCAGGAGAATTTGGCAAAACGCTCTTTTTTCAAGGTTTAAGTGGATTTGTCATTGGCGACCCTTCGCAGTGGAGGTTAAACAAGGCCCTTGCAGGAGGTGGAGCCATGATGGATATTGGAGTTTACTCCATCAATGGAGCTCGCTACATGTTGGGGGAGGAGCCTATTTGGGTGACTGCGCAGGAAACGAAAACTGATCCAATCAAATTTAAAGAAGGTGTAGATGAAACCATCACTTTTCAGATGGGCTTCCCGTCTGGGGCAACTGCCTCCTGTTTGTCTACCTACTCGCTCAACTATTTAGACAAATTTTTTCTGTCTGGCACCAAAGGCTTTGCCGAAATGCAACCCTCCACAGGATATGGCCCCATCAAGGCTAAGACTAATTCCGGTCCACTTGAGCATACCCATGTGACCCATCAAACCACCCAAATGGACGAAATGGCGGCAATTATCTTGGATGGCAAGCAAACGCTAATCCCAGTAGATGGAGAAGAAGGATTGAAGGACATGCATATTGTGGATGCCATATTTAAGGCTGTGAAAACAGGCCAAAAAGTAAGCATTCCCAAATGAGGGATGCCAAGCAAAGCTAGTTTCTAAAAGCAGGGATAAGAAGGAGGAAATAGGATTAACAAAAGTTACTTCCCTTTATCAACAAGTTGGGGGTGTGCATCTTTGAGATGGTTAAGGAACCCATCCAAGGCTTCATCCAGAATAGCGTATACTTCCTCAAATTCCTTTTCCCCACCGTAGTAAGGATCCGGAACAGCGAGACCCGTTTCCCCACCTGCAAAGTTCCGCATCAAATAAATCTCCTTGTTTGGAAATCGAGACTGTAGTTTGAGCAGCTCTAAATTCCGAAGGTTGCTCGAATCCATCGCGATGATGTAACTGAAATCCCTGAAATCCGTGAGGTGCACCTGTCGGCCTCGGTGCTGAATTCCTACCCCGTTTTTTTGTGCACAACGAAGCGTTCGCTTGTCTGGCAGCTCTCCAATATGGTAGTCTGAAGTTCCCGCACTATCCGATTGAATGCTCTTTTCCAATCCCAAGCCCTTGATTTTGGCATTGAAAATACCCTCGGCCATGGGAGACCGACAAATATTGCCCAAACACACAAACAAAACTTTAATCATTTCTTAGGTAGGGGAAGGTTTTTACACAAAAGCTGGGGCCACTTGCAAATCTATTGGGTTGGTGCTGAGCTTCTTGTAAGGGATTAAATTGTAAAAAAAAGGTTCCTTGCTATTTCATCCAAGCAAAAGCTAAAAAAAATATAGAAATCTAAGGGATTGCCTACTTTTGAAGGATGAACGTTGTATATTCCTTGTTTATGGAGTTAAGCACGAGGATTTTACCAATCCTTGGTGTTTTTGTGCCAAAAATCAGGCATTTATTAGCACAACGAAAAGATCTGTTTGCCTCGCTCACTGACTTTAGAGCTGCCCACCCAGGGCCCTTGACCTGGTTTCATGTAGCCTCCCTAGGAGAGTACGAACAGGCAAAACCGGTCATTGCTGCACTCAAAGCCAAGGAACCTGAAACCTGGATTGCGGTTAGTTTTTTCAGTCCCTCTGGCTATGAGCCTACCTCTAGGAAGCCTCAGGCGGGGGTAGATTACATCACCTATCTGCCACTCGATCGCCAGTCTTGGGCAGAGCGCTTTGTTGGGGTTTTGCAACCTACTCGAAGCATATTTGTCAAGTACGACCTCTGGCACCATCACTTACAGGCACTAAAGCGGAGACAGGTCCCTACCTATCTCATTGCTGCTTCCTTTCGCCCAGATCAATCCTATTTCTCGTGGTATGGGAGCTTTTTTCGCAGGATGCTTTTGCAAATGGATTGGATCTTTACCCAAAACAAAGCCAGTATTCAGCTTTTGGCTAACCTGAACATTACGAATGCAAGTCATACTGGAGACACGCGATTTGATCGTGTAGCGGCAACAGCTGCCCAACCCTTGGATTTTCCAGCGATTAAAAACTGGATCCAAGGTCGGCCTACCGTAGTGATCGGATCTGCTTGGGAGGAAGACATGAGCCTGCTGATTCCCTTGATTCAATCCAAACCTGAATTTTTGTGGATCATTGCCCCTCATGCCATGGATGCTGTAGCGATGGACCGTTGGGCATTGGCATTGGAGATTTCCAGTCAAAAATACTCGCAGTGGAATGCTGCCCAAGATTCGCAGGTCTTATTTATTGACAACATTGGCATGTTATCTTCCCTATACCAATTTGCGCATTTTGCTTATGTTGGTGGGGGATTTGGCAAGGGACTGCACAATATTTTAGAGCCGCTAGGTTTTGGAATTCCTGTAATCTTCGGGAACCCAAGGTCTGCATCCAAGTTCCCGGAGGCAGCACAAAGTCAGTTGGAAGGCTGCGGTTTTGCAGTATCCAGTTTTTCCGAGCTTCAGGAATGCGTCATTAATTTGGAGCAACCTGAATTTTACACGAAGTCCGCTGCCTCAGCCCAACATTGGGTGAAGGCCAACTTGGGTGCAGCAGACCGCATTCTGGTTCATCTATCCACTTCAATCTCCTCGAAATGAAAGGAAGAGTAATCAAGTCTACTGGGAGCTGGTACCTTGTCCACACAGATGAAGGGATTCTTTCCGCACGATTGAAAGGAAAGTTTAAGCAAGATGAACTCAAACTCACCAATCCCATTGCAGTAGGCGATTGGGTAGCATTGGAAAAGGAGGAGGGGCAGGAGTCGGCGGTGATCCACGAGATTTTCCCTAGGGAAAACTATGTCATTCGAAAGTCCACGCGGAAGCAGCACTTTTCGCACATGATTGCCAGCAATATTGATCAGGCGATCTTGGTGATTACGATGAAGAAGCCTCGAACTTCGCTAGGCTTTATTGATCGATTTTTGGTGGCTACTGAGAGTTATGGCATTCCTACCTTGCTTGTGGTCAACAAGATGGATCAGTTGGAAGGCGAGGACGAAAGTGACTGGCTTCAGGATATTCATGAGATCTATGTGCCCCTCGGCTATGCGGTAGTAGAAGTGTCTGCGCTCAAGGATACGGATCTCGACACGAAGCTATTGCCCAGGATTCAAGGAAAATCCAACCTGATCTCTGGTCATTCGGGAGTCGGTAAAAGCACCTTGCTCAATGCGCTTTTGCCTGATGCCAGGCAGGAAACCAAAGCCATATCTGATTACAGCGCAAAAGGAGTACATACAACCACCTTTGCAGAGCTATTTTTCCTGCCAAGATCAGGAGATCTGATTGATACCCCAGGCATCAAAGAGTTTGGTATTTTGGATGTGGCAGACGAGGAGCTTTCGCATTTTTTCCCAGAAATGCGCCAGTACCTTGGGCAGTGCAAATACAACAATTGCAGCCATGTGAATGAGCCTGGATGCATGGTGCTCGAAAAATTAAACGAGGGATATATCCACCCGTATCGATACCAGAGTTACTTAAATATCCTAAATGAAGAGGATAGTCATCGATAAAGTGTTTTGAATCTAAGGCAAATTGGTCTAATTTTCACTTTCTAAAAATCATCCCATGACCGAAGTATTGAACCATAAGCAAGTAGGGCAAAAGATTACCCGTATGGCTTATGAAATCTATGAGCGGAATCTCCACGCCTCTGGCGGAATGGTAGTCGCTGGGATTAGCGGTATGGGTACTATTTTAGGCCACCTTCTGGCTACGGAGCTGCGAAAAATCTCTCCTCTTCAAGTGGAGGAAGTGGAGGTAATCTTGGATAAACAGGCAGTAACCGCTACTGAAATTCAACTTTCCAGCCCCATCGCCCTTAAAGGGAAAACAATTATTCTAGTCGATGACGTGCTCAACACAGGAAAAACGTTGGTTTATGCCTTGAAACCATTTTTGGAGCATGAAGTTGAAAAAATAGAAATAGCAGTGCTTGTCAATAGAAGCCATGGTTTATTTCCAGTCAAACCCGATTACACAGGTTTTGAGTTGGCCACCACCTTTAATGAGCATATCCGAGTTGATTTTTCAGGCAACAACTATTCTGTTCACCTTCTCTAAGTTTTATGTCGATTCATTCCTCTGCTTCTGTGAAGCGCATCACCACCCACACGCTTCAAGAAATGAAGCAGCGCGGAGAAAAAATTTCCATGCTTACGGCCTATGATTTTTCAATGGCCAAGATTGTGGACGCGGCAGGAATGGACATCATTCTTGTGGGAGATTCGGCTTCCAATGTCATGGCCGGTCACGAAACTACCCTTCCCATCACCTTGGATCAGATGATCTACCATGCTTCGGCAGTGGTGCGGGCCGTGAAAAGGTCCTTTGTGGTCGTGGACATCCCTTTTGGCAACTACCAAGGAAATAGCTCGGAGGCCCTTCGCTCTGCCATTCGCATCATGAAGGAGTCTGGAGCTCATGCTGTCAAAGTGGAGGGAGGAGCTGAAATCAAGGAATCGGTTGTACGAATTTTAAGCGCTGGAGTACCTGTAATGGGGCATCTGGGCTTGACTCCTCAGTCAATTTACAAGTTTGGAACCTATGCTGTACGAGCCAAAGAGGAGGAGGAAGCCGAAAAGCTATTGGAAGATGCCAAGCTATTGGAAGCTTGCGGATGCTTTGCGCTAGTATTGGAAAAAATTCCTGCAGCTTTAGCCAGGCGAGTAGCCGAAGCTCTTACCATTCCTGTGATTGGAATAGGTGCGGGTGCAGATGTGGATGGTCAGGTATTGGTGATGCACGACATGCTCGGAATTACGCAGGAGTTTAAGCCACGATTTTTACGGGCTTATGCCGATCTCAATCAAATCATGACCCAAGCTTTCCAGCAGTACATTGCGGATGTGAAAACGAAGGATTTCCCTAATTCTTCCGAGAGCTACTAAGTTTAGTAGCGCGTTCTTGTAGATTGCTAACTTCCCCTATCCCAAAGGGTTTCTGCTAGTTCACTTCGTAGAAGCTGCTTCTACACGCAAGATAAAATCACTCAAGACATTCATGTAATTGATGAATGCATCGTACGGGGTGTCGTATGGACTGAAATACTCGTGTACCGATCCATCCGAGAAGAACTTGGTGCAGATGTAATAGAAGTGATCGGAGGTTTGCAGGTAGCCCCAGTCTCGGAGTAATTCCGGATCCTTGATTTTTCTGATTTTCTTTTCTAGTTCATACAGGCGATCAAAGGCCTCATCTTGCATGCCATTGCCAAGCCAAGCGGTAAGATCGCGCTCCTCATCGGCCCAGGAAATCGGGGTAGGCACATGAATGTGGCTGACGGGAGAAAGAGCCGCTACTACCTCGGAAGGGGTGGAGAAGGTAAAGTTGGACTGCGAAAATATGGCCTCCGGCAGGTGGCGCATGAAGTCAAAAATTCCAGTTTCTGCCCACTGGTGTTCACCGAATGTTTCGTAGTCCATAAATAAATTGACCACCGGCTCTTCTTTAGGTAATGCATTGAGCCAATTCACAAACTTGTCTGTAGTCAGCGGATAATCTCCCCAACTGTTGTCACCAAATCTGAAGGCAATGTCATCCGAAAGTCGGAAGTTTTTCAACAGCACTTTTAGGTTTGGGTTCTTCGCATTGGAATAGATGTAATTGGGGCTTTTCCATCCTAGAATATGTTTTGCTCCTTCAGTAAGCATTCCTTGATACCCAAGTTCAGCGACCATTGCTCCAATATCATCTGAGTAGATCAACTCGGTATTTCGAAATACTTTTGGGCTATAGCCGTTGAACAGCGCTTTGATTCGGTCTTGGTGTTTGTGCACCAAAGCAAAAAACTCATCCTTGCTCTTAAGTGCTGCAAGGGAGTGCGTGTTCGTTTCATTCAGTAGCTCCACATGACCAGTAGCCACGAGTCGCTGGAAGCTTTCCAATACATCGGGGGCATAGGCTTCCATTTGGTCCAAAAAGGTGCCAGAAATTGAAAAAGCGACCTTGAATCTGCCATCATAGCGTTGAATCAGCTCCAATAATAAGGAGTTCATCGGGAGGTAGCATTTCTGTGCTACTTTTTGGATGACATTCCGGTTGAGGTAGTCATTCCAATAGTAGTGATCTTCCCCAATATCAAAAAATCGATAGGGCTTCAGCCTGTAAGGTTGGTGGACTTGAAAATAAAAGCAAACAGTTCTCATGCGCGTTGAGCTAAGATTTTTTCGTAAACAGTCACTAGTTTGGCAGCAACATGCTCCCACTTCAATTTTTTCAACTCGTCTGCACCTAACTCGGTAAACATTCGAGCGATACCTTGGTAGTGTAAAAGTCCAAATATGGCGTCTGCCATGGCGTCCACATCCCAAAAGTCAATTTTGATGGCATTGTGAAGGACTTCTGCCACTCCAGATTGCTTGGAGATGATGACCGGTGTATTGTTTCTCACTGCCTCCAGTGGGGCGATTCCAAAGGGTTCCGACACAGAAGGCATCACGTATACATCGCTGATGGCATACATGTGGTCTACATCGTCTCCTTTCAAGAATCCAGTGAAGTGAAACTTGGTACCCATGCGAAGTTCAGCCACACGATCCACCATTTTATTGAGCAAATCTCCCGATCCGGCCATGACAAAGCGCACATTGGGGTCACGTTCAATCACTTTTTTGGCAGCTTCGACAAAGTATTCTGGGCCCTTTTGGTAGGTAATTCGGCCGAGGAAAGTCACAATCTTCTCTGGTACTTTTTTCTGAAAGGAAGACTTGATGATGCTCGCATCAAGTACCGCATTGTGCAGGACCGTGACCTTTTCTGGGGGTATGCCGTATTTCCGTACGCAGATGTTTTTTGTTAACTGACTTACCGCTACCACATGGTCTGCGGCATGCATTCCCGCACGTTCAATCTCAAAGACAGGAAAATTGACTGACTCCCCAGATCGATCGTACTCGGTGGCATGTACATGGACGACTAGGGGCTTGCCGCTCATTTCTTTGGCAGCAATTCCTGCTGGATAAGCTAGCCAGTCGTGGGCATGAATGATGTCAAAATCATTTCGGTCCCGAGCGATCTGTGCTCCGACGAGGGCATAGCGGGATACTTCCTCCATGAGGTTTTTACCGTATTTGCCGCTAAACTGGTATTTGGTGGAAAATATACTCTCATCCACATCCGTGCGGTCATGGATGGCGTAATCTGTAAATTTTTTGAATGCTTTGGGACCCAAATAGGGCACCAAAAAACTATTGACCTCGAGGTAAGTCAGGTTTTTCCACAGCTTTTTAAAACGTTTTTCCCGGTAATCAATGGTCACTCCACTGGCATTGACAAAGTCTGCCACTGGCTCCTCATCTCCCCAGAGTTTGGGAACCACAAAAATCACTTCTTGCTGGTGGACATTCATTCCTTGAATCAATCCATAGCAAGCAGTGCCGAGGCCTCCAGAGATATGGGGTGGGAATTCCCACCCAAACATGAGTACTTTCATAGGGAATCCATTAAACCTGTTTGACTAAGTCCATCATTCGGAGTAACTCTGCAATGCTCCAAGCTTGTGATACCGAACCTTTGGGGCGGTGTGGAGCATCCCCATCGTAGATCTCAGCCACTGTGCCGATTCCATACTGCGTCATGACGCCATCAAAGCCTTTGATGATTTTCTCAACGAAAATTTTAGCGGCTTTACCGTGTAGCTTGAGGTATCCCTCCGCAAAATGTCCCAAAAGCCAGGCCCAGACAGTTCCATTGTGGTAGGCTTGATCTCTACTGATTTGATTTCCAAAATAGTAGCCTTTGTATCCCGGATCATCTGGGGATAGTGAACGGAGCCCTCTTGGAGTTAGGAGCTTGGATTTGACAATTTCCAATACTTTATCGCATTTTTCCTCCTCCAAAATCCGATAGGGCAGGGAAGTGGCAAAAACCATGTTGGGTCGAATAGACCAATCTTTTTCTTCTTCATCGACCACATCTGCTAGGTAGCCATATTCCCAGGACCAGAATTCCCGATCAAAGGACTCTTTTACTTTTGCTGCTAGGGTCAAATATTCCAAATCCCCACTGAGTTCATGATAGAAGCACAAGGCATTGTACCAGAGGGCTTGAATTTCAACTGGGCAGCCAATTCTTGGAGTGACGGGACCATCTGGAGTGATGGCATCCATCCAGGTTAGGGCTAGGCCCTCCTGCCCACCCCAAATCAGACCGGAAGGGAGCATGTGAATGTCAAAGTCTGTGCCTTCCTTATACCCTTCTAAGATTCCTCGGAGCTTGGCCAAGTACCTGTTTTGAATTGTTTTTTTGTCTCCTGTATAGTGAATGTATTGTTGAAGGGACCAAAAAAACCAAAGCGGCGCATCCATAGAGGTCATGTTGGTGTAGTCCCCACTTCCAAGGTTAGGGAAAAGAGCTCCTTTCAAATTTTTGGACATGGTGTCCATAATTTCAAGGAAGGTGGCAGTATCACCGGTAGCCAAGGTCAACCCAGGGGCGGCGATGAAGGTATCTCTTCCCCACCACCCAAACCAGGGGTAGCCTGCGATGACGCGTACTTCTCCATCTCGTTGTCGGATAAACTGCCCCGCAGAATTTTTTAAGCAATTTTCAAAGTTGTTTCTCGGAATTCGACGTGCGATTTCCTTGCTAAAAGCAGCTGCTCTGGTTTCTGGATCTGCATCGGTTAGGCCTGCAGAAAAAATGACTGACTCCCCTTTGGTAATTTCAAATTCTAGGTACCCAGGCACAAACAAGTCCTCCTGGTAATCGTACCCTCGTTCCCGCTCTTGGATGTATTCCAGGTTGTAATACCAGTCGGGCTTCGAAATAAAAGCAGCCTCCTTGGATACCTGTAGGTAAAGTGGATCGTAGTTGGGATACAGTTGAAATTTTACCCCATTTGGGACCAACTCATAGGCTCGATTGATGCGATCGTTGGCTTTTTGAAGTTGGTGGTAGCCACGGAAAGCTAAAAAGGGCTGAATTCGAATCGTGGTGGGCGAATGAGCCTCAAGTAATGTGTAGCGAATCATTACCCGATCCCGGTTGGAATCAAGGATTAATTCTTTTTGGAGCAGCACCCCTCCCACGCGATAGGTTAGCTTGGGAATCGGCTCCGAATCAAAGTCTTCGAGGTACTTGTGCCCTCGTGGAGAATAGTTTCCAGGAAATTTGGCAATGCCCAGATTAAAGCTTGCGCCATGTTGAATCACCGTCTCATGCACGGTAGAAAGCATCACGTGATTTTGAGAATCGATTTGTGGCTGGGGCACCACCAGTAAGCCATGGTATTTCCGCGTATTGCAGCCAATGATTGTGGTGCTGGTGTAGACCCCAGATCGATTGGTCCGAATGATCTCTCGGTCCAGGGAATAATTCAGGTTAACTAATTGGGATTTATCAAAATGGATATAGCTACTCATCGCGCAAAATTGAATTCAACTAAAAATAGACTATTGCAGGGACAAGAAAAATTAAAGTGCAAAAAATAAAGGTTATGTCTCCATAACCTTCAGTGTTTTTCGATTTCAGGAATGAACCGCTTCCTTTTGCAGTTCCTCGCAGGTTTTGATGGACTCTTCAAACTTGCTGAGGTAGTTTTTAATCTGCAGGATATTTACTGGTTTCACAACCGGAAATTTCGGAGATGATTTAAATAGCGTAAACATAACTGTTGGTTTAGTTCTTCATTTATTGACAAATGCCATGCCAAAAGAAGAGGAATTTATAAAAAAACCCCTCAAAGGAGGGGTTTTAGGGTGAAAGACCGGGCTCGAACCGGCGACCTCTGGATCCACAAACCAGCGCTCTAACCAACTGAGCTACAATCACCGTGTGGGGTTTCAACTCGAAGCTTGCCTCGAATTGGTTTGCAAAAGTAAGGACTGTCTTTCTTTGGAGCAAGACCGAGGCAATTTATTTGTTTGAAAAATACACTTGAGCCTAATTTGTATCTGATTTTTAGGGAGAGTATTTTTCAATTTTTAAGATCCTTCTGGCTGGTCCAACTCATTTCTAACTGAAGGTGCGGCGAAGCGCGGTGGAGCGTCCGGCCTTTACCCGAAGTATTCCGCCCATGATTGCCTATATTTGTGTTTCTGAACCAATCTAGGTTTGTATTTTCTCACTTTTCCCTCGCTACCCAATGAGCAACGAACCGATAGGATTTGATGCCTTCAAGCTAAACAAACAATTGCTCGATGCTGTAGCCGAATCTGGTTATACCGTTCCTACTCCAATCCAAGAACAAACTATTCCACTTGCACTTGCGGGGCATGATGTGTTGGGAATAGCACAGACGGGAACAGGTAAAACTGCTGCCTACCTTTTGCCCTTGCTGATGAAAATCAAGTATGCTCAGGGGATGCACCCAAGGGGTGTGGTGCTTGCTCCTACGCGGGAACTGGTCATGCAAATTGAAGAAGTGGCCCAGCACTTGGCAAAATACACAGGTCTTCGAATCGCTAGTCTTTATGGTGGCCTTGGTCCCAAAACGCAAATTGAGCGGGTAGAAGCTGGAGTAGATCTCCTTATCTCCACGCCAGGAAGGTTTATGGACCTCTATAGAAAAGGAGCTATTTATACCAAGGATTTGAAAACGATGGTATTGGATGAGGCAGATAAAATGATGGACATGGGATTTATGCCTCAAATCCGATCAATTCTAGAGGTGATTCCATCCAAGCGGCAAAACCTCCTCTTCTCAGCTACCTTTTCCGGAAGAATAGACCATTTGGCAGCGGAGTTTTTAGAGTTTCCGGAGCGCGTAGAAGTAGCTCCTTCTGCCACTACTGCAGAGACGATCGCTCAAGTCAGGTACCAAGTGCCCAATATCAAGACCAAAATAAACCTGCTTGCTCATTTGCTCGAGAATGAAGAAATCAATCGAGCCATGATTTTTACGCGAAGCAGAAAAAATGCGGAGTCAGTCTATTCGTTTTTAGAGCGCAAGCATTTTGGAGAGATTCGAGTAATCCATGCGAATAAAGGCCAAAATACGCGGATCAACTCCATGGAAGATTTTAAGGCAGGGGATGTACGCATCTTGGTGGCTACCGATGTAGCCTCTAGAGGATTGGACGTTACCTTGGTGTCGCATGTGATCAACTTTGATGTGCCCCTGATCTATGAGGATTATGTGCATCGCATCGGTCGAACAGGAAGAGCTGAGAATGAAGGAAAGGCCATCACGTTTATCAATCCAGCGGAATCTTACCATTTTGAAAAAATCGAAGACCTAATTCGAATGAAGGTAGACGAGTTGTCCATTCCGGATGAGGTGGATGTACCAGCTACTCCTTTTGAAGAAAAGCAAGGCTATGAAAGGGAGTTGGATCGGCTCAAGCAGCGGGACAACCCAGACTACAAAGGAGCTTTCCACGAAAAAAAGGAGCGTCCCAAAGAAAACATTGGTAAGGGTGCAAAAGTAAAAGCGAAGAAGAAACAAAAGAAGCCGAACCGCAACCAGCTCAAAACGAAAAATCAAAAAAATAGAGGGAAACACGGGGAGGGGTAATCCCTAGACCGGATGGTTTGCTTTCAACAAGTAAGCCTAGCACATTTAGGAATCAAAATAGAAAAAAAGAAGGGGCCAATTGGCCCCTTTTCTGTTATCGGTCTGTGCGGGTATTGGTCCCGTCCACTGGAGTTCGCTGATCTCTATTGGCAAGATCCCAGGCGGTATGGAAGATCAATTGAGCACGCTTGGTCATCAAAGGAAATTCAATTTTGTCCACCGTATCGGTTACCTGGTGGTAGTCGTCGTGAACCCCATTGAAAAAGAAGATCACGGGGATATTGAACTTGGCAAAATTGTAATGGTCAGAACGGTAGTAAAAACGATTTGGATCGTCTGCTGCATCGTATCTGTAATCTAGGATGATGTTGGTGTAGGTAATGTTGTTGTACTCATTGATTTTCTTCAATTGAGAGGAAAGCATCTCCGAGCCGATGACATACACATAGTCTTTGTTTGCTTCTTTTTGGTATTCGTAGTCAATTCTACCTACCATGTCAATGTTGATGTTATTGACTGTGTTGGCAATTGGGAATACTGGGTTTTCGGAATAGTATTCAGATCCTAAAAGACCTTTTTCTTCACCCGTTACATTCAAGAATAAAAGGCTTCTTCTAGGCTTCACTCCTTCTTTGGCTGCTTTTGCAAAAGCTTCCGCAATTTCCATGACAGATACAGTTCCAGAACCATCATCATCGGCACCATTGAAGGCATCCCCAGTAGCGCTCACACCCACGTGATCGTAGTGTGAAGAGATGACCAATACTTCTTCTTTTTTATCTGTTCCCTCCAAGTAGCCCATTACGTTTACGGCTTCTACTGGAGTTTTGGTTTTCACAATCTGGTAGCTTGCTTTTTGAGAAGCGATGGTTTCAGGATTGGTTTTGGCTGCTTCCTTTAATACCTCTACAGATGAACCAAACAACTGAGCCATCTTGTCTGTACTCACCATGAATATTGGACGTTGCTTGATTTCCTGGTCAAAGCCAATTCGGCCAGTGCCAGCCATGGACTTGTAACGGTTGGCGATGCGGTCAAAATTCGCTTGTCCTTCCATGGTCACAATCACGATGCCAGCAGCGCCAGCATCCATCACTTTGGTCACCAAGTCATTGCTTCGTACTCCAACAGCCCATAGCCCTACGAGTTTGCCCTTGACGTCCACTTTGGCAAGGTTTTCATCGCTTACCAAGCCTAAGAATACTAGGTCTGTTTTCACAGCTTTCGATAGGTTGCCGTCTCCAGTAAATACAAAGTCTGTGTTTTCCACCAACTTGGTTTTTCCGATCTGAAGACTCACTTGTGTGAAGCGGGAACTTACCAAAGGAACGTTCTGAAAGTAGCTGCCTCCATTTGGAGCAGTTAAGCCGAGGCCTTTGTAAAAATCAGCAAGGTAGTTGGCAGCAATTTTTCCTTCTGGAGAACCGGTATCACGGCCCTTCATCTCATCGGATGCCAAATAGGTCAGGTGCTTGGTGAGGTCTTCTACAGTAATCGTGTTGGCATACTTTACCTGAACTGGGTTTTGAGCCCATGCTGAAGTCAGGGTTGCCAACCCCAAAACAGCTGTCAAAAGGTATTTATTTTTCATTTTTTTTCGATTTAGGCCCTAATCTAGCTATTTTTTTTACCCTCAAAAAAACCGCTTGTCAATTCTGCGTGTTATAGCTAAAATTTTAGAGCTGCGCCTCGGCAATTCCTAGCGGAAAGTATACCTTTGTGCACGTAAAATCGGAAAGAATTCACACCCAAATAGTTCATACGTTCTACCCCTTACTTATGCAGATCAATCTTAACACTGCTGTCAAATTTGAGAGCAGACACAATGGCCCGACAGAAGCGGAAATTGCAGCGATGTTGGAGGAAATCGGAGCCTCAAGCTTGACCGAACTCATCAACCAAACTGTGCCCCAATCCATTCAATTGGAGCGGCCACTTCAGCTTCCAGCTGCCCAACTTGAGTCTGAATTTTTGAAGAATTTCAAAAAATTGGCATCCAAGAACAAGGTATTTTCTTCTTTTATTGGTTTAGGGTACTACGATACGCAGGTGCCAGGAGTGGTACTTCGCAATGTGTTGGAGAATCCAGGATGGTATACTGCCTACACGCCTTACCAAGCTGAAATTGCTCAGGGAAGGTCAGAGGCTTTGATCAACTTCCAGACTGTAGTGATTGAGTTGACAGGAATGGAACTATCCAATGCTTCCTTGCTTGATGAGGGAACTGCTGCAGCGGAAGCCATGACCATGCTTCATGCGGTGAAGCCTCGAGAAAAGAAAAATGCAAACACCTACTTTGTAGATGAAAAAGTATTCCCGCAGACCAAGGCCTTGTTAATTACCCGTGCTGAGCCTGTCGGCATCAATTTGGTATTTGGACCTTTGTCTTCCCTGGACCTAACGGATCCGGAATTGTATGGAGCGATGTTTCAGTATCCAAATGTAGATGGTGAAGTATTGGACTACACTGCGCTCGTTGCTTCTGCTAAGGAAAACAAGGTGTTGACGGCTTTTGCTTCTGACCTATTGGCCTTGACACTCTTGACTCCTCCAGGAGAAATGGGGGCGGATGTTGTAGTAGGTTCAGCCCAGCGCTTTGGCGTACCAATGGGTTATGGTGGACCACATTCTGCATTTTTTGCGACAAAAGAAGAATTTAAGCGTCAGATTCCTGGCCGTATCATTGGGGTTTCCCTTGATCGGGCTGGAAATAAGGCCTACCGCATGGCTCTTCAGACTCGTGAGCAGCACATCAAACGTGAAAAAGCAACTTCCAATATTTGTACTGCACAAGTATTGCTTGCAGTGATGTCTAGTTTTTATGCGGTTTACCACGGTCCTACAGGACTAAAAAATATTGCACTTCGTACGCATGGCCTTGCCAAGTTGACTGCGCAAGGATTGGCGAAACTAGGATACACACTAGGAACTAGCGCCTACTTCGATACGCTAAAGGTTCAGGTAGATGCCGCCACCCAATCCAAAGTGAAGACGCTTGCAGTAGCTGCTCAAGTGAATTTCAGATACGAGGAGGGAGCGATTTTCATTGCTTTTGACGAGGCAAAAACCATTGCAGACGCCGAACTCGTACTTTCTTTATTTGCCAATGCGAAGGGTCAAGCCTCATCCTTCAACGCAGCGATGGCCAACTCCCTACAATTGGAATGGCCAGCAGCGCTAGTGCGAACCTCTTCTTACCTCACGCATCCGGTATTCAATAGCTTCCACAGTGAGCACGAGATGCTTCGCTACATCAAAAAGCTAGAATCTAAAGACCTCTCCTTGGTGCACTCCATGATTGCTTTGGGTTCTTGCACCATGAAGTTGAATGCTACCGCCGAAATGATTCCGGTGACCTGGCCTGAATTTGGCCAGATCCACCCTTTTGCGCCAATAGATCAGACGGAAGGCTATCAGGAGTTGTTTACTAACCTTAGAACTTGGTTGACCGAGATCACTGGTTTTGCAGATACCTCACTTCAGCCAAATTCTGGAGCTCAAGGTGAGTATGCAGGATTGATGGTGATTCGTGCTTATCACCTCAACAGAGGTGAAGGACATCGAAATGTAGCTTTGATTCCCACCTCTGCGCATGGTACCAACCCAGCATCTGCTGTAATGGCAGGCATGAAAGTGGTATTGGTGAATTGCGATGAAAAGGGCAACATTGATGTAGCAGATCTAAAAGCTAGAGCTGAGGAAAATGCAGGCGAACTTTCCTGCTTGATGGTGACCTATCCTTCTACCCATGGGGTATTTGAGGAAGCGATTCAAGAAATATGTGCGACCATCCATTCTTATGGTGGTCAGGTATATATGGATGGAGCCAACATGAATGCTCAGGTGGGGGTAACCTCTCCAGGACGCATTGGTGCGGATGTTTGCCACCTCAACTTACACAAGACCTTCTGTATTCCTCACGGTGGAGGAGGTCCTGGCATGGGTCCAATTTGCGTAGCTGCACACCTAGCTCCTTTTCTTCCAAGTAACCCTTTGGTAAAAACTGGGGGTGAGCATGCAATAACTTCGATTTCTTCCGCCCCTTATGGAAGTGCAAGTATTCTTCCGATCTCCTATGCCTACATCTCCATGATGGGAGGGGATGGACTTACTCGAGCAACACAGATCGCGATTTTGAACGCCAATTACATCAAAGAGCGTTTGAGTGGAAATTACCCATTGCTTTACACAGGTACAAAGGGTCGAGCAGCTCACGAAATGATTGTGGATTGCCGCTCCTTCAAAGAAGTAGGCGTAGAAGTGGAAGATATCGCCAAGCGCTTGATGGATTATGGATTCCATGCACCTACGGTATCCTTCCCTGTGGCAGGTACCTTGATGATTGAACCTACCGAATCAGAGACGAAAGCAGAATTGGACAAATTCTGTGATGCGATGCTCGCCATTCGTGAAGAAATCAGAGAAATTGAAGATGGAAGAGCGGATAAAGTAGAAAACGTGCTCAAAAACGCACCGCATACCGCAACAATGGTTTTGACTGGAACTTGGGAGATGCCTTATTCAAGAGAGAAGGCCGTATTCCCTGCCCCTTTTGTCAAAGAAAACAAATTCTGGCCTTCAGTACGAAGAATTGATTCGGCTTATGGAGATCGTAATTTGATCTGTAGCTGTATTCCTGTTGAAGAATATGCAAGCTAATTCACCAGCTAAATGAAACAGAAAAAGGTCCCGCATGTGCGGGACCTTTTTTGTTGATGTCTTACACATGCACATGTCGCTCTGCATGGTAGGAGGATCTGACAAGGGGTCCTGATTCCACGTATTTAAGCCCTCTTCGCAGGCCTTCTTCCTTGTACAAGGCAAAGGTGTCGGGATGGATAAACTCCGCAACTTCAATGTGCATTTTTGTAGGCTGAAGGTATTGGCCTAGGGTCAGGATGTCGCAGCCATTTGCTGCCAAGTCATCCATTGCTTGGTAGACCTCTTCCTGAGTTTCGCCAAATCCCAGCATGATTCCAGTTTTTGTTCGCTTACCTGCTTCTTTGGTACGCTTAATTTGTTCTAGGGAACGCTCGTATTTTGCTTGGGGGCGTACCATGCGGTAAAGCCTACCCACGGTTTCCATATTGTGTGATACTACTTCTTGGCCACCTTCAATCATTCGGTACAGCGCATCCCAATTGTTTTTCACATCTGGGATAAGTGTTTCGATGGTGGTAGCTGGGGAGAGTTCTTTTGTCAGAACTACCGTTTGAAACCAAATTTCTGCTCCTCGATCTTTAAGTTCGTCTCGATTTACCGAGGTGATGACCGCATGTTTTACACCCATCAATTGAATTGCTTCTGCTACCCGTCTAGGTTCGTCGGTATCGTACTCGTTTGGCCTTCCTGTGGCTACCGCGCAAAAAGAGCAAGATCGGGTACAAACATTCCCCAGGATCATGAATGTTGCGGTACCAGCACCCCAGCACTCGCCCATATTGGGGCAATTTCCACTTTCGCAGATGGTATGTAATTTATGTTGATCTACCAGTTTTCGCACCTTAGCGTATTCGGTCCCAACGGGTAGCTTTACCCGAAGCCAATCGGGCTTTTTGCGTTTGGTGGCTTCTTCAGAGATAACAGGTAATTCAATCATGGGATTAAAATTTGTTGCAAAGGTAATTTAGGGCCGATAAAAACCCGCTTTTTTGAATTACTTTCTGAATCCAAAGAATAAAGTAAAGTAGGCGGACTGAAAAAATTGTCTGTTTTCAGCAGTCTGGATAAGCGGAATTTTTTTCTGAAATCCTTCCAGTTGATATCCTACTTCTAGCCCGGTTGCATTGCTTTTAAAAACTCCAAATTCAAAATGGAGCGCAGCTTTTGCCATTGCCCCAATGGCTAGTTTGGACTGACCTACCCCTTCCAAAAGCTGGCCTGTGCCTAGAATATTAAACCTGCTTTGGTGAATGGCGGGATTGTAAGGTTCCACCACCGTTTCTACTCGATTTATTGCATACTCAATAAAGTATGGAGCAATCAGTCCAATGGATGGCCCTACAGCAGCTAGTGCAGAAACCTGGACTCCTTGATTTGGAGCTTTCTTAAATAAAATGAGTTCCCTTCCGTAGTGTGGGCGTATGGCATAGAGGTAATTTGATTTGCCAAAAATGTAATTGTTTCCCGTAACGGTGGTATACCGTACTTCCTTAGGGTGCTTTACATTGGCAATTTCTATTCCAAAGTAGGCAAACTGTGAATCGTCGATACGGCTTCCAACTTTTAGAGCTACCCCACCGATCATTCCTCCATTGGTATTCTTATTGACTCCCAATAGGTATTCTCTGTCGTATTCGTAATTGCCCACATCTTCTCGCTGCGCAAAGGCAGCGTTGGCCAAGAGGAGGAAAAATAAAGGGGTCAGGAAATTCAGGTTGCTCATTCGCATTGGTCGAAAATAATACCCAACTTTGGTTATCTATTTTTATAACTGAATTTAAAAGTAAGAGTTTATGCCCACTATAAAAAGTTCGTACCTAGGTAACTTGAGAACTCAAGCAACGCATGTTCTTTCAGGAAATGCACTGTTGACGGATGCACCCCTTGACAACAATGGAAAAGGCGAGGCATTTTCGCCTACCGATTTGGTTGCTGCGGCCTTAGGAAGTTGTATGGTCACAATTATGGGGCTTGTAGCAGAGCGGGAAGGGATTTCCTTGGAGGGATTATCTTGGGAAGTCACAAAGATCATGCAAAGTGATCCAAGAAAAATTCGAGAAGTCCAGGTGAATTTTCATTGGTCGGGCAGCGCATTTACTCCTGCATTGAGCCAAAAACTAAAAAATGCTGCCCGCACTTGTCCGGTGGCATTGAGCCTAGATCCTTCAATTACTCAAACGATCACCTTTGACTTTTAAACTCATCGAGAGTTTTTAGTCTAACCTTCGAAAGAAATAAACCCAAAGAATCATGTCTTTTTTATTTGAAAGCTTTAGTGGATGGAAAAAATACTGCGAGGAGCAGTCTTTATCCTTAATTGATGTGGTGCTCGAATACGAGACGGCTCAAAAAGGGACAACAGCAGATCAAGTAATGCAGGGGCTACAAAAGGCCTATCAGGTCATGAAAGATGCCGTAAAGACAGGCTTGGAGCAGGAGATGAACTCTCGTTCCGGAATGATTACTAGCGGCGCCAAGAAAGTTTATAACCATCCGCTGACTGTCCTTTCACCTGAATTTCAGCGCTTAATTTCCAGGGCCTTGGCAGCCAAGGAGGTCAACTCTTGCATGGGTCGAGTAGTTGCTGCGCCCACTGCTGGAGCTTCGGGAATACTTCCAGGTACCTTGGTGACTTTACAAGAAATTCATGGACTCTCAGATGCCAAGATTTGTGAAGGCTTACTCATAGGTGCTGGGATAGCCTTAATTATTGAACAAAAAGCAAGTTTGGCAGGCGCAGTCGGTGGTTGCCAAGCAGAAACGGGCTCGGCGGCTGCAATGGCAGCAGGTGCAATTGTCTATTGTTTGGAAGGAACGACGGACCAACTTTTTAATGCAGTGGCCATCACCATTCAATGTATGTTGGGCCTGGTTTGTGATCCAGTAGCAGGTTTGGTAGAAGTTCCTTGTGTGGTACGTAATGCAAGTGCTGCAGCAATAGCCTTTAGTTCGGCACAAATAGCTCTAGCCAATGTAAGTGCGGTGATTCCCGTAGATGAATGCATTGAAGCGATGGGAGAGATCGGTGCATCCATGGAAAGCAGATATAAGGAAACGGCTATGGGAGGCCTAGCTGCGACCTTGACAGGTCAAGAAATAGCGAAGCGGGTATTGATCCAAGATATTGAGATGCTTCCCGATGCCGAATCACTGGATTAGGGCACTTATTGGGGGAAATAGTAAGAGCCATTCGATAGAAAAACTAAAGATTGCTCCCCAAATGAGCCCACTTAGCAGCATGTAAAGCAATATTTTCTTTTTGTCTGATCCGAAGGAAACCAAGATCAGGGTGCCTCCAATGGGGGTGAGGAGAATAGGTGTAAGTGCTGCAATTCCAACCTCTCCGTAGGAACTCCAGATTCGGACGATGCGGCGGTTTTTTTTAGTAAACACTTTCTTTTGGGAGCTACTTCTATTCTGTAATGCTTTTTTTACGCGTGTACCCAGAAAGGTGAAAAAGGTCACGCTAGTCATCATCCCTAGCACGCTTACGCCAATAATCTCCAATGGACTGTATCCTGCTGCTGCACCAAGTACAGGGCCAGCAAAAAACTTGATCAGGCAAAGCAAGTAAATTCCAAAAAAGGTAAAAAAGGCTTCGCTCATTTATTTTGCAGGGGTGGGATTTAGGTAGTAAAGTTGATCGATGGCAAACGATTAAAATGTCTGCATTTATACTGAAGAAGTCGCGAGTGGCACTGCGTGAATCCTAGCAGATGGTTATTTTCAAGTGTTAAAGATAGCGTTGCACTTGCGAATTTCAATTTGTTGAAAGATTAACTAATTGTTTAGTTACAGCTTTTCCCCGAAGGCTAAATCGCCGGCATCACCCAGTCCAGGAATGATGTAGGACTTTGAATTCAGCTTTTGATCCAGGCTGCCGAGCCATAAATTGTACGGAACATTTAAGGTATTGGTTAAGTTCTGAACACCTTCAGGAGCGGCAAATGCGGCGGCGATGTGGATTGCTTTGGGAGTACCATGTTCCAAAAGGGTTTTGAGAGCGGTTACACAGGATTGACCCGTGGCGAGCATGGGGTCTACAAGGATTAGCACCTTATTATCCAGGTTGGGGCTAGTATGATAGCCTAGGTTGATGCCTATTTTTTCCCCGTCCTCCTGCCGAAAAGCACCGATAAATCCACTTTCTGATTGATCAAAAAGATTCAGAAATCCTTGGTAAAAGGGTAGTGCAGCCCGCAGGACAGCGACTAGGACTACCTGATCAGTTGGTAATTCCATTTGTGCAGTTCCCAAAGGAGTCTGGACTTCTTTGGGGTGGTAGGTAAGTGTTTTGGAAACTTCGTAAGCAAGAAGCTCGCCCAGGCGTTCCAAGTTTTTTCGGAAACGCATGCGGTCTTGCTGCGTTTGACTGTCTCGGAGTTCGGCTAAAAATTGATTGCCAATTGAAGGCTGTTCGGCAAGAATAAACATGATTAAAGCTACCGAAAAGATTGGAAAAAGTGGTAGGGCAAAGAGCTAGAATCTCTGTGGTAGGAGTTCTTCTTTGAGATAATCTCCAAGGGTTCAATGATTAGTGGTTTTATGTATCCCTGAGCACAAAAAAAAGGCTGGATTTTTATCCAGCCTTTCAATATATTTCTAGAAGGTTAATTACTTCACTTCAAAGCTTGCTCTTCTTGAAAGTTGTCTTGCATCGGCAGAAGATTTATCTACTGAAGTATCTTCACCGTATCCTTTGTACGTTACTCTTGAAGCATCTACTCCTGAAGCTACTAGCAAGTCATAAACTGCTTTTGCTCTGCTTTCAGAAAGCTTGATGTTGTAATCTTCAGGACCCAATTCGTCAGCATATCCTTTAACTTCAACTTTTACACCTGGATTTCTCTTCAAGAAGTTAGAGATGTATTGAGCAGCACTGATAGAGTAGCCAAGTGGCTTAGCGCTATCGAATGCATAGTATACGTTCACATAGCCTTCATTGATAGCTTTTCTAGTATAATCAATTTCGTCTCTAGTTACTTCTACTGGACATCCGCCAGTAGAAGAAGTACCTGGCTGGAATGGACACTTGTCCAAGTGATCAGGTGTACCATCACCGTCAGAATCAAGAGTTCCTCCTGATGGGCTAACTCTTGCGCCAGCTGGAGTATTTGGCTCTTTATCCAAGTAATCAGGAACTCCGTCGCCGTCAGAATCTTTCAGCATGTCCTTAATTCCATTGATTTGTGTAGCCAATTCTTCTTTAGTAGCGTAGTTGTTGGCTGCGATAAACCAATCAGCATGCTGAGTCGCCTTACCTAAGTAGATGTTAACACCTAAAGTACCAGTCCACCAGTTTGCGTTTGGTCCGTAGAAACCATTGTTTGTAGCTGGATTAGCCATTGTGCTAGGAAGGATTGCAGTAGATCCATCGAAAGTGACAGTCTGACGACCGTTCAATACGGTAGAGATATCACCCACAAGAGCAACTTTCTCACTCAATTTGATCTGTGGAGTTAGACCAAAAATCATGGTATAAACCTTGTCGTTGAAATCGTTGAAACGATTCAATTCAGGATTCACTAAACCGATACCTCCACCCATGTGGAACAACATTCCAAGTTTGCTGGAGAAAGACTCAAAATTCATGATGCGGCCAACGTTGGCTACACCTTGTAGGTTTAGTCTAAAGTACTTCGTGTCGAATGCTTTGGTGTCCTTTAGTTCTTGGAAAGATCCGAAACCGTAATCAAGCTTCGCTCCGAACTTCTCATTGAACATGTAACGTACCCCAAGGTCGGCGTGTCCTAGGTTAAGCGTTGGAGAAATGAATCCCGCAGTAAATGGAGCCATAGCCTTGTTAAAGCCCGCAGAAGCCTCTACAGACCACTTGTTGAAGTCCTGAGCTTTGGCAGCTTCCTGAGCGCTGGCAGCGAATGCCAATGAACCGGATAAAAGGATAGAGAGTATTAATTTTTTCATGACAAAAAATTTTTGTTTCAAATTGTGAGGTTTAGTAAATCTGTTGGTAAAGGTAAATATAATGCGCTATTATTTATTGCAAAATTAAAGGATTAATTTAAATAACAAGTGTTTGTCAGATTTGTTTTTTATTTAACAGCTCATTTTTAGAACAAATCTTATCACATTCTATGCCAATTGATCCTTTTCTTAAAGAATTACTCAATAAACCCTCTGTTTCTGGAGATGAATCTGATGTAATCGCTTTTCTTCTTCGAAATATAGACCTCCGTAAGAATAAATGGAAAACTAATCCTGTCATTTTTCAGGGGGAGGAATTCCATGATTGCGTTCTTTTGAAATTTGGCAGCCCTCGAACTGCTGTTTTTGCTCATGTGGATACCATTGGTTTTATGGTGCGCTACGCCAATCAGTTGATTCCGGTGGGAGGACCTGAGCTTATTTCGGGCACTCGGCTGGTGGGAAAGGATAGCTATGGGGAGATTTCTTGCAATCTGATAGTAGAAGGAGATGCTCTTTTTCATGACTTTCCTCGGAAGATCGATCGAGGAACGCGGCTTTCATTTGCCCAAGATATTCGGGTAGATTCGGAATTTATTCAAGCAGCCTACCTTGATAATAGACTTGGGGTGTATGCAGCACTGCAGCTTTGTGAAACGATTGAAGATGGTTGGGTGGTGTTTACTACCTTTGAGGAGCATGGAGGAGGAAGTATGCCATTTCTCCTTCAGTTTATTCAAAATACAGCGCCTGTCAAGCAAGCGCTGATTTCAGATATTACTTGGATTACGGACGGTGTTCACCACCACGAAGGAGTAGTGATTTCAATCCGAGATAAATTTATCCCGCGAAAAAAATTCATAGATCGAATTACTCAGCTCGTTCAGAAAAGTGGAATTCCATTTCAGTTGGAAGTAGAAGCATATGGAGGAAGTGATGGTCGCGAAGTTCAATTTTCCCCTTTTGCCATGGATTGGTGCTTTATCGGAGCAGCCGAAGATCAAGTGCATAGCCCCGATGAGAAAGTTTCCCTCCGCGATTTGGAATCCATGGTGCACGTGTATCGATACCTATTGAAAGAACTTTAACCCTTAAAAATGAAGAAGATTCAGATAAAGGATAAAACCTTTGAAACCTACCTTACCGAAGTTCAAATTAAGCAGCGAATTGAAGAACTAGGGGCCCAAATTGGAGCTGATTTTGAAGGAGAAGAGCTGGTTTTATTGGGTGTGCTCAATGGTTCCTTTGTAGTGATGGCGGATTTGGTGCGAACAATTCCGCTACCGCTGAGTTGTGAGTTCATTAAAATCTCATCGTATTCGGGTATGGAATCAACGGGTAAGGTGCTGGAGGTGATTGGAATTCCGGATTCAATTGAAGGAAAAAATGTGCTTGTGGTGGAGGATATAGTTGATACGGGCAATTCCATGGCCTATTTGAAAAAGCAATTGGCGGCTTTTCAACCCAAGCGCATCGCTATTGCCACCCTGCTTTTCAAAAAAGAGGCATTTATGTTTAATTATCCTTTAGATTATGTCGGTTTTGAAATTCCGAATAAATTTGTGGTTGGATTTGGACTAGATTACGATGGCGAGGGTCGTAACTATCCAGAAATTTATCAGCTGAGTATCCCCTAAAAACTTCTTTTATGCTAAATCTTGTATTGTTTGGACCTCCAGGTGCTGGGAAAGGTACTCAGAGTGAAAAAATCATTGTTGCCTATGGATTGACTCACCTATCCACAGGTGATTTGTTTCGAAAGCACCTTGGCGAAGGCACCGCACTCGGGACATTGGCAAAAGGGTACATGGATCAAGGTCATTTGGTACCCGATGAGGTGGTGATTCAAATGGTAGAGGATAAGATTAGTACTACTAAGGATAGCCAAGGATTTATTTTTGACGGCTTTCCCAGAACTACCGCTCAGGCAGAAGCACTAGACGCGATGTTACAAAAAAATGGGATGCACATTTCAGGAATGATCGCGCTCGATGTTCCTCCTGCAATCCTGAAGGAACGCGTTTTAGAAAGAGGAAAAACTTCCGGTCGGGTGGATGACCAAGAAGAAGCAAAAGTAAATACCCGAATTCAGGTGTATTTAGACGAAACACTACCTGTAGCTGACTACTACGAAAAGCAGGGAAAATTTCATCAAATAAATGGAGTAGGAAAGATTGAGGAAATCTTTAACCAGATTACTGCAGTCATTGATGGGTACTGATCCCTAGCTTTTACTAAATTTGTAATTCAAAGACTTGGCTAGGCTCTAGGGTTTAGCCTTTTTTCTTTTCTATCTATGGCTGACTCTAATTTTATTGACTATGTAAAATTCTGTTCCCGATCTGGAGCAGGAGGCGCTGGTGCCATGCATTTCCGTAGGGAAAAACATGTGCCCAAAGGAGGGCCTGATGGAGGAGATGGAGGCCGAGGTGGTCATATCATTTTGAGAGGGACTACACAGGTTTGGACCTTACTTCACCTCAAATACAAAAAGCACGTGATTGCAGAACCTGGAAAAGGAGGGGATGGAGGCCGAAGGACAGGTGCAGATGGAAAGGATATGATCCTGGAAGTTCCGCTGGGTACTGTGGCAAAGGATGCAGAAACTGGTGAAAAGCGTTTTGAAATCACCGCCGATGGGCAGGAAATCATTCTTACCAAAGGAGGACGTGGAGGATTAGGCAACGATCATTTCAAAACTTCCACCAACCAGGCGCCACATTATGCGCAACCAGGAGAAGATGGTATTGAGGAATGGATTATTCTAGAATTAAAATTACTCGCAGATGTGGGACTAGTCGGCTTTCCGAATGCGGGAAAGTCAACCTTGCTTTCTTCCATCTCTGCAGCGCGACCAGAAATTGGGGATTACCCATTTACGACCCTTGTACCAAACTTGGGAGTGGTAAGCTATCGAGATGATAAATCATTTGTGATGGCAGATATTCCAGGAATTATTGAAGGGGCAGCTGAAGGCAAGGGATTAGGAATTCGATTTTTGAGACACATTGAGCGCAACTCCATCCTTCTGTTTTTGATTCCTGCCGATGCAAAGGATATTGGAGACCAGTACCGAATTCTCTTGGGTGAGTTACGCAAATACAATCCCGAACTCTTGGATAAGAAGCGATTGCTCGCTATTTCAAAGGTGGATATGCTGGATGAGGAGCTGATGAAAGAAATGGAAAGAGAGATTCCAAAGGATCTTCCCTATGTGTTCATTTCTTCGATTAGCCAATTTAATCTGGAAAAACTCAAGGATTTAATTTGGCAGGCAATTCACTCCTAAATCCGTCACTTTGTCAGCATTGATGGACTGGCAAAATCCTTGTTAATTCAAAAAAAGCCAACTACGATTGATAAACACATGGAAACTAAAAATCAAGAACAGCAAGAAGCAGAATCAAAGGTAGCTGAACCGCAATTAGAAGAGACGAGCGCTGCGGAAGGTGTATCTGAAGAAGAGAATCTGAATCAGGAAGAAAAACTTACTGCTGAGGTTGCCGAACTGAAGGAGAAATACCTCCGCCTCTATTCTGATTTTGAAAATTTCAGAAAAAGAACTGCTAAAGAGCGAATTGATTTGATTAAAACAGCCTCAGAAGAGGTGCTGAAGGATCTTGTTCCTGTAGTAGATGATTTTGAGCGTGCGTTCAAAGCAGCTGAAAAGGAAGCAGATACACAAAAAATTCAGGAAGGAAACCAGCTTATTTTCCAGAAATTGGTAAAAATTCTTGAATCCAAGGGTTTGAAGCCCATGGAAGATTTGATTGGACAACCGTTTAACCCGGATACCCAAGAGGCGATTACGCAAATTCCATCCCCAAGCCCAGAGCTAAAGGGAGCAGTAATAGATGTGGTTGAAAAAGGTTACTTCTTGGGCGAAAAGGTTGTTCGATTCGCCAAAGTAGTAATTGGAGCATAACAGAATTATGGCAAAAAGAGACTATTACGAAGTACTTGGAGTTTCAAAATCTGCTAGCGCAGATGAGATCAAGAAAGCCTATCGCAAGCTTGCGATTCAGTACCACCCTGACAAAAACCCAGATAATCCTGAAGCTGAAGATAAGTTTAAGGAAGCGGCTGAAGCCTATGAGGTATTGAGCAATCCGGAAAAGAAACAGCGGTACGACCAATTTGGCCATCAAGGCCTGGGAGGTAGCGGCAGCTATGGCGGTGGCGGCATGAACATGGAGGATATATTCTCCCAGTTTGGCGACATCTTCGGCGGCGGTGGTGGCTTTGGATCCTTCTTTGGCGGAGGCGGGGGAGGTAGACGAACCAAAAAAGGCACGAACCTACGCGTAAAGCTGAAGCTTACCTTGAGTGAAATTGCCAATGGCGTAGAAAAGAAAATTAAAGTTAAGCGGCAGGTAGTCGCCCCTGGCGTGACTTTCAAGTCTTGTTCTTCCTGTCAAGGGAGTGGACAAGTAAAGAAAGTTGTCAATACCATGTTGGGTCAGATGGTCTCAGCAAGTACCTGTGGGGTATGTGCAGGATCTGGACAATTGATTGATAAGAAGCCTGATGATGCGGATTCACGTGGACTTTTACTAAAAGAAGAAGTGATTTCCATCACCATCCCAGGTGGTGTAGGTGAAGGCATGCAACTCAGCATGTCCAGCAAAGGAAATGAAATGCCCGGAGGAATTCCTGGTGACCTTTTGATTGTAATTGAAGAAGCAGAGGATGGGGTTTTCCAACGTGAAGGCAACAATGTCATCTATGACCTACATATTTCTTTTATTGAAGCTGCCCTAGGGGAGTCAGTAGAAGTTCCTACCCTTGATGGGAAAGTAAAAATCAAAATTGATCCGGGTACTCAAAGTGGAAAAATGCTCCGACTGAAAGGCAAGGGTATTAAAGACATCAATGGATATGGTAGAGGTGACCAATTGATTATGGTCAATATTTGGACGCCAACTACACTTTCAAAAGAAGAAAGAACTGTTTTGGAAGGATTGAAGCAGTCTGAGAATTTCAAGCCCGATCCAGGCAAGCAAGAGAAGTCCTTCTTCGATCGGATGAAAGAGTTTTTTTAAAAAAGTGAAAAGCCAGAGTCAAGCTCTGGCTTTTTTTATATTTTTAAAGAACCTTTTTTTTGCTTCCGCCGTACCCTATTCTTATGCTTAAAAAATTGTGCCTTTTTCTTTTTCTATTACCCCTCACAGGGAGTTGGGTATGCGCACAATTTGTAAAGGAATATCGGGTGGCCGAAAAGGCTGGAATTGAAAAGGTAAGTTTGAATTTCAGTTCCTACAAAAGTGAAACTCAAGTAAAGCGGAGTGCTGGGCTAGATCCACTACGAATTCATGGGCACCTTTTGCAGGCGAATATTCTTCCTGATTTCCGATCCGCTACTTCAAAAAATCAAGTGGTAGCCAGCCTGGTTCACAAGAATATTGAATCAGACAACCTCGGAAAAAGTATCACTTCCAAATTATTTTCCAGTTCAACAGGCTTTGATCACAGTTGGGATGTGGCGCTGGCAAGTAATTATGCCTACGACTTGGATTTTAATCTTGGGCTAGGAACTGCAGATTTTGATCTCGCCCAGCTGGCTGTCTCCACCCTCAAAATCAAAAGTGCGAGTGCAGATATTTTTATTCACTACAGCACCAATTTGCCAAACCTAGTCGGAATGGACACCTTGTTGGTCACCGTCAACATGGGTGCCGTTGAACTGCATCAAGCCCAGTTGACACAAGCCAAAAAGGTGATCATTGAAGTGAATTACGGGCAGATAAGTTTGAATTATGGGCAATCTCAGACCTACAAAGGACAGGTCATCGCTGCAGTAGCTGGCGGGACGATTTACCTAAAGCTTCCGACTGAATCTAGTCCCGTTAAGATTCGAATGAAAACAACCCCACTTTGCAGGACCTCCTTACCAGATTATTTGCGAGCTATAGGGGAAGACACTTATGTAACAAAAGGATATTCTGCCTCAGACCCAAGGCTATTAGAGTTTGTTTTGGATGTGGGAGTAGGTGCCATTACTGTAGAGTAAGTATGTTAGAAATCCGCCAACTCAACAAAACCTATGGAAGTCATCAGGCACTTACGGACCTAAATTTAGTGGTTCCAGAAGCGGGAATTTTTGGTTTGCTCGGCCCCAATGGAGCAGGTAAGACTACACTCATTCGCATCATCAACCAGATTATAGAGCAGGATAGTGGGGAAGTGATCCTGGATGGCCAACAGTTGTCTGGTGAAGCCATTCGCAAAATCGGATATCTCCCTGAGGAGCGGGGCTTGTATAAAAAGATGGGGGTTTGGGATCAGTTGATCTATTTTTCGAGAATTAAAGGGCTGACTGCATCCGAAGCAAAACAACGGGTAACCTACTGGCTGGAAAAATTTGAAATCTCTTCCTGGAAAAACAAGAAGATTGAAGACCTGTCCAAAGGCATGGCTCAGAAAATCCAATTTATAGCGACGGTGATTCACTCCCCTCGGGTATTGATATTGGATGAACCGTTTTCTGGGTTTGACCCAGTAAATGCCGCGATGCTAAAGAATGAAATTCTGGAGCTAAAGAAAGGTGGAACTACCATTCTGCTGAGCACCCATCGAATGGAGTCCGTGGAGCTGCTTTGTGACCAGGTAGCGATGATCCATAAATCAAAGAAAATTTTGGATGGGAGCATCCGGGAGATAAAATCTAGGTTTAGGCCCTTGGAAATTCACGCTAGCCTCAGTCAACTCAACCAAGAGCTGCCAGCAGCCTGGAAAATAGAAGCTTCCGAGGAAGGGAAAGTCGAGCTATTGATTCCGCTTGAGGGCCAATCTCCCAATCAATTGCTTAAGGAATTGATGAATTTCGGGGAGGTAATTTCCTTCCAGGAGCGATTTCCAAGCATGGAAGAAATTTTTATCCAGCAAGTAAATGCAAGTGGCCATGCATAAGGTTTTCCTAGTGATCCAACGTGAGTATTTGGCCAGGGTTAAGAAAAAATCCTTTCTGGTGGCCACCTTACTCACCCCTTTGATTTTTCCAGCCATCATGGCGGTCTTTGTATGGATTGCTGTGGAGGAAAAAGAAAATCAATCGCTACGGGTGATTGAAGTGGTGGACGAGACTGGGCTATTTTTTATGGAAAGTTCAGAACAATATGCATTTAGCTCCTCGGTTGAAAATTTGGAAGAGGCAAAAGCTTTGGTCAATACGGGAGAGCGCTATGGGGCATTGTATATTCCCAAAATGGAGCTTTCTGCACCGCAAGGAATTCAATTTTATGGATTGGAAAATCCAAGCACCTCTTTAATTGGCTACTTGGAAGGTGCCCTCAAACGAAAAATTGAGGATCAGAAACTCTATGCCAAGGGGATAGATCCGAAGGTGCTGAAAGAGATTCGGACCGAAGTAACCGTGCAGGCGCTCACACTTGGGGATGCTGGAGAAGAAACGGTAACAGATGCAACTGTGAATTATGCACTTGGATTTTTATCCGGTATTTTGATTTACCTCTTCATTTTTATCTATGGCAACCAAATCATGCAGGGGGTTATAGAGGAGAAATCCACACGGATTGTGGAGATTTTGGTTTCTTCATTGCGGCCATTCCAACTTATGATGGGGAAAATAGTGGGTATTGGGGCTGTTGGGCTAACCCAGTTTTTAATTTGGGTACTTCTAGTGGGTACACTTTCTTCCTTGGTGATGGGTGTGTTGGGTATGCAAATGCCGCAGCAACAGGCTATGGAGATGGCAAATCCAGAACTGATGGCAGCAACACCTAATACGGGGGAATTGGGGGCGATCCTTCAGGTCATTGACGGCATTGACTTTGTGTCCTTGGTGGCGGCCTTTGTATTCTATTTTCTGGGCGGGTATTTGTTGTATGGAGCTCTGTTTGCAGCAGTGGGAGCAGCAGTAGATGCGCCTTCAGATGCCCAGCAATTTATGCTTCCCATTACTATTCCCTTGTTGGTCGGGTACATGGGCTTATTTGTTTTTGTACTTCAAGATCCTAGTAGCAGCACTTCTTTTTGGCTTTCCATTATTCCGCTCACCTCACCGATTGCGATGATGGGTCGAATCAGCTATGGGGTTCCGTTTTGGGAGTTGGCCTTATCGATGGGCTTGCTCGTGTTGGGATTTTTTGGGACTACCTGGCTGGCAGCAAAAATTTACCGAATTGGTATTTTGATGCATGGAACCAAGCCTTCTTACAAGACGATTTGGAAGTGGGTCAAGAGTGCAAATTGATAGGCTAGCCTACTCGTGTAGGTTAGATTTATTCTGTGGGGAAGTAGTTGATTTTCCAAGAAAGCCTTATTTTTCCTGAGCTAGAGATACTTTTATTTTCAATCTTTAGTTACTAGTACACTACACCAGCTTTGCGAATGAAAAACCGCTTTCAGGATATAGCCTCAATTGACTTCTATCAAAACAAAAAGTTAGTGAAATGGCTGATTTTTTTGATTTCTCTTTTGCTGGGGCTGGGATCGATAGGGTATACGCATCGACTTGTAGAGGAACTGCGGGAGCGGGAGGATAGGCAAATTCGGGTATTATCAGCGGCCTTAGATTATGCTGCGACTACTTCGGAGAATCTAACCTTTATCAACCAAGAGATTATTCAGCAAAACTATTCATTTCCCATCATCATGGTCGATGGGGAGGGTAATCCCATTGATTTTCGAAATATTTCGTTCAATAACAGTCAGAATCAAGCCGACTCTACTCGGGTTTTGAATCAGGAGTTGCAAGAGATGCAGGAGGACTATCCCCCCATTGTTCTGGAAGAAGCAGCTATTCGAATTTATTACCGCAATTCAGCTCTTTTGACCAATTTGAAATACTATCCCTACATCCAATTGGGGGTGATTTTGCTTTTTGGTCTCCTAGTATATGTGGTCTTTAGCCAAAGTAAACTTTCAGAGCAAAATCGGGTGTGGGCTGGGTTGACTAAGGAAACTGCCCACCAGCTGGGTACGCCTATTGCCTCACTCATGGCCTGGATGGATTACCTCAAAAATTCTCCTGTTTGGGATGAAAATCAGGAAATCATTCAGGAAATGGACAAGGATGTGACCAAGCTTCGAGTAGTCACGGAGCGATTTAGTAGTATTGGGAGTAAACCTGTGATCCAGGCAGAGAATGTTTATGAAATTATTGAGGAGGGAGTCTCCTACCTGAGGCCTCGAATTTCCACCAAAGTAGATTGGGAGATCCAATCCGATTCGAAGGAATTAGTCGCCCTGCTAAATAAGCCGTTGTTTGATTGGGTGATTGAAAATGTGTGCAAAAATGCGGTGGATGCAATGAAGGGAAAAGGGATGATTCGCATTTCGCTTTTCCAAGACAATGACAAATTTGTGGGTATCGATATCAGCGATACAGGGATGGGAATCGAGAAAATGAAGTTCAAAAAGGTGTTTACTCCAGGATTTTCCTCCAGAAAAAGGGGCTGGGGACTAGGTCTGACCTTATCCAAGCGAATCGTGGAGGGCTACCATGGGGGGAAAATTTTTGTCAAGCAGTCTGAGTTAGGAAAAGGCACCACTTTTCGCATTTTATTGCCTGTACCTTTGGTGGAAGGAACTCCCTTCAAAAGCATAGGAATGTGGGATGGGGTATGAGGAGAATTGGGATTCTCACTAGCGTCCAGAAGGCACCTCTAATTGCATAAAGGCTACTGAAGTACAACTTAAAAAATGGGGTTGATTCATTTTTAGCTACCTTTGCTGCCTGAATTTTAGCAGTCATGAGTTTAACCACCGAAATCAATAAACGTAGGACCTTTGCCATCATTGCTCACCCGGATGCTGGGAAGACTACCTTAACCGAAAAATTGCTTCTTTTTGGAGGGGCGATACAGACGGCTGGAGCAGTAAAATCAAACAAGATTGACGCGGCTACCAAGTCGGACTGGATGGAAATTGAAAAGCAGCGAGGAATTTCCGTGGCGACTTCGGTGATGGGCTTTGAATACAAAGACATTAAAATCAACCTCTTAGATACGCCTGGTCACCAGGATTTTGCAGAAGATACCTACCGAACCTTGACTGCTGTGGACTCGGTGATTATGGTGATTGACTGCGTAAAAGGGGTGGAGATCCAAACTGAGAAGCTGATGGAAGTTTGCCTCATGCGGAAAACCCCAGTGATTTGCTTTATCAACAAGCTGGATCGTGAAGGTCGTGACCCCTATGATTTATTGGATGAGGTGGAGGCCAAGTTGAAGATAAAAGTTCGTCCACTCTCCTGGCCCATTGGGATGGGAAAGGGATTTAAAGGGGTCTATAATTTATACGAGAAGAAGCTCAACCTATTTACGCCTTCCCAGCGGAAGTTAAGTGACGATCGCCAGGTGTTTGAAAATCTAGATGATCCCCAGTTGGATGCCTTGATTGGTCCTGGCAATGCCAAGCAGCTTCGCGAAGATGTGGATTTGATCGAAGGAGTGTATCCTGATTTTGATGTGAACGATTACCTGGAAGGAAAAATCGCTCCTGTATTTTTTGGTTCTGCCGTGAATAATTTCGGGGTCAATGAAATGTTGGACACCTTTATCCAGATTGCCCCGATTCCACAAAGCAGGGAGACAGACCTTCGGAAAGTTGCTCCAGATGAATCCAAGTTTTCTGGCTTTGTGTTTAAGATCCATGCCAACATGGACCCCAACCACCGCAACCGAATTGCCTTTTTGCGAATTTGTTCTGGAAAGTTTGAGCGAAACAAGCCTTACAATCACGTCCACGGACCGAAGCCGCTTCGTTTTTCCAACGTAACTCAGTTTATGGCTCAGGACAAGGAAATCATTGACGAGGCCTTTCCTGGAGACATTGTGGGCTTGTACGATACAGGAAACCTGAAGATTGGGGATACGCTTACGGAAGGGGAAAACCTAGTTTTCACAGGAATTCCTAGTTTCTCCCCCGAGATTTTCCGTGAGGTGGTCAACAAGGATGCGATGAAAACCAAGCAATTGGAGAAGGGGCTCAAGCAACTGATGGAGGAAGGCGTGGCGCAACTTTTTACGTTTGAAATGGGTGCAAGAAAAGTAGTGGGTACGGTGGGTCAACTGCAGTTTGAAGTAATCCAGTTTCGTTTGAAAAACGAATACAATGCGACGGTAGCCTTTCAACCGATGAACTTGTACAAGGCCTGCTGGATCAGCTGTGCGGACAAGAAGCAATTGGATGAGTTTGTCCGTTCCAAAAACCGCTACATCGCACGAGACAAGGACGACAAATTGGTCTTTATGGCGGAGTCCAAATCCTGGCTACAGATGGTGCAGGACAATTACCCGGAAATTGAATTCCACTTTACCTCGGAGTTTTAAAGCTATTAATCTGCCACTGGTTCTGAACCCGCGGACGATTTATCTTCTTAGGCCCTGTTTCTCTTGAAGCAGGACTTTTTAAATCATTAGTGCCAATGATCCGGTTTAAAGCTTATAAAACTAGAAAAATATGGAATCAGATTCCATATTTTTCCATATTTTTGATCATGATTCCTAGGAAAGCAACCGAGAAGCTTCAAGAATTGGCAAGCTATTTCAAAGTAGTAGCAGTAGTTGGCCCGCGTCAATCGGGGAAAACTACGTTGGTTCGGTCCATATTTCCCCAAAAACCGTATGTGTCCTTAGAAGACCCTGATCAAAGGAGGTTTGCATTGGAAGATGCAAGAGGATTTTTGAGTAAATATCCGGAAGGGGCTATTTTGGATGAAGTGCAGCGTACTCCCGAGCTCTTTTCTTACTTGCAAGGAGTAGTAGACTCAAGTCGCCAAACTGGACAATTTATCCTTACAGGATCAAACAATTTTCTTTTGCAGCAGTCCATCACTCAAAGTCTGGCGGGAAGAGTAGGGTATTTGCAGCTGCTGCCTTTTTCGTTAACTGAACGTTATCTAGAACTAGCCGAAATCCCTTCAGAAGATGAATTAATGATTAAAGGGGGTTATCCGCCGCTAGTTGAGCCTGGTATTCCTACGGATTTGTGGTTTCCAAATTACCTGCGAACCTATATTGAGCGAGATGTAAGGCAAGTCAAAAATATTACTGATTTGATAGTTTTTGAGCGCTTTATTCACCTGCTGGCAGGAAGAGTAGGTCAGGAATTAAACATGACTGCCCTAGGTAATGAAGTTGGGGTAACTACTAAGACCATTCAATCTTGGATTGGCATTTTGGAAAGTAGTTTTTTGATTTATTTATTAAGACCCCATTTTCAAAACTTCAATAAAGTTATCGTCAAGCGTCCTAAAATCTATTTTTTAGACACTGGATTGGTAAGTTTTCTATTGGGAATCAAAACAGTTGCCCAGTTGAATTTTCATCCACTGCGTGGCGCGCTGTTTGAAAACTTGGTGGTTTCCGAATTGATTAAGGAAAGAACGAATCAAGCAGAAGAAATTAATTTGTTTTTTTGGAGAGACAAGACCGGGCATGAAATCGACGTGCTGGTCGATGAGGGGTTAGACTTATTTCCTGTTGAGATCAAATCAGGTAAGACGATCAATTCCGATTACTTCAAAAACCTGAGATTCTGGATGAATCTGAGTCAGCAAAAAAAAGGGATGGTTCTATATACAGGGGATCAAACTCAAACAAGATCAGAGGGAATTTCAGTTAAAAATTGGAAAGATTTTCTTTTTGGAAGATAAAATCAATCTTTCTTCACTCCAAACAGTACATGTCAAAACCCGGAAATCGAATTTCACTTTACCTCGGAGTTTTAAATAAAAAAGGCAGCCATTAGGCTACCTTTTTTTCTCTGATTTTTAAGTATTCTTCGCAGACTTTGCTGGAGACCTGAAGATCAAATAGAAGATTGGTGCCAAGGGAACCATAACCATAATGGCCAATAATATAAACTTGTTGACCAGGGTTTGGTCACTTTTTCCAATGGAGACAAGCACATATACGAGCAAGGCTAGGTAAACAACCAGGATTAGCGTGACCACTGGAGCATGAAGATTGAGAATGAAGTTGAGCATGTTTGTAGTAGTTAAGTTTTATTTGTCACAACAATACGCTTGAGAGGCAACACAGAAATGAGAATCAAGGAAACAGGATACATCTATGCCTCCAATTTTTGAACACCCTGGAAGATGATTCCCACTTTCCACTTCCGTAGTCACTTCGTCAATAGAGGTTGATCGGGTGGTATTGAAAGAGGTGAGGTAAAAAGTTCCCCAATAGGAGCATTGTATTCTATGATTCTCGAGAAGTGGTTTGGGGCTGTTCCTTTTTTCATTCGGTGTAGTTAGTTCCAAGAAACCTAAAAGGAGCATGTCCACTTCACTTGAGTTGGAGGAGGGTTCGTAGTCCAGAAGGTCAGAAGTCCTGCCTGAAGCAGTGATTTTTGTTTTTCCCTCGGATTGGAAAATAAAGTCTCTCTCATTTCCTTTGAGATAAAATTTCCCACCTTCCACCTTGAAGACTAGGGAAGCAATAGGATAATCTTTTGATTTCAATCGAATGATGGATTCCCCTTTCAACCGGTACAAATTTGAATTGGGAGTTTTTTCAACGGTAAGTTCTTGTGCTTGAAACTTATCGAATAACCCTAGGGTTTGTGTTGTCTTTTTTACAGTAAAGAGCGTAAGGAGTTCCTCATTTTCAGAAATTGAGGGGTTCTGCTGTTCTGGATTTTCGCAGGATAAAACAGAAAAGAGCATTAAAAAAGAAAGGCAACCATTAAAAATTTTCATTGTTTTCAGAGTTAAATTAAAGAATAGGAACAAGTAAAAAATGCACTTAGGCTAAATGAAAAAGTAAAGCCATTAATGTTTTATAAACCTAATTATAAATAATTAAAATGCAAAAAAATAAGTAAATATTTTAATTTATTTTAAAAACGTCTGTAAACTCAAATTTTTTCCCGTCAAAAAGCCCTTTATCGCTTAGCTTGAGGTCTGGAATCACGAGCAGTGCCATAAAGCTCAGCGTCATAAATGGAGAGTTGAGTCGAGAGCCCATTTTCTTGGCAAGCTGATCAATGCGGGTGTAGGCTGCCGCCACTTCGTATCCGTCCTCAGGAGACATAATGCCAGCTACCGGAAGGGGTAGCACTTCCTCTTGGTTCCCATTTACCGCGGACACCCCACCTTTGGCCTCAATCAGCAAATTCACCGCCCTGCAAATAGAGGCATCGTCTACCCCCACCGCGATAATGTTATGGGAGTCATGTCCCACCGAGGATGCGATAGCCCCCGATTTCAAACCAAAATTTTTAATAAAAGCGAGAGCTGGAGGGGCATCTTGGTAGCGATTTACTACGGTGATTTTGAGAATGTCTTTTTCCGGATTGGAACTAGCGTTGCCCTCTTGAATTAAGATTTCACTTTGGAGCTCTGGAGTGATTAGCTGCCCATCCAACGCTTCAATGATACGAACCTTGTTGCCCAGAGCTGGGAGTTGAAAGTCCGTTGGCTTTTTGGATGAGGTATTGAAGTGGTTGATCACCTCATTTTTAACTCGAGGAATCCGCGTTTTTCCATTTTCAGCAACTTTCTCTCCTTCTATATAAGTGGCGAGCACGGCAAATTTTTCTAGGTCTTTGACTACAATAAAATCCGCCCCATCTCCTTCCCGAAGTTGCCCTACCGGAAGGGAATAGTGGAGTATCGGATTGATGCATGCCGCACGCAAAACGTCAAACAGGTTTTTGCCCTTTGCGATTGCCCGGATGACCAGCTCGTTGATGTGGCTTAAGGCTAGGTTGTCTGGGTGCTTGTCGTCCGAACAAAAGAGCAGCATCTCGGGGTACTCATCGATTAGGTCAATTAGAGCCTCGAAGTTTTTGGCTGCGGAACCTTCCCGAATGGAGATTTTCATGCCAAGTTTTATTTTTCCTAGTGCTTCCTCGTAGGTAAAGCATTCGTGGTCTGTACTTGGGCCTGCAGCTACGTATTTTTCCGCCAATTTACCCATTAAATCTGGAGCATGTCCATCGATGGGCTTGCCATAGTGCTGGGAAATCCGAATTTTCTCCATGACCACAGGATCCCGGTTTACCGTTCCGGGCCAGTTCATCATCTCAGCGAGGTATAAAATCTCCGGACGGCTCATCAAGGTTTCAATATCGGCTACATTGATTTCACCGCCGGCAGTTTCAAAGGGGGTTGCGGGTACACAGGAAGGGGCTCCAAAAAAGAAGTGAAAGGGCACCTGTTTTCCATTTTCAATCATGTATTCTACTCCCTGCATGCCACAGACATTTGCGATTTCGTGAGGATCAGAGATGGTGGCCACGGTTCCATGAACGACCGCAAGTCTGGCAAATTCCGAAGGAACCAGCATGGAGGATTCGACATGGACATGGGCATCAATAAAGCCTGGGAGGAGGTAGGGTAATCCGGGTTTGGAAGCTATTTTAGCTATTTTCTTAATTTTTTGGTCTTCCACCTCGAGGGCTACCGGGTAGATTTGCCGGAGGTGGAGGTCAATTAGCTGCGCTTCTAGAATCATGGAATGGGGATGCAATGGATAAATTATTTTGATTGTTTTTACAGCAATGATCTTTGATTTTTTGAAGATAGGTACTGCTAAAACTACTATATTTGTCCAGATTTTAGGCAGCAAAATAAGATAGGTTTTTTGATGAACAAGATTGTCATCGCCATAGACGGGTATTCGGGTTGTGGAAAAAGTTCGACTGCGAAGGAGGTAGCCAAAAAACTTGGATTTACCTACATCGATTCTGGCGCCATGTACCGTGCTACAGCCTTATATTTTTTAAATGAAAATCTATCTCCACTACGTGCTGAAGATGTAGAAAAAGGCTTGAAAGGTCTTCAAATTTCTTTTCAGCTCAATCCAACCACATCCCAACAGGAAACCTACCTCAATGGGGTCAATGTGGAGGATGAGATTCGAACGATGCGAATTTCCGAGCGAGTGAGTGAGGTGGCAACGGTGAAGGCCATTCGTACTGCCCTTGTAGCCCAACAACAACAGCTAGGTAAAAAGAAGGGGGTAGTCATGGATGGAAGAGACATTGGCTCTGTGGTTTTCCCGGAGGCCGAACTGAAACTTTTCATGACCGCAGACGTAGAGACACGCGCACAGCGTCGCCAATTTGAATTGCAAGCCAAGGGGGAACAGGCATCCTTAGAAGAGATCAAATTGAACTTAGAAAGTAGGGATGTGGTAGACTCCAACAGGACTGAAAGCCCCTTGCTGAAAGTTTCCGACGCCATCGAAATTGACACCAGCTCCTTGACTTTTTCCGAACAAGTGGAACAAATCATCGACTTGGTAAAAAAAGTAACGCTTAACTAATTAACCTATGCAAGTAACCATTGACAAGAATTCAGGGTATTGTTTCGGGGTAGAATTTGCCATTAAAATGGCAGAGGATGAGATGGAGGACAAAGAGCCATTGTATTGTCTTGGAGATATTGTCCACAACGACATGGAAGTTAAGCGACTAACTGACAAGGGCTTGGTGGTAATTGATCGTGAAAAGCTTCAAGGATTGAGCAATTGTAAAGTATTGATTCGTGCGCATGGCGAGCCACCAGAAACCTACCGACTGGCGATTGAAAATAACATTGAATTGATTGATGCTTCCTGTCCAGTCGTACTCAAGCTCCAGCATCGGGTAAAAAATGCCTTTGATAAGATGGAGCGTGAAAATGGTCAGATTGTCATTTACGGAAAAAAAGGGCATGCTGAAGTCATTGGACTTACTGGACAGACCTTAGAAAAAGCAATTGTGGTGATGGAGGATGCTGATTTGGAAAAGATAGATTACAACCGACCGGTTACTTTATTTAGTCAGACCACCAAGAGTACCAAAGGCTTTTATGCTCTATCCGAAAAAATCGAAGAAAAAATCAAATCCACGAAAGGGGAGTTGACCGAGATTGATTTCAATTCCAATGATTCGATTTGCAGGCAAGTATCCAATCGTGAGCCTCAGCTGCAGCGCTTTTCTCAAGAAAACGAGGTCATCCTTTTTGTTTCAGGAAAGAAAAGTTCCAATGGGATGGCCTTGTATCAGGTCTGCCTTTCTGAAAACCCGAGGAGCTATTTCATTGAGAGTGAAGAAGAAATTGAGCTCTCTTGGTTTCAAAATGCTGAGCGTGTAGGGATTTGTGGCGCCACATCTACCCCGATGTGGTTGATGGAGCAGGTGAAGACCTATGTGGATGGCATTGAGGAGCATTTGCTACAAGATTAAGGCTAGCTATCCACAGCAATTACCATTAATAAAAATTCCAATAATTAATGCGCATTGCGCTCCAAGTCAAAAGGTTTTTTCTTAGATTTGTGGCGTTTTTAAAGGCTTATAGTTCCATACAGATATGTCAAAAATAGTGAAGCTTACTAAAGGATTTGACCTGAAGCTAGTAGGAAAAGCTCCCCTAGAGTTTTTGCAAGTAGCAGCAGCGATGACCTTTGCCATTAAACCATCGGATTTTCCGGGTATTCAGCGTCCTAAAGTGCTAGTTAATGAGGGAGATACTGTAAAAGCAGGCACTCCAATCCTCATGGACAAGGCCATGGAGCAGGTAATCTATGCTTCTCCAGTGTCTGGAGAAATTGTAGAGATCAAAAGGGGTGACAAGAGAAAGCTTTTGGAAATAAAGATTCTTGCCGACTACACAATTACACATGAGAAATCAAGTCCTTTGGATCTCGGACAAGATCGAGCGACGCTAGCGGGCAAACTTGCTGCTTCTGGTGTTTGGCCGAATGTAATTCAGCGACCTTTTGGTATTGTTGCCAATCCTGCTGACAACCCGAAAGCCATTTTTGTGTCTGGATTTGACACACACCCACTAGCTCCCGAAGTTCCATTCTTGTTACAAGGTGAGGAGCGCTATTTTCAGGCGGGGATTGATGCGCTTTCCAAATTAACTACTGGAAAAGTCCACCTTAATGTGGACGGTTCAAAGGCTGTTCCTGCAATTTTTTCAGGAATTAAAAATGCTCAAGTCAACCAGTTTTCTGGCCCACACCCTGCTGGAAATGTGGGGACTCAAATTCACCACCTCGATCCAATAAATAAAGGAGATGTTGCTTGGACAGTTTCTTCCTATGGTGTGGCTCAAATCGGAAAATTTGTTTTGGAGGGTATTTACGATGCTTCCAAGGTAATTGCCTTGACAGGTTCTGAGATGAGTCAAAAAGGCTATGTAAAAACCTACACGGGAGTCAATGTGAGCACCTTAGTAGTAGGAATAGCTCAGCCTGAGACTTTACGTATCATATCTGGCAATGTATTGACGGGTGAAAAAGTTGAAAAAGACGGATACTTAGGATTTTACCACAACCAAGTCACTGTAATTCCTGAAGGGAAATACGAGGAATTTTTGGGTTGGTTGAAGCCAAGTGCTACCAAACTTAGCTTTCACAAGGCGATTGGCATGTTCTCGTTTCTAAAGAGTGGAGAATTCAAAGTAGACACCAATACGCACGGAGAAGAGCGTCCATTTGTAGTTTCTGGAGTATTTGAGAAAGTGATTCCGATGGACATTTTACCTACCTATTTATTCAAGGCGATCGTGACCGAGGACTTTGATGAGATGGAGGAGCTCGGTTTGTATGAAGTAATTGAGGAAGATGTGGCGCTTTGCGAATTTGTAGATCCATCCAAAAATGAGCTACAAGAGCTTGTTCGCCACGGGATTGAATTGTTAATGTATAATTAAGCTATGAAGTTATTACAAAATCTCTTCGATGGAATGAAGCCAAACTTTGAAAAGGGTGGCAAGTGGGAAAAATTCCATACCCTGTATGAAGGGCACAGAACGATTGCCTTTTCCCCTGACTTGATTACCAAGTCCAAAGGCGCACAAATCAAAGATGCTACAGATTTAAAGCGAGTGATGATCACGGTAGTAATTGCCATGATCCCAGCTTTACTGTTCGGTATCTTAAATATTGGACACCAGCACTTCATTGCGACTGGTGGTGAAGGAACCTTCCTCGACAAGGCAATTTTCGGAGCGCTTACCGTTCTCCCTACCTTGATTGTATCCTATGCGGTTGGTTTGGCTACCGAATTTACCTTCTGTGTCATTCGTAACCATCCGATTTCGGAAGGGTATTTGGTGACAGGAATGTTGATTGCGTTGGTGATGCCTCCTTTTATTCCGCTCTGGCAGGTGGCTTTGGCTACTATTTTTGCGGTGGTAATTGGAAAAGAGGTATTTGGTGGCACGGGAATGAATATTCTCAATGTGGCCATGACCGCTAGAGCCTTCCTTTACTTTGCTTATCCAGCTCAAATCTCTGGAGATTTGGTATGGACCTATCTTGGAGATAAGACTGCAGTAGATGGATTTTCTGGAGCAACTGCCTTAGCAGTAGCCTACAATTCAAGTGTCGATGGCACTCCCGTAGTGCAGGCCCTGTCTTCGCACAATGCAGCACTTGGAGCTGATTACAGTTTCATGAGTATGTTTATGGGTTGGATTCCTGGTTCTATAGGAGAGACTTCCACCTTGATGGCATTGATTGGCGCAGTGATCCTAATAGCTACAGGTGTAGCAAGCTGGAAGATTATTGTAGGTGGATTTAGTGGAGCCTATGCAATGGGCCTAGTCATGAATGCCCTGCAAGTAAACGAATTTATGGCCATGCCGGCACACTACCATTTGGTAATGGGAGGTTTGGCTTTTGGAGTCGTATTTATGGCTACTGACCCTGTATCTGCAGCGCAAACAGAGTTAGGCAAATGGATTTACGGAATCTTAATTGGGGTGTTGACTGTCATCATTCGAGTGACCAACCCAGCATATCCTGAAGGAATCATGTTGGCGGTACTCTTTATGAATGTGGTGGCGCCATTGATTGATCACTATGTAGTTAAGGCAAATAAAACAAGGAGGTTACAACGTGCAACAGTCTAATACTTACATCATCGTTTATTCAGCAGTATTGACCATCATCCTGGGATTGTTACTTTCAGGATCGGCTCAGGTACTCGGACCATGGCAGCAAGAAGCCATCGCTTTGGACAAGAAAAAGCAAATCTTGGGCGCAGTGATTTCAGCTGAAGAAATTTCAGCAATGACTCCTGAGCAAGTGAATGCCTTTTATTCCTCAAGGATCTCCTCGACAGTAGTTGATGTTACGGGGAAGGAAATTACAAAGGAAGGGGTAAGTGCTGAAAAGGTTGAAATCGCAAAGGATTACAAAAAGCCAGCAGAAGAGCGTGCCTATCCGGTATTTATTTTTCATGCTGAAGGTAAGCCCGACCAAGTTGAGTCATACATCTTCCCGATGTATGGAGCAGGTCTATGGGATGCAATTTGGGGATACCTTGCCCTAGATACAGACATGAATACCATTGGAGGAATTACACTTGCTCACGCTGCGGAGACCCCAGGTCTAGGCGCACGAATCACGGAAGCAAAAGTACAAGACCGGTATGTAGGCAAGAAAATTTTTGACGAGTCCGGTGCATTGGTTACTGTGATGATGCAAAAAGGGGAAGGCAAAAAGTACGATGGTGATGCGCACAAGGTAGATGGCATGTCAGGTGCTACGATCACAGGTAATGGAGTCAACAATATGTTGAAAGCTTATATGGGCAACTACGAAGCCTATATCAAAGCAAAATCAACTCCAAAGGCAGTTGTTGCTGTACTATAACATTCACTCATTCAAACAACTTACTTATGAGTACTGAAACATTAGAAAAGGTAGTGGTAGTTAAGCCTTCAGAGTCTTTACTCTCGAAGAGAAGAAAAAAATTAGTCACAGACCCGCTTATAGATGACAATCCGATAACGGTACAGGTACTGGGTATATGCTCATCCTTGGCGGTTACCACACAAATGCAGCCTACCTTGGTTATGGCTATCTCTGTAATCTTTGTGGTTGCCTTGTCCAACTTTGTGATTTCCTTGATGCGGAATACCATTCCTGCTCGTGTACGAATCATCGTTCAATTGGCGGTAGTTGCTACTCTAGTAACGATTGTGAGTGAGATTTTGAAAGCTTTCGCTTACGATATGTACAAGGAGCTTTCTGTATTTATTGGATTGATTATCACCAACTGTATCGTGATGGGTAGATTGGAAGCTTTTGCCATGGGCAACAAGCCTTACGATTCCATGCTTGACGGACTGGGTTCTGCTTTAGGGTATGCTTGGATCATTCTTACCGTGGCTTTCGTCCGTGAACTTTGGGGTTCTGGAGCAGTTTTTGGTGTTCCTGTTTTTCAGTATGTTTCCAGCTGGTTTGGCCCAGATTTCAGTTTGGCCACCAATGGTTTGATGGTGACACCAGTAGGTGCATTTATTATTTTGGGTTTGATTGTTTGGGTACAACGTACCAAAACAGGCTATGTTGAACATTAATTAAGAAAAGCTGACCATGGAATTATTTAGCTTAGGTATTCGATCGATTTTCATTGATAACATGATTTTCGCGTACTTTTTGGGAATGTGCTCTTTCCTTGCCGTTTCCAAAAAAGTAAGTACAGCTGTTGGCCTCGGTGCTGCAGTAGTGTTTGTATTGGGTGTTACCGTACCTTTCAATTGGATTCTTAATGAATTTGTATTGAAGGAGGGAGCGCTTACTTGGATTTCTGCCAGCTTGGCACCCATTGACTTGTCATTCCTTCGATTCATCATGTTCATAGCGATTATCGCTGGCATTGTGCAATTGGTGGAAATGGTAGTTGAAAAATTTTCTCCTGCATTGTATGGTCAGTTGGGAATTTTCCTTCCTTTGATCGCGGTAAACTGCGCCATCCTAGGTGGTTGTTTGTTCATGGCACAGCGGGATTACACCCTTGCTGAGTCTGCAGTCTATGGCTTTGGATCTGGCTTTGGCTTTATGTTGGCGATCGTCTTGCTAGCGGCTATCCGTGAGCGTCTGAAGTATTCACAAGTTCCTAATGGATTGAAAGGTCTTGGAATCACGATGTTGCTTACCGGATTGATGGGCATTGCATTCATGTCATTTATGGGTATTGACCTTTAATCAGTATAAGTTTTACATAGAAGGCCCTGAAGTTTCTTCAGGGCCTTTTTTATGCATTAAAATATTGATTAACTTGATCGTATTCACCTTGTTCCCTTAATGCTATGAAAACCATTTTCACCCTGTTGCTCGTCTTTTCCCTTCATGCTGCTGTTGTTGCGCAAAATGATTCTTGGATTGAATTGTTTTCTGGAAAAAATCTTGATGGCTGGAAAATTTCTGAAAACCCAGGTTCCTTTTCGATCGAAGACAAACTGCTCAAAGTCTCAGGCCCTAGAGGACATGCTTTCTATGTGGGAGAGGTTGGAAATGCTGACTTTAAAAACTTTGAATTGCTAGTGGAAGTGAAGACGATGCCCAAGGCCAATTCTGGAATCTTCATTCATACGACTTACCAGGAAACGGGTTGGCCAGAAAAAGGCTATGAGGTACAGGTAAATCAAAGTCATTCGGACTGGCGGAAGTCAGCGAGCCTTTATGCGGTGCAAGATGTTCGCGAGGTGTATGTACAGGATGGAGAATGGTATACCTATCATGTGGTGGTCAAGGGAGATCAAATTTCGGTAACACTCAATGGCAAAGTGGTGATGGAATACGACGAGTCTGCAGACACCAAACGCACGATTGGTAACGACCCAAAACGCTTTGATCGTGGAACAATCGCGCTGCAAGCGCATGATCCTGAGAGCGTGATTTACTACCGCTCTGTTAAAATTAAGCTTCTTGACTGAGTTTGTTGTTGCTTCTATGCGCGGTTAAACTTATTCCAACTCCTTATTTATGGATTTTACCTACCGAAAACTCCTCTCGTACTTCCTTAGAGGATTGTTGTTTCTCACTCCATTGGCTGTAACGGTTTATGTAATCTATCAACTTTTTCTTTTTCTTGACAATCTGATTCCCGTCCCAATTCCAGGAATTGGGATCTTGATGGTCTTCGCGTTGATTACTTTTGTGGGGTATTTGGCGAGCTTATTTTTTACCAAGCCACTATTTGATTGGTTTGAGCGTGGCGTATTTAAAATCCCATTCGTAAACTTCCTGTATACCTCTATCAAGGATTTGATGGGGGCCTTTGTGGGAGAAAAAAAGAAGTTTAACTCTCCCGTTCTGGTAGAAGTTTCTGAGAATATGAAGCGACTCGGATTTGTCACCCAAGAGGACATGACTGCTGTTGGTGCACCTGATTTTGTAGCGGTTTATTTTCCACATAGCTACAATGTATCTGGAAACGTATTCTTGGTGAAGCGAGAGAAGGTTACGCCACTTAAAGGTGTTAAAAACTCAGATGTGATGAAGTTTATGGTTTCTGGTGGCGTGTCTACTATTGAACAGGCTAAGGAAGGGGTCTGATTTTTTAACAACCAAATTGACCCAAATGATGGTCCATGTGTTTGGCGTGGAATAGTTCCCATTCTTCGAAATTGAGCGGCCCAAACCCAGGGTGAGGAGTATGCTTCGTTGGGTTTTCTTGAAACAGCAGCTGGTAAGCGTCATAGCTTTTGATCAGCTCTGCTTTTGCAGTTTCTAGATCTGGATAGCGTAGGTCGAGTAAGGTGTCAGGCAATCCTGGCGCTTTGATTCCTTGTGGAAAAGGGAGATCTGTAAATAGCAGTGCCTGTTTTCGGGCCAATTGTTTTTCTGTCGGCTCGAATTCAGGAATTGGAATTCTTCCAGCAGACATTTTTAGGGTGAGCGTCAAATGTTCCACCATGTGCTGAGGAGTAAGAATGCCAAATTTGGCTTCGGATTGAAGGCTTAAGTGCTGTAGCCTTTGGACTAGTATTTCTTTGGTCATGATCCTGGATTTTAGGTAAAAAAAAGCGTTTGATAGTATCAAACGCCTTTAATCATTAATGAACTCTAGAATATCGATTTAGCTTCCGCACATCTCGCAACCCTCTGGATCATCCAGGGAACAGGCGATGGCATCTTGCTTTTGTGTTTTTACGTTCTCCATTTCGTTTGCCTTCTCCATTTTTGGTTGCTCGAGCTGAGACTTGTCCAAAGTAAACTTGATTGCTGCCGTAGCTGCTTGGGAGCGTAGGTAATACATGCCTGTCTTCAGTCCTTTCTTCCATGCATAGAAGTGCATGGAGGTCAGCTTGCCAAAGTTTGGATCCTGCATGAAGATGTTCATGCTTTGAGACTGGCAAATGTAGGCGCCACGATCTGCAGACATATCAATGATGATTTTCTGAGAGATCTCCCAAACTGTCTTGTAGAGGTCTTTGATATTTTGTGGGATTCCAGGAACAGAAAGAACCGATCCATTGGTGGAGATGAGGCGATTTCTCATGGTGTCATTCCACAATCCCAACTCAATCAAATCTTTCATCAAGTGCTTGTTGACTACAATAAACTCTCCAGAAAGGGTTCTTCGTGTATAGATGTTTGAGGTATAAGGCTCAAAGCATTCGTTGTTACCCAAAATCTGTGAAGTAGAAGCGGTTGGCATTGGAGCTACCAATAGAGAGTTTCGCAAGCCGAATTTCTTCACTTTTTCTTTCAAAGAATCCCAATCGTAGCGACCAGATTTAGGAGTAACACCCCACATGTCAAACTGGAGGATTCCTTTGGAGGCAGGGCAGCCATCGTAGGTTTCGTAGGTGCCTTGGGTTTTTGCAAGCTCCATGGAAGTTTCCACGGCTGCGTAGTAGATGGTTTCGAAGACATCTTCATTCAGGCCTCTTGCTTCTACAGAGTCGAAAGGCATTCTTAAAAGAATAAATGCATCCGCTAGACCTTGAATACCCAAGCCAATTGGACGGTGTCTAAAGTTGGATTTTCTAGCTTCCTCTACTGGATAGTAGTTGATATCAATCACCTTATTCAAGTTGCGGGTAGCCACTTTGGTGATTTCGTATAGTTTTTGGTGGTCAAAGCGTAGCACACCATCTTCACCTGCGATCACAAATTTTGGCAGGGCAATCGAGGCAAGGTTACATACTGCTACTTCATCAGGAGCGGTATATTCGATGATCTCGGTGCAGAGGTTAGAAGATTTGATGGTTCCCAAGTTCTGCTGGTTGGATTTTCCGTTTGCAGCATCCTTGTAGAGCATGTAAGGGGTACCGGTTTCAATTTGAGATTCCAATACTTCAAACCAAAGTTCTTGAGCCTTGATTGTTTCTCTAGCTTTTCCTTCCTTCTCGTATTTTTCGTACAACCTTACAAACTCTTCTCCATGGCAATCTGCAAGACCTGGAGCTTCATTAGGGCAGAAAAGAGACCAGTCTTCGTTGTTCTCCACACGCTGCATGAATAGATCTGGAATCCACAAAGCATAGAATAGATCTCTTGCACGCATCTCTTCCTTACCATGGTTTCTTCGTAGTTCAAGGAAGTCCTTGATATCTGCATGCCAAGGCTCTAGGTAGATGGCAAAGCTTCCTTTTCGCTTTCCTCCACCTTGATCCACATAGCGGGCGGTCATGTCAAAGTTCCGAAGCATGGGTACGATTCCATTGGATACGCCGTTGGTACCTTTGATGTAGCTTCCCTTTGCGCGTACATTGTGGATAGAAAGACCAATGCCTCCCGCAGATTGAGAGATTTTAGCACAGGACTTTAGCGTATCGTAGATGCCATCGATGCTGTCATCCTTCATGGTGAGAAGGAAGCAGGAGGAGAGCTGTGGTTTTGGAGTGCCCGCGTTAAAAAGAGTTGGGGTGGCGTGTGTAAACCACTTTTCAGATAGCAAATCGTAGGTCTCAATAGCTGCGTCCAAATCCTCACGGTGAATGCCTACGGCTACTCGCATGAGCATGTGTTGCGGACGCTCTACTACCTTTCCATCCAGACGGATGAGGTAGCTTTTTTCTAAAGTTTTGTACCCGAAATAGTCGTAGCTGAAGTCACGCTTGTAATCGATCGCCTCATCGAGTTTCGCTGCATGCTGCTTAATAATTCCATAAACCTCAGTGTCCAGTAGCTGGGCATTTCCTCCAGTTATCGGATTAACATAGGTATACAGTCTTTTCATGGTATTCGAAAAAGACTGACTGGTAGTTTTGTGTAGGTTAGAGATGGCAATCCGTGCTGCCAAAACAGCGTAGTCTGGGTGACGTACGGTTAGCGAAGCACAGACTTCAGCTGCGAGGTTGTCGAGTTCGGTAGTGGTCACCCCATCGTAAAGGCCATCGATTACCTTCTTGGCAACTTCAATGGGCTGGATGAATTTGGGATCTAGTTCATAGCACAGGTTTTCTATACGTGCAGTGATCTTGTCGAATCGTACGGATTCTCGTCTTCCGTCTCTTTTAACTACTAACATACTCAGGCGAATTTTTAAAGGGGGTGGTTTGAAATAGGTATTTTTGGGTACTCAAGATTCTTTAGAAATCTTCTCCGATGGAGAACCTCGCAACATTATCTGCTGGTTCGGTAGATTTCATGACTCCAGCTTTCTGGTAGTCACCAACTCTTTTTTCGAAGAAGTTTGTTTTGCCTTGTAGTGAAATCATGTCCATGAAATCGAATGGATTGGTACTGTTCCACTCCTTCTCACAGCCAAGCTCCATAAGCAATCGGTCTGCTACAAATTCAATGTATTGACACATCAAATTAGAGTTCATTCCGATTAGACGTACGGGCAGCGCGTCGGTCACAAATTCTTTTTCAATGGCGACAGCATCCATGATGATCAAGCGAACAGTCTCTTTTGGAAGCTGGTTATTCACATGTTTGGTATACAAGTGGCAGGCAAAATCGCAATGCAATCCTTCGTCTCTTGAAATCAATTCGTTCGAGAAGGTAAGTCCTGGCATAAGCCCTCTTTTCTTAAGCCAGAATATGGAGCAAAAGGATCCTGAGAAGAAAATACCTTCTACAGCTGCAAAGGCTATCAAGCGCTCCTGGAAGGAGCCATTGTCAATCCATCTCAACGCCCAGTCTGCTTTCTTCTTTACGCAGTCGATGTGCTCAATGGCATTGAGCAGGCGATCGCGTTCGACGTTGTCTTTGATGTAGGTATCGATCAATAAAGAGTAGGTCTCGGAATGGATATTCTCCATTGCGATTTGGAAGCCGTAGAAAAATTTGGCTTCAGTGTATTGTACTTCAGCCACAAAGTGTTCGGCAAGGTTTTCATTTACAATCCCATCGGAAGCGGCAAAAAAGGCAAGGATGTGGGAGATGAAATGTCTTTCTCCATCGTTCAAATTTTTCCAGTCGGAAAGATCTTGGCTTAGGTCTATCTCCTCGGCTGTCCAGAAGCTAGCCTCAGCTTTTTTGTAGTATTGCCAGATGTCGGCATGCTGGATAGGAAATAAGACAAATCGGTTACCATTCTCTTCTAAAATCGGCTCGTGCTGCATCGCTCTCTAGTGTTTGTAATCTAAGGATTGGATATTTTTAACTAATAAATGACCATTGGGGATTCCTGTGAAGGAAAAAGCTGCCTTTTCAGAACAGCTATCTAACAAATATGAGGATGAAAAAGGGAATAAAAAAGTTGAAAACTAGCTGAAAATGAAGATTATGACTCTCGGTCAAAAACTATATAAACTACTTAATATCAATTAGATAGATTTAAATCAATTAAGTAAAGAATCAATTTTATTTCTTGATTTTGCCCGTTTGAATAATTTTTAAAATTTAAAACTTTTTTTTTGAGCCTAGCCCTGACCTGCGTTTTGAATCATAGTCAATTAAATTTTTAAACATTTTTAAAATTTAAATAATTCAAAATCAATAAGTTATATAAAATGCAATTTTTGCTTAAAAATTTTAGTTCTCAGGAAAGGTGAATCAAATTAGACTAAAAAAGCAGTGTTCAGCGCACTACAAAAACCGAATCATATGTTACATCATTTTTGACAAAAGTTTTTTTAGTTTCATTTCAATTCCTATATTTGCACTCCGATTTCGATAAATCAAGAACATGTACGCAATAGCAATCATCGCAGGAAAGCAGTTCAAAGTAACAAAAGATCAATTCGTTTATGCTCCTAAATTAGCATTGGCAATTGGCGCTTCCGTGGAATTTGACCAGGTCTTGTTGGCAGAAGCCAATGGCACTGTGTCTGTTGGTGCTCCTTTACTTGCAGGAGCCAAGGTATCCGGAAAAGTTCTGGATCATGTAAAAGGTGACAAAGTGATTGTCTTCAAGAAAAAGCGCCGCAAGGGCTACAAAAAGAAGAACGGTCACAGACAGGACTTCACCAAAGTAATGATCGAATCAATCACGCTTTAAGGTAATCATCCAAGAAATCATAAACGAACCAAACCATGGCACACAAGAAAGGTGTAGGCAGTTCCAGAAACGGACGTGATTCGCAATCCAAAAGATTGGGTGTGAAAAAGTTCGGCGGTGAAGTTGTCATCGCAGGAAACATACTAGTTAGACAAAGAGGTACAAAACATCATCCAGGTTTGAACGTAGGTTTGGGCAAAGACCACACCTTGTTTGCGTTGACCCCAGGAGTTGTTTCCTTCAAGAAAAAATTTGATGGAAGATCTTACGTGAGCATCCTGCCTGCGCAAGATTAATTTCCAATCTATCTTACAAAAACCTCTTCCTCGGAAGAGGTTTTTTTTTGCCCTTAGCCCACCTTTTTGCCTTTAATCAATTTTTTTACTTCCTTTCCCAACTTTTCTCCTACCTTAAAACAAGATATTAATACCTAACCCCATGATACCTTTTCAATCTATTCTCCGCAGCAGCATCTTGCTGCTTCTTATTCTAACTAGTTTCCCTTCAATTGGGCAACAAATTACTGACCCCAAACTTTATGATGCTGTTCAATGGCGCCTTGTAGGCCCATTTAGAGGCGGTAGAGCCGATGGAGTAGCAGGAATCAAAGGCAATGACAAATCCTATTACTTTGCCTCTACTGGAGGAGGGATTTGGAAGACGACCAATGCGGGCCAAACTTGGAAATCCGTATCGGATGGATTTTTTGGTGGATCCATGGGCGCCGTCGCAGTATCGGAAAGCGATACCTCCACAGTCTATGCTGGCGGTGGCGAAAAAACCGTCCGTGGCAATGTATCCTTTGGTTACGGAATTTGGAAGAGTGCGGACGCAGGTAAAACCTGGGCTCGAGCAGGTCTGGACAAAAGCCGATTTGTTTCGCGCCTTCGCATTCATCCCAGCAATCCCAATGTAGTTTACGCTGCAGTGTTGGGAGATATTTTTAAGCCAGATGCCACTCGTGGAGTATACAAAACTACCGATGGCGGCAAGACCTGGGAGCAGCTTCTTTTTGTGGATGACAAATCCGGTGCAGTAGATTTGGTGTTGGATCCCAACAATCCTGAAGTGCTGTATGCATCTACTTGGCAACTGCAACGTACTCCCTACAGCTTGGAAAGTGGTGGACCTGGATCCAAACTATTCAAGTCTTCCAATGGAGGAAAAACCTGGGAAGAACTTTCTTCCAAAGCAACCTTCCCGAAAGGTGTTCTTGGCATCATGGGAATCGCGGTATCTCCTAAAAATTCCAACCGCTTGTATGCCATTATCGAAAACGAAAAAGGAGGGGTCTACACTTCCAAAGATGCTGGACAAACTTGGGAGCTGGTCAATGAAGACCGTAACCTACGTCAACGTGCCTGGTATTATTCCCGAATCTATGCCGACACCCAAAATGAGGAAACTATCTATGTTCTCAATGTGAGCTACCATAAATCCACGGATGGCGGTAAAACTTTTAAAGGAGACAATGCACCTCATGGCGATCACCACGACCTCTGGATTGATCCAGCCAACAACCAACGAATGATCATTGCCGATGATGGCGGCGCACAAGTTTCTGAAGATGGTGGTGCCAACTGGTCTACCATGATGAATCAGCCAACCTCTCAGTTTTATAGAGTTACCATCGATAATAGCTTCCCTTACCGCATCTATGGTGCGCAGCAAGACAACTCAACCGTTCGTATCCGTCACCGCAATGATGGTGGAGCGATTACTGAATCCGATTGGGAGTCCACTGCAGGTGGGGAGTCGGGCTGGATCGCCCCAGATCCGATCGATAGCGATATCGTTTATGGTGGATCTTACGGAGGTTTGCTCACACGTGAGAACCACCGCAATGGAACTTCACGAACTGTCAATGTATGGCCAGATAACCCGATGGGACATGGAGCAGAGGGAATGAAGTACCGATTCCAATGGAACTTCCCGATTTTCTTTTCCCCTCACAATCCGAAATTGCTTTACACGACCAGTAACCAATTTCACCGCTCCACCAACGAGGGACAAACTTGGGAGTTGTTTTCTCCTGACTTGACTCGAAATGATAAGAGCAAACTCGGTCCATCTGGAGGACCAATCACCAAGGATAATACTTCCGTGGAGTACTATGCCACCATCTTTACCGCTGCAGAATCCCCTGTGAAGCAAGGAGTAATCTGGGCAGGATCAGATGATGGATTGGTGCATGTCACTACAGATAATGGAAAAACTTGGCAAAATGTCACGCCTAAAGACCTACCAGAGTGGCTGCAAATCAATTCCATTGAGGCGAGCCCCTTTGCCGCAGGCGAGGCATATTTTGCAGCTACTGGCTACAAGACGGGCAACTTTGCACCTTACCTCTACAAAACCAAGGACTATGGAAAGACCTGGACCAAGATCGTCTCAGGAATTAACGAAGAGCATTTCACCCGTGTAGTTCGAGCAGATCCAGCCAAAAAAGGCATGCTCTATGCCGGTACCGAAACAGGCATGTACTATTCCAAAGATGATGGTGCGAGCTGGCATTCGCTACAGTTGAACTTGCCAATCGTACCGATTACGGATTTGGCGATCAAGGAAAATAACTTGATTGCAGCGACTCAAGGCAGATCGTTCTGGATTATCGATGACCTGACCGTGCTTCACCAAGCGGAAGTTGGGCTGGAGAACAAGGCATTTCACCTCTACAAACCTCAAGATTCGTACCGCATCGACGGGATGAAGCGCAAGAGTTTGACTGACGGCACCAACCGTCCAGGTGGAGTCTTGGTGTATTACTTCCTGAAGGAAAAACCTGCCGGCGAACTAAAAATTGAATTCTTCAATGACAAAAACCAACTCATCCGCTGGTTCTCTACCAAAGGAGTCAATGGAGATACATTGAAGGTGAAAGCCGGTGCTGGGGAATTCAACTGGAACCTACGTGGCGAAAATGCGGAAGGATTTGATGGAATGATCCTATGGGCAGCTAGCCTAAGAGGCCCTAAGGTGGTGCCTGGTACCTACAAGGTGCGCATGACATTGGATGCCCAATCCCAAGAACAAACCTTTAAGGTGCTGGCAGATCCGCGCTATGAATCCACCCAAGAGGACTTGGTGGCACAGTACAACTACTTGTTGGCAGTGCGCGACAAAATCACTGAGACGCATCAGGCCATTAAGCTGATTCGCGCCTACCGATCTGAATTTGATTCGCTAACTACGAAGCCGGAGAACCTAGAAAAAATAAAAGCTGAAATGCAGGAAATTGAAGAGACCCTGTACCAGACCCAAAACCGAAGCGGTCAGGATCCGCTCAACTTCCCTATCCGATTGAATAACAAGTTGGCCCACCTCAGCAGTGTGGTAGGTAGTGGAGATTACAAACCTACCGACTCCTCAGAAGAAGTACGCAAGGAACTCACGGAACAAATTGATGTGCAGTTGGCTCGCTTCCGAAAGCTGGAGCGGGAACAAATCTCTCGCATCCTCAATATCGAGGAAATGAAGACAAAGCTTGAAAAGAAAAAGTAAGCAAATGGCCCCGTACCTACGGGGCCATTTTTTTTTAGAAAGGTCGGTAAGAAAGGATTTGCTCCAAAAACATCCCAGCACTAGATGGTGAGAGCAGGAGGATACAAACTATCCCAAATATAGCGCCATACAAGTGCGCATCGTGGTTGATGTTGTCCTGTCCTTGTTGCCCCTTGACATAGGAATAAATCAGAAAAAAGCCACCCAAAAGGAAGCCAGGAAGGCAGAGTATCCCAAAGAGACAGATGTCCGACAGAGGCACGAGAATGATGCTTGCAAAAACGGTGGCGGAAGTTCCACCCGAGGCCCCAAGGGCTTGGTAGTAACTGTTGCGCTGCTCTTTGAGGTAGGTAGGAATATCTGCAACCACCACCGCGGCAAGGTAAAAACCAATGAAGATCAGCCCGCCCAACTCTAGTCCAAATTGAAATTTAAAGAAACGTTCGACCACCCCTCCAAAAAAGTAGAAGGTAAACATATTGAACAAGAGGTGCATGTAATCTTTATGGATAAAACCGGACAGGATAAATCGATCCCATTGGTTTCGTTGTTTGATTCGGTAAGGAATAAACATCCAGCGATCCAGCAATGCAGGTCTATTAAAGGCGATGATGCTCGAAAGCGCCGTAATCCCAATGAGGATGGTGGTGAGGGAGAGATCCATGTCTGCTTATTTTTCGCGATGCATGAGCTCCTGAGTCACCGCTAGCAGTGCTTGAGAATAGGTTTCATCCTTGATCTGTAGTCCTTCAAGCTGTTTAAATCCTTCCTCAAAATAAGACTGCATCTTTTTTTCTGTCAAGGAGCGAATACCGAGATTCTCGTAGATTGCCTTGACAGCAGCTACTTTTTGTGCTTTATCAAATTCCTTCAGCCCCAACCATCGTTGCAATTCTTCCCGCTCCTTTCCGTTTGCAAGTTCAAGGGCCTTGAGCAGTAGAAAGGTTTTCTTATTGGAAATGATATCTCCACCCACCTGCTTGCCAAATTTGGCTTGGTCAGCATAGACATCGAGTAAGTCATCTTGAAGTTGAAAGCCTACCCCAATATTGACCCCAAACGCATAGATTCTGTCTACATCCTCCCTAGAAGCTCCCGCCAATAGTGCACCGAGTTGAAGGGCAAGCCCTAGGAGTACGGCAGTTTTCAGGCGAATCATTTGAATGTAATCGGCTTCGGCTACTGTTTCGTAGCTTTCAAAATTCATGTCCAACTGCTGTCCTTCACATACTTCGGCAGCCGTTTTATTGAAAAGTCGAATTACCTCGGGCAGTAACGCTGCAGCGGTGGGAAGGAGTAAGTCATAAGCACGAACGAGCATCACGTCTCCGGAAAGGATGGCGATGTTGGCATTCCACTTTTCATGAACCGTAGGCTTTCCTCGTCGGAGCGGCGCCTGATCCATGATGTCGTCATGCATGAGGGTGAAGTTGTGAAATACTTCGATTGCAGCAGACTGACTCAAAATCTCTTCGGGATTTTTTCCATACATGCCGTAAGCGAGAAGCGAAAGTAGGGGTCGTATGCGCTTGCCACCCAAGCTCATGATGTAGGTGATGGGATCGTACAATTCTGCTGGAGACAGGCCAAAGGAGTGGCTGCTGATGTGCTCTTCTAGCTTAGTTAAAAGGTCGTGGGCGAGATTTTTTTCTGTCATTGTCTGCAAATTCCAAATCTATGGTTCTTCGGTCGATATCGGTATTAACTACGCGGACCAGCAATTTGTCTCCCAAAGTGATCATTCTTTTCGTTTTCGATCCAACCAAGCGCATGTTGCGCTCGTCAAAAGCGTAGTAATCATCGTCCATTTCTTGGACGCGGATCATACCTTCACACTTGGTTTCGGTGATTTCTACGAAAACTCCCCACTCGGTTACTCCGCTGACAATCCCATCATAGTCTCGCACTTCAGCAAGCGACATGAATTGCACCTGCTTGTATTTGATGGAAGCCCGCTCGGCATCTGCTGCTCGCTTTTCCCGCTCGGAAGAGTGGAGGCATTTTTGTTCCCAGGAACTGGCATCGGGAGATTTTCCTCCCTCCAGGTAGTGCTCAAGGAGGCGATGCACCATCATGTCAGGATACCTTCGAATAGGAGAGGTGAAGTGGGTGTAGTGCGCAAAGGCAAGTCCAAAGTGCCCCTTGGGCTCCGTGGTATATTTGGCCTTGGCCATGCTTCGAATGGCAAGCTGTTCGAGCACGTTTTGCTCTGGCTTTCCTTGGATTTCATCCATCAGCTTGTTGAGGGCGAAGGCAACTTTTTGTGGAATCGTGACGTCCATCGCGTGACCAAAGCGCTTGGCAAATCCAGAAAAGGTTTCTAGGCGATCCAAGTCTGGGCTGTCGTGGGTTCGGTACACAAAGGTATCCATGCCCTGATGCTTTTGGAAGATAAACTCGGCCACGTACTTGTTGGCCAGCAGCATAAACTCCTCAATGAGTTTGTGAATGTCTTTTCGCTCCTTTATAAATAAGCCCAGAGGGGTACCTTTTTCATCTAGCTTAAACTTCACTTCTACCGTTTCAAAGTTGACTGCACCCTGGTCAAAGCGCAGTTTCCGCACTTTTTTGGCGAGGTTGTTCAGTAGGGTCAGTTCCTGGAAGTGATCCCCAGACTGGGTATCAATGCATTCCTGTGCTTCTTCGTAGGCAAAGCGGCGGTCAGAGTGGATGATTGTTCTACCGATCCAATGCTGTACTACTTTGGCCTGAGGATCTACTTCAAATACGCAGGCAAAGGTGAGCTTATCTTCGTGCGGTCTCAAGGAACAAAGCCCGTTGCTCAACCGCTCTGGAAGCATGGGGATCGTTCGGTCTACCAGGTAAACGGAGGTGGCCCGGTTGAATGCTTCCTTTTCTAAGGCTGTTTTGGGCTTCACATAATGGCTCACATCGGCGATATGCACCCCGATTTCGTGGTTGCCATTTTCAAGTTTGCGATACGAAATTGCATCGTCAAAGTCTTTGGCATCTGCTGGGTCAATGGTGAAGGTCAATACCTCTCTAAAATCTTTTCGTGCCTTAATTTCTTTCGCAGAAATCTGTTCAGGAATGGCATTGGCTTCAGCATCTGCTTCTTTGTCGTATTCGAAAGGAAGTCCAAATTCTGCCATGATGGAGTGGATTTCTACCTCATGAAGTCCTGCTTTGCCAAGTACTCGAATGACTTTTCCGGTAGGGTTTTTGTCATCTTCCCTCCAATCGGTCAATTTGACAATTACCTTTTCATTGTGTTCTGCGCCCATGAGTTCTCCACGGTGCACAAAAATATCTTTGTGCATTTTTTTGAAGTCGGGAACGACAAAGGCAAAGCGAGGGGAGATTTCTACTCGGCCCACAAATTCATCGCGGTTTCGCTCCACAATTTCCAATACCCTACCCTCCATTCTCCCAGTCTTCCCTTTCACCGGAAATACCATTACTCGCACCTTGTCGCCATCCAAGGCTTGCTTTAGGTCCGCTTCCTTCACCAAAATATCTCCTCCTTCCACCGCATTCGGGTCGTCGGGAATGATAAAGGCAAAACGCGGGTTGACGAAATCAACTCTACCGCTGATGTATTCTGGGTCTTGCGTAGAGGAAAAATAGTTGCGGGGGCTTCGGGAAATCTTCCCATCAGCAACGAGCTGGAAAAGTACGGGTTCTACCCCATCCTTGTTAAAGGAATCTCGAATTTCTAATTGCTTGATTAATTGTTTGGCATTGAATTCTTTACCAAAATTTGCATTTAAAAATTGAAGAAGTTTTCGTGCTAAAGATGCACTATCATCATTGCCTTTAAGGCTTGAATGGTTTTTTTTGGAATGTTTTCGATCGGATTTTCTTCCCATGAGGGCTTTGTTTTTTCTAAGGTATAAAGTTTTGCTTGCCGAGAAAACTGGCAGGTATGTTCTTTTTGTTATGATTCAGAGTACTCTATTTCTAGGTCTGCCGGCTCAGGCTGTGGGTGCATGGCCAGAAAGATCTTGGCGGTGACTTCCACATCTCGAAGGCAATAATTTTTGATTTTTTCAATGTTTTTTTCTTGGTAGTAGGTGGGGTTGACTTCGCTGCCATCGATTCCTTCTTTGGAACTTGGGATTCCAAAAGCAGCGGCCAACAGTTCCAAACGAGTGTAATACTTGTAGTCCCCAAACCGCCAGAGCTCCATGGTATCCAAGTGTCGGATTTCCCAAGGCTTCTTGCCTGCGAGCTGCAGGGGCTCAGGTAAAGCAATCCCTTGGATCAGCATGCGACGGCAGAGGTAAGGAAAGTCAAACTCTTTGCCATTGTGGGCACAGAGAATCCACTTTTTCTTTTCAAATAAGGCTTTTAACTCCAAAAGAGTTTCCTTTTCCTCCTCCTGAGCAAAAATTTTTGATCGAAAATTGAGTTTTTTCTCCTTCTTCTTAGCTTGAAAATAACCTACTCCTACGCAGATCACCTTTCCAAATTCAGCATGAATACCCGCCCGTTCAAAGAAAAGTTCCCCTGGTTCAAGGACACTCTCTCTTCGAATGAGGCGCTCTTTTCGGATCCATTCGGGCTGCAGGCGAGGGTCAAGTTCAGTAAAGGATTCGGTGGAGGAGGCAGTTTCAATGTCTAAAAATAGGATGTTGCCGAGCTGTTCAAAAAATGGGGCCATGATCTAAAAATTAGGAGTGGAGAATACCTTCCAATCCCAATTCGGGGATATAGCGAAGGTGGGCAGGATCAAAACTGCTTGGAGTAAAGATAAACTTTTTATCAAAAATCTTATCTAGAATGTAGTAGCTCACCCAAAACTCATTGGTGAGTGAAAATACAGCTGGATCGATGGCTTCGACTCGTGCAACTGAATCCGAGCCAAGCTCCTCGATGAGGTGGCGAAGGGTAGAGGTTTTGCGCAGCTCCCCTTCCAAGTGACCATAGCCCTGCGAGGTGATCATGACGGTGGTCAATTCGATGAGGTTGTAGTTGATCAGGTAGACGGACCATTCCGTTCCGGTTTCCTTTTCCTCCTTGGCAATGGCAATCTTCACCCCAGTAACGGGAGCGAAGTCAATGTCTTTTTTCATTCGGTTTCTATCAAATTCATTTCAAAAAGTGCTGCAAGGTGTTTTTTCACCTTTTCCTTCACCTCTTGTACATCTACCGGACGGCCCAACTCCAGGTGTAGGGAGGTCACGGCCTTGTCGTCGATTCCGCAAGGGACGATGTGGCTGAAATAGGAGAGGTCAACGTTTAGGTTGAAGGCAAAGCCATGCATGGTCACCCAGCGGCTGGACTTTACGCCCAAGGCACAGATTTTCCGAGGATTCTTTAAGGTGTCGTGGTCGAGCCATACGCCTGTGAGTCCCTCGATTCTTCCTGCCGACACACCGTATTCCGCGAGGGTCAAGATGATCGCTTCTTCCAAGTACCGCAGGTAGCGGTGGATGTCGGTAAAGAAATGGTCCAAATCCAGGATGGGGTAGCCCACCAATTGCCCCGGGCCATGGTAGGTGATGTCTCCCCCACGGTTGATTTTGTAGTAGGTGGCGGCATGGGCTTCCAGTCCAGTAGCGTCTAGCAGAAGGTGTTCTGGCTTGCCACTTTTCCCAAGGGTGTACACATGCGGATGCTCCACAAATAAGAGGTAGTTGGGCGTGGTAGCCTGTTGGTCCTCGGGTAGGTTTCGGTTTTGTATTTTTTGGGCGACGATGGCAGCAAACAGATTTTCCTGGTAGGTCCAAGCCTCCTGGTAATCCATGCAGCCCAGATCACGAAATGCTACCGTTTTTTTTGTATCTTCAATCATCGTCGTTTTTTCAGCATTTTTTAGACCCATCTGGGTAGGCCATTCAACTTTTCAAAATTAACCAATATTTCCCATGGCAGCACACAATGATTCAGGAAGACTCGCAGAGCAGGAAGCCGCCAAATGGCTTGAAAGCAAAGGATACACCTTACTCGAAACGAACTACCGTTACCAACATGCCGAGATAGATCTCATCATGACCCATCAGGGGTTCTTGATATTTATAGAAGTCAAATTTCGGACAGGTACAGGTTTCGGTTATGCGGAGGAGTTTGTGCATGCCACCAAAAAGCGACTCCTAGTAAAAGCTGCTGATCAGTACATATACCAAAAGGATTGGCATCGGGACATCCGCTTTGATATCGTCGGGGTCTGCCAAGATTCCAAGGGGGCCCTGCACTTTCGGCAGTTTGAAGATGCCTTTTACTAATCCTCCTTGCCGTAATTTTTCAGGGGTTTTTTCGGTAGATCAGCCTGCCTTCCTTGTCCCATTCTGCCCGGATGTAGGGGCGGAAGTTTTTGGTGTAGGGCTTTTCTTGGTACTGGATTTCCCGCTTTCGGATGGTCTTTGTGTTGTCGGTGTTCCAAAACTCGGTCCACAAGCCTACTTTCTCCCCAAATCGATACTCCCCGGTCACGGCTACCTGCTGGTTTTCATAAAAGTGGTAGAAGTTGCCTTCCGCTAATCCGTATTGAATGGGGGTGAGTTTTTCAATGGCCCTGCTGGCAGAGTTGAAATAAGTGATGCGTGACTCCCTAGCCCAGCCTTCATCAAAATGTGCTTTGTCTTGAAGTACATTTTCTCCATCAAAAGTAAGCCAGGTTTGGTGTTTGCTGCCGTAATAAAACATGCCTCGTTCGACTACAACCTGGTTGACCAGGCGCTGGTAAGGTCCATGAAGGAGGTAGCCTTGCCCTTCGACGAATCCTTGGGTTCGGATAGTTCGCTCTTTTGGATCGTACCAATACCGGTCTCGTAGGTAGGGATTACTTTTCCAAGAGGCCCCCGTGTAGTAAAAAAGTTCCAAATATTCCTGGCCTCGAAGGCTTCTACGGGTGCTTCCTTTCTGTGTTTTTATCCCAAAAAAGGTGTTTTTTCGGGTCTTTTTTTTCTTTTCCTTTTTCTCTTCTTTTACTTTTTCTTCATCAAAGAGGAGCAGTGGTGCTACGGTTGGAAGCAAAAAGGAACTGACCAAATCGGTAGAGTCTTCCGTTGATTTTTGGTCTTTCGGGACGGTTTGACCCTGAAGGAAATTGGATCCTGCCAAAAAGAAAAGTAGAAAAAGAGGAAGCAGTTTCATTTCAGAATTCAAACGGCTGAAGAGCTAGTTTAGTGCCTTCAAAAGTAACATTTCGAGATCAAATCTTTTCGATTGTTTATTAATTATAATCTTCTGCCTACTTTTGAACTCTTGCTACCAAAACCTAATTTCTTATGAATTCTATTTTATCCGATCGCGTACTTCAAATGGAAGAGTCGGCCACCCTGGCCATGGCAAAAAAAGCCAGAGAACTTAAAGCTCAGGGAATTGACATCATTAGCCTAAGCTTGGGAGAACCGGACTTCAAAACTCCAAAACACATCCAGCAGGCTGCCAAAGATGCGATCGATGAAGGAAAATATTTCTCGTATCCTCCTGTTTCCGGATACCAGGATTTGCGGGAAGCCATTGCCAAGAAGCTTCGGGAGGAAAACAACATTCAGGAAGCCAAAGCAGAGCACATTGTCGTGTCTGTGGGCGCCAAGCATTCCATTGCCAACACCTTCATGTGCATCCTCAACGAGGGCGATGAGGTGGTTATTTTTTCCCCGTACTGGGTGAGCTATGCCGAGATCATCAAGTTGTGTGGAGGTGTCCCGGTACTGATTGAGGGTACCCTTGAAAATAATTTTAAAGCTTCCGCAGCACAGCTTGAGGCTGCCATGACTTCCAAAACCAAGGCAGTGATCTATTCTTCCCCTTGCAACCCAACGGGCTCTGTATTCTCCCAACACGAATTGGAAGCCATCGCCAACGTGGTGAAGAAGCACGAGGGAGTGGTGGTCATTGCGGATGAGATTTATGAGCTGATCAACTTTACAGGTAAAAACTTCAGCATTGCTTCCCTTCCAGGCATGTTTGAGCGAACGATTACGGTCAATGGATTTTCCAAGGGCTATGCCATGACAGGCTGGAGAGTGGGCTACATCTGCGCTCCTTTGGAAGTGTCCAAGGCCGTAGAAAAAATGCAGGGTCAATTCACCTCAGGCAACACCGGTATCGCACAGCGTGCGGCTTTGGCAGGCATCGCAGGTGATCAAGGGCCTTCTCAAGAAATGGCCGTTCAATACTTGAAGCGTCGAGATTTGATGTTGGGCTTGCTGAGAGACATCCCAGGAATTAAGATACACGTTCCTGAAGGAGCCTTTTATTTCTTCCCGGATGTCACTGCCTTCTTTGGCAAGTTAGCACATGGACAGCAGGTAAACAATGCGGATGAACTATGCATATACTTACTTGCCATCGCCAATGTGTCCCTCGTGACTGGATCTGCTTTTGGAGCGGACAACTGTGTGCGAATTTCCTATGCTGCATCTGAAGCCGACTTGATCGAGGCGATGAAGCGCATGAAAAAAGCCTTGGGAGAGCTGGCTTAAGCCTTCCAATTCTGCCTGCTCAGCTGGGTCAAACCTAGGTGAGCAGGTATTTCTAATTTACCCCATCTTTCCAATCGCTCCAGCCCATGGCTCAGGTACTTGTCATCACTCCCGTAAAAAATGCCATCGAGACCACCTTGGATACTGCACGAGCGATCGCCGCTTCCTCGGTTAAGGTGCAGCATGTCATATTTAATGATTTCAGTACGGAGGAGACCAAGGCCAGCTTGGAAAAGCACCGGGAGGAGATCGGATACTCCCTAATCCATATCGAGGACTTGACCGATCATCCTTCGCCCAACTACAAGTTGGTGCTGCAGCTTGCCCAACAGCAAGCACTGGCAGCTGGGATTCCTTTATTGGTGGTGGAATCGGATGTGGTGGTGACCCCAACTACCATTGAAACCCTTTTAAATCAGTTGGGAGCAGATCCTACATCAGGCTTGATTGGTTCGGTGACTGTGGATGAGCAGGGTGTGGTTAATTTCCCCTACCTCAAATTTAAGGGAGTAAAGGAACCCGTCATCGCTACCCAGCGCAGTTTGAGTTTTTGCTGCACTCTATTTTCACCCAACTTCCTGAAGGCCTACGATTTTAAAGGCTTGGATGAGGCCAAGGACTGGTACGATACCTTTATCTCCAAGAAAGCAGTGGAGCTGGGTTTCACAAATACCGTGCTCATGCATGCGCCCGTTTGGCATCGTCCTCATGCGAGTCGCCCTTGGAAGCAATTGAAGTACAGCAATCCGCTGAAGTACTATTTTTTAAAGTTCTGGAAGGGCTTGGATAGGATTTAGTCAACTGTTGACGGTCCACGGTTGACAGCACACTTAACTAGGGGTAAGCCTGCAGATTAGAAGGATAAATAGTTAGAGTTTGCCGAAAAATTTCAGGAGGGTATTGTAAGGTTTGGACCAGGTACGTTGAATCCGTAGCGGGCCATTCAGTTCCCGCTCAAAAAAATCTGCATGCTTGGCATTGAGGTAGGCGATACGGGCACGCTTAAAGTTGGTACCTCCTGTCTTTTTTCGTTTGCTGGTAGGCGTGAGTCGGTAAAAGAAACCAACCTCTGGAAGTTGAACTACCTCTCCTCCTTTTTTGAGGAGCTTGATCCAAAACTCCCAATCCTCTCGACCCAACTGCATGTCTTCGGAAAATCCACCAACCCCCAGCGCATCCGCTTTTCTGAAAAGGGCCGATACGAAGATCATGTTGTCTTTGGCCAATTGCTGTAGGCTGAAGGGTTTCAGTTTCCAAGGCTTACGACTTGAGTCGGAGAATTTCTCGGCTTGGCAATACACCACCTTGACTTCAGGATGCATGGAAAGGACAGCAATGCCCTTTTCGATGTAGGTAGTGGAAATCAGGTCATCTCCGTCCAGGGGCAAAATATATTCCCCTTGGGCAGCAGCAATGCCAGTATTACGGGCTTTGGTCACTCCGGCATTGGCTTGGTCCAGTACCCGAACTTCTGGATGCTGGGCTTCCAATTCCTTCGCGAGTTCCAAGGAATCATCCGTGGAGCCATCGTTGATGATAATTATCTCGAGTGGGCGGTAGGTGGAGGCTAGCGCGGATTGGATGGTTTCCTTCAGGTAAATCCCCTGGTTGTAACAAGGGACAATGACAGAAATCAATCCTTGGGTCATGCGTTGAAAAAGGAAGCAAATTCACCCAGTGGCTTTTGCAGGGCCAGGGTATTCGGTCCAAATTTTTTCAACTGGTAATTCTGTTCTTCCAACAATTGCAGGCAGGCGGCATAATCCGCGGCATTCAAGCCCACATTTTCAAAGATGATGGCCTGTGGTCGGGTCTTGGGGATGTCAAAAATTCGAATGACCTCCAAGTCGTAGCCTTCCGCATCGATTTGAAGCAAGTCAATGTGCTGCAAGTTGTAGGTTTGAATGAGTGTGGCAGGCGCAATCACCTGCACGTCTTCCTGACTGATCCACTGGCTTTTGTCTACCGGAATCTCAATACCAAAGCGTCGGCAGTTGGAGGCTACAATGCCATCTTCAAAGGCCTGTGCGATTTTCTCCTTGGAAAAGGAGGCTAGACCTGTAGCCCAGCGCATGGACGAAAATCCTACTTTGTAGATCGGCTGACTGCCGTCTTTTTCGCCAATGGCCGCACAGAGGGGAGTGATGCCTTTGTTTTTGGCGTAGATTTTGGTCAGGAATTCATTAAAAACATTTGGCTGAGGTTCCAACAGCACGCCTTTCCAATCGTCCCGTTTGATAAACTTATGGATGGGATCGTGGGTGATGCCGTCGTTGGCCCCGATTTGCACTACCGTAAAATTCCCAGGCTTAGACTTCGAGTACTGACTCAAAAAATCAGATAGGCTGCCCTTTTTAGGATTGTAAAAATTCCTGTAGAAGCCGATGAACAAGGGATTGTTGGAGGCACTTAGGTTGAAACGAACCATTTTCCAGCGTTGCTGGAGGTTTCTTTTCAAAGACTGGAGTGGGGAGGAGTTCGTAGCCATAATGCGATTGGGTGGAGGTACAAAAACCTCGGTTTAAAATTACCATTTTTTATGAAACTTGAGGGTTCTTCTGAGCTCCCGCATTTTGGTTACCTTTGGAGCAATAAATCAACTGCCAAGCATGGGTAGAAGCCTTGCCTTCTTCTTTCTCCTTTTATTCCTTCAAGCAGGGATACTCTCGGCCCAAAGCAAATGGGACAGCAGCTATGTAGTGGAGGAACCTGAGGTGCTTGTGCTGCGGACCTACTTATCCCATAAGTATACGGCACTCTACTTCCCAAGTGAAGACCTTCGGTACCAACCCAACAGTGGATTGAATATGGGAATTGGATTTACCTTTCAAAATCTGACGCTCAATCTTGCTTTCCCGCCAGGCTTTTTGAATAGAAGTAGAGAACCTGATTTTCCTCGATTTTTTGATCTTCAGGGGCATATTTATCCGAGAAACTGGGTGATCGATTTTTTCGGACAGTTTTACAAGGGGTACCGCATACCAGATGGAATCGGAGATGGACAACCCTACTTACGTCCAGACTTGGATCTACTCAAAGTTGGGATTCATGCCAATTACATTTTTAAGGGGGATAAGATTTCCTTGCCTGCTGCGGTTCACCAGTCTGCGATTCAAAAAAAGTCGGCGATTTCTCCTCTGCTAGGATTTGAAATGTATCGAGTTCAGCTGGCTGGGGATTCCTTGATCCTTCCTGCCCAACTTTCACCCAAACAGAATTACCAACAAGCCGATTTTCTACAACTGGGACCCAATGCAGGCCTGATCGGCACCTTGGTGCTTGGAAAGGGTTTTTTTGCGACCGGGAGTTTTACTGGAAATCTGGCCCTTGGATCCACTTGGAATTCGGGAATTGCTGGAGGAAATTGGAATCTGAACTGGGGAACCCATGCCCGTGCCTACCTGGGTTACAATGGTCCACGTTTTGGGGTAAATGTGAACTATGTGTACAAAACTTTGGCACTTCAACCTTTGGAGGATTGGACCCAAGAAGTGCAAACTGGCAACTACCGCTTTATTCTAGTTTATAAAATTCGCCCTTCTGAAAAGTTTGCCTCCTCCTTTGCCAAGTACCATCCGAATAGAATTTTTGGAAAGTAGCGGGAGAGTGGCACGCAAAATTTTAACTTTGGGCTTTCACTAGACACCTCCCCCATGAACGATCTTTTTGGCATTCAGCAGTCTTTAAAAAATCTTGGCATTCAGGAATCCAATTTGGGTTCTTCCACCGGTATGACCTGGCTCGATTCAGGAGCCGCTTCCCTAGCATCTTTTTCTCCTGCCGATGGCAAAAAAATTACATCCGTGCAGCTGGCAACCGAGGAAACCTACGAGGCGGTGGTCGCGCAGGCTTTGGTGGCTTTTGAAACCTGGAGGAATGTGCCTGCTCCCAAGCGTGGAGATATTGTTCGTGAGATTGGCAATGCCTTGCGCGAGGTAAAGGCCGACTTGGGTAAGCTGGTGTCTTACGAGATGGGCAAATCCTACCAGGAGGGTTTGGGTGAGGTACAGGAGATGATTGACATTTGTGATTTTGCGGTAGGCCTATCGCGCCAATTGTATGGCTTGACCATGCATTCCGAGCGTCCCGGTCACCGCATGTACGAGCAGTGGCATGCGCTCGGGGTGGTAGGCATCATTTCGGCCTTCAACTTTCCGGTAGCCGTTTGGTCTTGGAATACCGCCTTGGCATGGGTGTGTGGAGATGTGTGTTTGTGGAAACCCTCTGAAAAAGCTCCGCTTTCGGGCATTGCCTGCCAGCACATTGTCGCAAAAATATTTGCCCAACACGAGTTGCCGGAAGGGATATCCAACTTGATCGTTGGGGATGCCTCGATCGGTGCTTTGCTTTCTCATGATTCCCGAATTCCGCTGGTGTCTGCCACTGGTTCCACCCGAATGGGCAAGGCCGTAGGCAAGGCAGTGGGAGAGCGACTCGGTCGTTCCTTGCTGGAGCTTGGGGGCAACAATGCCATCATCATCACCGAGCATGCCGATTTGGAGATCGCAATTCGCGGTGCCTTGTTTGGCGCAGTGGGTACAGCAGGACAGCGCTGCACCACCACGCGGCGCTTGATCGTGCAGGAGAATGTTTACGAAACTGTAAAGAATAGACTCGCCGCTGCTTTTGGTAAGCTGGTCATCGGTAATCCTTTGGATGAAAAAAACCACGTGGGTCCCTTGATCGATACCCAGGCTGTGGAGAACTACCTAGCGGCTATCGAACAGGTAAAAGCGGCTGGAGGAAAAGCGGTTGTCGAAGGAGGAGTGCTTACCGGGGCAGGCTATGAATCCGGATGCTACGTGATGCCAGCCATCTACGAAGCAGAAAATCACTTTGACATCGTGCAGCACGAGACTTTTGCACCCATCTTGTATTTGATCAAGTACAGCACGCTTCCGGAAGCCATTGCCTTGCAGAATGGGGTACCGCAAGGACTTTCTTCGGCCATCATGACCACGAATATGCGGGAAGCCGAAGCCTTCCTTGCCGTTTCTGGATCCGATTGTGGCATTGCCAATGTGAATATCGGAACTTCGGGTGCGGAGATCGGTGGTGCCTTTGGTGGAGAGAAGGAAACGGGTGGAGGCCGAGAGTCAGGCTCCGATTCCTGGAAGGCCTACATGAGACGCCAAACGAATACCATCAACTACTCCACCCAGTTGCCACTGGCGCAGGGGATTAAGTTTGATATTTAATGCAGTCAACGGTTGACAGACCACGGTCTGCAGGCGGTCCACGGACGACGGCCTATCATTTTAAACTTCAGACCTTATTTCGGTTTGTCACTCTTTAAAGAATAGAAAATCAGATTAAAAACAAGAAAGCCCTTTGTGAATAGCGGAGGGCTTTCTTGTTTCCTACCCCGCCCAGCCTTCTCTATCTAGACTGCGGTATTGGATGGCTTCGGCGAGGTGCTCCACGCGGATGTCTTCGCTTTCGGCGATGTCTGCAATGGTGCGGGCTACTTTGAGGATGCGGTCGTAGGCCCGAGCGGAGAGACCGAGGCGCTCCATGGCGGTTTTGAGTAGGGTTTTGCCGGCCTCAGAGATCTGACATACCTGCTTCACTTGGTGGGAGGGCATCATCGCATTGCAGAATACTTCTGGATTCGATTCAAACCGGATTTTTTGCCGTTCCCGCCCTTTGATTACCCGCTCCCGAATGTCTCTGCTGGACTCGCCTTTGCGGGTGGAGGTCATCTCCTCAAAGCGCACGGGGGTCACTTCCACATGCAAATCGATGCGGTCCAGCAAGGGTCCGCTGACCTTATTCAAGTAGCGCTGCACTACCCCCGGTCCACAGACGCACTCCTTCTCGGGATGGTTGTAGTAGCCACAGGGGCAGGGATTCATGCTGGCGATCAGCATAAAGTTGGCCGGAAAGTCCACCGAGACCTTCGCTCGGCTGATGGTGACTTTACGGTCCTCCAGTGGCTGCCGCATCACCTCCAGTACGGATCGTTTGAATTCGGGGAGCTCATCCAAAAACAAAACCCCATGGTGTGCCAAAGATATTTCCCCGGGCTGAGGATTTCCACCTCCCCCAACCAAAGCGACGTCCGAAATGGTGTGGTGGGGACTACGAAAAGGGCGCTGCGCCAATAGGGAGGCATGTTTTCCCAGTCTGCCAGCGATGGAGTGGATTTTGGTGGCTTCCAGTGCTTCCTGCAAACTCAAAGGCGGGAGGATGGATGGCAAGCGCTTGGCCAGCATGGTTTTGCCTGCTCCGGGAGGGCCGATCATGATTACATTGTGGCCTCCTGCAGCAGCAATCTCCATGGCACGCTTGATGTTTTCCTGTCCTTGCACATCCGCAAAGTCAAATTCGGGCGCATCAATGCCCTGGTTAAAAATTTCTCGTGTATCGGTTACGAGCGGTTCGATCTGGACGTGCCCCTGCAAAAAGTCCGAAGCCTGATCGAGCGTTTCCACGCCGATGATATCCAAGCTATTCACAATGGAGGCTTCCTTGGCATTTTCAAGGGGAAGGACAAATCCCTTGAATCCCCGCTTTCGTGCTTCGATGGCGATGGGCAATACCCCTTTGATGGGACGAAGTTTGCCGTCGAGGGAGAGTTCCCCCATGAGTACATACTGGTCGAGGCTGGGGAAATTGACCTGTTCGGAGGCTTGAAGGATGCCCATGGCGATGGGGAGGTCGTAAGCGGAGCCTTCCTTACGCAGGTCTGCCGGGGCTAGATTTACCACCACCCGCTGCCGAGGCATGCGGTAGCCGAAGTACTTGAGTGCCGATTCCACGCGCTGCTGGGATTCTTTGACCGCGGAGTCGGGCAGTCCTACCATAAAGAAGTTGGTGCCCTGGCCCACATTGACCTCGATGGTGATGAGGTTGGCGTCCACACCGGTGACGGCGCTTCCAAAAGTTTTTGCAACCATGATTGAGTTAAAAAAAAGTGTTCCTACGAATATAGCCTATTTTACAAGGGATTCAGTGGAGGGGTCAAATTTTTCTATTCGCATATTGCCCCTCTGGGGCAATTCCTATCCATTTACCACCGAATTGGATTGATTTTTCTCACGCAGATTCGAAAGGAAAAAGACGCTGATTTATTCTTTTTGATCTGCGGTAGTTTTCTGCTAAAATCCGCGGGAAAGAAAATTTAGTGTCTTTAAATCTCCATTGGATTGATTTTTCTCACGCAGATTCGAAAGGAAAAAGACGCTGATTTATTCTTTTTGATCTGCGGTAGTTTTCTGCTAAAATCCGCGGGAAAGAAAATTTAGTGTCTTTAAATCTCCATTGGATTGATTTTTCTCACGCAGATTCGAAAGGAAAAAGACGCTGATTTATTCTTTTTGATCTGCGGTAGTTTTCTGCTAAAATCCGCGGGAAAGAAAATTTAGTGTCTTTAAATCTCCATTGGATTGATTTTTCTCACGCAGATTCGAAAGGAAAAAGACGCTGATTTATTCTTTTTGATCTGCGGTAGTTTTCTGTTAAAATCCGCGGGAAAGAAAATTTATTGTCTTTAAATCTCCGTTTGATTAATTTTTCTCACTCAGATTCGAAAGGAAAAAGACGCTGATTTATTCTTTTTGATCAGCGGTAGTTTTCTGCTAAAATCCGCGGGAAAGAAAATTTAGTGTCTTTAAATCTCCGCGGGTAATCAGAAATTTTTGGATGGTAATTTTGAAGCCCAGATCAGGAGTTGGCTCCACTGGAACAGTTCCCAGTTGAAAGGCTAGACCGATTGGATCGTAGAAAGCTTTTGATAAAGTCCTCCTTGAGCGATCAACTCCGCATGAGTTCCTCGCTGCACAATTTTGGCTTTGTCGATCACCAAGATCTCATCCGCATGCTGGATGGTGCTGAGTCGGTGTGCGATGACCAGCGTCGTACGACTGCTCATCAGCTTCGTGATGGCCTCCTGTACGAGCAGTTCCGATTCGGAATCCAGTGCCGAGGTGGCCTCATCCAAGATGAGCACGGGAGGATTCTTGAGTACTGCTCGAGCAATGCTCAGTCGCTGCCGCTGACCTCCTGAAAGTTTGGATCCCCGGTCGCCGATGTTGGTTTGGTACCCGTATTCCAGCTTGCTGATAAACTCATGGGCATTCGCAATTTTTGCCGCGTCCATGACCTGTGCCTCCGTGACTCCATCGATGCCGAAGGCAATGTTGTTGAAGACGGTATCGTTGAATAGGATGGATTCTTGGGTGACAATTCCCAGTTGGCTTCGCCAAGTGGAGGTAGCAATGTCTTTGAGGTCGATGCCGTCCACCAAGATTTGGCCGGAACTTGGATCGTAAAATCGGGGTACCAAATCGGCCAAGGTAGATTTTCCACCTCCGGAAGGACCTACGAGTGCGATGGTTTTTCCTTTTTCAAGGGTAAAGCTGATTTGGTCCAGTACCTTATTTTCTCCGTAAGCAAAGCTCACATTCTTGTACTCGATTTGCTTGCTAAATCCAGGGAATGGTTTTGGATTTGCTGGGGAAGGGAGTTGGTTGGTCGTGTCAATCACCTCAAAAATCCGGTCAGCAGAGGCGATGCCCCGCTGGATAGTCGAAACGGCACGGGAGATTTCCTTGGCAGGATTAAGTACCTGGGTGAAGATGATGATGTAGGTGATGAAGTTGGAGGCAGAGAGTTCGGAATCTCCGTTCAATACCAGATTGCCCCCGTACAGGAGGATTCCTGCCACTACACTTACGCCTAGGAACTGGGATATGGGTCCTGCCAGTTCATTCTTGCGAGCCATGCTGATGTTCACATCGGAGTAGAAGTCGGTCTCGGTATCAAACTTTCCTTGCACAAATTTTTCCCCATTGAAGGCTTTCACTACGCGCATGCCGCCTAGTGTCTCATCCAAGATGCTGACAATGCGTCCCAGGGATTGCTGGCTTTGGATAGCGGTTTTTCGCAGTCGGCGCGTAATGCCCCCAATGATCGCTCCTGAGATCGGAATGATCAGAATGGTAAAGAGGGTGAGGGGTACAGACATAAAAAAGAGGACCCCAAAATAAAGTACGATGGTGGCGGGCTCCCGAAAAAGGATCCGCAGAGATTGCACAATCGTGTTTTCCACCTCCTGGATGTCATTGGTCATTTTGGAAAGGAGGTCTCCCTTCCGTTCGTTGGAAAAGTAGCCCAGGTGGAGGGAGCTTACTTTTTCGAAAATATCCATACGCATCCCCTTGATCACCTGAGCCCGCACTTGGGCCAGCACTACGCCTGAGAGGTAGGTAAACAGGTTGGCAAGGAACACCGATCCCACAATGATGGAACAGACAAAGAGCAAAGTGCCAAACTTCCCGTAGGTTTCACTCACCTCTAGAAAAAGGTGGTTGAATAAGGAAATTAGGTAATCCAGGGAGAGGGTAAATTCGGGCTGTATGCGGTACTTCTCTAAACTTTCGGGTGCCACTTGCTCAAAAATCACATCAAAAAGTGGCTTGAGCAGGGTGAAGTTCATCAATCCAAAAATGATCGCCAATAGGGTGTAACCGATGTAAACCGGAATAAATCTCCCATAGGGCCGAGCATAGGAAAGAATCCGAAGGTAAGTTTGCATGGGGTGTACATGGAAAAATCCAGCCGCAAGTTAGGGAAAATTTCACGTTGCGAAGCTTCCATCTGCTCAGGATCCACGAGGGGCATTATTTTGCTTTTCTCTGTATCCGTTTGGTCATTAGACCCGAATTAAATACGAGGTGGATTTTTATTAGGAATAGTCAACTGCTAACTGACGACGGGCAGTGGACTGCTACTAATTTTTTAATGACGAACGCCGGACGCTGAACTCCGAATGTCGAAGTAAGGATTCGCAATAGGAGCAGAATTCTAGTCTTGATACTTGATACTTGCTACTAAATACTACCCCATCCAAAAGCATAGCCTCTGAAAGGATTGCGGATAATCCAATTGTCATTTAACATAAGTTTAACCAACAAAACTTCCGTAATCCCTATCTTTGAGAAAATTCTTCAATTCCCTATGAAACGATTCTTTTTCGGCATCCTTCTGGCCATTTCTCTTGGTACCGCTGCAATCGCGCAGCAAGCTCTAAAAAAGCCAAAGCTGGTAGTGGGCATCATTGTTGACCAAATGCGTCAGGAATATTTGTATCGCTTTGCCGACCGCTTTGGGGAAGGCGGATTCAAGCGCTTTACGCAGCAGGGATTTATGATGACCAATGGGCATTACAACTATATTCCTACTTACACAGGACCTGGTCATGCCTCTGTCTACACCGGAGCCACGCCTGCTACCCATGGGGTGATTGGCAACAATTGGTACGTGCCTTCCTTGAAAAAAATGATCTACTGTGCGGAGGATTCCCTGGTGAGCAATGTGGGAGGAACTCCAGATAATGGAAAGATTAGCCCTCGAAATATGTTGACGACTACCATCACGGATGAGTTGCGCCTGTCTACAGGAAAGCGCTCCAAGGTAGTGGGCATTGCCATTAAGGACCGGGGAGCAAGTTTCCCTGCAGGCCATACCGGAGATGCCTACTGGTACGATGATGTGAATGGGGACTGGATGACTTCGACCTATTACAAGCAAACTTTACCGAGCTGGGTTGCAAATTTCAATGCCAAGAAGCGCCCAGACCATTACCTAAGCCAAACTTGGAAAACCCTTTTTCCGGTGGAGACCTATGTGAATAGCCTTCCGGATCACAACGACTTTGAGTCTCCATTTATTGGCAAGGACAGTCCTAGCTTTCCCTACGACTTGGCGGCCTTGAAAGGAGCTAACGGAGGCTATGGCTTGGTACCTTCCACTCCTTTTGGCAATAGCCTCACCCTAGATTTTGCCTATGCAGCTTTGGAAGGGGAAAAACTAGGTCAAGGTGAGGTGACCGATTTTCTAGCGGTTAGCTTTTCCAGTCCAGATTACATTGGGCACCGATTCGGGCCTTCTTCCATCGAAGTAGAGGACAATTACTTGCGATTGGATCGCGAACTAGCCCAGTTCTTCACCTACCTGGATCAAAAGGTTGGCAAGGGTGAGTACCTCGTCTTTATCTCCGCAGATCATGCGGTAGCGGATGTGCCGCAGTACATGTTGAGTGAGCGAATTCCTGCAGGCAACTTCAATTCTGGGATGGTTCTTGGGCAGTTGAAAGGATTTGCCACTACCCACTATGGAGAGGGGGATTGGATCTTGAGTTTCTCCAATGAGCAAATCTTCCTGAACCATGCCTTGATTCGCGAGAAAAAAATGGATGCTGAGCAAATGCAGCGCGATTTGGCGGCCTTTGTGCTTGGCTTTGCGGGTGTCAAGGAAGCCTATACCGCTTCAGATCTTCGAAGACAGGAATTTACCCGGGCCCCGGCGCATCTCTTGCAGATGGGCTACAATCACAAGGCTTCTGGGGATGTATTGCTCGTCTTGGAGCCAGCCTGGCTGGTGGGCGGAAAGCGGGGAACCACCCATGGTTCTGGCTATTCTTACGATACCCACGTACCCATTGCCTTTTATGGCTGGGGGATCAAACCAGGTAAAAGCTCAGCCTACACCACCGTGATGGACATTGTCCCAACCCTCGCTAACTTGCTGCAAATCCGGATGCCGAATGGAACCACCGGTCAGCCGATTCAAGCCGTTCTTGGAAATTAAATTTCAACCTAATTCCCGTTCCAATTTTTTTAGAAAGGGCTTCCTTAGCTAAGGAGGCCCTTTTTGTTGCTTTTTTTTAAGAATTTCTCTCAGTTATTACTTGCTGAAAATCAAGAATTTATTTGGAGGGTTTATTTTTTGTTTCTATTTTTAAATCATTCGTTGCTCAAAATGCCCCATTCACACTCAAATATTTGGACGCACCTCGTTCTTTGGACGAAAGGACATGCGCCGTTGATTACCTCTGATATGGTGGGGGCTATCAAAAAAGTGCTCGAAGAGCTTCCTTTGGATTTTTACGAGAAGCAAACTCATCTCAGCGTCCTGCCAAACCACATTCATTTGTTGATTAAATTGCCCGGTAACCTATCTGTAGACCAGCTCGCAGGCTGTGTAAAGCAGTTGATCTTTAATAAGTTGGTGCAAGGGGGATTTAAGAATTACCCCGAATGGGATGAGGACTATTACGCGCACTCGGTCAGCCTGAACCGACTTTCTATAGAGAAGAGTTTACTGGACCGACAAGTATACAAGCATAAGGAAATCTCCTTGGAAGAGGAATTGAAATTTTTAGGCCTATAAGTTTGGCATCCCCCTTAGCCTCACCCCATAAAAAAACCGGAGTTAATCCGGTTTTTGTTTTTTAGGTAGTCCAACTCATGGGGTAGTTTTTGTCTACAAATTCCAAGGCATCCGTGGTGATTTGAAGAGGTCGGAAGGTGTCCAGCATGACTGCATATTCATGGGTTTCTTTGGCGCCGATGGATTTTTCTACCGTGCCTGGATGTGGGCCATGGGGTAGGCCGCCCATGTGCAGGGTAAAAGAGCCTCGATCAATGCCTTTTCTACTCATAAATTCCCCTTCGGCATAGTACAGCACTTCGTCTGAGTCAATGTTGCTATGGTTGTAAGGTGCTGGAATGGACAGGGGATGGTAGTCAAACAAGCGTGGCACAAAGGAACAAACTACAAAGCCCAAGGCTTGGAAAGTTTGGTGCACGGGAGGTGGCTGGTGGATCCTCCCGGTAATGGGTTCAAAGTCATGAATGGACAAGGCATAAGGGTAGAGGTAGCCATCCCATCCCACAATGTCCAGGGGACTATGCCCATAGTGGTAGGGGTGAAGCATGCCTTGCTTTTTGATTTGAATCAAGTAATCTCCTTTTTTCTCCTCCAGGTGTATTTCATGTGGAGGGCGAATGTCGCGCTCACAGTAGGGCGAATGCTCGAGCAGTTGTCCCACTTCATTTCGGTAGCGCTTGACCGTTTCGATAGGTCCTTGAGATTCCATGATGAGCAAACGCAAGGGGCCTTCTTCGGCAAATTCAAATCGGTAAATGGTCGTTCTCGGAATGACAATGTAATCGCCTTTTCTTACCACAAGCTTGCCAAACTGGGAATACATGACTCCTTCCCCATCGTGGATGTAGATCAGTTCGTCCCCATCTGCATTTTTGAAAAAATAATCCATCTTCCGTTGCTTCGGTGTGCAAATGCCCATCATCACATCGCTGTTGATCAGGAGCATGCGTCTTGCGCTGAGGTAGTCCTCACCGGTAATGCCCACCTCAGAAGTTTTGAGGTGCGTTTGGTTGAGGCCATGCGCATCGGCTGCCGTCCAATTGTAGGGGCTGGGTTTCCCGATGGATTTGACTTCATTGGGATTGTAGGTATGGTAGAGGGTGGAGTAGATTCCTGAGAATCCTTTGGAGCTTACCAGCTCTTCCTTGAAAAGGCTGCCATCTTGTTGGCGAAACTGGGTATGTCTTTTTGGAGGAATTTGTCCGAGTCGAACGTAGTATGCCATAGTTTTGGGAGTATATTTGTTGCTAAAATAGGAGTTATCCTTGATTTTTAAGGATATTGAACTTCATTTTATCAACCCATACCCAATTCAAAAAGTTTATCTAACCGATATGAAAGCTGTTTCCTTAACCCTACTTGGCCTTCTTTTTTCGTTCGCTAGTTTTTCACAGGTGTCCAAGCAGGGCTCCAAACTCCTATGGTCAGATGAGTTTGATCAAGAGGGGATACCTTCTGATAAGAAATGGAGTTTTGAGGTTGGGGATCATGGCTGGGGCAACAATGAGCTCCAAATGTATACGGCCAATAAGCTGACCAATGCGCGTGTGCAAGCTGGGGTTCTGATTGTGGAAGCGCATGCAGATTCCAGCCAACCAAAGGGCTATACTTCCGCCAAACTAGTTTCTAAAGGAAAGGGATCTTGGCAGTATGGCTACTTTGAAATTCGTGCCAAATTGCCTCAAGGAAGAGGTACTTGGCCAGCAATTTGGATGCTTCCTGAAGTGAATAATTTTGGTGCCTGGCCCAAAAGCGGAGAAATCGACATCATGGAGCATGTGGGCTATGACCCAGGAAAGGTGCATGGCACGGTGCATACTGAAGCTTTCAACCACATGATTGGTACACAAAAAGGGGCACAGCTTATGGTTCCCGATTTTGCATCTGAATTTCATACCTATGCCGTAGACTGGAAGCAGGGGCAAATGGATTTTTACATCGATGGGAAGCACTATTTCTCCTTCAAAAACACAGGAAATGATTACAAAGAATGGCCCTTTGACCAGCCCTTCTACCTGATTCTCAACCTTGCCGTTGGGGGAAATTGGGGAGGTAAAGAGGGAGTGGATCCGAGCATTTGGCCTCAGCGCATAGAAGTTGACTATGTGCGGGTATACAATCAAAATCCAAAGGAACAGCCCTAGACAATTCTTGAAAATTGCCATCCTTCATTAGGGAATTACCTAGAATGTCCTTTACTTAACTCATACGACTTAGTTAGAGTTACTTACTGCTATGGATTATTCAGCCCTTAAAAAAAGAAAAATAAGTGGATTCCTGATTATTGGGGTGCTTTTGGTGCTCCTCTATGGAAAAAACCTTTTGGAACGCCAATCTTTCCGTGCCGTCAGTGGCACGCTATCCAATGTGTATGAAGATCGGCTGTTGGTGGAAAGCTATATTTTTCAGATTTCTGAAAAGTTATTCAAGATTCAACGGCTAGTCGACCACTGCACGATCAACTACGATTATTCCAAGGCGGTAGTCGAAATATCGATGGAGGAGCAAGCGATTTTAAAAATCGTTGGCGCATTTGAGTCCACGCAACTCACGGAACAGGAGGCCCTCTTGTTGGCTGATTTCAAACAGATCATAGTAAAAGACCTGAGCATCAAAAGCTACCAGTTGCTCTACAATGATTCCTCTGGAGTGAATGAGGAGCAGGTAAAAGTATACGATCAAAAGATCGCTCGAGCCCAGCAGGACTTGGTCAAACTAAGTTCAATTCAATTGGAGGAAGGTGAGAAGTTGGTTTCCAAGGCAAAATCCTTGATCAACAGATCCCAAATCTGGGCGCAGTTTGAGCTTGCGCTACTCCTTATTTTGGTGCTCGTGATCTACGTATATATCTTCAAAAAACCCGTAAACGAGGAATTCGCGGATTAAAAAGTATGATTATCCGCAATTAAACCAGTTGCTCAACTATTTTTTTTACCACTGCGGATAATCGTTCACAGACCACTGTCAACGGTTCACAGCTCACTTAATTGATCATCAAACCTTATTTTCCTTGGTTTGAGTTGAGAAAGCGGATAAACATTTTAAAAAATTAGCACAAAAAAAACTGCCTGCCCTTGTTCAAGGCAGGCAGCAAAGTTAGGGTTGGTGAATTAGGCCCAGGCCTTGTCTCCTTTTTTATGATCCACACAAGGATCAAATCGCCCTGGTGATTCCACGAAGCGTAAAGCTTGCGTAGCACCGATTTCAGAGCTGAAGTAGCCAAGTACGGTCAAGTCACGTAGCATATGGATGATTTCCGGTTGTTTTTCTTCCCCGCTCGCCACATATTTTTGGTGAAGTCCATTGAGGAAAGCAAGTCTTTCTTCTGCCGTAGCATCCATAAATTCCTTGCTTGTTTCGGCTTTGAAATCGGTGCGGATGGTATTCAGACCTGTTATAAATGTGGTCTGCTGCTCAGCATCGTAGCAATCCTTCACCATCATCTGCATAAACTCCCCAATTTTGGTTGCTTTTGCTCCCGGGGTATCTGTGGTAGGAATGATGGTTTCTCCAATTTCATCCAAAAAGGCCAAATCTTCAGCCGTAAAGTTCAAATCCTTTAGCTGTGAATCGGGTGCACATCCGGTTAGAAGTGCTGTTGAACCGATAAATGTTCCTCCCATTAGGAGTGCCACAGATTTTAGCGCGTCTCTTCTATTCATTAAAGTCATGTTCTTGTCGGATTAGAGGTTTTGCTTTTTCAATTCTTCCACGGCAAAAGCAGCTGCTCTCGCGGTAAGGGCCATGTAGGTAAGCGAAGGGTTTTGTGCTGCCGCTGAGGTCATGCATGCTCCGTCAGTTACAAACACGTTTTTGGCATCCCATACTTGGTTGTTGCCATTCAAGACCGAAGTCTTTGGATCTCTACCCATACGCGCTGTGCCCATTTCGTGGATTCCATTTCCAAAAGTGTAGCCATTGTCAAAGGTCTTCACATTTTTGAATCCTGCTACTTCCAGCATTTCTGCCGCATCGCTCATCATGTCCACGCGCATTTTCTGCTCGTTTTCTTTGATTTCTGCACTCATCACGAGAGCTTCCATTCCCCACTTGTCTTTTACGGTATCGCTGAGTTTGATCAAGTTGTCGTGGTACGGAAGAATTTCTCCAAAGGCAGTGATGCCCATCGACCAAGGTCCTGGTTCGGTGAGTGCATCTTTCATTGGGCCTCCTAGTCCTAGTTCGGCCACATCTCTACTCCATCCACTGCGGCTGGCACCTCCTTGGTAGCCAAAGCCTCGGATGTAATCTCGCTTATCGCCATTGACATTTCGGAAGCGTGGGATGTACAATCCGGTAGGGCGCTTGCCAAAATAGTACTTGTCATCAAATCCTTCGTAGGTACCGCTGGCACCCAATCGGAAATGGTGGTCCATTATATTGTGTCCCAATTCGCCTGAGCTAGAGCCCAATCCACCTGGCCAGATATCTGTAGCACTACGCATCAGAATGGCCGTTGAAGCGATGGTGGAGGCGCAGAGGAAAATGATTTTTGCGGAAAACTCAATGGTTTCGTTGGTCTGACCATCCACAACTTCTACGCCAGTAGCTTTTTGACTGTCTTTGTCGTAGACCAGCTTGCGAACAATGGACCAAGGTCGAAGGGTAAGTTTGCCGGTAGCCATGGCTGCAGGCAGGGTAGAAGCTTGGGTGGAGAAATAGCCTCCAAACGGACAGCCAAGAGAGCACTTGTTGCGGTATTGGCAACCTGGGCGTCCAGGTAGTGGCAGCGTGGTGTTGGCAGGTCTACCGATGATCCAGTTTCGCGCGCCTTTGTAATGGTCTTTGATTTTGGCTGTTCCAGCTTCTTCCACACAGTTCATCGGCATCGGTGGCTGAAATTCACCATCAGGCAATACGTCAAGGCCTTCCTTTGATCCGGATACCCCAATAAATTTCTCTACATAGCTGTACCAAGGAGCAATGTCCTTGTAGCGAATTGGCCAATCCACCGCGATGCCGTCCTTGGCATTGGCTTCAAAGTCCATTTCAGACCAGCGGTAGGATTGTCTACCCCAAAGCAGGGAGCGACCTCCTACTTGATAGCCTCTAAACCAGTTGAATGGTTTTTCTTCTACATAAGGGGAATCACTTTCGTGTGCCCACCAATCCAGGTTGAGCTCATTGAGCACGTAGTCGCGCTGGAGGGTAGGATGCTTGTCAAGTAGGTCTTGCGTTCTACGCCCTCTGTGCGGTACTTCCCAAGGTGGGAGTGTTGCTGATTTGTAATCTTTGATGTGCTCGACATTTGGGCCTCTTTCAAGAAGAAGTACGCGAAGGCCCTTCTCAGTAAGCTCTTTTGCGGCCCATCCGCCACTAATTCCTGACCCAACTACAATTGCGTCATACGCTTCATTTGCCATATTCTGTTTTTATTTTTTTCGTTATACATCGCAAACCTGCACGGCATGGCCTAGTGCAGCAATTTTATTTTCTCCCTTGGGGATAAATTCATGGGAAATATAGCCTTTGAAACCCGAATTTACAATAGCTTGCATGATGGGCGGGTAATTTATTTCCTGGCTTTCATCCAAATCATTTCTTCCTGGGTTTCCAGCCGTGTGGTAATGCCCAAAGTATTGGTGGCTGTTTCGGATGGTGCGAATGATGTCTCCCTCGTCAATTTGCATGTGGTAAATGTCAAAGAGGAGCTTGAAGTTTTCGCTTCCAACTCGCTTGCACAGTTCAATCCCCCAAGCAGACTTGTCACACATGTAATCTTTGTGATCTACCCGGCTATTTAGCAATTCCATGGTGATGATCACGCCGTGCTTTTCTGCTTGGCTCAGGATTTTTTTAATTCCGATTTCGCAGTTTTTCATTCCAGTTTCATCGTCCATGCCGCGGCGATTTCCTGAAAAGGCAATGACATTCTTGAAGCCTGCCTTTTGCACTAGAGGAATCAATTCTAGGTAGTTTTTTTCCAGCTGCGCTTGAAACTTAGGCTCGTTGAACCCATCGGCAATGCTAATCTCAGCGCCGTTGCACATGGAGCAATGGATGCCGTATTTTTTGAGGAGATCCCAGTTGGCAGGGCTAATCAGGTCAATGGCACCCACCCCTACGGACTTGATTTGGGCGCAGAGCTCTTCCAAGGTAAGTGGACGCATGGACCAGGCGCAAACGCCATGGTTGATGTTGCCCTTGAGTGCTGGCGCTCCCTTTTCTTTGAAGTCAAAGGAAGCAAGGGACCCCATGGCTGCTCCGCCAAGGATCATTTTTTTGAAGGAATCGCGTCTTCCTGAATTGAAAGTCATGTTGGATAGGGATTAGTTTGGGCTTTTTATTTTTTCTGGTTTGAAAACAGCCATGAAAAATAGGAAAACCAAGGCGGAAATCCCAGCGGGAATCAACCAAATTAATTTCCAATTGTGTTGCCCCGCCTCGATTAAGTAAAAATTGGAGACTTGACCTGCTACCCAAAACCCAAAGCCCATTCCTATTCCGTAGGTAGCAAGCGTGATTAACCCTTGTGCGGCAGACTTGTATTTTTTACCCGCATGGGCATCGGTGTAGATTTGACCGCTGACAAAAAAGAAATCGTAACAAATCCCGTGCAGGATGATGCCGGCAAGCAGCATCCAGGTTCCACTATCCGTATCACCAAAGGCAAAGAAGAGGTAGCGGATGACCCAAGCTAGCATGGCTACAGCAAGTGTTTTTTTCAAGCCAAAGCGAGTGAAGAAAAAGGGGAGAGCCACAAGAAATAACACTTCCGACACCTGTCCCAATGCCATCTTTCCGGTTGAGTTTTCTACGCCCAGCTCCGTTAGAAAAGGGCTGGCGTTTTGGTAGTAAAAGGCCAAGGGAATGCAGATGAGGATAGAGGAAAGGAAGAAGATGGCATAGTTTCGATGTGTGAGTAGGCGGAGTGCATCTAGGCCTAGTACCTCTTTTAGTTGAAAAGGGGCATTTGATTTCGCTTGCGGGGGAGTGGCAGGGAGGGTAAAGCTGTAGATGCCAAGCAGTAGAGATGCTCCAGCTGCCAACTTCCAGGTGTTTTGAAGTAGCCCTTCACGCAATCCTTCTTGGCTATCCCATGCCAAAGTAGAGATTAAAATCCCTGCTGCTATCCAGCCAATTGTGCCCCAGATTCGAACTCCTGAAAATTCTTTTTCAGGCTGCGCCATCTGATTGAAGGAGATGGAATTGACCAGAGCGAGGGTTGGCATGAATAAAATCATGTAGCCCAGGAGGATGGGAAAAAAAGCAGAAAAATCTACCGCTTGATGGAGTCCATATAGCATGACTGCTCCAACAAGATGGATGCTGCCTAAAATTTTTTGTGCTTGAAAATAGCGGTCTGCGATCAGTCCCACCAAAAAAGGAGCGAGTATGGCTCCGAGAGACTGGGTAGAAAATGCTAGCGAGATATCCTGGTCTTTCGCTTGGATATTGGCGCCCAAAAAAGTACCCATCGTCACGTACCAGGAGCCCCAGACAAAAAACTCGAGGAACATCATCAGCGAAAGTCTAATCTTGACAAAAAGGGGCATAAGCTGCGAGGGGTAAGGTTTGTACTGTTTTTTTGGAAGGAAAATTTAAAATTTTGATGTTTTTGCAGTAGTTTACCCATCTTCTTTGAGAATCTAAAGAAAGAGACCAAAAAGTTTTGATTGAGCCGTTCATAGAACAGTCAGACTGCTGGTCATAAAACCGCTGTTTTCAGCAAGAAAAGCACGAAATTTCAGTACCAATCTTGTTTTAATTTTTCACCCAAAATCCAATTTAACTTAGTACCCATGTCGACTACAAAAAAATTGAAACTTGGCCTCGTTGGAGGTGGTCCCGGCTCATTTATTGGAGCGATTCACTTGAATGGGGCTTTAATGGACGGTATGTTTGAATTGGTGTGTGGCGCCTTCAGTTCCGATCCCGCCAAGTCCATCCAGAAGGGCAAGGAACTTCGACTCGATTCTTCCCGTGTGTATGGGAGCTATACCGAGATGTTTGCCAAAGAATCCCAGCTACCCGAGGGAGAGCGAATGGATGTGGTGGCCATTGTGACGCCGAACAACATGCACTTTGATCCTACGGTAAAGGCGCTGCAACATGGATTTCATGTGGCTTTGGACAAGCCCTTGACGCTAAACTACAAAGAAGCTCAGGAGCTGTATCGTATTGTAAGCCAGTCTAAACAACGCTTTTTGCTAACCCATACCTACACCGGCTACCCGATGATCAAGCAAGCGCGGCAGATGGTGCAGGATGGGATGATCGGGAAGGTCAGAAAGGTCTATGTTGAATATCCGCAGGGATGGTTGTACAAGCTCCTCGAAACAGAAAACAACAAGCAGGCAGAGTGGAGAACAGATCCGAAGAGAAATGGTCTTGCGGGATGCATGGGAGATATTGGAACCCACGCCTTCAACATGGCAGAATATGCCACTGGCGAAAAAGTTTCCCAGATCTGTGCTGACCTTTACATTAAGATTGATGGTCGACCTATCGATGACGATGGGGTGGTCCTGCTTCGATTTGAAAATGGTGCATCCGGAGTATTGATGGCTTCGCAAACCGATACTGGATGTGAAAATAACCTTAAAATCCGCGTCTATGGAGAAAAAGGAGGCTTGGAGTGGGAGCAGGAATTGAACAATTCCTTGACCGTAAGGTATCCGAATGTACCTGCACAGATCTTCCGCGCAGGAACAGGCTACTTGGGCTCTTTGGCACAAGAAAATACCCGTACGCCGGCAGGCCATCCTGAAGGCTATGTGGAGGCATTTGCCAATTTGTACCGCAACTTTGCGCGCTGCCTTTATGCAGATCGGGAGGGAACTACACCCAAGTGGGAATGGGAGGACTATCCGGGCATCGAGGATGGAATCCGTGGGATGGCATTTATCGACCATGTCTTGCGGAGCACTGAGTCGGAGCAAAAGTGGACTCCATTTATTGTAGAGAAATAATGGGATTATCCGTAATTTCATCAGGGTATTAATAGGCAAATGAATCACTGCGGATAATCGTCCACTGATGACAGTCCACGGTTCACGGCCCACCTAATTGAACTTCAAAATCTGACTTCTCTGATTACTAGCCGAGAAAGTGCAGAATTACAAAATAGAATTAATTTAAAAATCATTTACTAAGTCGTATGAAAACAATTAAAGGCCCGGGTATCTTTTTGGCACAGTTTGCCGGCGACGCTGCCCCTTTCAATAACTTAAAAAACATCTGCCACTACATGGCAGATTTAGGATACAAGGCTGTACAAATTCCTTCTTGGGATGGACGCATGATTGACTTGCAAAAGGCTGCCGAAAGCAAAACCTACGCGGACGAAATCAAAGGGATTGTGGCTGAGACAGGTATGGAAATTTCCGAATTGTCTACGCACTTGCAGGGACAATTGGTAGCTGTACATCCAGCTTACAACGAGCTATTTGACGGCTTTGCGCCAGCCAACCTCAAGGGAGACCTGAAAGGAAAGTCTGCTTGGGCTACGCAGCAACTTAAGTATGCGGCGAAAGCCTCTGCTAATTTGGGGCTCAATGCGCATGCCACCTTCTCTGGGGCCTTGATGTGGCACACCGTCTATCCATGGCCACAGCGACCTGCAGGATTGGTGGAAACAGGCTTTACAGAGCTAGCCAACCGATGGATGCCTATTTTGAATGCCTTTGATGAAGTAGGTGTGGATGTGTGTTACGAATTGCACCCTGGCGAGGATTTGCACGATGGCATTACCTTCGAAATGTTCCTAGAAAAAGTTGGGGGTCACAAGCGCGCCAATATTTTGTATGACCCAAGCCATTTTGTGTTGCAGTGCTTGGATTACCTACAGTTCATTGACTTTTACCATGAGCGCATCAAAATGTTCCACGTCAAGGATGCAGAGTTTAACCCTACCGGCAAGCAGGGAGTCTATGGTGGATTCCAGGGCTGGGTAGAACGCGCCGGTCGATTCAGATCATTAGGAGATGGGCAAGTTGATTTTGCAGGAATATTTAGCAAACTTTCGCAGTACAATTACAGTGGCTGGGCCGTGCTGGAGTGGGAGTGTGCCATCAAGCATCCGGAGCAGGGTGCTGCAGAAGGTGCTCCATTCATCGACTCACATCTCATTCGAGTGACTGAAAAAGCCTTTGATGACTTTGCCGGTACAGGTGCGGATGAGGCATTTAATAGAAGAGTATTAGGAATTTAAAACAATAACCAAATCAAACCAATGAAACTAAATTTTCTATCAACCAGTGTAGTAGTCCTTCTGGCAGGTTTTGCCTTTTCTTGTGGAGGTGGTGAAAAAACAGCAGAAACGAGCACTGAAACTGCTACTGCCGAAGCCGCCCCTGTGGAAGTTTCCTTAGAGGACAAGTACAAAGATGATCCTATATACATCAAGGGATTGGAAAAAGTGAAGGGCTCAGACTGTACGGGATGCCACCAGGTGGACCGCAAACTTATCGGCCCGGCATATGCTGATGTCGCTGCCAAATACGAAAATACAGAGGCCAATGTGGCCATGCTTGCCAAGAAGGTAATTGCTGGTGGAGTAGGTGTCTGGGGTGAAATTCCCATGGCTGCCCATCCAAATTTGACTGAAGAGGATGCAACTGATATGGTGCGCTATATTTTGCTACTTAAAAAATAAGCCATGAAAGCTAAAATCATAGCCCTAGTAGCAAGTGCTGCTATCGGAATGGCATTTGTGCAGGTTGCAAAAGAAGAAAAGTCCCTACAGCCTACCCAAGAAAATGTAGCAGCTGACTGGACGCCCCTCTTTGATGGGAAGACCTTTGCAGGTTGGTCCAAGTATGGAGGAGGGGCCGTAGGTAAGGCTTGGAAAATTGAGAACGGCGAAATGTACCTGGATGCAGCGAATAAAGCGAGCTGGCAACCAGGAGATGCAGGGGACATCGTCACTGCGGAGGAGTTTGAAAATTTTCATTTCAAGTACGAGTGGAAGATCGCTCCCAACGGAAATAGTGGAGTAATTTTTCTAGTGCATGAGGCTAAAGAATATCCCTACCCTTGGCAGACTGGCCCTGAGATGCAGGTCTTGGATAATGCGGGTCACCCAGATGCTAAAATCATCAGCCACAGAGCGGGTGATTTGTACGATTTGATTGTGAGCAGCAAGGAGACCGTCAAGCCAGCTGGAGAGTGGAATCAAGCTGAGATCCGAATCAACAAAGGGAAGTTAGACTTCTTTTTGAACGGGGTGAATATCGTCTCTACGCAGCTGTTTACTCCAGAGTGGGAAGCATTGATAGCGAAGAGCAAGTTCAAGAGCATGCCTGGATTTGGCAAATTCAAGAAGGGCAAAATTTCCCTTCAAGACCATGGCGATGTGGTGCACTTTCGTAACTTGATGATTAAGAAGCTTTAGGTTGTACTAAGTACCATGTACCAAGTACCAAGTACCAGGTACATTGTATCAAGATTTTTAAGTAGCTAGTATCAAGTACCAAGTATCAAGATGGATTAGGAATTTCGTTTCCGATCTTACTTTGTACTTGGTACTTTTTTTATCTTAGGTCACTTCGTGAAGCCAGCCTGTCTGCGTTGATTAGGCAGGATTCAGTTCCTTATGCGAATTCTTACTTGGTACTTGGCCTGCCTGCCGCAGGCAGGTACAATGTACAATTAACACTTACAACCTTGTTACATCCTCTTTCTTGATGTAGGCGATCTGTTCTTTCCATTCGATCTCGTACCAGATATCCTTGGAAGATTTGATGGTGACACGGTGGCCAGGCTCCACTAGCTCTACAAAATCACCGCCAGCAGAAGGCTTGGATCGAATGAGCGTGGGGCTGGAGGTAACCAATCCAGTAGAGGGGCCATTCAGAAAATTATTGATGGCAAAAATTAGCGCTAGCAATAGAATCGAGGGGCCATAAAATCTTCCCTCCTTCAATTTTCTTCCTTGTGACCAGAGTACAATCAAGGACATGATCAAGGACAAGGTGAGACCTCCTACGAGAATCTCCTTGTATTCCACCAAAAAAAGGACAAAACGCATGCCATCGCTCACTTCATAGCCCACCAATTCGGCCTGTCCCGTGAGTGTTTTGATTTTGGAAATTGTCTGGGGATTTGGGCTCAAATCATAGTACTTACTTAGGTACAAGGTTGCCCGTTCGCTGTCCCCAATTCCTTCCGCAATGAAGGCCATTTTGAGCAACATGGAAGTAGAATAGATCCCAGATTGGAAGTTTACCTCGTAAATCTCCATTGCTTCCTTGTAACTTCTCTGATTAAACAAGGAATCTGCGATCATAAGCCTTGGCACATCGGCCTGACAATGAATGCTTTGCAAGAGTAGTCCGAAAAATATGGAAACTTTTATGAGAAAGATGGAATTGATTCTTGGCATTTAGAATTCAGAGTCATAAATTTGCAGTCCAATTACGGCATTGAACTTTCAAAAAGCAAGTTCATTTAACTGAAATTAAATAACCGATTCTGTAGCTCAGCTGGTAGGCCTGTCCCGAAGTATTTCGGGAAGCAATACAGTTTTAATCTAGAATCTTTTGAATTTGAAATATTGATTACCGATTCTGTAGCTCAGCTGGTAGAGCAATACACTTTTAATGTATGGGTCCTGGGTTCGAATCCCAGCGGGATCACAAGACTAACTCGGAAGGGGTTAAAGAAAGTTTCGGGGCCGGTATCACCTTCCCGAAATTCTTCGGGACAAGACCCGCAAGGGTGCGGGAAGTCCGTAGGTTCAAATCCTTTAAATAGCAAATGGCTATTTAAAAAAAATTGAAGTAAAAAGTTTCGGGGTGTAGCGTAGCCCGGTATCGCGTCCCGCAAGGGTGCGGGAAGTCCGTAGGTACGAATTCGCTTGAATGGCAAATGGCTATTTAAAAAAAATTGAAATAAAAAAAGTCTCGGGGTGTAGCGTAGCCCGGTATCGCGTCCCGCAAGGGTGCGGGAAGTCCGTAG
>JBBAKO010000001.1:0-316 GCA_040403475.1 Algoriphagus sp. | reverse complement strand
TTAAAAAAAATTGAAATAAAAAAAGTCTCGGGGTGTAGCGTAGCCCGGTATCGCGCCACATTTGGGATGTGGAGGTCGTAGGTTCGAATCCTGCCACCCCGACTTTATTTGACTAGAAGTAGTCACCAGGTCCTGTAGCTCAACTGGACAGAGCAACTGCCTTCTAAGCAGTAGGTTTCAGGTTCGAGTCCTGACCGGATCACGATAAAAAGCGGAATGACCTTCCGCTTTTTATTTTAAATAAAAAGTAGTTCGATTCTGTAGCTCAGCTGGTAGAGCAATACACTTTTAATGTATGGGTCCTGGGTTCGAATCC